>CATZGB010000021.1 GCA_958418815.1 uncultured Bacteroidales bacterium | reverse complement strand
CTATATCAATTTTGCCCATGCGGCTTAGTATAAATTAATTTTTACGACTTACTTAACAGAAGTGATCGGCAATATCCATCAGCCTGAATGGGCCGCCCGTGTCGATGACTGCCATGTCGAGACGGTTTTCCTCGACCAGTGGACGGCCCAGAAGAGCCGTTTCCTCGCCAAGGGTGACCACGGCAACGAGTATCCGGTGGCGCTCGCCAGGGGCTCGCGTATCGCCGATGGCGACATCATCGCCTATGACCCCGAGGCGCGCCGTGCCGCCGTGTTGCGCCTCGACCTCAACAATGTCTTGGTGATAGACCTGTCGAAGTTGTCGTCGCTTCCCCCCGAGGATATCATACGGGTCAGCGTGGAGCTTGGCCATGCCATCGGCAACCAGCACTGGCCCGCTGTGGTGAAGGGGACAAAAGTATATGTGCCGCTTACCGTCGACAAGAAGGTGATGCTGGCCGTGATGGAGACCCACAACATCGACAACATCACCTATGAGTTCCAGGAGGGGAAGGACATCATCCCGTTTCTCGCCCCCGGCGAGCTGCGCCGTCTCTTCGGCGGCGCCGGACATGACAACACCGACCTCGAACACGACCACCATCACCACCACCATCATCATTGAGCCAAAAACCACAATCCGCAATCGCCGCTTGCGCGCGGCCACCCGTGAATTGCCTTTGCCCTGGCCGCGCTCCGGGGGCGGTTGCGGATTCAATACTGTAAGTTATGAAAGTAATGCGCCTGCTGCAGATGACCGACTCCACCTTCCCCGTCGGCACCTTCTCGTTTTCCAACGGACTCGAGACTGCCGCTTATGAGGGGATGGTAAACGACGCGGCCTCGCTTGAGCAATATGCCCGTTCGGTGGCTCTCCAGGGAGCTTTCTCCGACGGTGTGGCCGCCCTTCTTGCCTACCGCGAGGCGATGAAGAACAACCTGCGCGGAGTAGAGGAGGTCGACAGCCAGCTGATGCTCTTCAAGATGAACGACGAGGCCCGCACCATGCTGCAGCGCATGGGGCGCAAGATGGCCGAGCTGTCGGAGCGGTTCTATCCCGACAACCGCATCATATCGCTCTGGCACCGCGACATCAAGGAGGAGCTCACGCCGGGCAGTTTCCCTGTGGCGCAAGGGCTTGCTTTCGCCGCCGAGGGGCTGAGCGAGGAGGAGCTTTTCGCTTCCCACCAGTACGGAGTGATAAACATGGTGCTGGGCGCGGCCCTGCGCTGCGTGAGGGTGTCTCATTTCGACACCCAGGAGATTCTTTTCCGCCTGTCGGAGGATGTGCCGAGGCTTTACGAGAAGGCTCGCCTGATGAGGGTGGACGACATGAACTCTTTCGTGCCCGAAGCCGACATCTTCGCCTCGCTCCACGAGAAGGGGAATATGAGAATGTTCATGAGCTGAGTTTTTTACCGTTTATTTGCGACACAACTAATAATAAATATGAGTACCTGTAGAATCGGTATCGGAGGCCCCGTAGGTTCGGGAAAGACCTCCTTGATTGAAGCCATCACCCCGCGTCTCATCGACAAGGGTTACAAGGTGTTGATCATCACAAACGACATCGTCACAACGGAGGATGCCAAGCATGTCCGCAAAATCCTGAAGGGGGTGCTGGCCGAAGACCGCATCATCGGTGTGGAGACCGGCGCGTGTCCCCACACGGCTGTCCGCGAAGACCCGTCGATGAACATCGCGGCTGTCGAGGAGATGGAGGCCAAGTTTCCCGATGCCGACATCGTGTTCATCGAGTCGGGAGGCGACAACCTGACGCTGACCTTCTCTCCCGCGCTGGTCGACTTCTTCATCTATGTGATTGATGTGGCCGCCGGCGACAAGATTCCGCGCAAGGATGGCCCGGGCATCTCGCAGAGCGACATACTTGTGATCAACAAGACCGACCTCGCGCCTTATGTGGGGGCCTCGCTTGAGGTCATGGACCATGATTCCAAGCTGATGCGTCCCGGCAAGCCTTTTGTCTTCACCAACTCCATGACCGGAGAGGGGATTGACGAGCTGATCGGGCTTATCCACAAGATGGCGCTTTTCGACAAGAAGTAAACTCCATAACATCATCCCCATGAAGGAAATAAAACGCGAATATTCCGACATCCCGGTCGTAAGCTTCGACGACGCGCCGGAGATGGCTCCATACCTCGCGCCACCGAGGGCGATGTATGTGGGCGCGCCGGGCAAACATGGTTACCTCAATCTCGGCTTCGAGCTTGACGCGTCGGGCAAGTCGATACTGCGTGAGCTCGACCGCCGCGCCCCGTTGATTGTTCAGCAGGAGCTGTATTTCGATGAGGAACTGCCGGGGATGCCATGTGTCTACATCCTTTCGTCGGGCGGACCCAACATCGACGGCGACCGTTACACCCAGAATATCACTGTCGGCAAGGATGCGATGGCCTTTGTCTCCACCGGGGCCGCTACGAAGCTGGCTGAGATGAAAGACAACTATTCGGGCCTGTCGCAGGTGATTTCCGTGGAGGAGGGGGGATACCTTGAGTTCCTTCCCGAGCCTGTGATTCCATGCCGCCACACGCGTTTCATCTCCGACACCAGGATGATTGTCCATCCGTCTGCCACGGTGTTTTATTCCGAGATTTTCATGGGTGGCCGTAAATATTACAACGAGGGGGAGATGTTCTGCTACGACATCCTGTCGGTATGCACCCACGGCGAACGTCCCGACGGCCGCCAGCTCTTCCGTGAGAAGTTCATAATCGACCCGGCCAACAGCCGTCTGCGTGATGTGGGGATTATGCATGGCTATGATATCTTTGCCAATGTGGTGGTGCTCGCGCCCCCCGAGAAAGCCAAGAAGATTTATGACGAGACAGCGGCGTTTATCAATCGCGACACCCATGTCTCGGCCGGAATCACCCACCTACCCAACGAGGCCGGGCTGCTGTTCAAGGTGCTTGGCCGCGAGACCGGGCCGGTGAAGGCCGTGGTCAGGGATTTCTGCTCAAGTGTGCGCAAGGCAGTCAAGGGAGTCCCGCTCCCGGCGGAGTTTCCTTGGAGATAGGTGAACTGCATTAAGAAAAATAACCAAAAATTCGGTATAGAGATGAATCTTACGTTATTGAAAGATACTGCCCGCACATATTTCAGAGGTATCGGGCAGGTGATGTTCCAGGAATCGGCCTGGACGGGACTGCTTTTCCTCGCCGGCATATTCTGGGGTTCATATGAGTGTCATATGCCCCAGGTGGCCTGGGGGGCTGTCGTGGGCGCGGCAGCCTCTGTGCTTGGTGGCTACATGATGGGGGAGAAGCCCTCTGACGGTGCCGCCGGTCTCTGGGGATTCAACGGAGTGCTGGTGGGGTGCGCGTTCCCGACATTCCTGGCCAACACCTGGCTGATGTGGGCATGCCTTGTGTTCTGCTCGCTGTTCTCCACATGGGTGCGCCGGGCGTTCAACAATGTCATGGCCCCGTGGAAAGTCAACTCACTCACCTTCCCCTTTGTGTTCACCACATGGATTTTCCTCCTGGCTGCCGGCATACTGCACGGGCTCGACGGGTCGGGACTTTCAAAGCCGATAATGGCCGAGGATTTCTCATACACGCTTGACACAGGTTTCGGCCATCTGGTGGTGTACTGGCTGAAAGGTATCGCCCAGGTGTTTCTCGTGGATTCCTGGGTGACGGGAGTCTTCTTTGTCGTGGCATTGGCCGTGTGCAGCCGCTGGGCTGCGGCCTGGGCTATGATTGCCTCGGCGATATCGCTCGCGCTCGCCATCCTGTTTGAGGCTGATCCGTCCAACATAAGTTCCGGTCTGTTCGGGTTCTCGCCGGTGTTGACCGGCATCGCTTTCGGCTGCACATTCTTCCGGCCCAACTGGAAGTCGGCTCTATGGACCATCGCCGCCGTCATCGCCACCTTCTTTATCCAGGCGGCCATGGATGTGATGTTCAAGAACTGGGGCATCCCGACTCTCACCGGGCCCTTCTGCGTCGCCACATGGCTTTTCCTGTTGCCGCTTTACCGCTTTGACAACAAGAGCATATCTCTCAAGAGCGCCTGGCGCGACTACCAGGAGTCGATGGGTGACGATGATATGGGCGGCCAGTCACGCGAAAAATGACATAATCATTGACAGATATGGGACAGATGAATCATGACAAGGCCACCGTCATTCCTGACATGGCGACCATGCCTCTGACAAGAGGACACTTCAAGGTGCTGCTGGCCGGCTCGATGGAGCAGATCATCGGGGCGGCACTGTCTACGGTCGTGGGTGTGATGATACCTATGATTCAGCTGGCCTCATCTGCCGGATTCTCCTCTTTCATGCAGGGTGTGATGGGGGCCATCGCCCTGATCGGCATCGCGGTCGGCTCGACGGTGGTGGGCTATGTCGCCGACCGCCGTGGCTACCTCGGATGGTTCAGGGCGTGCCCGCTGGTCATCATCGCCGGCAGCCTGGTCGTATTGCTTTTCCCCAGTCAGCCATGGATTCTCGTGGGGCTGTTCCTCGCGGGGTTTGGTGTCGGCGGCGGCTACAGCCTTGACTCGTCTTACATCTCCGAGATAATGCCCGACAGGTGGAAGATTTTCATGGTCGGGGTGGCCAAGGCCACATGCGCGGTCGGTTTCATCCTCGCTGCTGTCATCTGCTGGGCGGTGCTGAAAGGCTACCCCCACGCCGCTGTCTGGAACCGTATGATGTGGATTGTGGTGGGGATGGGGGCCGTCGCTTTCCTGTTGAGGATAAACTTCACCCAGTCGCCCGAATGGCTGATGGGGAAAGGGAGGAGGGCCGAAGCTGAGGCGGCGGCCCGCAGGCTCCTCGGTGAGTCTGTCATTGTCCCGGCCCCTGCGTCGCCACAGGCAGGGCAGGCCAAGGTCTCATACCTCGACATGTTCAGGGGGCAGAACCTGCGCAGGGTCATCCTTACCGGAATCCCCTGGGCCTGCGAGGGGCTGGGGGTCTATGGTTTCGGGGTGTTCCTGCCTGTGCTGGTGATGGCGCTGGGGATAGAGCGCGGCGACGCGGTGGGAATCGAGAGGGTGATGAACTCAGTGGAGATGACCGCTGTCATCAACTTCTTCATCCTGCCGGGATTCATACTCGGACTGGCGTTGCTCCGGAAGCTCGACCACATAGGCATGCTCGCGGGTGGGTTTGTCGCCTGCGCCGCCGGGTTGGGGATGCTCCTGGCCGCTTATTGCCTGCATCTTCCATTGTGGGTGTCGGTCGCGGGGTTCGTCATCTTCGAGGTGTTTCTCAATGCCGGGCCTCATCTTGTGACCTTCATCCTCCCCTCGCAGGTGTTTCCCGTCGAGGTGAGAAGCACCGGCACCGGCATTGCCGCCATGCTGGGAAAGGTGGGCGCGGTGCTGGGTGTGTTCTTCATGCCGATGCTCCTCAAATGGGGTGGCATAGAGGTGCTGTTGTGGGTGTCAATCGGGGTGCAGCTCGCGGGCGCAGCCGTGGCTGTCATCTTCCGTCCGAAAAACCAACAGTGACCTGCTGATGTTTTTATTCTGTAAATTGAATGTCTAACCGTCGATAAATAAAATACCTGCCTTATGCACATGGCTGATGCTCTTGTCTCTCCTCCAGTAGCGATTACCGCCGGTGTGGCGGCTGTGGCGTTGCTCGCCATGGCCTCGCGCCAGGTGAGGAAAGACACCCGTCCCTCGCTGGTGCCCCTGATGGGGGTGCTGGGGGCATTCGTGTTCGCCGCCCAGATGATAAACTTCGCGATTCCCGGCACAGGTTCGAGCGGCCATATAATCGGCGGAGTGCTGGTGGCCGCGCTTGTAGGCCCATGGGCCGCTTTCCTGACCATATGCTCGGTATTGATAATCCAGTGTCTGATATTTGCCGACGGGGGGATGCTCGCCTTGGGCTGCAACATTATAAACATGGCTGCGGTCTCGACGTTGCTGGCCTATCCGCTGGTCTACAAGCCGATTGCCGGAGACTCCACACGTCCTTGGCGCCTGATGGCGGCCTCGGTGGCGGCCTGTGTGTCGGGGCTTGAGCTTGGCGCGTTCCTGGTGACGGTCGAGACCGAGGCTTCAGGCATCACTGCGCTGCCGATGTCGACATTCCTGATGTTCATGCTGCCGATCCATCTTGTAATCGGGCTTGGAGAGGGGCTTGCTACCGGGGCAGTGCTTTCGTTCGTGGGGGCATCCCGTCCAGACTTGCTTGTGCCGAATGCCTGTGGGGTCAGACCCGGCGCGCGTGACGGCAAACGGCTGTGGCCGGTGCTTGCCTGGTTTGGTGGAGCCGCATTGGTGCTGGCCATATGCTATGTCTGGATAGCCAGCGGCGACCCCGACGGTCTTGAGTGGTCAGTGGCCAAAGTCGCCGGGAATGTGGACCTGGGTTCGCTGGCACCACCTACGGCCATAATGCCTGATTACCAGAACTCATTTTCGGGCATTGTCGGGGCCACCCTGGTGATAGTGCTGCTCTGGGCGCTGACCTCCCTGCTGTCGCGCCATACGGGGCGCCGTCAGCCTGTCGCGGAGAAAGTGCGCCATACCGACAAGCCTTGACCTTCCCGAAATTGACCCTTATGAGTGTCCGTCTTTCAAATCCGCTGTTGGGTGATGGTTGCGCGACGCGCAACCATCTCAGCGACATCGACCATCGGGCTTTGCTGCTGGTGGCCGTGGGGTATGTGGTCGTGATGCTTTCGGTGCCGGTGCTGCAGCTCGGCAAGCTGATATGGTTTGCCGCCTACCCGGTGGTGATGGCTCCATTGAGCCATGTCACATATGCGAGGGTCTTTCGCAAGTCGCTGGTCACATTGCCCTTCATCCTGCTCATCGGGGTCATGAACCCGGTGTTTGACCACAGGGTCGCGATGACGGTCTGCGGGGTGGAGGTCTGGGCCGGATGGATTTCGTTCATCTCGATAGTAGTCCGCGGACTGTTGTCGGTCCAGGCGGCGTTGCTGCTGGTGTATGTCTGCGGTTTCAACGGGGTCTGCCGCGCGCTGGGGCGGCTCGGGTTGCCGTCAGTGATGGTGACGCAGCTGCTGATGGTCAGCCGCTACATGCAGACCCTGGGGGAGGAGGCTGTGACGATGCACCGCGCCCGCCAGTCGCGCGGGTATGGCCGACGCAATTATCCGATACGGGAATGGGGGCCGTTTGTGGGGCAGTTGCTGTTGCGCACCGTCGAACGTGGCGAGCGGATAAACCGGGCGATGATGGCACGGAGATTCGACGGCACGCTGCCGCAGTCGTTTGTCAGGGGGAGCCAGCCGGCAGGCTGGGAAACCAATTCCACTGTTTTTGTGTTGATATGGGGAGGGGTGATATTCTCGATGAGGTATTTCGACCTGTCGGCTCTCTTCTTCGGATGAGCCAAAACTACAAAGCATCACTTATGTCAGAGGCATTGCGATTTTCAGATGTGCATTATTCTTACCCCTCGGCCGGAGGGGAGGAAGCGTTGCGCGGGGTGACATTCTCCATCGACAAGGGGGAGAAGGTGGCGTTGCTGGGGTTGAACGGTGCAGGCAAGTCGACGCTGCTGTTGCAGACCAATGGCCTGCTGTCGCCAACTTCGGGAAGAGTGGATGTCGACGGTGTCGCGCTGACAAAGAAAACCGTGGCAGAGGCCCGGCAGAAGGTCGGCATGGTGTTTCAGAACGCCGACGACCAGCTTTTCTCGCCTACAGTCTACGCTGATGTAGCCTTCGGGCCTCAGATGATGAAGCTTCCGGCAGAGGAGGTTGACCGCCGGGTACGCGAGGCGCTTGAGGCGATAGGCGCGTCGCACTTGGTCGACCGTCAGACCACGAGGCTTTCGGGGGGCGAACGCCGTATGGTGGCCATTGCGACGGTCTTGTCGATGCGTCCTTCGATACTCGTCCTTGACGAACCGACATCTTATCTCGACTTGCGTGCCAGGAATGCCCTTTGCTATCTGTTGCGGCGGCTTCCGCAGGCTATGTTGCTTGCCACCCATAATCTCGACCTCGCGCGTGACATATGCTCCCGCTCGATTCTACTCGACCGGGGATGTGTGGTTTTCGACGGCCCCACCGATGAGGCTGTTGACCGCCTGGTAGCAATCGCTGGCAAAACAGGCTGAAATACGCCTTTTCGGTATTTTTTGTTTGTACAGGGGTGATGGTTATGATATGATATTTTACCCCCCCCGAAGTGCGGGATTTTTATTGATGAAATATTTGATTGGTTTTTAATTGGAAATGTATGTCGGTTTGCGTAACTTTGTGCCGAAATAAATAGACAGGTTATCTCTTACAGACCAATCAGACATATTTATGCGATTTTCACAAAGGATTTTCATATTGGCGGGATTTGCCATAATCCCGTTGCTGACTTTCGCGCAGGCTGTCTGCGGAAAGGTTGTCGAGGCATCATCGGGTGAGCCATTGCCGTTTGCCAATGTGGTGTTGATGCGAGACAGCGTTTATGTCGACGGCGTGGTGAGCGGCGACGACGGCGGTTTCTGTTTCGGAAAAGCCCCGGCAGGGGCCGACCGCGTGAAGATAACGATGGTGGGATATGTCGACTTTACCGGGAATATCCCGCCCACGGGTGATTTCGGGGTGATTGCGCTTGAGGAGTCGTCGGTGATGCTCGGCGAGGTCGTGGTCAAGGCCGACCTCCCGGCCACGAGGCTGACCGGAAACGCGATGGTGACCACAGTAGCGGGGAGCGTGCTGTCAAAGGCCGGGACGGCAAATGATGTCCTCGCCAAAATCCCCCTCATCACCGGAGGAGATGGAAATTTCAAGGTCTTCGGACGTGGCGCACCGGTGATATATATCAATGGCCGCAAGGTGACGGATGCGTCATCGCTTGAACAGCTCAGCTCGGAAGACATCAAGTCGGTGGAGGTGATCAGCAATCCCGGCCCGCAGTATCCGGCTGATGTCAACGCCGTGATACGCATAAAGACATTGCCCCCGAAGGGTGAGGGATTCAGCCTGGCGGCCTACAGCAACACAATGCTGGCCACTTTTGCGCGCAACTCCGAGAACCTTGACCTGAAATACCGCGTGGGTGGTCTGGAGGTCTTTGCCAACGGTTATTTCTATGGAGGCAAATGGAGGTTTCACGACATCAGTTCGCTTACAACTTATGGCCCGCAGGTCTTCGACCAGCAGGTGGAAGCCTACACCACGCCGGTTTCGCGCAACCTGTATGGGAAATTGGGCTTCAACTACCAGGCAGGCCAGAACCACTCGTTCGGCGCGTATTACCAGGCAGGGAAATCCCGGGTTTCGCTCAAGGGCACGGTTGACACCCGTGTGACATCAGACGGGGTTCCGTATGAGTCGCTGTGGCAGTGGAACGACGGGGATGAGACCGAGCTTCCCGACCATAACGCCAATGTGTATTACACCGGGTCGTTCGGCAAGCTGTCGGTCGACTTCAATGGCGATTTCCTGCAGACCGAGACAAGCAAGTCAAGCACCAAGGTTGAGACCGGAGCCCTCGCCCAAGACCAGGTGGTGTTGACCGACGCTGTCAACCGCAGCCGCATGTGGGCCGAGAAGCTGGTGTTGTCTTATCCGTTGTGGAAAGGCTCGATTGAGGTGGGAGAGGAGTTCACTGACTCCAGGGTCTCATACAACTCGGTTTACCAAGGAGCCGGAATCTCCGGGGGCGACACGGAAATCAAGGAGAGCGGCATAGCCGCGTTTGCCGAGATGTCGCAGTCGTTCGGGCCGGTGCAGCTCGGCGTGGGATTGAGATACGAGCATGTGCGTTACCGCTATTTCGAAGGCGGGATGCTCGATAATGACCTGAGCCGCACATATGACAACTGGTTTCCGTCGCTGACAGCGTCGGCCCAGGCCGGGCAGGTGGGATTGTCGTTCAACCTTACCAGCCGCACGCGCCGTCCTTCTTACCGTCAGCTCGACGGCACCGTGGAGTATGTCAACCGTTACAGCTATCAGGCAGGCAACCCGGCCCTGAAACCAACGAGGATGTACACCGCCCAGCTCATGGCCCAGTGGCGTTACTTCTTCGCCCAGGCCATATACAACCATGAGAACAACTCGGTGTTCTATACCACCGAGCGTTATGATAACGACCCGCTGGTGAAGCTCGTGATATTCGAGAATGTGCCTCTTTACAGGCAATTCCAGTTTGCCGTCGGCGCGCAGCCCACAGTCGGATGCTGGTCGACACAGCCCACCGTCGGAGTCTTCTGCAGTTTCTACACCACTGAGTTCCTTGGACGTGAGAAGAGACTCGACAAGCCGTTTCTGTATCTCAACTGGAGCAACACTGTGACGTTGCCGAAAGGGTGGACGGTTGACGCGGACTTTATGGCACAGACTGCCGGACATGGGCAGAACTGCTACATCAAGGCCACCAGCTATCTCAATATCGGAGTCACCAAAAGATTCTTCAACGACTCTTTCTCCGTCAAGCTTGAGGCCCGCGACATATTCGACACCGCCAATGAGCGTGTGAAAATGTATAATGGCGACATTCTTGTCTCCACGGCCAACTACCAGGGGTCGCGCAACCTGCGCCTGACCCTGCGATACAGGCTGAACGCATCCCGGTCGAAATACCGTGGCACCGGTGCCGGCTCGTCAGAGAAAGACCGTCTCTGAGCCCCCGGAGCATTGATGCTGAAATCTGCCTAATAACAAAATGATGCCATCCCGACGGAGGACTAACAAGTGTCCATGTCGGGATGGCATCTGTATTGAAGGGGAGACCTTCGCGGGTTATTTCACCTTGACGGTCTGGCGCAGCAGGATGTCGGCCGATGAGTTGCCGACAAGTATCTCATATTCCCCGGCGTCATAGCCGAAGTCGTGGAGGTCGGTCTTGTAATATGAGAATGCCTCGTCGGTGAGGTCGATGTCGAATCCGACAGTCTCTCCGGCCTTTATCATCTTCAGCGGTGACGGCGGTGTAAGACATCAGGTATGTCATATCGAAGGCATAGCCGGGAGCGGGAGTGGCGTTCTGCTGGTAGGTCTACATCGCTGTGGTTTTTTCGGCGTCGGTGGCGCTCGCGTTGTCAAGCACGGCCTTGAATTCAGCCTTTGCGCCGGCCTCATCTTCAATCGAGTTTGCGTAGACAGACTCGGGGATAGTGTGTCCCGGATGTGTGGGAGGGAGGGGTCAGATGAGCTTTTTTTGAAACAGGATGGAGGCGACAAACCGGTCTCCACGGCGGAACCATGATGGGCGTGTGCCGACACGCGTAAACCCGGCTTTCTCCTCAAAAAGCGTTATGGAGGGGGAATTGTCGGCGGCCACCTCGGAAGCGAGCGTTGCCAGCCCGAGTGTGTCGCGGCAATATTCCCCGGCAAGCGTCAGGGCGCGTGTGGCGATTCCATGGCCGCGCCATTGCGGCGCTACCATTATCCCGACCATCGCCCTGGAGTTGACAGGGTCGATGTCGTAAAGGTCGAGCATGCCGCAAGCCTCGGCCGTGTCCTCGGTGGCGGTCTCTATGATCAGCCTGAGCTGGCCGGCCGAGAATGGGTTGGCGTCGTAATTTTCAGCGTACTCCCAAAGCTGGTGTCTTGACATCGGGGCGCGTGTGCCCCCGAACGGCCATATCCCCCGGTCGTTTTCCCACAGATACATACGGTCGACATCCCCAGGCTCCATGGCCCTCAGCCTCACCTCAGTTTTCTCCAGTCTTTCGCCCATTGGTTGTGTCTGCGTTGCTATGCCTTGATGGAGTCGGCGAACAGGGTGCGGTTGGTCAGTGAGCGGCCAAGGGTCAGTTCGTCGGTGTACTCGATTTCGTTGCCGAGGGCCACGCCCCGGGCAAGCTGGGTCACTTTCACCTCGGCGTGGGGGGCCAGGCGTCGGTAGATGTAATATCCGGTGGTGTCACCCTCCATGGTGGCTCCGAGGGCGAGAATCACCTCAGAGATGCCACCCTCGCCGACCCGGGCTATCAGGGAGTCGATTTCAAGCTGGTCGGGGCTGACACCGTCGATGGGGGAGATGACCCCGCCGAGGACGTGATACAGGCCGTTGAACTGGCCGGTGCTTTCGAGTATCATCACATCCTTCACCGACTCCACCACGCATATGGTGGCGCGGTCGCGGCGCTGGTCGGCGCATATCGGGCAAAGCTCGGTCTCGGAGATGTTGTGGCACACCTTGCAATATGTGATGCCTTTGCGCATGTCGATGATGGCGTTCCCCAGGGCGTTGGCCGTCCCCTCGTCCTGGCGGAGCAGGTGGAGGGCCAGGCGCAGCGCGGTCTTGCGGCCTATTCCGGGGAGCCGCGATATCTCGGTGACGCAGTTTTCAAGCAGTGTGGATTCAAATTCCTGTCTCATATGAATGTCTCCATCCCTTGTCGGGTCGAAAAGAGTTGCAAAGTTACGGGATTTGTCGGGATTTTTGGCGGTAGATGTTGAAAAAAAACGTAACTTTGCACCCGTAAAAATTCCTGACTGTTAACAAATGGAAATAATAAGAAGTGTCAGCGGGCTCAAGGAAGCTGTGGCCCGCTTCAAGGCCGAGGGCCGCTCGGTAGGGCTGGTGCCCACGATGGGTGCCCTCCATGCCGGACATATCTCGCTGGTCGACCGCGCGCGCCGCGAAAACGGGGCGGTGGTGGTCAGTGTTTTCGTGAATCCCACCCAGTTCAACAATGCCGCCGACCTGGCGACCTATCCCCGCACTGAGGAGGCCGACTGCGCCAAGCTCCGTGAGGCGGGTGTCGACATCGCTTTCATCCCGACTGTCGAGGAGATGTATCCCACCGAGGACACCAGGGTGTTTGACCTCGGCGAGGTGGCGGCCGTGATGGAGGGTCCCATGCGCCCGGGCCATTTCAACGGAGTAGCGCAGGTGGTGAGCAAGCTCTTCAGCTTTGTGGAGCCTGACCGCGCATATTTCGGCGAGAAGGATTTCCAGCAGATTGCCGTGATACGCCGCATGGTCGAGCTTGAGAAATTCCCGATAGAGATAATCGACTGCCCGATATGCCGCGAGGATGACGGGCTTGCCATGAGCAGCCGCAATGTCAGGCTGACGGCCGAGAACCGCGCCGTCGCCCCGGCGATACACCGCATACTCAAGAAAAGTGTCGAGTGGGCGCGTGACCACAGTCTCGACGACACCCGCCGCCTGGTGGTAGAGGAGCTTGACGCTTACCCCCAGATGGAGGTGGAGTATTACGAGATTGTCGACCCCCTCACGATGCAGCCGCTGAAGGAGTGGTCAACTCCCCACAACGGCCACGCCGTGGGATGCATCACCTGCTATTGCGGGGATGTGCGCCTGATTGACAACATTAAATATGAACGCTGACATGAACGTTGAAATACTGAAATCGAAAATCCACAGGGTGACCGTCACCGAGGCCAACCTCGATTATATCGGGAGCATCACGATAGACGAGGACCTCATGGATGCCGCCGACATCCTTCCGGGCGAGCATGTCTACATCGTCGACAACAACAACGGCGAGCGTCTGGAGACATATGCCATCCCCGGCGAACGCGGTTCGGGGGTTATCTGCCTCAACGGCGCGGCGGCCCGCAAGGTGCAGCCCGGCGACATCGTGATCATCATGGCTTACGCCTCGATGCCCTACGAGGAGGCCCGCGGATTCAAGCCCTCGATTGTCTTCCCCGACACAGCCACCAACCGTCTCCTCTAACCAGTTTTAAAGGAAAAAAACATTCCCGACATATGTTTGAGAATCTTAGCGAGAAACTTGAAAGAAGTTTCAAAATACTTAAAGGCCAAGGTAAGATTACCGAAATCAATGTGGCCGAAACCCTCAAGGATGTGCGCCGCGCGCTCCTTGATGCCGACGTAAACTACAAGGTGGCCAAGAGCTTCACCGACACTGTGAAGCAGAAAGCCCTCGGCCAGAATGTGATAAACGCCATCAAGCCCCAGGAGCTGATGGTGAAGATTGTTCATGACGAGCTGGCTACCCTGATGGGTGGCGAGACCGCGCAGGTCAACCTCTCGGGCAATCCCACGGTCATCCTGATGTCGGGTCTCCAGGGTTCGGGTAAGACCACTTTCTCGGGCAAGCTCGCCCGCAAGCTCAAGAGCGAGAAGGGGAAACGCCCCCTGCTTGTCGCCTGCGACGTCTACCGTCCCGCCGCCATCGAGCAGCTGAAGGTGCTGGCCTCCCAGATTGAGGTGCCGGTCTACACCGAGGAGGGCAACAAGAACCCTGTCGAGATCGCGAAGAACGCCATCGCCTATGCGAAGCAGAACCATCTCGACCTGGTGATTGTCGACACCGCCGGCCGTCTGGCCGTCGACGAGCAGATGATGGATGAAATCGAGGCTATCAAGAATGCCATCAAGCCCCAGGAGACGCTGTTTGTGGTTGACTCGATGACCGGTCAGGACGCGGTCAACACGGCCAAGGAGTTCAACGACCGTCTCGATTTCGACGGTGTCGTGCTTACAAAGCTCGACGGTGACACCCGTGGCGGTGCGGCCCTGTCGATACGCACAGTGGTCACCAAGCCCATCAAGTTTGTCGGAACCGGCGAGAAGCTCGACGCGCTCGACCTCTTCCACCCCTCCCGAATGGCCGACCGTATCCTCGGCATGGGTGACATCGTGTCGCTGGTGGAGAAGGCCCAGGCTCAGTTTGACGAAAAGCAGGCGTTGGAAATCCAGCGCAAGCTCGCCCGCAACCAGTTTAACTTCAACGATTTCCTGGCCCAGATTCAGCAGATCAAGAAGATGGGCAACCTCAAGGACCTGGCATCGATGATTCCCGGCCTCGGAAAGGCGATAAAGGATGTCGACATCGACGACAACGCTTTCAAGAGCATCGAGGCCATAATCAGCTCGATGACCGCCAAGGAGCGCACCAATCCCGAAATCATCAACGGTAGCCGCCGCAAGCGCATCGCCGCCGGTTCGGGCACTTCGCTGCAGGAGGTCAACCGCCTGCTCACCCAGTTTGAGCAGACCCGCAAGATGATGAAGGCCGCCACCGCGATGAAGAATCCCATGAAGATGATGCGCGCCATGCGCGGACGCCGATAATCCACCCTTCCCATACTGATACCCCCCATGATTAAGATCGACGGAAAAGAGACGGCCGCCAAGATCAAGGCCGAGATAGCCGCCGAGGTTGCCGAGATGGTGGCCCGCGGAGAGAAACGCCCCCATCTGGCCGCCATACTTGTCGGCCATGACGGCGGCAGTGAGACTTACGTCGCCTCCAAGGTGAAAGCCTGCGAGGAATGTGGCTTCAAGTCGACCCTCATCCGCTTTGAGGATGACATCGACGAGGCGACATTGCTTGAGGCCGTGGACAAGCTCAACCGCGACGAGGATGTCGACGGCTTCATCGTGCAGCTTCCCCTGCCCGGGCATATCTCCGAGCAGAAGGTGATCGAGGCCATCGACTACCGGAAGGATGTCGACGGTTTCCACCCCATCAATGTGGGCCGCCAGTCAATCGGTTTGCCTTGTTTCCACAGCGCGACCCCGGCCGGAATCATGACCCTGCTCGAGCGTTACGAAATCCCCACCAAAGGGGCCAATTGCGTTGTCCTCGGGCGCAGCAACATCGTAGGCAAGCCTGTGGCCACGCTGATGATGCAGAAAGGCTATCCCGGCGACGCCACCGTGACGGTGTGTCACCGCGCCACCCGCGATCTGAAAGAAATCTGCCGCAACGCCGACATCATAATAGCTGCGATGGGTGTGCCCGGATTCGTCACCGCCGACATGGTGAAGGAGGGCGCGACGGTCATCGACGTGGGCACCACACGTGTCCCCGACGCGACCCGCAAGAGCGGCTTCCGCCTGCGCGGCGATGTGGAGTTTGACGAGGTTGCGCCCAAATGCGGCTATATCACACCGGTTCCCGGCGGTGTCGGCCCGATGACCATCGTGTCGCTGATGCGCAACACCCTCCTGGCCGGAAAGAAAGCAATATACCAATAAACATACCTCTTTGACCATACCGGAGAGCCGTGTCATCGCGGCTCTCCGGTATAGTTAAGGGGGATGCCTAATCCTTAAACAAGACCGTGATGGAAAGTCTGCTGGCCGCTGCCGCCGCGTTTGTCCTCTCCCTGGCCTCTGCCGGGGAAATAGACATAGTGTTTGCCGGTGACGCGATGATGCACACCGGCCAGCTTGAGGCGGCCAAGCGTGGCGACAGGGGGTATGACTATTCGGATTGCTTCTCGGCGATTGCCCCTTATGTCAGTGATGCCGACTACGCTGTGGTGAATCTCGAGACCCCGGTGGCCGGTGGAGCATATTCGGGTTACCCGCAGTTCAACGCCCCGGCGAGTTATGTCGAGGCGCTCGCGGGGGCAGGCTTCGACCTGTTCCTGACGGCCAACAACCATACCCTCGATCGTCGGGAGAGGGGGCTTAAACAAACTGTGGCCCTGCTCGACTCGCTCGGCCTGGCCCATATCGGCACATACGCCGATGCCGCGCAGCGCGACAGCCGCATCCCTTTCATTGCCGACATCAATGGTTTCAAGGTGGGGTTTGTGAATTACACCTATGGCACCAACGGCTTTACCGTGAGCGGAGACGCTGTGGTGGATTACATAGACGCGGAGACGATACGCGCCGACATAGCGAAGACCCGCAATGCCGGGGCGGAGATAATCGTGGCGGCGATGCACTGGGGTGAGGAGTACACCCTGACCCCGGTGAGGTCTGAGAAGCAATGGGCGCGTTTCCTGGAGAATGAGGGGGTCGACATAATAATGGGAGGCCATCCCCATGTGGTGCAGCCTATGGAGCTGCGCGACAACGCCAAGACCGGCAAACCCATGTTCCTGGCTTATTCCCATGGCAATTTCATCTCAAACATGATGACCCGCGACACGCGCGGCGGCCTTGTGACGCGCGTCACCATAGCCCGCGACAGCGTGGGAAACGCATATGTCAAGGATGCCGCATACAGGCTTGTGTTCACGGTGCCCCCGGTCGACGGGGCGTTCAAGCCGGAGCCGTCATCCACCACCGCGCCGGTGGGGAAGAGGTATGGGTTCGTGAGGGATAACTATATGGTGATGCCTGTCGACTCCGTTCCGGAGGCATGGCGCGGCCGGGCACGGGATTTCGCAGGGGCCGCCCGCTCATTGTTCCGCAGCTCGAATGTCGGGAATATCACTGAGGAGTGACATCAGATTCTTGCGGATTGCCCCAAACCTTTGGAAATTTACGGAGGGAGATAAAAAATATGGCCCAAACGCTTGCGGAATCAAAAAATTGTTGTACCTTTGCACCGTCTTAAGGAACAAACCGCTTCGCCGGGGTTCCGGAAGATGAAAAATGGTGAGATTAGCTCAGTTGGTTAGAGCGTCGGATTGTGGTTCCGAAGGTCGTGGGTTCGAAACCCACATTTCACCCAGAAAGGCTGCCTTAACCGGTCAGCGAAAACGAAAGACATCCGCAAGGATGTCTTTTTTTTGTTGCTATTTTTTTGGCGGATTGCAACCAAAAGTCTATTTTTGCAGTCAAAGAGTAAAAAGAGCAACTTTTAATATGAATCCCAACCAATCTTACCAGCCTGGCCAGCAACCCGGCCAGGGCTACCAGCAACAGGGCTACGGCCAGCAGCAGTCATACAACCAAGGTTACCAGCAGCAGGGTTACCAGCAGGGCTATCAGCAACAAGGCTATCAGCAGGGTTACCAGCAGCAAGGTTACCATCAGGGCTATCAGCAGCCGATGCGCCCCTATGTCGAGACCACATCCAACAACGCGTTCAACTGCGGGCCGGAAGGGAAGTGTCGCGGCGTGTATGCGATTTTCGCGCTGATGCTCGGCTCTATCGGACTTCATTATTTCTACATCAACAAGGTGGGAGCCGGAATCCTGACAATCCTCCTGGTGTGCATCACATGCGGAGCCTGGGCGATCCTGCCTGTCATCCAGGGCATACTCGCGTTCTGGAATATGACCAACGAGGAGTTTGACCGCAAGTTTGTGGCCTCCAACTCATTCTTCCCCTTCTTCTGACATTGCTATGAGGCCGTGAGTATTGCGGCCCTTTCAGGCAAACAATAATCGCTTCGCGGTGTCAGCCGGAATCTCATCCGGTCAGGCATCGCGAAGCGATTTGTATGTCAGCGGGTGCTGTCAGGCAGGTTGCTGCCGGGTGGAGAGCTGCGAGGATGCGATTTCGTAGGTGTTGTAGGCAATGAACACCGATATGGCGGCGGTCGCAACCCATCCGATAAGCCCGGGGGAGATGGCGACGGTGGTTACTGACGGTATCGAGATTGTGAAATCGAGTCCTCCCAGCCACCTGCATATGTATGGCTGCAGTATGGTCATCACGATTCCCGCCACGAATCCCGCAAGGGCGGCCCACACGATAGCGCGTTTGCTGCGGCGGTGGGTTTCGGCATTCTGGCGTTTGACAATCTCGACAGCCTCCATGCTCCTTTCGAGCCGCGACATGAAATCGCTGTCTGACGACAGGTCGGGATTGAAATCCTTGAAAATATCTTTGAGCTTGTCCTCTTCCATGATTGAGACAGTTGTTAGTTGGGTGAGACCAGCAGGCCGCGCAGATGTGTGCGCCCCCGCGAGAGGTGTTGCTTTACCGCGTCCTCTGAAGACTCGGTGATGACGGCTATCTCCTTGATGGAGTAGCCCTCCATGTAATGGAGCAAGACAGAGGTGCGCTCCTTTCCGGGTAGCCGGTTGAGGGCCGCGTACAGAGCCTGGTATCTGAATGAGGCGTCTGCGCTGTCGCTTCCTGAAATGGCGGTGGCCTCCTCGTAGCCGGTTGTGAACTGCTGAGACCGCCTGTGGTTCAGGAATGTGTTGTAGGCTATGCGGTATATCCAGGCGTTGAACTTGTCGGGATTTTTGAATCCGTCACACGAGAGGTAGGCTTTTATCAGGGTCTCCTGGGCGATGTCGTCGGCGAGCGCGGCGTCACCGCAGCAAAGGGCCACAAGAAAGCGCCTGAGCGCTTTCTGTGAACCCTTCACGTGGGATATGAATTGCTCGCGGTCCATCGTTATTTCTCTGAGGCGGCGTTGACCTGCTTGCGGGTTACGAAGTAGACGATGAGGTAGCTGGCCCCGATCGCAAGAGATATGCTTCCGATAAGCATCGGGAAGACGATGTTGTCGGGGTGGAACTCCTCGATGTTGGCCAATATGGAGGTGGCGAAGAATCCGAGGCCGATCAGCGAGAAGATGCATCCGCGCAGCAGGCGGAGATTGAGGATTTCGCGGGCTGTCTTGCGGGGTTTCCCGAGGGCGTCGGCGAGCCTGTCGGCATCTATGCCGTTGTTTGCCTCGATTGCCTTTATAAGCACTTCGGCGCGTTTGTTGTCGTTGTTCATCGTAGCGCGGAAAACAATCCATACGATGAGGACGGGAAGCACGACACAAATGAAGATGGGAATCAAAACGGCTATGATACTTTCCATAATTCTATCAAGTTAAGCGGTGTTGTTGTTATTGTTGTTTAATGTTGTTTCTGAGACATCTCGTAATAAAGACACATCCCGTGGCGGAAAGGTGACATGGCCGTGGCAATTTTTTTGAAAAAAA
Organism: uncultured Bacteroidales bacterium; assembly: GCA_958418815.1. Taxonomy (GTDB): domain Bacteria; phylum Bacteroidota; class Bacteroidia; order Bacteroidales; family Muribaculaceae; genus UBA7173. Next base: position 28,440 of record CATZGB010000021.1, on the reverse strand, counting down.
TAGAGAGGCATACTTTCAGTGAAAGATGCCTCTCTGATTCATAGTTGTTTATGTTGGTCTGTGGTGACGCGTCATCACATGTTCATACCGCCGTCAACCTGGATTACCTGGCCGGTGACGTAAGATGACATGTCGGAGGCGAGGAAGGTTGCCACATCGGCGATGTCCTCCACCTTTCCGGCGCGACGCAGGGGTATCTTCATGGCCCACTCCTTGCGCACGTCGTCGGGGAGGGCGGCGGTCATCGCTGTCTCGATGAATCCGGGGGCGATGGCGTTGGCGCGGATGCCGCGTGAACCCACCTCCTGGGCGATGCTCTTGGCCAGGGCGATGAGGCCGGCCTTTGACGCTGCGTAGTTGCTCTGGCCGGCGTTGCCGTGAACGCCGACAACAGAGGCCATGTTGATGATGGAGCCGCTGCGCTGGCGGAGCATGATGGGCAGCACGGCGTGGATGAAGTTGAAGGCGCTCTTGAGGTTGACGGCGATGACAGCGTCCCACTGGGCCTCGGTCATGCGCATCATGAGACCGTCCTTGGTGATGCCGGCGTTGTTGACCAGGATGTCAATCGAGCCGAAATCCTTGTGGATCTCCTTGACGACCTCTTCGGTCTGGGCGAAGTCGGCAGCGTTGGAGGCGTAACCCTTCACTTTCACGCCGAGGGCGGCGATTTCCTCCTCGGTCTTCTTGCCGTTCTCGTCGATGACGAGGTCGGTGAACGCTATGTTGGCTCCTTCTTTGGCAAAGCGGACGGCGATTTCCTTGCCGATTCCGCGGGCTGCGCCGGTGATGAGCGCGGTTTTTCCTTCGAGTAATTTCATGATGGTGATATATGAAAGTTTATCGTTTGGTTGTGCGGTGGTGGGTTGGCGTGGCAACCTCAAGAGGTGGTGACGCGGGGCGCGATGCCGGCGATGACGAAGTCGATGATGTCGCGCCGCGCCTGCTCGAGGTCGGTATTGGCGTCTTCAAGGTTGAGCGGCAACCCAGGGGCATCGGCTCCTTTCATCAGTGTTATTATCATCGCGAGCGCCCGGTCGGCCTGCGGGGCGGAGAACTCGCCGAGGCGTTTCCCCTCCTCGAGGATTTCGGTCAGTATCTCAATCTCCTTCCTGGCCGCCAGGCGGCGGGTCTTCTCGGCGCGGGTGACATCGAGGCGCATCAGCAACGGGACGGTGTCCTGTCGTTCGCGGCGGCCTGTGGGGCATATCAGTATCTGGAACCTGGCCTCCATGAACTGCCGCAGCTTGCGGGTGCATGACTCCTCCGACTCGAGAATCTGCCGCTGCCGGCTGACAATCTGCTCGCTTTCGCGCTCGATCACCGCCTGGTGTATCTCGCGCTTGTTCTTGAAATAAGTGTAGATTGTGCGGCGCCCCTTCTCCGACGCGTTGGCTATGTCGAGCATGGTTGTGTTCTCCACCCCTTTGTGGGCGAAGAGCTGACGGGCAACTTCGATAAGTTTGTCGCGGGTTTTGAGTGCCATGCGTTCGGTGGCCTTGACGGCCGGTGTTGGGGGTTGACAATTAGTGGGAGAGAGCTTGCGGCAGAGAGGCTGATTCAATCGGCGAAGTTACGAAAAAAATAGGAGAAAAAGTTGGTCACGCGCGAAAAAACGTTGATTTTGGCATTGGTTAAGGTGTTTTGGCCTTAAAAGTTTGTGTAAAGATGGATTGTTTAGTAAATTCGTAGGCTGAAATGGAGACAAAAGACAACAACACATCATATCGAGGGAAAAGGCTTGAATGCCTGTGTCGTGCGCTTGCCGCCGTGATTATGCTTGCCGCCGTGTTGCCGGTGGCCGCCGAGTCTGTGATACCGTTCTCGCGCGACCGGGCCTCATCGGTGGCTGTGATTGTCCGCGACCTCGCCACGGGCCGCGATGTCGTCAGCCAGAATCCCCACAAGGCCATGTTGCCTGCCAGCACGATGAAATGCCTGACCGCCGCGGCCGCCATTGAGGCCGGGCTCGACACGGCCCGCTTCGAGACCAGGGTCTACACCCGTGGCAAGATTGAAGACGGAGTGTTGCTCGGAGACCTCGTGATAGAGGGAGCCGGCGACCCTACGATAGAGAGCGCGCAGTTTCAAGGCAATCCCTCATTCATCGGCGAGATTGTCAGGGCCGTGAAAGGAATGGGGATAAAATCAATCGAGGGGGAAATCCAGGTTGATGCCTCCACCTTTCCTGACAACGGCCCTTGCGACCGATGGGAGCTGTCGGATGTAAGATACGAGTATGGCGCAGGGCTGTATGCCCTCAATTACCGCGACAACAAGGTGGGCGACAAGGCTATGGAGGAACCTGCCGAGGCTTTCGGCGAGGCGCTCGAGAACCGGCTGGCTGCCGAGGGGATAGCCGTCTGCTGGCAGACGGTAGACACCGAGGGGGAGCCGATGACCGAGATTCTGTTTCATCGCTCGCCGCGCGGCGCCGAGATTCTTGGCAATCTCATGAGCCGGTCAGACAACCTTTTCGCCGAAGGAATGTTAAGATTGTTGACACCCGGCCAGCCTCGGTCGGCTGCCATCGCCCGCGAGCGCAGGCTGCTTTCGTCGCGCGGGCTGGATTTCGACATCACTGACATCCATGACGGCTCGGGGCTTTCGCGCAACAACCGTGTGACCGCCCGCGTCATGGCCGACCTGCTTGAGAAAATGGCCCACAGGAGGGGCGGGGCGGTCTCATATGTCTCGCTTTTCCCCCTTGTCGGTAAGGAGGGCACAGTGAAGTCGCTCCTGAAAGGCACCCCGCTTCAAGGGCGGCTCGCCCTGAAGAGCGGCAGCATGAACGGTGTGCATTGTTACGCCGGATACAAGCTCGACAATGATGGCAATCCCACCCACGCCGTGGTGATTCTCGTCAATGATTTCTTCTGCAAGAGGGCAGAGGTGCGTGACGCGATAGCCCGTTTCCTCCGACAGCAATTCTGACTCCATTAGATCACATCCACATATGAATCCTGTAATAGACCAAATGCTCGCCCTGACGGCGGATATCGCTGAAGAACTGCTCCTTATAAAGGATGCGGAGCGTGACACCCTGCCCGACGGCCTGAAACTCAAGATAATTTCGTTGGCCGAACTGGCCGCCACAGCCGATGGGGCCGAATCTGCCGATATGTCTGGCGATGGTGAAATATCCGTGCCACCTGCGGCCGGCAGCGTTACCCCTGAGGCGGAGATGGCAGAAGCCCTGGAGGAGCCATGCCGACAAGAAGCCACGCAGCCCCAGCCTGCTGAAGAGGAAGCCGAAAGCGCGGAATTCGAGGAGGAGGCTGACGCATGCCCGATGGAAGAAGAGGTGCTGCCCGCCAAAGATGAGGCTGTTGATGACGGTGACGAAATCGATGAGGAGGAGAGTCTTGAACCTGAGCCTGCCGCTGATGTCGACGATGACGAGGTGAGCGAGGTGTCGGGTGATGAGAATTCCGATGATTCCGGTAATTTGGCAGACGATGCCGCCTGCGACGGACAGGCCGGGACTCAGGATGCGGCCGTGGCCGAAGAGGCTGTGGAGCCGGAAATGCCGGAGCAACCGGAGCAACCGGAGCAATACCGTCGGCATGTCACCCCCGATGACCTATACCGCGCTTTCTCCATAAACGACGCTTTCTTCTTCCGTCGTGAGATTTTCGGCGGCTCAAAACCCCAGATGATGGAGGCATTGGTCAGGATTTCGATGTTGCCCGACAAAAAGGCCTTGCAGGAATACCTCGTGGAGCGTCTTGCCCTTGACATCGACGAGACCCCCGGCAAGGAGTTTTATCAATCATTGGCCGCGTTGCTGTAAGAAAAGTTTCGGTTATGAGTGAGAAAATCAAAGGCGCAGGCAAACTGTTTGTGGTGCCGACCCCGGTAGGAAACCTCGGCGACATGGCCCCCCGGGCAGTGGAGACGCTGCGTGAAGCCAACCTGATACTGGCCGAGGACACCCGCACCTCGGCTGTGATTACCCGCCACTTCGACATACAGACCCCGCTCGCATCGCATCACAAGTTCAATGAGCATGACACCGTGAAGCCGCTTGTCGACCGCATGCTTGGCGGCGAGGTGATGGCCCTGGTGTCGGATGCCGGCACCCCCGCCATCTCCGACCCCGGCTTCATGCTTGTCAGGGAATGCCGCCAGGCCGGAGTCGAGGTCGAGACCTTGCCTGGACCTACCGCGTTTGTGCCCGCGCTGGTCAACTCCGGGTTGCCTTGTGAGAGATTCTGTTTCGAAGGGTTCCTCCCTCCAAAAAAGGGGAGGGCCACCCGCCTGGCCCAGTTGGCGGCTGACGAGCGCACGTTTATTATATATGAGTCGCCGTTGCGCCTGGTCAAGACCCTGCGCGAGCTGGCCGAGGTGTGTGGCGCAGACCGCGACGCCTCCGTGTCGCGCGAAATCTCAAAACTACATAACACCACCCATAACGCGACCCTCGGTGAACTTGCAGATTATTTTTCCAAGAACAATCCCAGGGGGGAGATTGTTATAGTGGTGTCGGGCAACCGGACAAGCCGCGAGGAACGCAAGGTTCACCGCAACAAGTACCGTCCTGACACCTCCGACGGCGAATGACACGCCGCGCAGTGTTTACAATTAAGAAAATTAATCCACGTTTTAACTGTTCGATTATGAAAATCATGAAATTAGGCTTCGTGGCCGTTGCGGCCCTGGCCATGCTGGCAGCTTGCCAGAACAAGGATGGAAACCAGGCCGGACGCCCGACCACTTCTGATTCTCTTCATGTGGCCCTGGCTAACCAGGATTCTCTTCTTGTGATTCTTAACGACATCACCGAGGGTATGAACCAGATCAAGCAGATGGAGAACATCCTCAGCTCGGGGGGTGTCGGCGCGGAAACCCCCGACAAGCGTCGTCAGATCCGCGAGGACATGGAGCATATCCAGGCCGCCCTGGAACAGCGCCGCCAGCGTCTGGAGCAGCTTGAGCAGCAGCTTGCCGCCAGCAACCAGAACAATGTTACACTCCAGCGCGCCGTCGCCAACCTCAAGACGCAGATTGCCGACCAGGAGAAGACCATAGAGGGGCTGCGCACACAGCTCGCCGACGCGAACATACAGATCGAAGGCCTCAACCGCTCGGTAGACCAGCTTGGCCAGCAGAAAGACTCCCTCACCACAGTGGTAGAGGTGGAGTCGACCGCCCGTCAGGATGCCGAACGCAGGGCCGTGGAGCTTAACAACGAGATGAACCTCTGCTACTACGCCATCGGCACCGGCAAGGAGCTGAAGGACCACAACCTGATGGAGTCGGGATTCCTCCGCAAGACCAAGATCATGCCTGAGAATTTCGACCAAAGCTACTTCACCACAGGCGACAAACGCTCGCTGCGCACCATCAACCTCGGCTCCAAGAAAGCAAAGGTGATGACCAACCAGCCATCCGACTCTTACGAGCTTGTGGAAGGGGCCAACGGCATGAAGATTCTCAAGATCACCAATCCGACCCGCTTCTGGAACCAGTCGAATTTCCTGATTGTCAAAACTGACTGACAGATATACATATGAAATGATATAAACCGGAGCCGCGGCCTGAAATGGTCGCGGTTTCTGTTTGTTTGTCGCCATAATGTTATGACGTTAAACGAATTTTAATTTGGTGAAATGCGCAGAATTGTAGGCAAGTTAAAAATATTTCGGCAAAGGGGTTTGGAAATATCAAAAACTTAATGTATATTTGCGGCATAAACCTCTCTGATACGTTTGTCATCAACTTCTATGCCTGATATAAACGGGGATTAAACGTCCCATTGAAGATATTATTTTTAATCTTAAACAAGCTGCTGTTATGAGGAAATTTTTACCTGGCATCACATTCCTTGGTCTTATGGCCTTGGCTGCTCCTTCTTCCACCGCGTCCATTGATATGTCAATGATTGCTTTTGGTACCACTTATGCCGAGCCCGGTCAGGAGTATCAGTTCTACAACCTCGTGACCAACAAAGGCACTGAGCCCATCACCTCGCTTACCTATACTCAGAGCATGGAGGGATATGAAGACCGCAGCTTCACCATTGAGTTCCTTCCCATAGAAGGTGGGGCGAAACAGTATGTGGCCATATCCGCGGTAGCTCCTGATGAGGTTGATGTCACTGTGGCTGCCAAGATAAAGGTGACCGCGATTAACGGAGTGGCAGTGAACAAGAACGCCGTGTCGGGCAAAATCTCCACCCTGCCTTTCGTGCCGGTTCATCGCCCCGTGATTGAGGACTACACCGGCACATGGTGTCAGTTCTGTCCCCGAGGCTATGTGGCGATTGAAGGTGTCCATCGCGATTACCCCGGGAAAGTGTTGTGTGTGGCTTACCACAACGGTGATCCCATGGCCTTGACAACATTCGACAGGCCCCAGACCATTTCAGGCTATCCCACCCTGAAACTCAACCGTGATGCCACCAACGCCTCGGCTTCCTCTGTCGGAATCTCCGCCATCCGTACATACAACACGGTCGCAACCGCGTCGGTGACGATGGATGCCTGCGAATGGCTCGACCCCGATCACAGCGAGGCATACGCGAAAGCCACAGTGGAGTTTGCCAATCTGGTTTCAGCCGGAGAATGCAAAATCGAGTTCGTGCTGATTGAAGACGGCCTCACCGGAACTACTGCTTCCTGGTCGCAGGTGAACAAATTCTCGGGAGCCGCTGCTGAGTGGGCAGATCCCCTTTGGGACATCTTCACAAAAGGAGACAAAAAGGTTGCAGGCCTGGAATTCAATGACGTGTGCATAGCCAACACCCTTAAGTCTGGAAGTGGCTTCACGGCATCCGTGCCCGAGACCGCTGCCCGTACCCCGATCTCGTTTGAGTTCACATTCAAGGGCATCGACAAAATCAAGGAATACGGAAGCGCTTCGAAATATATCCTCCAGAACCCCGACAAATGCCATATCGCGGCAATCCTCACCAACGGGTCATCACAGACTGTGATAAACTGCGACTGGGCGCCTGTGGCTGAGTCTTCCGGAATCCTTGACGTGGCTACCGACGCGATAGACGAGGCATCGGCTGAAAAGGAATATTTCACAATCGAAGGCATCAAAGTGTCTTCCGACAACCTTGCGCCCGGCCTTTACATCATGCGTCAGGGCAAGAAAGCAACCAAAGTTGTAATCCGTTAACCTCAATACCATGAAACTGAAAAACTTCATTGTGGCTGCGGCCTTGGCCGTGTCATCTTTGTCGGCATCGGCCGCGTTGCCCTCTGTGCCGCTGCAGAATCTCGACGGTGACGCAGTGAATGCCTCAACACTCGGCACTGACGGCAAGCCCGTGATCGTTAGCTTCTTCGCGACTTGGTGCAAGCCTTGTATGAGAGAGCTTGCCGCGATAGAGCAGGTTTATGACGACTGGCAGGACGAGACCGGAGTGGAGCTTGTCGCCGTATCCATTGACAAGGCCCAGGACGCCGACAAGGTGCGTTCGCTCGTGGCTTCCCACGACTGGCCCTACACCGTGCTGCTCGACTCAAACAGCGAGCTTGCCCGTGGAGTCGGAGTGCAGGCTGTCCCCCACGTTCTCGTGGTCGATGGCGCGGGCAATGTCGTGTATTCCCATTCGGGCTATCACGATGGCGCCGAGACAGAGCTTTACGAGCATGTGAAGGCTGTCGCCAAAAAATAACTGAAAGGATCCGGCAACCAATTTATTATATCAGATGAAGAATTTCGCCAATCCCCGACTGACGAAAAGAATCATAGCCGCTACAAGCTGTGTCGCGCTGGCATTCCCGATGTGGAATGCCGGGGCGATAGAGCTTTGGCCCGGCAAACTGTCGCTCCACGGCTCTTTCCAGACCGACATCCTCATCCCGGAGAATGACGACAAGATTGGGTCGACCACCGACGACGGGAAGTTCAACACCAACACCTATCTTGACCTGTGGCTGCAGGGGGAGCGCTTCTCGGCCGGTGCGAGATTTGAATATCTCGACCATCCCCTGCCTGGTTTCGAGCCTGGTTTCAAGGGCTGGGGCGTCCCCTATTTTTACGCCAAAGGGGAGCCTGTCAAGGGCCTTGAGCTTACGGCGGGTGATTTTTACGAGCAGTTTGGTTCCGGGCTTATCTTCCGGGCATATGAAGACCGCGCTCTGGGCATCGACAATGCCGTCAGGGGCGGTCGTGTGCGTTGGACCTCTGTCGAGGGGCTGACGTTGAAAGCGCTCGGAGGCGTGCAGCGCCGCTACTGGCACTGGGACACCGGCTCGTGGATTACCGGAGCCGATGTCGAAGGGGATATTTCCCGCTGGTGGCCGCGTATGCGTGAGTCGGGCTGGGGATGGAAGCTGGGAGCAGGCTGGATTCTTCACCGCGAGGACGACCATGACATAATGGTGCCCGGAAAAGACCTGCGTCTCAACCTTCCCCGCACGGTCAATGCTTTGGATGCCCGCACCCGTCTGAGCTACAAGTCTTTCGCGCTTTACGGCGAGTTTGCCTGGAAAGGACAGGACCCGAGTTTTGACAACGGATACACTTACAAGCACGGCAATGCCGCCATGTTGTCGCTTTCTTGGATGAAGTCGGGCAAGAGCGTGATGATTCAGGCCCGCAGGGCTGACAACATGGTCTTCCGTCAGGACCGCACCATCAGCGGCAATTCGGGATTCATCAACAATCTCGCGCCTTTCACCACACAGCACTCATACACTCTGCCGTCGCTTTATCCCTATGCGACACAGCTGGCAGGGGAGTGGGCTTACCAGGCCGAGGCGGCCATAAACTTCAAACGGGGCACTGCGATGGGTGGCCGTTACGGCACACGTTTCCGCCTCAACGCCTCGCTGTCTTATTCGCTACCTCGCCCCGACAAGTCGATGCCTATGGGGTCGGATGGCGTGTCTTGCCCCTTCTTCGAGGCCGGCAAGCTGCTTTACCGCGACATCAACGTGATGATGGAGAAACGCCTGACAAAGCCGTTCACCCTCACACTGATGTATATGAACCAGTTCTTCGACAAGGCTGCCATACAGGGAGAAGGAGACAAGGTGAACGCCAACATATTCGTGGCCGAAGGGCGCTGGACCATCACCCCGCGCACCATCCTCAGGGGTGAGCTGCAATATCTCACCACCAACGATGACGAAGGCGACTGGCTTTACGCGATGGCCGAGCTCACGCTTACCCCCCATTGGTCTTTCGCTGTAAGCGACCTCTGGAACTGCGGTGAGACCAAAATCCATTATTACCAGGCCGGAGTCACCGGCTCTTATGGCGCCAACCGCTTCAATGTCTCCTATGGACGTACACGCGCGGGCTACAACTGCTCGGGTGGAGTATGCCGCTGGGTGCCCGCCACACGCGGTCTGACACTCTCCTACAATTATTCATTCTGATTAATCCCTCTCTTATCAGTAACCAGAAATGAAAAAGTCAAGCAAGATTTCAATGCTGCTTGCCATGGCGGCCGTGACTCTCCCGGGCTGCAATGACATAGACAGCGAAGAGCGATTCATCGAGTTGCCTCCGATTGAAGGCAACAGGGTGGTGTTGCTCGAGGATTATACCGGTCAAAGTTGTCCCAACTGTCCCGAAGGACACAGGGTGATAGAGCAGCTCGTCGAGCAATACCCGGGCAAGGTGATGGCCGTCAGCATCCATGCCGGGGAATTCGCCATACCGGCCACGAACCCCAATTATGTGGGCCTGAAACCCGCTTTCGGCGATGCGATGAGCGCCGACCGGGGAGTTAGCGAGTATCCCGCCGGGGTTATTGACGGGCAAGGGCCGAGCCTGCATGCCAACTGGCCTACCGCCGTGCGCGATGCCCTCCAGGTGGCTGCCCTCTGCGAGATTGAGATAGACGGGTTCTCATATGATGAGGCTACCCGCAACCTCGGCGGCACAGTTACAGTCCTCCCTGGAAAGTCAGCCTCCGCCGCCCTTGGAATCTGGATCATAGAGGATGGCATTGTGGCGCGCCAGTACAACGTGAACGGCGACCATAAATGGGACCGCAATTATGTCCATGACCATGTGTTGCGCTCATACGCCACCACCTCTGTCTGGGGCGACCCCGTCACGCTTGTGAGGGATGAAGAGTCTTCGCGCGATTTCTCTGTCATACTTGACCCCACTTGGAATGTCGACAACATCTCGGTGGTGGCCTTCGTCACCGACTTGGCGACAGGCCAGTATCTCCAGACGGCGTATGCCCATGTGAACCTTTCAAATGAAGAATAAAAGCAATCCATATGAATAAGATTTTTACGTTACTTTCCGCGGCAGTGGTCGCAATGTCTGCATCGGCAGTAGAAATCACAGTGTCGACTAATGACGGCAAGGTTCTCCCTGACGGCAATGTGCTTTTCAACAACCCCGATCCCGAATGGCTTCTCGATGGGGAGGTCTGGATCTCAGGCCATGTCAACATCGAGTCAAACGAGTCTGTCGCAGTGAATGTCACCGCGACGCTTACCTCCGGATTCGAGAGATATGGCATATGTTTTGACAGTTGCGTGCCTGTCGAAATCGGCGGCTCTACCAGCTATTCAGCGACATTGGCCCCGGGCAATCCTATAGGCCTGTCTGTCGAGCCCATCTTCTTCTCGGAGCCTTGGACTACCGATGTGGTGCGCACATTCAATGTCGAAGTGAAAGTCACCTCGGGCGCAGAGACCCTGAAGACATTCAACATCATTGTCACCAACGATGAGAATGCTTCGGTCAAGAGTGTAGGCATGGATGATGCCGCTTTCACCGTGTCGGGCCGCTACATCTATTGGAACCTCCCCAAGGCTCCCGGCATGATGAGCGTATACACCCCCGACGGACGCCTTGTCGACCAGAAGCGTCTTTCCACCGCTACCGGCTCGACATCCCTCTCGCTTCCTGCCGGCCTTTACCTCTGGGCAACCCCTTCCCACTCGGGTAAAATCCTGCTCCGCGACTGACATTGTGGCAGACATTCCTTCAGAGCCGTGACTCTATTTCCCGGCAGGTGATTGTCGGGAATTGAAAAACTTTTGGTAACTTTGCGGAATGTTAGGAATATCTAAAGAAACAGTACACAACCTTCCTGAGGTGCATTACCCCGGGAGGGTTGTTCTTATAGATTCCGCCGCCAAGGCGCGCGATGCCGTCGCCTACCTGCAGAAACAGCCTCAGATCGGCTTCGACACCGAGACACGGCCGAGTTTCCAGAAAAACCACCGCTACAAGGTGTCGCTGGTGCAGCTCTCTGTGCCAGGCGAGTGCTTCCTTTTCCGCCTCAAGCAGATAGGGAGCCTCGACGGGCTGATGTCGATTTTCGAGAATCCCGCGATACAGAAAATCGGGCTTTCTCTGAAAGATGACTTCCATTCGCTGGCAAAACTGTGTGAATTCACTCCGGCAGGCTTCGTCGAGCTGCAGACCTTCGTGAAGGAATATGAAATCGCCGACAACAGTCTCCAGAAGATATTTGCCCTGATTTTCGGGCAGCGCATATCCAAGAACCAGCGGCTCACCAACTGGGAGGCCGCCGAGCTGACTCCGGGCCAGCAGAGCTATGCGGCCATTGACGCGTGGGCCTGCGTGGAAATCTACAATCATCTGCTCGCCGGGAAATTCAATCCTGAGGAGTGTCCTTACAAAATCGACGACGAGACGGCCAGGATGCTCCAGAATTCCGTGGGCATCCATCTCCCCCTGAAGACCGCCGAGGATAATACGTCAGACGATACCCCGTCACTGGCCATCGCGGAATCGACCGCCATCAACGGCACCCCGGTGAAGCGCAGCAGACGAGTCCCGTCAAAAGCTGCCAAGGCAGGCAAATCCTCAGCCAGGTCAGGCAAGTCGGGCAGTTCTGCCGCGAAGCCTGACGTCGCCGCCACACCGGTTGCCAAACGCAGGCGGTCAAAGTCTGCCGCCACGGCGACAAGAAGCGCTTCGGCCTCCGACACCAAGCAGACGGCGAAAAAAGCCGCAGAGGTGAAAAAAGAGGCAAAGACCAAGGGCGCGGCTCCAAAGACCGCAAAGGCCCCAAAAGCCAATAAGGTCCCGAAGGCGGCAAAGACGACCAAAGCGGCGAAGACTGAAAAGACTGATAAAGCAGGGAAGACTGCAAAACCCAAGACATCCACGGCCAAGAGGTCTGCTTCGCGGGCCAAGTCCGCATCCAAGACTGCCGCCCCGGCCAAGCGTAAAACGGCCAACTCAAAATCTACAACAAAGCCAGCCGATAAATGAGAAGAGTTTTGCGCAAATCTGTATGGATACCAGCCCTACTGGCTTTGTATCTGATTGTGTTCGTGGTGCTGGGGTGGAGGTCGTTTGTCGCCGGACTTACTTCCCCACTGTTGTATCTCGGCGGCACGGCGGTGGTGGCGATATGCATCGCGCTGCTCCACTTCCACTTGAAAAAGCGGGAGTCAGACCATCAGAAAGAGAGTCGATAACATTTATACTGACCATCATGAAAAAACTTGCAAATCTGCCCGCCGCATCGCTGGCATTGTTTTCCATAGCTATGGCGACATCATCAGACATGGCAGCCTCGGGGAAACTCACATACCCCCAGGCTCCCACAGAGACAGTGGTTGACGATTACTTCGGCATGAAGGTCGCCGACCCTTACCGTCCGCTTGAGAACGACACGGCTGCCGCCACCCTTGCATGGGTCGAAGCGGAAAATGCCGTGACAAACGCATATCTGTCAGAGATTCCCTTCCGCCCCATGTTGCGCAAGCAGATTGAGGCGTTCAACAATTACACCAAGCAGGGCGCGCCTTTCCGCTGGAAAGATGGCAAGTATTACTTCTACCGCAACGACGGGCTGAAAAACCAGTCGGTGCTTTACCGTATGGACTCCCTCGGAGGAGAGCCTGTGGTGGTGCTTGACCCCAACGCCCTTTCCGACGACGGCACGGTGGCCCTCACCGGCATATCGATGTCGAAGGATGGAAAGCACATAGCTTACACCATCTCGCGAAGCGGCTCTGACTGGACCGAAATCTATGTCATGGATGCCGAGACGCTCAAGCCGCTCGACGACCATATCGAATGGGCCAAGTTCACCGGCGCGTCATGGCGTGAGAAAGGTATTGACGGCGCGAAGGGATTCTTTTACAGCGCGTATCCCCGCCCCGAGGCTGGCAAGGAGTTCTCAAATGCCAATGAGTTCCACAACATCTATTTCCACAAGCTCGGGACTCCGCAGAGCGAGGACACCCTGGTGTTCACCGACAAGGACCACCCGCTGCATTTCCATTCAGTTGGGCTTACCGACGACGAGCGCTACCTGATGATTTCTGTGGGCGGCCAGGGCTTCGGCAACGGCCTTATGATGAAAGACCTGGAGAATCCCTCGGCGGAATGGGTGGTGATAGAGCCTTCCCAGGAGTATGAGGTAGGTGTGATTGATGTCATCGGCGACTCGTTGTTGATTCAGACATCATACAACGCGCCCAAAAACCGCATCGTCACGGCCCCGCTGTCGGCCCCGACCAAGGAGAACTGGAAAGACCTCATTCCTGAGAATCCTGATGCGGTGTTGACCGGTTGCGCCCTGATTTACGGCGACCGCCTTTTCCTCAACTATGAGAAGGACGCTGCCGACCATCCGGCCCTTTACAGGCTTGACGGCTCGAAGATTCGCGACATTAAGCTGCCCACATTCGGTTCGGCCGGGTTCAGCCTCTCCAAGGAATATCCTGACGCGTTCTACACGTTCACCTCTTTCCTCTATCCGGCCACAGTCTTCTCTTATGACCTTGACACGGATGAGAGCAGCCTTTACTTCTCTCCCGACATCAAGGGCTTCAATCCCGACGACTATGTGACCGAGCAGGTGTTCTATCCTTCGGCAGACGGCACGATGGTGCCGATGTTCCTTACCTATCGCAAGGACTTGAAACGCGACGGCTCAAATCCTGTCTACCTTTATGGCTACGGCGGCTTCAACGTGTCGCTGACTCCCGGCTTCTCGCCCAACCGCCTGGTATGGCTCGAGAACGGGGGCATCTACGCCCAGACCAACCTGCGCGGCGGGTCGGAGTATGGCGAGGCATGGCATGAGGCCGGCACCAAAATGAAGAAACTCAATGTCTTCAACGACTTCATCGCCGCCGCCGAGTACATGATTGGCCAGGGATGGACATCGCCCGAGCATCTGGTGATCGAGGGTGGCAGCAATGGTGGCCTCCTGGTGGGGGCTGTGACCAACATGCGCCCCGACCTCTTCAAGGTGGCCATACCGCGAGTGGGTGTGATGGACATGATGCGCTATCATCTGTTCACCATCGGATGGAACTGGGCTTCTGACTACGGCACATCGGCCGATTCCCCCGAGATGGCGAAATATCTGGTGGAGTACTCACCGCTGCATACTATTCGCGATGACGGCACACCGTATCCGGCCATCATGGTCACCACCGCCGACCATGACGACCGTGTCGTGCCTGCCCACTCGTTCAAATACGCCGCCGCTCTCCAGGCAGCCGACACCGGTGACGCTCCCAAGCTCATCCGTATCGACTCCAAGGCCGGACATGGCGCCGGCAAGCCCGTCGCCAAGGTGATTGACGAGTATGCCGACATCTATTCATTCATCTTCCACAACCTGGGTATGACCCCCAAGGCTGAATGAGACTGAAAAGAAACATCTGTCACAACGGATGGCTGTCAGGAACCCCTTGCGGGGTTCTTGCGGCCATCCTGCTTTTCTGTGGGGCGTTCCTGTTGCAGGGATGCTTCACCGGTATCGAATCCACTCCGAAAATCACCTACAAGGATGTCAGGAAGCAGAATGCCGGCGGCTCGCAGGAAGGGGAGTTTTCTGGAAGGCTCAGGCCGGTGCCTTTCAGTGAATGGAGTCCGGGCCGCAGGTTCCTGATGGCTGACGCGAAGGGCGCGCTGACATATTCCGCACCCGCCGGAAAGATGGTGGTGGCTGAGGCTGGCGACACCATCGTCTTCCGAGGGGCGCGCGAAGCCGTGGCCATCACCGGGGGGAAGGTGGCGGAACTTGTGTTCACGCTTTTGTCATCACCCGCCGACACCCTCTTGTACCGTCCCGGTGGAGACCGTGACGCGCTTATGCGGCGCGGCAACCTGCGCCTGCCGTTTCTTGTCGACCTCGAGCTTGTCGGTGACGCGGCGGCCCTGCTGGCCGGGAAAACGCTTTTCACCCGCACTGACCGGTGGCTTGACGCTGACGGTTCTCAGCGCAAGGGTCGCAAATTCCTCGCGGTGAGAGTCACAGGCGTTGAGGCTGGCAACGAGGACTATCCTTTCCTGGTTTATTTCGTCTCCACGGAGAATCCTGATGAGAAAGGGGCCTTGGCCATGTCGACCACTGAGGCCGAGGGTGTGCCGGCCCTGCGGGGATTCGACAACCTCTTCCTGACAACGGATCCGCGTGACAGCTATCCGCAGATTTCCGACGCCAGCTGGGAGCTGATACGGCAGGGTAAAGTGGCCGAGGGCATGACCTCCCAGGAGGTGACCCTCGCGCTCGGATCGCCCCGCGATGTCGACCGCCGTCATGACCAGTCGATGATGTATGAGCGATGGAGCTACCCGGGAGGGGTGTATGTGATATTCGAGAATGGATTGCTGGTAAGATACAACCAGTGAGCCATCGCTGACTGAGAATTGTTTGACTGATATGGAACTGACTTTTTTGGGAACAGGGACATCCACCGGGGTGCCGCAACTCAGGTGCGGATGTCCGACATGCACATCTTCCGATCCGCGTGACCGACGTATGCGGGCATCCGCGCTCGTGGAGGTCGCAGGCAAAAGGATACTGATTGACTGCGGGCCGGATTTCCACCGGCAGATGCTCCGCCACGGGACACGTTCGCATGAGGACCGCCTTGACGCGCTGCTTGTGACCCACCAGCATTATGACCATGTCGGGGGGATTGACGACCTGCGCCCTTACTGTCATCAGGCAGACATGGAGGCCGACGGATTCCCGGTCTATTGCCAGCGCGATGTCGCCCGCGACCTGCGCGAGAGGATGCCTTACTCTTTCAAGGCCGACCCTTATCCCGGTGTGCCGAGGTTTGATCTGCGCGAGATAGAGGCAGGCAAACCGTTCCAGGCCGCCGGGGTCGATGTGCTTCCTGTCAGAATCAACCACTATATGCTCGACATACTTGGCTTCAGGATAGGGGGGCTGGGGTATGTCACCGACGCGAAACGGATGCCTAACGAGACGGTCGAGGCCCTGCGCGGGGTCGACACCCTGGTGATAAACGCCTTGCGCCGCAAGCCCCATCTCTCCCACATCACCCTCGACGAGGCGTTGGAGCTGGTGGGCCGTATCGGGCCGAGGGTGGCTTATCTAACCCATATCAGCCATGACATGGGGCGGTATGCCGATGTGGCCCCGTCGCTGCCGGGCAATGTGTTTCTTGCTGTCGATGACCAGAAAATAGAGATTCCCGATGGCCAGTGAATTTGTCGAAGTGGTGCTGCCCCTGCCGTTGCAGACCACATTCACCTACCGAGTCCCGCCTGAAATGCGTGCCCAGCCGATAGGGGTGGGGTACAGGGTCATTGTGCCTTTCGGGCGAAAGAAATTCTACACCGGGATTGTAGTAGGGCTGCCGATGTCGGCCCCCGTCGGATATGAGATAAAGGAGGTGGCGATGGTGATTGACGATTCACCTGTGGTCAGGAATCCGCAGCTCAGGTTATGGGATTGGGTGGCCGATTATTACCTGTGTTCGTCGGGCGATGTCTACCGTGCGGCGGTGCCGTCGGGCATGAAAATCGAGAGCGAGACCTTTGTGGAGGTGAATCCCGATTTTGATTTCGCCACATTCCCGCTCAAGAATGAACTGGAAAATGAGATATACCAGTTTGTCGACCACCAGGAGCAGGCGTCAGTCTCTGAAATCGTGAAGAAGACTGACCGGCGCGGCACTGCCGCCACGGTCAACCGCCTTGTCTCGCGGGGAGTGCTGATCGTGGCCGAAAAGCTTGTCGAGAGGTATGTGGCCAAAAAGCAGGCTTGTGTGAGGCTTGCGCCCGGATTGTCAGAAGCGGAGGCATTCTCGCTTGTGGGGTCGGCCCGCAAACAGGAGACCCTGCTGCTGGCGTTGCTCGACCTGTCGCGGCAGGCGGCTCAGGCGGCGGGGCAGGATGGGGTGGCCTCCGACATCCCCAAAGACCGGCTCATCCAGCGGGCCGGGGTCAGCCCAGCCATCCTCTCGGCGATGGCCAAGAAGGGTATAGTCGAGCAATACACCATAGAAATCAACCGCTTCAGGTATGACGGCCGTCCGTTGAAGGGGCTGCCCGCGCTGTCTGAGCCGCAACAAGACGCGTTGGAGAAGATTCACCTTCTCTGGAAAGAGAAAGATGTCAACCTGCTCCACGGGGTCACCTCCTCGGGCAAGACCGAGATTTACATGCATCTGATAAACCATGTGCTGCGCCGTGGCGACCAGGTGTTGTATCTTGTGCCTGAAATCGCCCTGACGGCGCAACTGACCCGCAGGCTCCAGGAGGTATTCGGCGAGAAGGTGGTGGTCTATCACTCGAAATTCTCCGACAACGAACGTGTTGACATCTGGAAAAAGCTGCTCACAAGCCATGAGCCCCTGGTGATACTCGGGGCGAGGTCGTCGGTGTTCCTGCCTTTCGCGCGCCTCGGGCTGGTGATTGTCGACGAGGAGCATGAAAGCTCATACAAGCAGTATGATCCCGCGCCGCGTTACAACGCCCGTGACGTGGCGATGGTGCTTGCCCGGTTCCACGGGGCTAAGACATTGCTCGGGTCGGCCACCCCCGCGGTCGAGACCTATTACAAGGCCAGCGAGGGGAAATTCGGGCTGGTGACCCTCTCCACCCGTTACGGTGATGTCGAGCTGCCGGAGATAGAGGTGGTTGACATGCGCCAGGCCCGCGACTCCAAGGAACTCCACGGGGCTTTCGCGCAAAAGACTATACGCCGGGCAAACGAGGCCCTGGCCGACGGCAAGCAGGTGATATTCTTCCAGAACAAGCGTGGATATGCCCCGATGGTCAGGTGCCGGCAATGCGCGTGGGTGCCACGCTGCGAGAATTGCGATGTCTCGCTGACCTACCACCGCTCGATGCGTCAGCTCCAGTGTCACTATTGCGGGGCGGTCTACTCGGTGCCGCAGGTGTGTCCGCAATGCAAGGAACCCGCAATTGAGGAAATCGGATATGGTACAGAGAGGGTGGAGGATGAGCTGGCGGCCATGTTGCCTGGTGTCACAATGCTGAGGATGGATCTCGACTCCACTCGCAACAAGCATTCTCACGAGCAGATAATAGAGGCATTCTCCGAGGGGAAAGCCAATGTGCTTGTAGGCACACAGATGGTCACCAAGGGGCTGGATTTCAAGGATGTGGAGATGGTAGGGGTGCTTAACGCCGACTCTGTCATCAATTTCCCCGACTTCAGGTCGGTCGAGCGCGGATTCAACATGCTCGAACAGGTGTCGGGACGTGCCGGCCGCAGCGATGGCCGCAAAGGCAGGGTGGTGGTGCAGACCTACGAGCCGTCTCACCTGATACTCCGCTATGTGGCCGCCCATGACTATGCCGGCTTCTACGGCTATGAAATCGAGGAGCGTAGGAAACATTTCTACCCGCCATTCGTGAGGCTGATATATGTCTATGTGAAGCACCGCGACAGGGCGGTGCTGGCCAGGCTCGCCGACAATTACGCCACGCGGTTGAGGCAGTTGCTCGGGGGACGAGTGTTCGGGCCTGACGAGCCTTCGGTGGCAAGGGTGCAGAACCTTTACATAAGGCGCCTCATGCTGAAAATCGAGGTAAACGCGTCAATATCGAAAATCAAGGAGCTGTTGCGCCAGACCTACCTTGAGCTGCATTCCGACCCGGAGATGCGCCGGGCCATACTGTATTACGATGTCGACCCGCAGTGATCGGGTCGCCTTGTAAAAACGGCATATGCCACCGGGAGGGTGATGTGTGAAAAAAAGTTGTTATGGATGGCTCTTTTTTTCGTGGCGAAGCGTGAAATCTTGCTTGAATTTGTTAATTTTGTAGCAGAATTGTCTCCGACGATGAAAGTAAACGGATTGAAACGGCTCCTGTTGGTCGCGGCGGTCGCCCTTGCCGGGGTGTTGTCGCCCTGCGACGTGTTCCCGAAATCTGTCGGGAAATCCGGAGAAAAGAAATTCACCCTGTGTCTCGACCCGGGCCACGGAGGAAAGGACTTTGGTTGCATCGGGGCCAAGACCAATGAGAAGACAATCGTGCTGAGGGTGGCCACAAGGGTCAAGAAACTTGTGGAGAAGCATCTGGCCGATTATGCCGATGTGGTGATGACACGCGACGGTGATTACTTCGTCACCCTGCAGGGGCGTGCCGACATCGCCAACCAGGCCCACAGCGACCTGTTTGTCTCCATCCATGTCAACTCGGTGGCCAATAGCAACAAGCGGCGCAAGACCATAGCCGGATGCCAGGTCTATACTCTCGGGCTCCACAAGACCGCCGAGAACCTCGCCGTGGCAAAGCGAGAGAACGCGGCTATGGATTTCGAGCCTGACAACAAGGCCAATTATGCCGGTTTCGACCCAAATTCCCTTGAGGGAGACATACTCTTCGAACTGACCCAGAGCCGCCGTATGGATCAGAGCATCGAGCTTGCCGACGCCATCCACCACAACCTGTCGGTGAAAGCCTCGCGCAAGCAGATGGGTGTCAGGCAGGCCGGATTCTGGGTGCTTTGGGCCACCTCTATGCCGGCTGTGCTTGTAGAGCTTGACTTTATATGCAACCCCGACAGCGAGGCATTCCTTGCCTCAGACAAAGGGTGTGACCAGATGGCCGAGGCCATCTACAATGCCTTCAGCTGTTACCTCAACACATACGGGCCTGCTCTCCTCGACAGGGATGTGAAGGCCAGGATTCTATGAAACGGAGGCGCGGGCCGGAATGGCCGCCAGACGCTTCCGCCGAACTAAAACGAACAAGTAGAAAAAGAAATGAACTACGTAAAGAAAGAAGTGACGATAGGCTTGTGTGCCGTGGTGGCGCTCGCCGTTCTCTTTTTCGGAATCGAATTCCTTAAGGGCGTGAATGTGTTCAAGCCTGCCAATTTCTATACCGCGTCATACACCAATGTCGCCGGCCTGCAGGTGTCGGCTCCTGTTACCCTCAACGGCCTGAAAATAGGTCAAGTGAGGGATATAAGGTATGAATATGACAATCCCGGCCATGTGGCTGTGGAGCTGAGCCTCGACAAGGAGCTGCGTGTTCCCGTAGGCTCCAAGGCTGTGATCGAGCAGGACCTGCTCGGCACATCCACCGTGGCCCTCCACCTGTCAGACTCCAAGGAGTTCCACAAAGTCGGAAACAAGCTGATTGGGGAGACCGCCGCCGGAATGCTTGACGGGGTGTCGGGCGACCTTATGCCCAAGCTCAACGCCATGTTGCCCAAGGTTGACACATTGCTGACCAACATCAACCGCCTCGTGGCCAATCCGGCCTTGCAGACCTCGATCACCCGCCTGGATGACATCACCCTGCAGCTTGACGGCACAATGAGGTCTATCAACCACACTGTGGGGCAGCTGCCTCCGGTGGTAAGGAATGTCGAGGGAATCACCACCAACGTCAACACCATCACTGCCGACCTGGCTGTGCTTTCCGGCCAGCTTAAGACCCTCCCGGTCGACTCGCTGCTCGACAACATGATGGTGGTGTCGGAAAACCTCAAGGCCCTCTCCGCCGAGCTTGACAACCCCAACTCCACCCTCGGCGCGCTGACCCACGACCGTCAGCTATACGACAATCTCTCCGCCGCGTCAGCCTCTCTCGACTCGCTGCTTATCGATGTCAAGCGCAATCCAAAACGCTATATCTCGATAAAGCTGCTGTGACAACGACAATCTGAAAAATATATCTTACTCACATAATACCGACCAATAATCGATACCTATGATCCTTTCATTTAATGTCGACTACCGCACAAACTGGGGTGAGGCCCTCTACCTGACGGCTGACATACCCCAGCTCGGCAATGGCGACCATGCGAAAGCCATAAAGCTTGAACTATACGGCGAGCAGACCTGGAAAGCCCAGGTGGAGCTCCCCGACGACACCCCCGATTTCAAATACGCTTACTTCGTGAAGCATGAAAACGGGTATGAGAAAAACGAGTGGGGCCATGGCCATCTTTTCCGTTCAGGCGAAGGGGTCAAGTCCTATGAAATCTTCGACCGATGGCAAGACCAGCCCTGGGACAAGCCTTTCTACTCGGTGGTGTTCACCGACTGCGTGTGCCGCCGCGAAGGCCGCGCGATGCCTCCCAAAGTTGAGGCCGCCGCGATGTTGCTGAGCTGCGACGCTCCTATGGTGGCCCCCGACGAGGTGCTGGCTGTTTCGGGCGGATGCGACGCCCTGGGCAACTGGGATCCTGCCAAAGCTGTCGTGATGAGCGACGCGTTCTTCCCCACCTGGAGTTGCTCGCTTCCCCTCGACCAATTCCCCGAGGAGGTGGAATACAAGTTCCTTATCCTCAAGAAAAACAGCGGCAATGTCGTATGCTGGGAGGGTTGTGACAACCGCCGGATGATTGTCGAACCCGCCACAAAGGGTGAGAACATGGCAGTGGCCGGCATAAGGTTTGTCAACCCCAAGACCCCGTGGCGCGGAGCCGGTGTGGCCATACCGGTGTTCTCCCTCAGGTCGGAGGAAGACTTCGGTGTAGGTGAATTCTACGATATCAAGATGCTTGTCGACTGGGCTGCCAAGACCGGCCAGCGGTTCATCCAGATGCTCCCCATCAATGACACCACGATGACCCATACCTGGACCGACTCGTATCCATACAACGCCAACTCCACTTTCGCCCTCCATCCGATGTATCTTCGTCTCAAGGAGATGGGGACTCTCTCTGACAAGGAGCGCCAGGCTTACTACGACAACCTTGCCAAGGAGCTTAACGCCCTTGAGGAGGTCGACTATGAAAGGGTCAACAATGCCAAGAACGCCTACACCCGCGAGCTGTTTGCCGAGGTAGGAGAGAAATCGTGCAAGGCGCCGATGTTCCGCAAGTTCGTCAAGGAGAATGCCTCCTGGCTGATTCCCTATGCGGCTTTCTGCGTGTTGCGCGACCGCAACGGCTCTGCCGACTTCTCGAAGTGGGGCGAGTACGCCGAGTATGACGAGGCCGCAGTGGCTGAGTTCGTCAAGGAGAACCAGAGCGACATCAACTATGTCTGCTGGATCCAGTATCACCTCGACAAGCAGATGCGCGCGGTTCGCGACTATGCCCATGCCCACGGTGTGGCCATAAAGGGCGACATCCCCATCGGCATCTCCCGCAACAGTGTCGACGCGTGGATTTCCCCCCGCCTGTTCAACCTCGACTGCCAGGCCGGCGCGCCGCCGGATGACTTCTCTGTGCTTGGCCAGAACTGGGGATTCCCGACCTACAACTGGGAGGAGATGAACCGCGACGGCTTCGCCTGGTGGAAGGCCCGCTTCCGCAAGATGGCCGAGTATTTCGACGTTTACCGCATCGACCATGTGCTTGGATTCTTCCGCATATGGCAGATTCCCATGAATCAGCTCCACGGTCTGCTCGGTGTGTTCAACCCCGCCCTGCCGTTCCATCCCGACGAGCTCCGCAACAGCTACGACTTCTGGCTGGATGTCGACCTGCAGACCACGCCTTACATAATGGACTACTTCCTGAATGATTTCTTCGGGGAGTATACCGACGAGGCCCGCGACCGTTTCCTGATGGATGCCGGTTACGGACGCTACCGTCTGCGTCCTGAGTTCGCGACCCAGCGCCAGGTGGCCGACTACTTTGCCACTCAGCCTGCCGAAGACAAGAACGCCCGCCTGTGCAGCGCCCTGCAAGGGCTTATCGACCAGGTGCTGTTTGTCGAAGACCCGTATGAGAAGGGGAAATACCATCCGCGCATCTCGGCCCAGTACACTTACATCTACCGCTCGCTGACCGATTATGAACGCTGGTGTTTCGACCGCCTCTACAATGACTTCTACTACCACCGTCACAACGACTTCTGGTATGGCAAGGCAATGTGGAAGCTTCCCCCCATCATCGACGCGACCGACATGCTCACCTGCGCAGAAGACCTCGGTATGATTCCCGATTGCGTGCCCGCCGTCATGAGCGCCCTTGAGATTCTGACGCTTGACATACAGCGCATGCCCAAGAACCCCCGCGAGGAGTTCGGCAATCCGGCCCACTATCCCTATTACACTGTCTGCACAACCTCGACACATGACATGTCGGGCATCCGCCAGTGGTGGGAGGCTGACCGCGACGCGACCCAGCGTTTCTACAACAACATCCTCCATGAGGGGGGTGAGGCTCCGTTCTTCGCCGAGCCTTGGGTGTGTGAGAAGATAGTGGAGAGCCATCTCAATTCTCCCGCGATGCTCTGCATCCTCCCGCTGCAGGACTGGCTGTCGATCGACGGCACCGTTCGCCGCGAGAATCCCTACAAGGAGCAGATCAACGAACCCGCCAAGAATCCCCACTACTGGCGTTACCGTATGCACCTCACCCTTGAGGATCTCCTTGGCGAGGAGCTTTACAACCGTCGGGTGGAGAATCTTGTGACCTCTTCCGGCCGATAAACTTCACCGTACATACCGTAAGGTAGGATATGCTGGCGACTATGGCCACGGGCATGAACTGCCCGTAGCCGATAGTCGCCATTTCTGTGACAAGGAACATCGCCATCAGCGGGGCCCTGACGGCTCCGGCAAGTATTCCGGCCATCCCCATGAACACATAGTCGGGCACATCGAGGGTCACACCGCAATAATTGTCGAGCAGATAGGCGTAAAAGAATCCTATCACGCTGCCGATCATGATTGTGGGAGCGAAATCGCCTGCCACACCCCCTCCGTCATTGGTCGCGGCTGTGGCGAAGCTTTTCACGGCCATTATGCCGAACGCACCGATGAGAAGCACGGCCGGGGTCGGATGAAAACCGCTAAGTATGCCTCCGGCCAGCAGTTTGTCCCAGTCTTCGCCGAGGAGGTTGGCCCCGATCCCGTAGCCTTCACCATACAGCTGTGGAAAAAGAAATATCAGGCAACCTACCGAGAGGCCTGCGACAATGTTTTTCAGCCAAGGATTGTGGATTTTCCCGAGCCATCCGGCTACGGCCTCCATTGTCGACGCGTAATATGACGAGTACAGTCCGCATATTACACCGAAAAGCAACAGGAGCGGGAAGTAATCGAATGAGAGAGGAGTCGCGTCATTGAAAGGGATGTCGGCTGTGCCTCCCGAGAGCAGGTAGGCAGTGGTGGTGGAGGCGATGCTCGCCACAAACAGGGCGGCGACGGCAGAGGTGGTCAGCTCTATGCCTATCATTTCGATTGAAAAAAGCACGCCGCCTACCGGTGCCTTGAATATGCCGGCGATACCGGCCCCGGCTCCGATGGCTGTGAGCATCCTTACTTTTTGGGGGGAAATCCTGAACAGTGAGCCGATGTTGCTTCCTATCGCCGCCCCGGAATAGGCGACCGGGCCTTCCGAGCCTGCAGAGCCTCCGAATCCAAGCGTGAGGATGCAGGCCAGTATCGGATTGTAGGTGATTGACAGCGGCAGGTAGCAGCGGTCGCGCAGGAAATCCTGTCGCAGGCGGTCATCCCCGTGGGATATCTGCTGGTGGATGACATATCGCTGGTAGATGCCTACAAATATGAGTCCGGCAACGGGGAGGAGTATCAGCCACCAGTTAAGGCTGTCAGGGTTGAAGCATCCGGTGACGAATCTGCTGAATGTGGCGATGCCCCATTTGAGCAAAGAGGCGGCTACCCCGGCCAGTACGCCTGTCAGCAGGGCCACTGCCATCATGGTGGCCGGTCCCGGGTCGCGTGTGTCAAGCGCCTGTATTTCCTCGGAGGTGATGGACGGGTGGCGTTGTGTGATGGTCTGGCCATAACCGGTCACATCGTCGCGCTTGACCGGAGGATACAGGAATTCCTGTAGGAAACGTGCGATGCCTTTCCCTCCTTTCAGTTCGCGACTTGATCGGTCGTCTGCCTGCCGGTTTCTGGGTTCATCCCTCATAGTATTATTAACCAGCCAGCCGTTAAATGGTTTTCCCAGGCGTGGCGGGTGACGGAGAAAAAAAGAACCTGTCGCCCGACTGACGCCAGGTGGCAGGTTTTTCTGATGGGAATGAATGTACGTCTGTTTTGTCAGATGGACGCGAGGAGCATGCGCAGCGTGTCCTCGTCAGGGTCAGCCATCACAAGTTTCCCTTCCGGGTCGATTATGAATGCCCTGAGTCCGTTGTTCATTTCAAAAGCGTCGCAAAGGCGTTTGATTTCCTCCTTGGATTTTACCCTCGTCTGCGAGCTCTCAAGAAGATTGTCTATGCTGACTATCTCATTCATCAGCGGTTCGGACTGGTCGAAATTGACCGACAATACTTCTACTTTGGTTTTGTTGCCGAGAGAATAGACTCCGGCAGGAGTCTTGAATTCAATTTCAGCGTCATCGCCGCGATTGCCATCGGAGTTGTCGCCATTGCCTGATTTCACAATCGAGGCGATCCTGTTCTGGGTAAGACGCGACACGGGGTCGGTGGTTGACCAGAAAGACAGCACAACCCATTTGCCTCGCATGGCTTCGAGAGCCTGGCTGGCTCCATGCCGTTCCACTACGACTGCGGGAGCCTCTTTTCCGTAGGCGGCCACACGTCGGTCATCGACTGCAGCCGAGAGCGAGGTAAACAAAATGGCGAAGGCGGCAATGAGAATCATTGTCTTCTTCATTACATTTTGTTGAGGTTCATAATTAAGGAAACCGCGATGCCATATGGCATATTGTCCGGGGCTTTGCCCTTGGGTTTCCTTGCCGATTTTCGGCACGGATGTCACCTCTGTGGCATCCACTTATTTACTCTTTCGTTTGCAAAGTTACGAAAATAACACGAGATGGCCAAAATTAGTTCGTTAGCAATCACGCAATTACGGTTTTTTAGTAATTGAAATCGCCCTCCAGGTGTCCTGGCGGGCGATTTTAAGGGTTTAGTTAAAATAGGTTAACAGAGTGGATTGGCAAGCGTGAAGCATGTGTTTCACAACATGTTTTTCAGAATTTGAATGCCACCGAACCGCGCAGGGCAAACGGTGTGCCGGGAGTGAAGCAGATGTCGGTGACGGGGGCAGTGTCGCCCGGAATCATTGTCTCGGTGGCAAACTGCGCCTCGCGCCATCGGGTGTTGAACAGGTTTTCTATCGCCAGGCCGAATGTGAACTTCCGCCAGGTGAACGAGCCGCTTATGTCGACGATGAAATATGGCGAGGTGGTAAGCGAGTTGTCTTCATTGGCCGGGCGGCGTCCGAGGTAGCGTCCGGTTATGCCTGCCTTCCAAGGGCCGTTCTGGTATGTGAGCCCGGTGAGGAAAGTGTGTACCGGGGCAAGGGGTATGTAATTCTCTCCTTTGGGTTCGTCGATAAACCGGCCATGGGAGTAGGTGTAGTCAAACTGGAAGTAGAAATTTCTCAGGAATTCCCAACGCAGGCCCGCGTCGGCCCCGAAACGTCGGCTCTTGCCAGATGGCTCCACTATTGCCTCGTCACCGACATACACAAGCTCATCCTCGAGATACTGATACCATCCGGTGGCGTAAAGCATCACCGTCGGGAATGGTTTCCAGTGGAAGCCAAGGTCGACACCATATGTGGAAGGGAGGACGCGGTGGCCGTCGTTGACGACAACCACGCGCGCGTCGTTGCTGTGGAAGCCTTTGCCCCCCTTGAGAAACAGCTGCACCACATCCGACGGGTTGTAGACGATGTTGAGCTTGGGCGATATCGCGGCCTGTGATTTGTTGGGGTCGGAATACCTTGTGGCTGTCTTGTCGGCGTAGCTGAACTGAAACCAGTCGACTCTGACCGAGGGGTTTATCATCCACTTGCCGAGGTTCATCTCAATGCCTCCATAGGCCCACAGGGCGCTTTCGCTGATGTCGCCCAGGGCGTATGTGTCGAGGTCTGTGCGCTGGCAGGCGTGGATGAGGCCGATGTCGTTGACTCGGTCATATCTGAATCCGGCCCCTCCGGCCCATTTCCATTTCTCGCTGCCGACGAAGAAGTCGTCGGAATACTGGGTGTTGCCTCCGGCGATAAACCGGCGTTCCTTCTGGTGGATTTCATCGGCGTTCTCCGGGTCGTTAAGGTAGAAAGTGAAGTTGGAAAATAGGTCGAAGGTGTAATATGACAGGTATAAGTTGGATTTCACCTCAGCCCCGTTGTCGAGATGGAGGTGATGCTGGAAATTCAGGCTTGTCCTGGATGTGGAGCCCCCCTCTGACGGATCGAGCGAGCCAAACCATCCTATCAGATGGTTGTCAACGGCCCTTTCGGGAATCTGGCCCGACGCGTTCCAGGAACTGTTGAAATGCCATAGGCTCACTGAGTAGGAACTCTCTTCGGTCCATCGGCTGAATTTCGACAGGAAATTGAACCGCTTGAAATTCTGGGGATTGTCGAAAAATCCTTTGTCGGTAAGAAACGAGCCGGAGGCGTAAAACGACATGTCGCGCTTGTTGATGAATGACAACGACGCGGCGTATCGCTGGTAATTGTGCATGCCGATTTCCACGCCGACGGCGTTTGGCATGCGGTCTTTGGTCTTGAATGAGACATATCCGGCGTTGGCCAGGTCGCCATACATCATATTGTAGTTGCCCTTCTCAAACTCCACATTCTCGATGAGTTCGGGCTGGAGGAAGTGAAGGTCGGCATAACCTTGGCCATGGGCGTGGCTGACCATGTTGACCGGCATGCCATCTACCCACAGGCTGATGTCGGTGCCATGGTCGAGGTCAAATCCACGCAAGAACATCTGCTCGGCCTTGCCTCCCCCGGCGTGCTGGGCGATGAACAGTCCCGGGACAGTGCGCAAGATTTCCTGGGAAGATTTGACGGGGTTCTTGTCGATGTCGATTTTCGCCACCTCTATGAATGGGTTGCGGCGGTTGGCCACCACTGACACCTCTTTCAATGACACCTCGGGCAGCGAGTCGCCGACTGCCGGCAGAGGGTCTTTGGCATGTTGCGAAGGGTCATGGGCTGAAGATGTCATAAAAGACGCGGCAACTGACAGGATTACCGATAATGCCACCGGCCTCGGCCGTAATGGAGATATGCCTTGATTCATTGGATATCCGGGTTAAATAGTTGAAAAATTGATTACGTTCTTTTAACGTCGCAAGGGTTTTATAGGTTCAGTCAAAGAAAAAAATCATCAAACGCTTGCGAAATCCAAACATTATTCTTAACTTTGCACCGCATTTGACCCGGAAGGGTGGGTGAGTGGCTGAAACCACCAGTTTGCTAAACTGACGTAGGAGCAATCCTACCACGAGTTCGAATCTCGTCCCTTCCGCACCGACAGAAAAGGCCGCTGCCTCTACAGGTAGCGGCCTTTCCTGGTTTGCCCGACATGTGCATAATCTAACGGGTGAAAGTCCCGAGCGCGCCCCG
>CATZGB010000020.1 GCA_958418815.1 uncultured Bacteroidales bacterium | reverse complement strand
CAAAGTTACATATCTTTGCGCATATTTTAACAACCGGGGTTTGCAGCTGACCCATGATTAGGGTGAGACAAGATTTGTGGGATTGGCGGGGATTGGCTCACAGATTCCACAGATTACACAGAAGCCATCCGGATGCATCGCTGCCCCTATTCGTGAAATTCGTGAATCCTGTGTAATCCGTGTAATCTGCGAGCCTTCCCGGGAGCGGAGCGACCCATATTATCTGCGAGAAATCTGCGTATCTGCGGTATCTGCGTGAGACCTTTTCGAGAAAGAACACGGAGTGAGGTATAGTGGGCCAATGAGAGAGGGGGAAACTCACGCAGATACCGCAGATACGCAGATTTCCGCAGATGATTAGGATGAAATAAAGACTCCCCGGCGGTATGGCTGTGCCATCTGCCGGGGAGTCAGGTATATAAAGGAGGTTTAGGCGGTATTGTGATGCCTGGGGTTACTTGACGATCAATTTGCCTGAATGGGTTTGGCCTTTGTCGTCTGTGACCTTGAAGGGATGCACTCCGCTTCCGAGGTTCTGGGAGGGGAGTTCAAGGGTGCCCTCACCGCCGACCATGCGGATTTCCTTTGTCCCGGCGGCGTTGTACACATCTATGTCGGCGATTGTCCCTTCAGGGAGCTGGAAGCGCACCATTTCCCCGGCGTTGGCGGGATTGGGGAACACTCTGACCCCTTCAAGTTTGCGCACGGATACGAGACTGTTGGTGTGGCTCTTGAGCGCGTAGAGGGTGTATTCTCCGTTGTCGTAGGTGTAAATGTAGTTCTTCTCACCTACGCGCATCAGATTGGGGGATGGGATAGTGCCAAGCATCTCGCTTTGTTCGTTGTAGACCTTCCATTCCCCGTCGCTGATGACAACCACTTCATAGAGGTCGTCGGAATTGAACAGGTGCTGCGAGACCACCACCTGGTCCATCTGGATTATGCTCTCCGACTCTGAGAGCGCCAGAGAGAACGATTTGTAAATCGAGAAGTCGTCATTGTAGATGTTGACTGTGGCGTCATTGTAACCGGCCATCCGGGAGACAGGGTCGGAGGTGAACGCAGTCCAGCCTTTGGCGTTGCCAACTTCGGTGGTAGTGATGTATTGAGCTGATGCCGATGCCCATCCAAGGAGGGCCAGTGCGGCTATGGTGATTTTTTTCATTTTGTTCGGTGGGTTTTATCGTGATATTTCAAGTTTGGTCGGGGAAGAAGTCGGCAGGAGCTTAGGTGACGACGAGGGTTGATAATAGTCGGATAGGATAGTCTCTATATGGTCAGGAAGCTGCAGATATTCCATGCCATCGTTGAGCATCTTGTCAGGACTGCCTGTAAGGATATATTTGTAACATGTGCGGATTTCGATAATCCGGCCGTCGTACATCCTATTGTTTCCGATGAATTGCAAGTCGTCAAAGCAGGTGTAGCTGTCAGAGGCGGTGATGGACTCGTATCCATCAGCCTGGATGCCGATGTCGTGCAGGGGCATGTTGACCAGGGAGGTCTCGAGGTCGACGATGATGTCCCTGTCAACGCCGTTGAAAAGCGGATCGGCACCTATCAGCAGTCTGATGTTCACTATCGACGGGTTGGAGATATTGCGGCGTATCAGGAACTTGCCTGAATAGGACCCATTGACAAGTCCTCCGAACTCATATTGGCAGTTTCCGCCGTTTTTCCATTCTCCCCATTCGCCGTATGCGTCGATTGATTCCTTGAACGGCACGGGGGTGACATGCGCTTTCAAGAGTGAGGCCACATGTGTATTCCCCTCGTCATCGGTCACGAGGTAGCAAAGATAGTTTTTGCCTTTGCCTACGGTCTGGGTGAAGCTGAACTGTCCGGTGAAGGGTGAGGTTGACTTAAGGTCATCGTAAGGCAGGGATGCCCCGTCTTCTATGAACGTTGCATACATCTTGTAGCCATCCTCCACATTGCCGGTGACGGTGATTGTCTCGCTGTCGGCATCGGTGAACATCAGTCCTGAGACATACACGGCGTTTTCGGGATGCATCTCGATATGGTGTGGCGGCTGGTTGCCGATCCACACAAGCATCTTCTGGGTGGTGGCCACATTCCCGGCTCCGTCGCGGGTGAACAGTACTATGTCGAGTTTCATGTCATATCCGCGTCCGGTTTCGCGTTTTGTCGCCCTGGATGCGCCGGCATACTCTTCCGAACGGTAGAACGTGTAGCTGTCTGCCCCGTAGACCACTTGCTGGTATTCCTTGATTTGTTGCTCGGGAATCTCCACCTTGCCTGTCTCCGGGTTGAAATGTATGGTCAAGGTGCCGACATCGGGGAGCATGGGGGTGATCATCATCCACCCACTGTGATTGCTGAGGTCGGATGGGGATATTTTATATTTGATCTGGCCTGCCGAGTAGACATACCGCGAGTCATACCAGTAAGCGAAATCAACGATGGGAGCCACCTCGCCGTCTTCGGTGTAGACTTCCGGAGCCTCTGCCACCGGATTGTTGTTCTCATCGGTCAGGGCCACATTGTCAAAACCGTATGTGACATAGGGGAATCTCATCAGCAGCAGGTTGTCGTTGGGGGCGATGTTGAAGACATGGTTGCTGGGATAACCGCCTCCGATGCGGTTGACCCCTTTGCCGAGACGCATCAGGTCATGGAAGCTCAGGCCCTCACCCCAGAATTCGATACGCCTCTGCAGCCAGATCATGTCGCGCAGTTGCGCCGGGGAGACACCGGCCGGGATGGTGTATGCCGGGTCGCGATGCTCGTTGACAAATGAGAGAAGATAGCTCCTGGCCTCATCCACACGTCCTGCCATGGCCATGGCTTCGGCCACTATGTAATACATCTCCTCTACACGCATCAGGGGATAGTCTGACGCGTCGAAGCCTGTGCCGCCGTCATAATAGCGGCTGGCGCCGAACTTCACCCCGAGATAGGGGATGGGTCTGATGTATGGACTCTGGTTGTCTGACAATGCCGTCGACTGGCCGTTTCCATCAAGGAACAGGGCGCGTCGCACATCGCTTGCCGGCATCTGAGAGAACAATGACGCGTTGATCCTGCGTGAAGTCACCGAGGAATATCCTGAGACGGCCAGCGGGCTCATGAATGACTGGAAAGAGAGCAGGTTCTGGGGATCCTCATCGAAATACCTCAGGCCCCACATCCAGGAATCGTCATCGATGCAGGTGAAACCACCCGGATGGATTTCAGAGGCCATGTATGGCCGTCCGTCGAATTTTGCGATGGCTGACCTTGCGTCGGCCTCCGCCTCGGCGTAGCGGTGCATTATAAGGTTGGCGCGGGCGCGCAGGCCGTATGCCGTTGCGGCGCTAACCATCATCTTCGGCGCTTCGGGCGAAATCACCGACGCCTCAGCCGCGTTGCCGTCGAGAAGCGCGATAGCCTGGTCAAGGTCGGCGAGTATGAAGTCGTAGGTCTCCTTGACCGTCGAGCGTCCTACTCCGGTGATGGCCAAGTCAGGGGTGTTGAACTCCGTCACAAGCGGCACACAGGGTTTTGACTCGTTGCCGTAGTAGGTGAACTGGAATCGCTGGGCAAGATTCATATAGCTCCAGGCCCTGACGGCGTAGGCGTTGGCCAGTATCGTGGCTTTTGTAGACGAGGCTTCCCCTCCTTTAAGACCCTTTATCAGCTGGTTGCAGCGGTCGACGGTATGGTAATAGAAGAGGTAGGGCATCACGTTGGCATAAGCCTTAGTGTTGTTGCGCATCTCGTAGTCTTGTTGCGATGTGAACCAGTTGTAGCCGTTGTCTTCCCCGACCACATCGGTGCCGGCCGCGTCGGCCATTATCCCTATCGCGGGCGCGCCGAAATCGTTGTGCAACATGGAGCCCTCAATCAGCGAGCTCTGTTCTTTCAGCCACGCGGGCAGAGTCGCGTTGTATTTGTCTATCCAGACTTGCGACTCCTCGACATCCTCTATCACGTTGGAGCCCCCGACATACATGTTGTCGTCCTCAGTGACATAGACATAGTTGCCGTTAAGCACTCCGAGGAACTGGCCCCGCTCGTTGTAGAGGTCGCCTGAAGTGAACAACACCTCATACAGTCCGTCGGAGTTGAACAGGTCGCTGGTCAGGATGTATGAGTGGCTCTCCTCGGCCCCTTTGACCACGGTCACAGAGGTGGGAGTGCCGACGCTGACCATCACGTTCAGGGTGAATTGCTTGATTACATTGAGGTCGCTGTCGTAGAGTTTGAATTCATAACCCTTGTTGGAGACATCCCAGCTCACAAACCTGCCGTCGCCGTTGTCGCGCAGGCCGTCAGGAGTGGCTGAGACCGTCACCGGGGCTCCTATGTTCAATGGAGGAGCGCTCTCTGCCGCTGTTGGAAGCAGAAAAGTAGCTGTTGCCAGCAGCATTCCCGGCAGCAGCTTCTCGGTAAGTTTCATTGTGAATGTGATTGATTGGTTGATAATGGATTAACTAATCGCAAAGATAATCAAAACCGATGGTATTTACCCCCCCATTTGTTAAAGAAGTTTAAAATAAACAAGGAATCGCATCAGTTTTGATTGATGCGATTCCTGCGAATCCCCCTGGGGGGTATATGTCTGGCTGTAGGCCGCGCGCGATTACTCCTCCTCGAGGGTGAAATCCTCGTTGAAGTCGTCGTCAAGCTCGACATCGTCGAGTTCCTCGGCGTCGTCGGCATATTTTTCCTCTTCCTCGACCTTCTCCGAGGTGGTCTTGGGCTTGATTTTTGATTTCTTGCTGCCGGGGGCGGGGGAGTTGTTCAGGGCCTCCATGATTTTTGCCTCTATCTCGTCGGCGAGCTCGGGGTTGTCATCGATGACAGCCTTGGCCGAGTCGCGTCCCTGGGCCAGTTTGGAGCCGTTGTAGCTGAACCATGAGCCGCTCTTGTTGATGATGTCGTATTCGACCCCGAGATCGATGATTTCGCTTGCGCGGGAGATGCCCTGGCCGAACATGATGTCAAACTCGCAGCGTTTGAACGGGGGTGCAACCTTGTTCTTGACAATCTTGACGCGGGCATGCTTGCCGAGGACATTCTCCCCGTCCTTGACCGAGGTGCCGGGACGGATGTCGACACGCACCGATGCGTAGAACTTCAGGGCGTTGCCGCCGGTGGTTGTCTCGGAGGGGCCGAACATCGTGCCGCCGATTTTCTCGCGGAGCTGGTTGATGAAGATGCAGACAGTGTTGGTGCGGGCGATGGTGCCGGTGAGCTTGCGCATGGCCTGCGACATCAGGCGTGCCTGGAGGCCCACATTGCGGTCGCCCATGTCTCCTTCGATTTCGCTCTTGGGGGTCAGCGCGGCAACTGAGTCCACGACAAGGATGTCGATGGCCGACGAGCGGATCAGCTGCTCGGCGATCTCGAGGGCCTGCTCGCCGTTGTCGGGCTGGGAAATCAGCAGGTTGCTGGTGTCCACACCGAGTTTCTCGGCGTAGAAGCGGTCGAATGCATGTTCGGCATCGATCATGGCGGCTATGCCTCCGGCTTTCTGCGCCTCGGCGATGGCGTGGAGCGCGAGCGTGGTCTTTCCCGACGATTCAGGGCCGAATATCTCGATGATGCGTCCTCTCGGGTAGCCTCCCACGCCAAGCGCGTAATTCAGGCCGATGGATCCGGCGGGAATTACCTCTACTTTCTCCACGGCTTCGTCGCCGAGCTTCATTATCGCTCCCTTGCCGTAATCCTTTTCGATATGGTTGAGGGCTGCCGTGAGGGCGTTGAGCTTGGCCTGCTTGGGGTCAATCTCCTTGCCTCCCTTTTTGATGGGGGTCTTCTTGGCTTTGGTGTTCTTTTCCATTTATGTCGTTTTTTTGTTTTTTACGGGATTTGACGCGATGCCTTGGAGTCTGGCATCCTGGTGCAAAATTACAAATCGCAGGGGCAAGAATGTTGCACACCCGGGTTAAATTTTGCAACTGTCGCGTGTGGGCCTGCCGTGCAAGCAGGTTTACAAAGGTAGCTAAAATGAGCCGGAACTGCAAGCGGGCCACCCTGTCGTGAAGCCTTTTTTTGAATGTCTCAGATTTTTTTGAAAAAAATCATCCGCCGTCTGAACATTATCTGCCGACCTGTGTTTTAATAGTACATAGCAAAATTACTTTTTCCATTGCAAGAAATGTGATAATGATTGGTTTATTATTTAACGAGGAGTTGCCGTGATGGCAAGCCTCGTTTTTTTATGCCCATACTTGATGGTATGCTGGGGCAAAGCCCTTCATCCCTGATGCGGCGCCGCAGGTCGGTTGACCTTGCGGTCGCGGATATACAACGAGGCTGCGTCGTAAAACTCATTTACGACACAGCCTCGTCTATGTTTGGGCGCCTGTCAGAAGGCGTTTAAGGGCTGGATTACTTCACGGCTGCTTTGCCGGCGCGGCGCTGGTTGGTCAGGTAGGCGACGGGGGTTGCGATGAAGATGGTGGCCAGGGTGCCGACAACTACGCCGAAGAGCATGGCGAAGATGAAGGAACGGATGGAGTCACCGCCGAGGATGAAGATGCAGAGCAGCACCAGGAAGGTGGATGCCGAGGTCATCACCGTACGGCCGAGGGTCGAGTTGAGCGACTTGTTGACCAGTGTGCCGAAATCCTGCTTGGGATAGAGGCCGATGTTCTCACGCATACGGTCGAACACAACCACGGTGTCGTTGATCTGGTAACCGATCATTGTCAGGATGGCGGCGATGAAGCTCTGGTCGATTTCCATCGCGAAGGGGAACACGCCCCAGAAGAGGGAGTAGAAGCCGATGATGGCGAACGCTGTGAACGCCACGGCCGCGAGCGCGCCCAGTGAGAAGGCGATGTTGCGGAAACGCAGCAGGATGTAGAGGAACATTGCCACGAGCGACAGAATCACGGCCACATATGCCTTGTTGCGCATGTCGTTGGCGACAGTCGGGCCCACGGTCTGGGAGGAGAGGATACCCTGGGTCTCGTCGGTGGTCGAGAAGTCCTCGAGGGTCATGCCGTTGGGGAGGAGGCCCTCAGCCTTGAATGTCTCGTAGAGTTTCTTGGTGATTTCCTCTTCGATGGCCGAAGCGTCTTCGTCAGATTTGATTTTGTAGTTGGTCGAGATACGTACCTGGTTGGAGTTCTCGATGGTGATTACCGACACCGCTGCGGTCTCGCCGTCGGCGTTGAACACCGGGGTGAGGGTGGCCTGGAGCTTGTCGGTCTGCACCGGTTTCTCAAACTTGACAACGTAGTTGCGTCCACCTGAGAAGTCGATACCCTGGTTGAGGCCCTTGGTGAAGAGCGAGATGACAACCACGAGGGCGAAGATGCCGACCACGAGCATGGCGACCTTGCGAGCGCCGAGGAAGTTGAAGTTGGTCTTGCTGAACATGTTGCGCGACAGGGCGGTGTCGAATGTCAGCTTGCTGAATGCCTTTGACTTGGCGCAGAGGATGAAGATGATGCGGGTCAGGTAGACTGCGGTGAAGAACGAGCAGATGATACCGATGATCAGGGTGGTGGCGAAGCCCTTGATGGGGCCTGTTCCGAAGAAGAGCAGGATCACGCCGGTGATGATCGATGTCAGGTTGGAGTCGAAGATGGCCGAGAAGGCGTTGGAGTAACCGTCGGCGATGGCGGTGCGCACATTCTTGCCTGCGCGGAGTTCCTCCTTGGCGCGCTCGAAGATAAGCACGTTGGCGTCAACGGCCATACCGAGGGCGAGCACGATACCGGCGATACCCGAGAGGGTGAGGACGGCCTGGAAGGAGGCGAGGATGCCGAAGGTGAAGAAGAGGTTGCAGATAAGTCCGAAGTTGGCGATGAGGCCGGGGATGAGTCCGTAGACAACGCACATGAAGACCATCAGCAGCACCAGGGCAAGGACGAACGACCAGATGCCGCTCTCGATGGCCTGCTGGCCGAGCGACGGGCCGATCACCATGTCGGAGATGATGTCTACCTTGGCGGTCATCTTTCCTGACTTGAGGACGTTGGCGAGGTCTTGAGCCTCGTCGACGGTGAAGTCGCCGGTGATCTGCGAGCGTCCACCTTCGATGGCGGTGCGGATGTTGGGATAGGAGTAAACCTGCTCGTCAAGCACGATGGCGATAGGGTGGCCGATGTTGGCCTGGGTGAGGCGGCCCCACTCGCGGGCTCCTTCTGAGTTCATTGTCATGGAGACCACATTGCCCTGGAGCTGGTCATAGTCGCTGGAGGCGTTGATGACGCAGGATCCGTCGAGAGCGGCTTTGCCGTTGTTGGTCTTCAGGGCGAT
Organism: uncultured Bacteroidales bacterium; assembly: GCA_958418815.1. GTDB lineage: Bacteria > Bacteroidota > Bacteroidia > Bacteroidales > Muribaculaceae > UBA7173. The sequence continues at coordinate 44,182 of CATZGB010000020.1, read as the reverse complement.
GAGCTGGTAGGTGTCGAGCTCGCGCTGCATACCGGACACGGTGTCCTGATATTGCACGGGAGTGGGCTTGACGCTCCAGCGGAGTTTGAGGTTGGAGGGGAGGAACTGCTGGGCGACGGGTGATTTCAGGATTGAATCAACCGCGTCTTTCTGCTTGGCCGAGACGATGGCCAGCACGGGGGATTCGCCGCTGCCCACAGAAAGGAAGTTCTGGCGGAGCGAGGGCTTGCCCTGGGCGGCGAGGGCGTTGTCGAGCTGGGCGACTGCGCCTGCAATCTGGCCTGCGCCGTAGCACTCGTAGAACTCGAGGTTGGCCGAGCGCTGGAGCAGCTCGCGCACACGCTGGTGCTCTTTCACGCCGGGAAGCTCAAGGAGAATCTGGCCGTCGTTGTCCTGGAGCACCTGGATGTTGGGCGATACCACACCGTATGCGTCGATACGGTTGCGCAACACGTTGGTGGCGGAGTTGTTGACGCGGTCTTTCACCTCGGCCTTGAGGGTCTGGGCCACGGAGTTGTCGCTCTGGCCCGACTTGATGATCGAGTTGAAGACAACCGAGAAGTCGGCTCCGGAGTTGAGTTTGCGGTATTGCTGGACGAAGGTGCCGACATAGTCAGAGGCGTGGTTGCCCTTGATGATGGAGTCGGTGGCGGCCAACGCGCGGTCGAATGCGGGATCGGCGTCGGAGTTCTTCATCGAGCGGAGCATGTCGGGCATTGAAACCTGGAGGATGACGTTCATACCTCCCTTGAGGTCAAGACCGAGGCCTACGCCCCATTTCTGTACTTCGTTGTAGTTGTAGCCCAACCAGACGGGGGTCTTGCTGATCGAGTCGATGTAGGCCTTGTAAGCCTTGTTGTACTGCTCGGAATTCTTGCCTTGTTGTCCGGCCTGGAGAAGCGCGTACTGCTCGGCCTTGGCTTCCTGCTTGCTGCTTACAAGGGAGAAAGAGAGGTAGAACAGGCACACGAGCACCAAGAAAATCGCGATAACACCGGCAATGATGCTTCCGAGGGTTCCTTTGCTTTGCATGTGTTAGATAAAAATTGTTATGAAGTTATTGTTAATTTTCGTCTAAATGATTGGTTGTCAGCTTGATGGGCTAACGCGCAAAAGGGCGTGGACACCCCGAGGGGCATAAACGCCTAATTTTCAGCTTGCAAATATACGAATAATCGTTGGTTAAAACAAACGATTTCGCGGTTTCGGCATAAAAAAGCGGCGTGGTCGCCTGCCATTCCCCGCTAAAAGTCAGGAAATGGTGAGGTGGAAGTCGGCGATGAAGTCGGCCGCGTGGGGGTTGTGCTCCACGATGTGGCGCAGCAGGTCGCGATCGCTCCAGGCGGCCGGGGAGTCGGGGTCGTCGTTCACCTCGACGGTGATTTCGATGAAGTCGTTGGCCAGGGTAGAGCGCAGGTAGGCCAGCAGGCTGGGGAGTTCCTGGAGCATCACGTCGACCTGGGGCTGGTTGGCCACAAGCATCCTCATCTGCGGGGTGTCCTCGCCGTTCCTGGCGGGGCGTGAGGCGCGCATGGTGTTGCAAAGCACATGGGCCTTCTTGTGCAGCTCCATATAGCTCTCCCACGCGTCAGCGAAAGACTTGTCGGTGAAAGGGTTGCGCTTCTGCCGTACCGGGGTAGCGGCTGTGGCCTCGGCTGCTTTTGGCGCGTCGTTGAAGGCGTCGCGCAGGGATATGTGCGACTTCCCCCGGGCTGTGGGGCCGGCCGTGGCCCTTGTGGCGGGCCGGGGCGACGTCACGGGTGCCGCCGGAACCGATGTCACGGGTGGTGTGGGTGGCGGTGTCGGGGCTGCCGCCGGGGCAGGGGATGGGGGCGCTGCCACGGTGGGCTGCGGTGGTGTGGCAGGCGCGGATGGCGCGGTGGAGGAGGAGGGTGCCTGTATCGGCTTTATTGTCAGCCCCTCTCCGCGCTCCGCGTCAGAGACGGGGGAGGGGCTTTGTAGTTGGCACAGTTTTATGAGCAGCAGCTCTATCAGGAATGTCTTGGATGAGGCGGTGCGGTATTCCATGTCTGCGTCGTTGCAGAGGCTCATGGCCGCGTAGAAGAACTGCGGGGGGAGCTGCGCGCCGAGTGCGGTGAGCGCCTGCCGGGTCTCGTCGTCGGTGTCGATCAGGCTGATGGTCTGCGGCTCGCGGGCCACCATGAGGTCGCGCAGGAAGCCTGCGAGGCCGCCGAGGAAGAAGTATGAGTCGAAGCCGCGGTCGCGTATCTCCTTATATATTAGTAGCGCGTCGGTCACTTTGCCGTCGCGGAATGCCTCGACCAGGCGGGTGTAATACCGCTCGTCGAGGATGTTGAGGTTGTCTATCGCCGACTGGTAGGTGATGGCGCCGCGCGACGATGCCGCCACCTGGTCGAAGATCGACAGCGCGTCGCGCATGGCCCCGTCGGCCTTTCGCGCGATTACCCCGAGGGCCTGCCGCTCGGCAGTCATGCCCTCGCTCTTGGCCACATATTCGAGGTGGTCGATGATGTCGGCGATGGTGATGCGCTTGAAGTCGTAGATCTGGCATCGCGACAGGATGGTCGGGATGATTTTGTGCTTTTCTGTCGTGGCGAGGATGAAAATCGCGTGGGCCGGCGGTTCCTCGAGGGTCTTGAGGAACGCGTTGAATGCCTGCTGCGACAGCATGTGGACCTCGTCGACGATGAACACCCGGTAGCGGCCGTCGACGGGCGGGATCTGCACCTGGTCGGTGAGGTTGCGGATGTCGTCGACCGAGTTGTTGGAGGCCGCGTCAAGCTCGATGATGTTGAGCGAGCGGTTCTCGTTGAACGCCCTGCACGAGGGGCACTCGTTGCAAGGGTCGCCGTCGGCGGTGGGGCTGGCGCAGTTGATGGTCTTCGCGAAAATGCGGGCGCATGTGGTCTTGCCGACGCCGCGCGACCCGCAGAACAGGTAGGCGTGGGCCAGCCGGTTGGTCTGTATGGCGTTGCGCAGTGTCGCCGTCAGGGCCTTCTGGCCGACCACCGACGAGAATGTCGACGGGCGGTACTTGCGGGCCGAGACAATGTAGTTTTCTTCCATGCCCCAAAGTTAGCAAAAAAGCGCGGAACCACAGAGGCTCCGCGCGTTAAAATTCGATATGCGGCCGCTGGCTGCTCCCTGGCGGGAGCGCGGGCCGGGGTGTGGGGTCAGAAGATGCGTCCGGAGATGGTGAATTTCAGCACGGGGTAGACGGTGAAGTGGTCCATGACTTTCTGGAAGGTGTCGTCGTTGTCGGTCATGAACTGTGTGTCGACCTTCTTCTTGTTGATGTCGTCCCATACATAAGGCTTGCCCTGGAACTGCACGCCGAGCTCCCACATGAAGTTGACGCGTCCCACGGGGCAGGGGCGGCCGGTGCCGATGCCGATGTAGGGGCGGAAGGCGTTGACGCGCAGCGCGCCTCTTACGTTGCCGTTGGGGTCGAGGGGGAGGCGGTAATCGCCGATTTCCACTGCTGCGGCCTCATACATCCCGGGGGTGAAGTCGTCGACCTTGCCGGTGATTTTCACCATGTCGCGGCCTCCGAAGTATCCGCCGACGGCGATGAAGAGCGGGAAGCGGTTGCCCAGGGGGTAGACGTTGAATATCAGCGAGCCCTGCACGCGTTTGAGCGAGCCGTTTACGGTGATGTCGCGTGATATTGATGACCCGTACATGCCGGTGGGGTCGTTGGTCTCGATGTCGACCTCTGAGTCGACGTTGAAGTTGAAGCCGGGCATGATGGAGATGCCCAGGCGCGCCTGGATGAAAGGTGTGATTGGCGTGGCTGCTTCCACTCCGATACCGGTGGTCCCGACGTTGAGGTTCACGCCGAGGTGGTTGGCGATGCCGAGCATGTCCTTCACTTGTGCGGTTGTGTGGTTGGCTGCGAATAGTGCGGAGAACGCTACGCAGAGGCTAAGGAATAACTTTTTCATGGAAATGTAGTTTGTGATTATGATTGGGGTCACGTCAATGCCGTTGCAAAAGTAATTAAAAAATCCAAAACGACAGTTAAATAGGCAATAAAAATCTCCGTTTCGGCCTTTTTGATGGTCGGAACGGAGGCGTGAGGGGTGAGGCTGGGCTGTCTCAGTCGTCCATCTTCATTGATTTGAAGCCTCCGAGCAGGTTGAATTTGAGCTCCACGCCGTCGTTTAGCTCGATTTCGTAGCCTGAGGTTTTCTTCTCGATCGAGGTGATGAAGGTCTGCGGGAAATTTTTGCTCACATAGTTGCGTATTGCCTTGAGTACGAGGCCCTGCGGCACCTCTTTGGTCTTGCAGTCGACCGAGGTCCATTTGCCTGAATTGCTGAATTCGATTTTTGTGCCGTTGGTCAGCTTCACGTCATAGTCGGTCTTCTTGAGCAGGTGTTTGTCGACCTTGATCATGCTGACCCTGGCTTTCGGGAAATGCTCGTTGAGGAATTCCTGGGCAGCCTGCGGCAGCTCATCGCGGTTGATGGTGTATTTGTCGCATGCCTGCGTGTTGGTGGCCACGGCGGCCAGGAATGCCAGCGGGAGTAGGATTCTGTTGAGTTTCATATGGCTGGTGTATGTTTTGGTTGGAATGATTGCGTGTTTGGGGGCGCAGCGGAGCCGTTGACTTGAAAACATTCCGCAGGCTGAAAAGTTGCCTGGTGGGGCGGGGCAGGGCGGGGATGGATGCCGTTTTGAAAGTTTTTGCGGGGGTAATTCTGGAATGTTTGAAAATAATCGCGGAAATGTTTGGTTATCAGCGAAAAAAGTTGTAATTTTGCAACGCTTTTAGGAGCGTCGCGCGCTGTCGCGCCCCGTAACCGCCTGATGGTTAGGGGTGTGTAGTGCGCGGAGGGCGCGTTGACGCGCCTGCTCCGTGAAGCAATGTGACGCTGAAATTACAACAACGAAGAATAAACAAAGTTAAAAACCGACTAAAAAACTAAGATGCCTACTATTCAGCAATTAGTAAGAAAAGGACGCGAGACTCTGGTAGACAAGAGCAAGTCGCCCGCGCTGGACTCCTGCCCCCAGCGTCGCGGTGTCTGCGTGCGCGTTTACACCACCACCCCCAAAAAGCCTAACTCGGCTATGCGAAAGGTTGCCCGTGTGCGCCTCACCAACGGCAAGGAGGTCAACTCCTACATCCCCGGCGAGGGCCACAACCTCCAGGAGCACTCGATCGTGCTCGTTCGCGGCGGTCGTGTCAAGGACCTCCCCGGTGTGCGCTACCACATCGTCCGCGGTACCCTCGATACCTCCGGTGTCAAGGATCGTACCCAGCGCCGTTCAAAATACGGAGCCAAGCGTCCCAAGGCAGGTGCTGCCAAGAAGTAATCGGTGATTCCCGCAAGCGGAGACGCGCCTGGAGCCAGGCTGCCCCGCGAGAGGATGATCCGGTGAAGTCACTGAAAGCACCGCGAGAAATCAACCCAAAGTTTTCAACAACCTGTTTTTGATTCCTCGAGCTGACAACGGTTGAGTAAGCCCCCGGGCAGAGGCCCCGGAGCTGAAGAAGACACCAGCCACGAAAAAGCAAAAACATTTCGCTTACTTAAACAATGAGAAAAGCAAAGCCTAAGAAACGCGTCGTACTGCCCGATCCCGTCTTCCATGACGTGAAGGTATCGAAATTCGTCAACCACCTGATGTACGACGGAAAGAAGAACACCGCCTACACCATCTTCTACTCGGCCCTCGAGACCGTGAAGTCGAAGATGCAGAACGAGGAGAAGACCGCTCTCGAAATCTGGAAGAAAGCCCTCGAGAACGTGACTCCCCAGGTCGAGGTGAAGAGCCGCCGCGTCGGCGGCGCGACCTTCCAGGTCCCCACCGAAATCCGTCCCGACCGCAAGGAATCCATTTCAATGAAAAACCTCATCAACTACGCCCGCAAGCGCGGTGGCAAGACCATGAGCGACAAGCTCGCCGCCGAGATCATGGACGCTTTCAACGACCAGGGCGGTGCCTTCAAGCGCAAGGAGGACATGCACAAGATGGCCGAGGCAAACCGCGCCTTCGCTCACTTCCGCTTCTGATTCCACCCTGCCGGAAATACCCTCCCGCCTCTCATTCTCCCGATGTTTCATTGATCTTAAGATTCCATTAAAACAAAAATGGCTAAAATAGACGAACAACTCAGATTTACGCGCAACCTCGGCATCATGGCCCACATCGATGCCGGCAAAACCACCACCTCGGAGCGCATCCTCTTCTACACCGGCCTCACCCACAAGATCGGCGAGGTACACGACGGTGCTGCTACCATGGACTGGATGGAACAGGAACAGGAGCGCGGAATCACCATCACCTCCGCCGCAACCACCACTTTCTGGAACTACGCCGGAGGCAAATACAAAATCAACCTGATTGACACCCCGGGACACGTCGACTTCACCGTCGAGGTAGAGCGCTCCCTGCGTGTGCTTGACGGCGCCGTGGCCACTTTCTGCGCCGTCGGCGGCGTGGAGCCCCAGTCGGAGACCGTGTGGCGTCAGGCCGACAAATACAACGTGCCCCGTATCGGTTACGTCAACAAGATGGACCGCTCGGGCGCGAACTTCTTCGAGGTTGTACGCCAGGTGAAGGATGTGCTGGGCGCAAATCCCTGCCCCATCCAGATACCCATCGGTGCCGAAGAGACCTTCAAGGGCCTCGTCGACCTCGTGACCATGAAGGCCATCTTCTGGCACGACGAGACCATGGGCGCCGAGTACACCGAGGAGGAAATCCCCGCCAACCTCCAGGCCGAGGCCGAGGAGTGGCGCGACAAGATGCTGGAAAAAATCGCCGAATGCGACGACGCCCTCATGGAGAAGTACTTCGACGATCCCTCCACCATCACCGAGGATGAAATCCGCCGTGCCATCCGCACCGCCACCCTCAAGATGGAAATCGTGCCGATGATCTGCGGTTCCTCATTCAAGAACAAAGGTGTGCAGCCCCTGCTCAACGCCGTCTGCGCCTACCTCCCCTCTCCCGTTGACTCGGGTGCGGTTGAAGGCAGCGCCCCTGGCGACCCCGACAAGATAGAGACCCGAGAGCCCTCCCCCGAGGCCCCCATGTGTGCCCTCGCGTTCAAGATTGCCACCGACCCCTATGTGGGCCGTCTGACATTCTTCCGCGTCTACTCGGGCGACGTGGTTGCCGGATCCTACGTCCTCAACTCGCGTTCTGACAAGAAGGAGCGTGTTTCGCGTCTGTTCCAGATGCACTCCAACAAGCAGAACCCCATGGAGAAGATCGGCTGCGGCGATATCGGCGCAGGTGTCGGCTTCAAGGACATCCGCACCGGTGACACCCTCTGCGACGAGAACCACCCCATCGTGCTCGAGGCCATGGAGTTCCCCGATCCCGTTATCGGTATCGCAGTGGAGCCCAAGACCCAGAAAGACCTCGACAAGCTCGGTGTCGGCCTGCAGAAACTCGCCGAGGAGGACCCCACCTTCCGTGTGGAGACCAACGAGGAGACCGGCCAGACCGTCATCTCCGGTATGGGCGAGCTTCACCTCGACATCATCATCGACCGTCTCAAGCGCGAGTTCAAGGTAGAGTGCAACCAGGGCCGTCCCCAGGTTACCTACAAGGAAGCCATCACCAAGCCCGTCGAGCTCCGCGAGGTGTTCAAGAAGCAGACCGGTGGTCGCGGTAAGTTCGCCGACATCATCGTGCGTGTTGAACCCGTTGACGAGGGCTTCGAGGGCAACCTCCAGTTTGTCGACGAGGTGAAGGGCGGTAACATCCCCAAGGAGTTCATCCCCGCCATCCAGAAGGGCTTCACCAACGCGATGAAGAACGGTGTCCTCGCCGGCTACCCCGTCGAGAAGCTCAAGGTCACTGTCATCGACGGTTCGTTCCACCCCGTCGACTCCGACCAGCTCTCCTTCGAGCTCTGCGCCATCCAGGCCTTCAAGAAGGCTTCGGAGAAGGCAGGTCCAGTCCTGATGGAGCCCATCATGAAGATTGAAGTCGTTACCCCCGAGGAATCGATGGGTGATGTGATCTCCGACCTCAACAAGCGCCGCGGCCAGGTTGAGGGCATGGAGACCTCTCGCTCAGGTGCCCGCGTGGTGAAGGCCCAGGCCCCCCTGGCCGAGATGTTCGGCTATGTGACCGCCCTGCGTACCATCACCTCAGGCCGCGCCACCTCGACCATGACCTTCAGCCACTACTCTGAGGTTTCCTCATCGATCGCCAAGCAGGTGCTCACCGAGTGCCAGGGCCGCGTCGACCTGGTGAAGTAATCCTCACCCCCAACCGAGAACAACAAGGCGGGGGAGGCAGCAAATGATTCTTGACTCCCCCGCCCATCCAACCCCCTCCGCTCAGGAGGGAAATATGAAAAAATCCAATCAAAAAACTCAGCAATGAGCCAGAAAATCAGAATCAAACTCAAATCTTACGACCACAACCTGGTTGACAAGTCGGCCGAAAAGATCGTAAAGACCGTAAAGGCCACCGGCGCCGTGATCTCGGGCCCCATACCCCTGCCCACCCACAAGCGCATCTTCACCGTCAACCGTTCCACATTCGTCAACAAGAAGAGCCGCGAGCAGTTCCAGCTCTCCTCTTTCAAGCGTCTGATCGACATCTACAACTCGACCGCCAAGACCGTTGACGCCCTGATGAAGCTCGAGCTCCCCTCAGGCGTGGAAGTGGAAATCAAGGTCTGATGGCCGTGGATTTGAACCCCGAAAGAAAACAATCTCAACAAACAGAAAACTGAAATGCCAGGATTATTAGGAAAGAAAATCGGAATGACATCCGTTTTCAGTGCCGACGGAAAGAACCTTCCGTGCACTGTTATCGAAGTAGGTCCTTGTGTGGTTTGCCAGGTGAAAACCGTTGAGACCGATGGCTACGATGCCCTCCAGCTCGGATTCGAGGAGCAGAAGGAGAAGCACTGCACCCAGCCCGAGCTCGGTCACTTCAAGAAAGCCGGCGTGACCCCCAAGCGCCACTTGGCCGAGTTCAAGGGTTTCAACGGCGAGTACAAACTCGGCGATACCATTACTGTTGACCTCTTCACCGAGGATGACTTTGTCGACATCGTCGGCACCTCCAAGGGTAAGGGTTTCCAGGGCGTAGTGAAGCGCCACGGTTTCGGCGGTGTAGGCCAGGCCACCCACGGCCAGCACAACCGCCTGCGTGCCCCCGGTTCGGTGGGCGCCTGCTCCTACCCCGCGAAGGTGTTCAAGGGAATGCGCATGGCCGGCCAGACCGGCAACGAGCGCGTGACCGTGCAAAACCTCAAGGTGGTCAAAATCATCCCCGAACACAACGTGATGATGATCAAGGGCTCGATCCCCGGAAGTAAAGGTTCAATCGTAATGATAGAGAAATAGTCAATGGAACTCGCAATCTACAACATAAAAGGTGAGGACACCGGCCGCAAGGCCCTCCTCAACGACGAGGTGTTCGCCATCGACGTTAACGAACACGCCATCTACCTCGACGTGAAGCAGTTCCTGGCAAACCAGCGCCAGGGTACCCACAAGTCCAAAGAGCGCAGCGAAGTTTCCGGTTCGACCCGCAAGCTCCACAAGCAGAAGGGCGGCGGCGGCAGCCGTATCGGTGACATCAACTCGCCCGTGCTCGTAGGCGGTGGCCGTGTCTTCGGTCCCCGTCCCCGCGACTACCGCTTCAAACTCAACAAGAAACTCAAGAATCTCGCCCGCCGCTCGGCTCTCTCGCTGAAAGCCAAGGAAGGCCAGATCACCATCGTCGAGGACTTCACCCTCGAGGCTCCCAAGACCAAGAGCTTCCTCGCCATCGAGCAGGGCCTCAAGGTCAACGACAAGAGAGTCCTCTTCGTGACCTCAGCCGTCGACGCCAACGTGGCCCTGTCTGCCCGCAACATCCCCGAGACCCGTGTGATGCGCGCCGCCGACCTCAACACCTACGCCGTGATGAACAACAAGGCCATGGTCATCACCGAGAGCGGCCTCGAGATCGTTAACAAACTCTAACCTTCAGGAGGAACATAAGAATGGAAATTTCAATCAAGCCCATTGTGACCGAATCAGCCACCAGGCTGACCGACAAGCTCAACCGCTACACTTTCCGTGTGTCCCCCGACGCCAACAAGTTCCAGATCAAGGACCTCGTTGAGAAACTCTACGGCGTGAAGGTTGCGGCAGTCAACACTCAGGTTGTCCGCGGCAAGAACAAGGCCCGCTACACTAAGAGCGGCCTCCTGCGCGGCAAGACCGACGAATGGAAGAAGGCCTACATCACCCTCGAGGAAGGCCAGACCATCGATTTCTACAGCAACATCTAAAACGTCCTTTCGGGCCGGCGGCCAGCCTCGTCAGCTGAGGCAGGCCGCCGCCGATGAAGGCCGACAAGTGGTGAACGGCCCCGCGCCGCCTCAGTCATACTTCGGCCCCACCGGCCCGCCCGATAAGACACTCATCTACCAATAGAAAATGGCAGTAAGAAAATTCAAGCCCACCACACCTGGGCAGAGACACAAAGTTATTGGCGTGTTCAAAGGAGCGATCACTGCTACCACGCCAGAAAAATCTCTTACAGTCGGTAAAAAAAGCACCGGCGGCCGCAACGCCGAAGGCCACCTGACCAATCGCTACCTGGGCGGTGGACACAAACGCAAATACCGCATCATTGACTTTAAGAGAAACAAAGACGGTGTGCCCGCAGTCGTGAAGAGCATCGAGTACGATCCCAACCGTTCGGCCCGTATCGCCCTGCTCTACTACGTAGACGGTGCAAAAGCCTACATCATCGCACCCAATGGCTTAGAAGTTGGCCAGACGGTAGTCTCCGGAGCAGACGCCGCCCCCGAAGTGGGCAACGCTCTTCCCCTGAGCAAGATTCCCGTCGGTACAGTGATTCACAACATCGAGCTGCGTCCCGGACAGGGAGCCTTCATGGCCCGTTCGGCAGGCACCTTCGCCCAGCTCGTTTCCCGCGAGGGAGATTATGTGATCGTGAAGCTTCCTTCGGGTGAGACCCGCAAGATTCTGGCCGCCTGCAAGGCGACCGTCGGCGTGGTCGGCAACTCCGAGCACTCCCTGGAGCGCTCCGGCAAGGCCGGTCGCAGCCGCTGGCTGGGTCGTCGTCCCCGCAACCGTGGTGTTGTCATGAACCCCGTCGACCACCCCATGGGTGGTGGTGAGGGCCGCGCCTCCGGAGGTCATCCCCGTTCGCGCAAGGGCCTCTACGCCAAGGGTCTCAAGACACGCGCTCCGAAGAAGCAATCTTCGAAGTACATCATCGAAAGACGGAAAAAGTAATCCCGTAGCTAACTTCTAACCAGATCTCAAAAGAATGAGTCGTTCACTTAAAAAAGGCCCCTTCATCAGCGTCAAGCTCGAAAAGAAGGTTAACGCAATGGAAGCATCCGGCAAGAAGTCGGTCATCAAGACCTGGAGCCGCGCTTCGATGATTGCCCCCGACTTTGTCGGCCACACCTTCGCCGTCCACAACGGCAACAAGTTCATCCCGGTCTACGTGACCGAGAACATGGTAGGCCACAAGCTCGGCGAGTTCGCCCCCACCCGCAACTTCCGCGGCCACGGCGGCAACAAGAAGAAGTAAGCCACGGGCCCTTCACCAACCTTCAATTCCACAAAAGCTGACCTGTCACCCAGACAAGAGGCTCAAGTAAAAATTCCCCCTAAAAAAACGAACATCAAATAAAATGGGTGTAAGAAAAAGAAACTCCGCTCAGGCAAGAAAGGACGCCCAGAAGGAAGTTGCCTTCGCCAAGCTGACCAACGTCCCCACCTCGCCCCGCAAGATGCGCCTGGTGGCTGACCTGGTACGCGGCAAGGAAGTCTTCCGTGCCCTCGGTATCCTCAAGTTCTCCAACAAGGAGGCTGCCGCCCGCCTCGAGAAGCTCCTCCGTTCGGCAATCGCCAACTGGGAGGCCAAAAACGACCGCAAGGCTGAAAGCGGCGAACTCTATATTTCCACAATCTTCGTTAACCCGGCTCCCATGCTGAAGCGCCTGCGCACAGCTCCCCAGGGCCGCGGCTACCGTATCCGCAAACGTGCCAACCACGTCACTCTCGTGGTGGACACCATTGACAAAGACGTAACCATCCAGGACAAAGACTAACCTATGGGACAGAAAGTAAATCCAATCAGCAACCGCCTCGGCGTGATCCGTGGCTGGGACTCCAACTGGTTCGGCGGCAAAAAGTACGGCGAAACCCTTCTGGAAGACTCTAAGCTCCGTAAGTACCTCAACGTCCGTCTGGCCAAGTCGAGCGTTTCCCGCATCGTCATCGAGCGTACACTCAAGCTCATCACCATCACCGTCTGCACCTCACGTCCCGGCCTGATCATCGGCAAGGGCGGCTCTGAGGTCGACAAGCTGAAGGAAGAGCTCAAGAAAATCACCGACAAGGATGTGCAGATCAACATCTTCGAGGTGAAGCGCCCCGAACTCGACGCCCAGATCGTGGCCTCCACGATCGCCCGTCAGATCGAAGGCAAAATCGCCTACCGCCGCGCAGTGAAGATGGCCGTCGCAGCCACCATGCGTTCTGGCGCCGAAGGCATCAAGGTGCAGGTTTCAGGCCGCCTCAACGGCGCCGAAATGGCCCGCTCCGAAATGTTCAAGGAAGGCCGCACCCCGCTCCACACCCTCCGTGCCGACATCGACTACGCTCTGGTCGAGGCACACACCAAGGTCGGCGTGGTCGGCGTGAAGGTTTGGATTTGCCGCGGTGAAGTTTACGGCAAGCGTGACCTCGCCCCCAACTTCACCAACACCGGCAAGGAAGGCCGTCCCCAGGGCGGCGACCGCGGCAACCAGCGCCGCGGCGGCTTCCGCAAACCCCGCAACGCTTCCTCAAACAACGGTCGCTAATCTCTCACCTGACAACCAGGCGACTCTCCTGAGGAGTGCCCGCAGGGCCGGCCGCCCCCTTCCTCAAAGGCCGTCACCCAGCTGACAAACCATAAAGCGCCACGCGGCGGACGGATCGTCAAGCCTCCGCCGCCGGCGCCCAAGGAGGGAAACCACCCCAACTAACATCTACCAAAAATGTTACAACCGAAAAAAACTAAATTTCGCAGAGTACAGAAAGGTCGCGCAAAGGGCAACGCCCAGCGCGGCAACCAGCTCGCTTTCGGTTCGTTCGGCATCAAGACCCTCGAGGCCAAGTGGATCACCGGACGCCAGATCGAGGCAGCTCGTATCGCTGTGACCCGTTATATGCAGCGCCAGGGACAGCTCTGGATCCGCATCTTCCCCGACAAGCCCATCACCAAGAAGCCTCTTGACGTACGTATGGGTAAAGGTAAAGGTAACCCCGAAGGATACGTGGCTTCTGTCACCCCCGGCCGTATGATCATCGAGATCGACGGTGTGCCCTTCGACGTGGCAAAGGAAGCCCTCCGCCTCGGTGCCCAGAAGCTTCCCGTGACAACCAAGTTTGTCGTAAGCCGCGATTACGATCCCAACCTCACCGTCTAATCATCCCCAAGTCAAACAACCAAAAGCCCGAACAAGAAAGCTATGAAGAAAGAAGAAATCAAAGAGCTCTCTACGGCCGATCTTCGCGAGCGTCTGGCACAGATGGAGAAGGAGTACCTTCAGCTGAAGGCCAACCACGCCGTCTCCCCCCTCGACAGCCCCGCGAAAATCACTGCTGACCGCAAGATGATCGCACGTGTGAAGACCGAGCTGCGCGCCCGCGAGCTCGCCGGAAAATAATCCCCCAAATTAACCGTAATTACCCTTACCTTTTATTCAACCTGTTATGGAAGAAAAAAGAAACCTGCGCAAAGAGCGCATCGGCATCGTGTCGAGCAACAAGGGCGACAAGTCGATCACCGTTACGGTGAAATGGAAGGAGAAACACCCCATCTACGGCAAGTTCGTCAACAAGACCAAGAAGTACCACGCTCACGACGAGAACAACGAGTGCAGCATAGGCGACAAGGTTCGCCTCATGGAGACCCGTCCCCTGTCGAAGACAAAGCGCTGGAGATTAGTTGAAATCATCGAAAAAGTGAAGTAAGCCATGATACAGACCGAATCCCGATTGACCGTTGCCGACAACAGCGGTGCAAAAGAGGCCCTGTGTATTCACGTCCTCGGTGGCACCGGCCGTCGTTACGCGTCCGTAGGCGACATCATCGTTGTCTCCGTCAAGAGCGTCATCCCCTCTTCCGACGTAAAGAAGGGTACAGTCTCCAAGGCCGTCGTAGTACGCACCAAGAAGGAAATCCGCCGTCCCGACGGTTCCTACATCCGTTTCGACGACAACGCCTGCGTGCTGCTTAACAACGCCGGCGAGCTCCGCGGCACCCGTATCTTCGGCCCTGTCGCCCGTGAGCTCCGCGCCACCAACATGAAGATTGTCTCCCTCGCACCCGAGGTCCTCTAATCACCCCAACCGTAAATCATCCCCATTATGAGCAAAATGCATATTAAAAAGGGCGATACCGTTTACGTTCTCGCTGGCGAGGACCGCGGCAAGCAGGGTCGCGTGCTTTCTGTAGACGCTGCCAAGAACCGCGCCGTCGTTGAAGGCGTACACATCGTCTCTAAGAGCACCAAGCCCACCGCGAAGTATCCCCAGGGTGGCATCGTGAAGATGGAAGCCCCCGTCAATATCTCTAACCTCAGCCTCATCGATCCCAAGAGCGGAAAGCCCACCCGTATCGGCATCCGCGTAAACGATAAGGGCGAGAAAGTTCGTTACGCTAAAAAATCCGGAGAGGAAATCAAATAATGAGCACTACACTCCAGAAAAAATACGAAGAGACCATCGCGCCCGCTATGATCAAGGAGTTCAACTACACGACTCCGATGCAGGTGCCCCGTCTGAAGAAGATCGTCATCAACCAGGGCCTCGGCGAAGCCACCCAGGACAAGAAGATCATCGAGACCTCAATCAACGAGCTGACTGCCATCACCGGCCAGAAGGCTGTGCAGACCCTCTCGAAGAAGGACATCTCCAACTTCAAGGTCCGCAAGAAGATGCCCATCGGCGCCCGTGTGACCCTGCGTCGCGACAAGATGTATGAGTTCCTCGAAAGACTCGTGCGCGTGGCCCTGCCCCGTATCCGCGACTTCAAGGGTATCGAGGGCAAGCTCGACGGCCGTGGCAACTACACCCTCGGCATCACCGAGCAGATCATCTTCCCTGAGATCAACATCGACAACATCTCGAAGCTCATGGGCATGAACATCACCTTCGTCACCTCGGCCAACACCGACGAGGAAGGTTTCGCTCTGCTCAAGCACTTCGGCCTCCCCTTCAAGAAGTAAGAAAGCAGCGGGCCTGTCCCCGCGACTTTTCCTGAATGAAGGATTCCATACCGACGGAGCGGCACCGCGTTGACGCGGGCCGCTCCGTCGACTTTTTGTTTAAAAAGGCTAATGCCGTGTGAAAGATAGTGAAAGCCGCTGTGCCAGACGGGAATAAATGTTAACTTTGCGGCGATGGCCATGTCATCCCGCAGTTTTTTGGGGGCTCCAATGCGGATGCTGTGGCCCATTCGCGGGAGGATTTGACCTGCCGCTGCAACCAATCATTGTCCCGCTTATGGAAAAACAGTCGGTTTCGTTAGTCTCATTACTCCTTGTGGCTGTGTCGCTGCTGGGCTGCGCCCTGACGGCTCAGGCTCAGAAGACGGTGGTCGCCGACTCGGTGACGCGGCTGTCGTTGCCCTCCGCGTCGGTGTTTGACCGCGACGGGCGTTTCGCCGGAATAAGCAGGGCCGATGGCCGCTTGCCTTATGTCTCGCCGGCGGCGTATCCCCTGACCATTCGTTACATCGGCTACAAGGAGAAGGTGGTGCCGATGACCGGGAATGACACCATTTTCATGCAGGAGCTCTCCAGGGAGCTGTCTGAGGTGGTAGTGGAGTCGCGCAGCCACAAGGTGCTGCATATGCTGGCTTATGTCAGGGAATACTCGACATTGACAACCTACACCGACACCGTCTCCCTTTTCCGCGAGAAGATGGTCGACTACATGCTCCCCGAAGGTGACACAGGCAGCTTCAGGGGGTGGAGCAATCCCAGGGTGCTTGCTTCGAAGTCTTATTACCGCTTCACCGACGCGAATGGCCTCGACAGCGTCAGCGACCGGTGCAACCATCATTTTTCCTGGGCCGACTGGATGGGGGCTGGGGTGGATGTCACGTTACCCGGCGCGTTGCGCGGCGTGGAGGTGGTCTCCGACACGGTCAATGGGAAGTATCAGCCGACCGAGATATGGGTGAGGAACGGCAGCCGGGTGGTGGTGGATGTGGATGTGATGGCCGATGCGCGGAGCCGCAGGTGGGTGCCTGGGCTGCTGCCTTTTTTCCGCAAGGATGTCGATTTCGAGCAGGTCAGGGTCAGGTTCGACTATGACAATGTCGCGCAGGACTCGGTCATGCCCGCAGACTTGGCCGGATACACGTTTGACATAGAGTCGAACGGGCGCGGCCACGGCATGTTCATGTTCAACCGGGTCGACCAGCCGTATTGCGTCTCGACCTATGGCGAGGTGTATGTGATAGACAAGGAGTATGTCACGGTGAAGGAGGCGCGCAAATGGGAGAAGCGTCAGATGGGCGGCCGCGACATTGTGATATTCGAGCCGGCCGAGGCCCCGGCGTTGCAGCCAGCCGTGGTGGAGCTGGTCGACCGGGTGAACAGCATCGACCGTGACGAAGTGAAGCTCGCCATCGCTCCCGACAGGCGGCTGATAGGGCGCGAGGTGGAGAAACTGACCTTCGAGAAGGCTGTGCTGCAGCGGTTGAAGGGGATTCTGGGGATTTCGCAGCTGAGGGGGCGCTGGAAGCAGAACCGCCACTGGAAGGAGTTCCGGGAGGAGATGCGCGAGCGCAACCGGCGCGGGATGGAGGCTGATGACGGGAGTCGCTGAATGTGATTTAAGAAAGTTTAACAAATAAAGTGTCTCGTTTCAGGCCGAATTAAGGGCTTTTTTCTATGCTGTTTCAGAAAAAATGACGAACTTTGCACCTGATTTATAGGCTTATGCCGCCTGCTGTCCCCTCCGGGAATTCTTGCAATGGACTTCGTGAAGCGGGAGAGGATGGCGCAAAAGCTTGAAAATTAGCGACTTTTTGGTCACTTGCGGTTCTGAGGTACTTCTCGCCTCCCCCTGTGGAGGAGCTGTTGCGGGAAGCAGTGAGGAATCGGAAGTTTTTTCGTTGAGTATCAGTAAACCATAATATTAACCGTTAACTTCAGGACATGGCAAAAGAATCAATGAAAGCCCGCGAAGTGAAGCGCGCGAAGCTCGTCGCCAAGTATGCCGCCAAGAAGGCCGCCCTCAAGGCTGCCGGTGACTATGAGGCTCTCCAGCTTCTCCCCAAGAACGCGTCAAGCGTGCGCCTCCACAACCGTTGCTCCATCACCGGCCGTCCCAAAGGCTACCTCCGCCAGTTTGGCATCTCGCGTATCCAGTTCCGCGAAATGGCATCTGCAGGCCTTATCCCCGGTGTGAAGAAAGCAAGCTGGTAATCTCCGCGGACAACCCCTGACATCGCGTGAGGGGAGCGCAAGGCGCCCGCCTCCGTCAGAAAACGCCCGGCACGGCCAACGTGCAGGAGATCATCCGGGTAAGCCCAGTTTCTGCGGGACCCCCCGGACAGCAATCCCGGCCGCCCGTCGCAGGGCCGCGAAAATGATCCCGAAAGGGAGTTTCCTCAATCCCGCAAGGGGAGAGGAGCAGTTTCCGCGCTTCAAACCAGCCAGGCGGTATCCACAGCAGATACCCCGGCGCAAAAACAAATTTTAAATACTGACGGGCCCGCCCGTCGAGTTTAAAACAACCCAACAACAATGACAGATCCAATAGCAGATTATCTGACAAGATTGAGGAATGCCATCAAGGCCCAGCACCGTGTGGTCGAGATCCCGGCCTCCAACCTCAAGAAAGAGATCACCAAGATCCTCTTCGAGCAGGGCTACATCCTCAACTACAAGTTCATTGAAGGTGAGACCCCTTCGGGCACCATCAAGGTCGCCCTCAAGTATGATCCCGTAGACCGCGTCAACGCCATCAAGGGCCTCAAGCGTGTCAGCCGTCCCGGCCTCCGCCAGTACTGCGGCTACAAGTCGATGCCCCGCGTCCTCAACGGTCTCGGTATCGCCATCCTCTCCACTTCCAAGGGTGTGATGACCAACAAAAAGGCCGCCCAGGAGAAAATCGGCGGCGAAGTTCTCTGTTACGTTTATTAATCGAAAGGAGGAAACAACAATATGTCACGTATAGGTAAAGCCCCCATCGAAATCCCCGCAGGCGTAACCGTTGAAATCGCCAAAGACAACGTCGTTACCGTCAAAGGTCCCAAAGGAACCCTCGTACAGGCCGTTAACCCCGAGTTTGAGATCAAGCTCGAAGACGGTCACCTCCATATCATCCGTCCCTCCGACGACCGCGAGCACCGCGCACAGCACGGTCTTTACCGCTCGCTGCTCCACAACATGGTGGTTGGTGTGTCAACCGGCTACCGCAAGGAGATGGAGCTCGTCGGCGTAGGTTACCGCGCATCGGCCACCGGCCAGGTGCTCGAGCTCTCCCTGGGTTACTCCCACGCCATCTTCATCAAGCTTCCCCCCGAGATCAAGGTCGAGGCCAAGTCGGAGCGTAACAAGAACCCCCTGATTATCCTCGAGAGCGACGACAAGCAGCTCCTGGGCCAGGTGTGCGCCAAAATCCGCTCCCTCCGCAAGCCCGAGCCCTACAAGGGTAAAGGTATCAAGTTTGTTGGCGAGGTTATCCGTCGCAAGAGCGGAAAGACCGCCGGTGCCAAGTAAACATAAGTTGAACCTACATCGACTGTAAGAAAAATGATCTCCAAGCAGCAAAGAAGAAATAAAATCAAGGCGCGCATCCGTGGCCGCATCTCCGGCACCGCCGCGCGTCCCCGCATGACCGTTTTCCGTTCAAACAAGCAGATCTACGTCCAGCTTGTTGACGACCTCAAAGGCCAGACCCTCGCCAGCGCTTCCTCAAAGGGCATCGCCGAGGGCACCAAGACCGAAATCGCCGCCAAGGTCGGAAAGGCCATCGCAGAGAAGGCTATCGCCGCAGGTTACCCCGAAGTGGTCTTCGACCGCAACGGCTACCTTTTCCACGGCAGAGTTAAATCACTGGCTGACGCAGCTCGCGAAGGCGGACTTAAATTCTAAACGACAATGGTAAACAAGAACAACCGAGTTAAGACAACCAACGACATAGAACTCAAGGACCGTCTGGTGGCCATCAACCGCGTCACCAAGGTGACCAAGGGTGGCCGCACCTTCACCTTCGCCGCCATCGTCGTGGTCGGCAACGAAGACGGAATCATCGGCTGGGGCCTCGGCAAAGCCAACGAGGTGCAGGCCGCCATCGCCAAGGGCGTCGAGGCTGCCAAGAAGAACCTCATCCGCGTGCCTGTCCACAAGGGCACAATCCCCCACGAGCAGGCTGCCCATTTCGGCGGTTCCGAGGTGCTGCTCAAGCCTGCCAGCCACGGTACCGGAGTAAAGGCCGGCGGTGCCATGCGTGCCGTTCTCGAGAGCGTCGGCATCACCGACGTGCTTGCCAAGTCAAAGGGCTCGTCTAACCCCCACAACCTGGTGAAGGCTACCATCGCCGCCCTCGGCGAGCTGCGTTCCCCCGCCCAGGTGGCCCAGAACCGCGGCATCTCCGTCAACCAGGTATTCAACGGCTAACCCCAGGAAAGCTACAACAATGGCACAGATTAAAATCAAGCAGATAAAGAGCCGCATCGGCGCTCCCGCTGTGCAGAAGCGCACACTCGACGCCCTCGGCCTCAAGAAAATGAATCACGTGGTGGTCAAAGAAGACACCCCCTCCGTGATGGGTATGGTAAACCGTGTTCGTCATTTGGTAGAAGTGACCAACGCTTAATCAATATCATTAGCATTCAGCAACTATGGATTTAAGTAACTTAAAACCCGCCGTGGGCTCCACGACCCGCAGCACCCGCATCGGTCGCGGTCCCGGCTCTGGCAAGGGTGGAACTTCTACCCGCGGACACAAGGGAGCCAAGTCGCGCTCCGGATACAAACGCAAGATCGGTTTTGAAGGTGGCCAGATGCCCCTCCAGCGCCGTCTCCCCAAATTCGGCTTCACCAACATCAACCGTGTGGAGTACAAGGCCATCAACCTCTCAGTGCTGGAGACCCTCGCGGCCGCCCAGAACCTGGAGAAAATCGGTCTCGACGAGCTCCGCGCAGCCGGTTTCATCAACCGCAAGCAGCTGGTGAAGATCCTCGCCAACGGCGCCGTGACCCGCGCGCTCCAGGTCGAGGCCAACGCTTTCTCGGCAGCCGCCGAAAAGGCCATCACCGAAGCCGGAGGCTCGATCTCCAAAGTGAAATAAACACTCCCTCCCCCACCGCTCAAAAGCACCCCATTAAATGAAATTCGTTCAAACCCTTAAAAACATCTGGACTATCCAGGAGCTGCGTCAGCGACTCACCATCACGGTGCTGCTGGTGCTGGTTTACCGTCTGGGGTGTTATGTTGTCCTGCCGGGCATCAACCCCGCCGACCTTGAAGCCCTCACCAACTTCACCAACAAGACCGGTCTGATGCAGCTGCTCGACATGTTCTCAGGAGGAGCCTTCTCCCAGGCCTCGATTTTCGCCCTCGGTATCATGCCCTACATCACGGCCTCGATCGTGATACAGCTTGCCGGCATGGTGCTGCCTTCATTCCAGAAGATGCAGCGCGAAGGCGAGAGCGGCCGTCAGAAGCTCAACCAGTACACCCGTTACCTGACGGTACTGATTCTCCTGGTGCAGGGTCCCGCCTACCTTTACAACCTGAAGGCTCAGATTGTGAACGCCGGCGGCTCCAGCGACATGGGCTTCTGGATGGTCGCGTTCCTGACGGTGATTCTCGCCGCGGGCTCGATGTTCATCATGTGGCTTGGAGAGCGCATCACTGACCGCGGTATCGGCAACGGTATCTCGTTCATCATCCTCGTGGGTATCATCGCCCGTCTGCCGATGTCGCTCGTCTACGAGTTCACCAGCCGCCTGCCCGGGTCTACCGGCTCCGAGGGCGGTCTGATCATGTTCATCGTAGAGATCGTGCTGCTCTTCGCGGTAACCGTGGGCGCCGTGCTGCTCGTGCAGGGCACACGCAAGGTGCCTGTGCAGTATGCCAAGCGCATCGTGGGCAACCGCCAGGTGGGTGGTGTGCGCCAGTACATCCCCCTGAAGGTCAACGCCGCCGGCGTGATGCCCATCATCTTCGCCCAGGCCATCATGTTCATCCCCCTGACCCTGTCAGGCTTCGGAGCGCGTGAAGGCGCAACCGGCTTCTTCGCAACCTTCGCCGACATCAACGGCTTCTGGTACAACTTCGTGTACTTCGTCCTGATTGTCGCCTTCACTTACTTCTACACCGCCATCACCGTGCGTCCCACCCAGATGGCTGAAGACATGAAGCGCAACAACGGATTCATCCCCGGAGTGAAGCCCGGCAAGAAAACCGCTGAGTATCTCGATTCGATCATGTCACGCATCACCCTGCCTGGCTCGATTTTCCTCGGCATCGTGGCCATCCTCCCGGCGTTCGCGCGCCTGTTCGGCATCAGCCAGAACTTCGCGCAGTTCTTCGGCGGAACCTCCCTGCTGATTATGGTGGGTGTCGTCCTCGACACTCTCCAGCAGATCGAGTCACACCTGATGATGCACCACTATGACGGACTGATGAAGGACGGCAAAATCAAGGGCCGCACCACCGGCTCTGCCTACTGATTCATGTCCTGACCCCTCAACACCCGCTGCCGGAGAAGGCTCTGACCGCCTTTTCCGGCAGGGGGTTGAACTCTGAAATCCCCCCGACCCTTTCAAGAACCAGATGATTTACCTCAAGACTCCCGACGAAATTGAAAAGATGCGGCGCGCCTGCGAGCTGACCTCCCTCACACTGGGAGAGGTGGCAAAGCTGGTACGTCCCGGAGTCACGACCCACAAGCTCGACTCCGTCGCCCGCGAGTTCATCGTCAAGAACGGCGGCCGTCCGGCATGCCTGGGTTACGGCGGTTTCCCCGCCACGCTCTGCATCGAAGTCAACGAGACGGTGGTGCATGGATTCCCCTCCTCCTACACCCTGCGTGAGGGTGACATAGTCGGTGTTGACCTTGTCGTCGAGCTCGACGGCTACAACGGCGACATGTGTTACACTTTCCCGGTGGGAGAGGTGGCCCCGGAGGTGATGGAGCTGCTGAAGACTACCAAGGAGTCGCTTTACGCGGGCATCGAAGCCTGTCGCGAGGGCCATCGCCTGGGCGACATCTCCAACGCCATACAGACCTATTGCGAGAAGCGGGGCTACTCCGTGGTGCGCGAGATGTGTGGCCACGGAATCGGGCGCAAGATGCACGAAGATCCGGAAGTGCCCAATTTCGGGCGCCGCGGCACAGGCCCCCTGATCAAGAACGGCCTTTGCATCGCCATCGAGCCGATGATCAACCTGGGCAGCCGCAACATCGTCATCGAGGATGACGGCTGGACCTGCCGCACCCGCGACCGCAAGCCTTCGGCGCATTACGAGCATACTGTGGCCGTCAATGGCGGGCAGACGGAGATTCTGACCTCCTTCGACCCGATACAGGACGCCATGGGCGACATGTTCGTCTGACGCGAGCGCTCCACATATTCATCAGGACAAATAAGACAGAAACCCCGACAGAAAACTTATGTCAAAGCAATCTGCAATAGAACAAGACGGCGTGATACTCGAAGCCCTTTCCAACGCGATGTTCCGCGTGGAGCTTGAGAACGGCCATGAAATCACCGCCCATATCTCGGGCAAGATGCGCATGCACTACATCAAGATCCTGCCCGGAGACAAAGTGAGGGTCGAGATGTCGCCTTATGACCTCTCGAAGGGTCGAATCGCGTTCCGCTACAAGTAAGCAAAACCGAACCATCAAATAATTCCAAAAAGAATTCACAATGAAAGTTAGAGCTTCCATCAAGAAGCGTTCCGCCGACGACAAGATCGTGCGTCGCAAGGGCCGCCTCTATGTGATCAACAAGAAAAATCCCAAAAACAAACAGCGCCAGGGATAACATGCGTTAATCCGGGAAAACCGGCGGCGGTTTGTCAGGATATTGCCCGGGGAAAGGGCGCAAGCCCCAGACCCCATATGACATGGCAATGAAACCGCGTGAAAGGTTTCCGAATCCCGCTGATTTTTGTTATTTTCGCGTTAAAATTTCAAGACTCAACCAAAGCATTTATGGCAGTAAGAATCGTGGGAGTTGACCTCCCCCAGAACAAACGAGGCGAAATCGCCTTGACCTACATCTTCGGCATCGGCCGCTCGGCCGCTAAGACCATCCTGGAGAAAGCCGGTGTAGACGTGAACATCAAAGTGAAGGACTGGACTGATGCCCAGGCTGCTCAGGTTCGCGAAGTCATCCAGGCTAACTACAAGGTAGAGGGTGACCTCCGCAGCGAAATCCAGCTCAACATCAAGCGACTCATGGATATCGGTTGCTACCGTGGTGTGCGCCACCGTAACGGCCTCCCCGTCCGCGGTCAGTCGACCAAGAACAACGCCCGTACCCGCAAGGGACGCAAGAAAACCGTCGCTAACAAGAAGAAAGCCACTAAATAACGAATACCCCAAGAAAGTATCATGGCAAAGAAAACAGTCGCAGCCAAGAAGCGCAACGTCAAGGTTGACGCCGCCGGCCAGCTTCACGTTCACTCCTCTTTCAACAACATCATCGTGTGCTTAGCCAACAGCGAAGGACAGGTGATCTCATGGTCATCCGCAGGCAAGATGGGCTTCCGCGGATCCAAGAAGAACACCCCCTACGCCGCCCAGATGGCTGCCCAGGATTGCGGCAAGATCGCTTACGATCTCGGCCTGCGCAAGGTGAAAGCCTACGTCAAAGGTCCCGGCAACGGCCGTGAGTCGGCCATCCGTACCGTCCACGGAATGGGAATCGAGGTAACCGAAATCATCGACGTTACTCCGCTGCCCCACAACGGATGCCGTCCCCCGAAACGTCGTCGCGTATAATCCCGCTTTCCACGGCAGAAATCCAAACAGGGCTGCAACACGCCGGACTGCATAGTCTCTCCCGACTACTGATGGTTCATTGACAGCGGCTCGTCGCCGCCCGGGAGCAGACCCCGGCCAGCCCATTAACCAACTTTTAAAAAGTTAAATACACAAATGGCTAGATACACAGGTCCCAAGACCAAAATCGCACGCAAATTTGGCGAACCCATCTTCGGCGAGGACAAGATCCTGAGCCGTCGCAATTTCCCTCCCGGCCAGCACGGTCAGAACCGTCGCCGCAAAACCTCGGAATACGGCATCCAGCTGCGCGAGAAGCAGAAGGCCAAGTACACCTACGGTGTGCTCGAGCGCCAGTTCCGCAACCTTTTCGAGAAGGCTTCAGGCATGAAGGGTATCACCGGTGAGATCCTTCTCCAGCTCCTCGAGGGCCGTCTTGACAACGTGGTTTACCGTCTGGGCATCGCCAAGACCCGCGCCGCCGCCCGTCAGCTCGTGCTCCACAAGCATGTGACTGTCAACGGCCAGGTCGTGAACATCCCCTCTTTCGCTGTCGAGCCCGGCATGGTCATCGGTGTCCGCGAGAAGTCAAAGTCTCTCGAGATCATCGCTGACTGCCTCGCAGGCTTCAACCACAGCAAATACCCCTGGCTCGAATGGGACGAGTCAACCAAGAGCGGCAAACTGCTCCATGTCCCCACCCGTGAGGATATCCCCGAAAACATCAAGGAGCAGCTCATCGTCGAACTCTATTCTAAGTAATCCGTTAAACACCAAGATCCATGGCTATTTTAGCATTCCAAAAACCTGACAAAGTCGTAATGTTGGAAGCCAACAGCTTCTACGGCAAGTTTGAGTTCAAGCCTTTGGAACCCGGCTATGGTATCACTGTGGGCAACGCCCTGCGTCGAGTGCTTCTCTCCTCACTCGAGGGCTATGCCATCTCCGCCATCAAGATTGACGGCGTGAAACACGAGTTCGATACCATCCCCGGCGTAAAAGAGGATGTGACAAATATCATCCTCAATCTCAAGAAGGTGGACCTCAAGCAGGTGACCGAAGATGCCGAGACCGAGAAAGCTTCCATCCACGTGTCGGGCCAGGAGGTGTTCAAAGCCGGTGACATCGGAAAGGCCCTTTCGGGCTTTGAAGTCCTCAATCCCGAGGAGGTCATCTGTCACTTGGATCCCGACGCGAGCTTCAACCTCGAGGTCACAATCAACAAAGGCCGTGGCTGGGTGCCCGCCGACGAGAACCAACTCGAAATCTCCGACATCCAGACCTTGGCTATAGACTCGATCTACACCCCGATCAAGAACGTCAAGTACGCAGTTGAAAACTTCCGCGTCGACCAAAAGACCGACTACGAGAAACTCATCATCGAAATCACCACCAACGGCTCAATCCTCCCCAAGGACGCCCTCAAGGAGGCCGCCAAGATTCTGATCTACCATCTGATGCTCTTCTCAGACGACAAGATCACAATCGAGACCACGGAGACCGACGGCGCTGAGGAATTCGATGAGGACGCTCTCCACATGCGCCAGCTCCTGAAGACGAAGCTGGTCGACATGGACCTCTCGGTGCGCGCTCTCAACTGCCTCAAGAGCGCCGAAGTCGAGACCCTCGGCGAACTGGTCGTCTTCAACAAGACCGACCTGCTGAAATTCCGCAACTTCGGCAAAAAGTCCCTGACGGAACTCGACGAACTGCTGGCCAACCTCGGCCTGTCGTTCGGCATGGATATTTCCAAATACAAACTCGACAAAGAGTAATAACTGAACAACAACGATGAGACACAATAAAAGCTTTAATCACCTGTCGCGCAAGAAGGCCCATCGCGACGCCCTTCTTGCCAACATGACCATCTCTCTTATCAAGCACAAGAGGATCTTCACCACCCTGGCAAAGGCCAAGGCCCTGCGCATGTACGCCGAGCCCCTGATCAACCGTGCCAAGGAGGACTCCATGGCCAACCGCCGCCTGGTCTTCTCCTACCTCCAGAACAAGGAGGCCGTCACCGAGCTGTTCCGCGAAATCTCCCAAAAGATCGCCGACCGTCCCGGTGGCTACACCCGCATCCTCAAGACCGGCAACCGTCTTGGTGACAACGCCAAGACCTGCTTCATCGAGCTGGTAGACTACAACGAGAACATGCTCAAGGACAAGAAGTCTGAGAAGAAGGGCCGCACCCGCCGTTCCCGCAAGTCAACCTCCACCGAGGCCGCTCCCGCTGCTGAAGCCGCCGCTCCCGCCGAGGAACCCAAGGCCGAGTAAATATTGTAAATGAGGAGATAATCTCCGCTTAGTCTATAACACCCGCATTACCTTTGCGTTTTGCGGGTGTTTGTGTAAATTCATAAGAAGTTAAATTGGTATGAATAAATTTAATAATGATATGAAAACGCCGTCTGGTATATTAATATTGTTCGCAGTGTTGGCTATAATCCCACTGTTGATTTTGTGTAGGTATGTATATCCTGTTAATGATGATTTTTCATTTGCATTGCAACATATGGAAATGAATTGTATCGAATCAGTTATTGATAGCTGGAATAACTGGAGCGGTAGATTTTTTGCCACGTTCATATCTTCGTTAAATCCATTTGTTATCAGTAGCGAACCAGTATTGCTTTTCAGAATTTATTCGATAGCAATCGTGTTTATGTTTTCTGTGGTAATCATATGTGTTCCACTATTGGCTGTTAGGAAATATCTTATGGTAAGCGATGCTTTGGGATTTGGTGCATTAATGATGTTGGTTTATATTGCCTTTTTTCCAAGTGTTTCGCAAGCATTTTTTTGGTTTTCCTCATACACAGCATATACTATCCCGTCGTTGTTATTCCTGATCCTTTTATTCTTGTTATGCCGCAAAGATAAGTTCAGTATTTTTCTTTCGTGTTTGTTGGCACTGATTGTGCCTGGTGGAAACGAGGTGACTGCAGTGTTGACGGTATGCACGATGGCATATATTTATTGGGTATATAAAGAACGAAGGTTCTATGTAATAACACTCATCTCGGTAATTTCAATTGTGATAGTGATATTGTCGCCAGGTAATGGAGTGAGAATGTCTCATCAATTATCAGCACATCCTTATATTTGGACTCTTGTTGTTAGTATTGTTCAAACATTCAGCTGGTTGATTTTATGGGGTCCCTTATTATTGTTGGCTTCATTAATTTATATCCCACTGTATGGACATAGAATTGCGAAGTGTGCAATATTCGATGTCAGTTTCAAAAAGTTTGTTATTGCGTTTGTGATAACGATATTGTTGGCCCATGTGCCCCCTACATTGGGACTGTCATCTGTTATGATTGATCGTACCGCAAATTGTCTTTTGATGTTTGTAATACCGGGGTATTTTTATGGGTTAAATATACTTCTGAATAAGTATGAAACATTTGCAAATATGGCGAGCAAGCTTTTTGCTAACCAGTATGTTTTAGGTAGTCTGTTGTTCTGTTTTCTGTTCATTGGGCCTTTTTCTATGGAGAGCCCTTGTATTACTGCTGTTACAGATATCCTAACGAATAAAGCAGGCAACTATGCATCAATACAAAACAAGCGTATATTATTGGCGCAAAAGGCTGAAAATGGAGAAATCGTACAATTGCCTTCTCTTGGACTAACGGCGAAGAGTCTGTATGTAAAAGATTTGGATATAGACCCTTACGGCGAGTTCTCCAGAGATTTCTGCAAAATATATGGTAGCAATGGCTATGTTTTTGTCGGGGAAGAAGAGGTGTTGTTTGAAGACAATTTTACATCATTGAAGAAGTTCAACAAGAATACTCGTGCAAGCCAATAAAGTATGTTTATTGTCCGTTAAACCATACAAGTGCAGAATAATAAGGATTACGAGATTAAGTGGATGATGCGACTTTTAGCAGGGCTGAGGCTTGGGCGGCGATGCCTTCGCCGCGGCCTGTGAAACCGAGATGCTCTGTGGTGGTGGCTTTCACCGAGACGGCATCGAGAGGCAATGACAGGTCGTCGGCGATGTTCTGAATCATCTGAGGGATGTGTGGAAGCAGTTTGGGAGCTTGCGCGATGATGGTGACATCGATATTGACCGGATGAAGGTTGCGTTGCTCGCGTATTATCCTCGCGGTCTCGCGCAGCAGCATGCGGGAATCCGCGCCCTTGTAGCGCGGGTCGGTGTCGGGGAAATGGTAGCCGATGTCACGCAGGGCTGCGGCCCCGAGCAGTGCGTCAGAGAGTGCGTGGAGCGCGACGTCAGCGTCGCTGTGGCCCAGCAGTCCGAGATGATGGGGGATTTCGACCCCGCACAAAATGAGCTTGCGGCCTTCGACAAGGCGGTGCACGTCATATCCGCTTCCGATTCTGAACATTTTGAGGGGGGATTTTAGGCTGTAGTTGCGACTTGGTGAGGAGGTTTGTCTGAGTGAGATGAGAGTGGGGTGAGAGAGGAGAAGGAGCGGGAGACGGTATGGGCTGTTACCTGCGTCCTCCCATAAGGTCGCGAAGGCCGTCCATGTCGAAAGTCAGGGAGAATCGCAGGGTCTGGTCAAGCGGGGAGGTCTGCGAGGTGGCGAGCATATATGCCGCGTCGAGGCGCACGACATTGAGCGAGAAGCCGGCTCCGAATCCGAAGTACTGGCGGTTGCCTTTGTACTGGCTTTCGTGGTAATATCCGGCGCGGAGGAAGAACTGCTGGTTGTAGTTGTATTCCGCTCCGATGGAGTATGTGATTTCCCTCAGCTCCTCCTTCATGCCGCCGGGCGCGTCGCCAAAAGACTTGAATATGCCGGTGATGGGCGACATGGTCTCCCAGTTGTTGAGCGCTTCGGCATAGGCGGCCTCGTCGACCTGGCCGTCCTGGTCGGTGTAGTCGTCGCGTCGGGGACGGGTGGGTACGAGGAGCTTGTTGAGGTCAAGGCTTATGGCCAGGTTGTGGTAGTCGGCCAGCGGGAACATGAAAGAGGCTCCCAAGCGCAGGTTGGTCGGCAGGAAGGCAGGGGGCTGCCCTTCGGGGGATACTTTTGTACCGATGTTTGAGATGTCCCATCCCCAGGCAAACTGGCATTCGTTCTGCCCCACGATGGGGTATGACACGAAATATCCTGAGATGTCGGCTGAGAACGCCGAGGCCCCGCTTGGCTGTGTGGATGTGCTGGATGCCCCGAATCCAAGATCGGAATATATGTACCTGAACACGACTCCCATGGAGAACTTCTCCGACAGTTTGCGTGAGTAGCCTATGTCAAAGGCCATCTCGTATGGGTTGATGCTCTCTGTGACTCCTCCGAGGCTCTCCGAGTTGACTGCTCCGAGGGAGAAGTAGCGCAGGGAGGCGCTTATCGCCTGGTTGTCGTTGCTGCCGAGCTTCCAGTAACCGGCGAGGTTGGCCAGGAAGATGTCGTTGACCAGCTTGCGCAACCAGGGGGTGTAACTCAACGAGACGGCTCCCTGGGAGTAGGCGAAGGCATATTTCGAGGGGTTCCAGAACTGGGAGTTGGCGTCGGGGTCGGTCGCCGCTCCGAGGTCTCCCATAGACGCGCCTCTGGCATCGGGCGCGATTCCGAGGGATGTCACGCCTGTCTGGACCGGGTTGAACTCGTTCTTTATCTGGTTATCTGCGTTTGCCTTCTGCGTGCATAACATCGCGGCTATGACAGCGGCAGCCAGTGAGGTCTTGGCCGTTGTGTGGGAGAGAAGAATATTGCGGGGCGAAGTCATCATTGTCTGTGTCATTAAGGTCTCCGGATAGTCGGGGAGTGTACTGAATATATAACTGAAAACCGGCGGTTTTATTGCCCCGTCGCGGGGTCAAAGGCGGCTCAGGGGCAAGAGATGGGTCAGGATCTCGTCGCGCGACAGAGTCTGACGTCCGGTGAGGTCGCGTGCCATGCCGCATACCGCCGAATTGACCGCAGGATGTGACAGCAGCCGGCGCAGGTAGCTGAACGAGTTGTCGCAAATCTGCTCTACCTCTGAGGAGTCGAGTCCGCAGGAGTCTTCTCCCTCGCGGGTGAGGTGCTCAAGCATAAGAGAGCGCACTTCATTTGACAAATCTGATTGTCTCCGCCCGAGGGAGCGGGCGAGCAGGTTGCCGATTACCATCGCCGATGTGAGCTGGAAATGTCGGAAAGAGGATGTCCAGACATTCTTGACCGACAGGCCGGGATTGACCGGTGTGAAGAAGTCGGGGGTGAGTCTCATCCCGAAATCGGCGGGTGCGTCCAGGCAGATGGCATCGATGTATTTCTCTGCGTCGAAAATGTATAGCGCCAGCGCCATGCCGCAGAGCCCGAAGGCCCTGTCGGTGGAGTCGGTGTATTTCAATGAAGCTGAGGCCATGTGGAATCAGTTAATTACCATTATCTTGGTGACACAGCTGTCGCTCCCGGACTCGTTGCCGGAGCCGTGGGAGGCAAACACATAGTAGACACCGGTCTTCACTCGGTCGCCGTTGGCGTTGCAGCCGTCCCAGGTAATCATTCCGCCTTCGCTCCGCCCCTGGAAGAACACGTTGCCGGCCGAGTCAGCGATTTTGACGAGGGTGTTGTCCATCAGGCCGGTGACGGTGATCCAGCCCGAGTAGTCGGGACGCACGGGGTTGGGGTAGGCGTACACGTCATCAAGGTTCTCGCTTGCGGGGGCGGCGGTGGAGTTGTATTCAACCACTCCGGCCGATGTCGCGAAGAACACGCTTGATGAATTGGGGTCGCAGGCTACGGAAAACACCGTGTTGGAGGGGAGTATCGAGTTGCTTGTGTCGTAATGCTCAATGATCTGGTCGCCATCCTCGCTCACGAGGTACACGCCGGCGGTGGTGGTGCCTATCCATTTGCGGTTGGCGCTGTCGACGGCGATGCTGCTCACGGTGAGAGCGTCAAGCAGGTAATCGGCGAGACCGGTCCCGTCGTTGCGCGGGACTTTCAGGTGGTTGACCTGGGCCACATCCGATGTGATTTTGGTCGGGTCGGTGATTTCAAACACTCCTTTGTCAGTGCCTACCCACAACCGGCCCTTCTTGTCCTCACAGAGGGCCCAGATATGATAGAATGAAAGGGATTTGTTATCCTGGTCGACATATGAAGTTGTGACAATAATTTCATCGTCAGCTAATGATGTTGTGTTTTTTTGTTTGACGAAATGGATGTTTTTACTCCATGCTCCCTGAGCGAATGCCATCATTTTAGAATGATTAAGGGTCGCACTGGTCGATGAGCGATGGAGTCTGTCTGACTCAAATGTTATCCAATCTTCTTTTCGTGGTTCTGACTTATTTAAGTCGTCGTATGAAATGGCATGGATGCAATATAGTCCGTTCTCGGCATCCTCTTGACCGACCCAAAGGTTTCCAAAAGAATCAAAATTCAAGCACGAGAGACCATAATAATAAAAGTAGCGTATGCTAGAGTTCGTGTTTGTAAACACTACATCAAGATTTCCATTGCGGAAACGGTATATGCCTTTCCAGAAAGTAGAAATGTATAGTGTGTTTGGGTCATAAGGATCTTCTACAATCCAGCATGGCTGTTGTACAATTGTGTTTGGAGTGATATTGGAAAATTTGTCAATGGAATCGTATGAAGTGAGCTTTAAGTTAGGCTGACCAACATATCCTAATGAGCTGGTACATAAATCGGTGGCATTTATGAACATTAACTTGGATGAAGGTTGACCAATGATGCGGTTGCATCCAGTCGTGGCGAATTCTGTTTTTCCGAACTTTTCTCCAAACTGAACGGGATTCTCTCGGTCGGATATGTCATATTGACATAAGCCATCCGCATTTCCGCCCCATACATGGTTTAGGCCATCAAATGCTGAAAGGGCTTGTCCTTTGAGTATGGCTGGGAATTTTGTGACTTCTGGCCCAGATGCCGGTGTGTCTGCGCCATATGTGAACATATTTGTGCCATTTGCGATAAACGCTTTGTTGGTGCCCACAGGCACTATATGAGTTAGAGTGATATCTGCGTTATTGTAACGCACAGTTCCATACGATAGTTTGTCTGCGATGAAATCAAAATCAGCGATTACGGCCTTGTTGTTTTTGCCTGACTTGTGGGTGAATATGATGCGGCTGTCCCCCAATGTAGTGGAGTAATCTCCGAATGTCCAAGTGGAGGCATTGCCTCCGACAAGGTTGAATTTGTCGATTGCGACCAAGTGTTCTGAGATAGGGGCTGCCATAAGCTTGTTCAAGTAGCCTATTATGACATGATCTCCAAGGACGAAAACCTTTTCAACGGGATTTGGGGAGTACATAGTCTCGACAGTCTCGTTTCGGCTGTCATCGATCGTCACAAGACCAAAGCTGGTCGCAACATAAATACGGTTTTTCCCAAATCCGAGATGATTAATGGAAGGCTTTCCAGTTATAAGTGCATCAGATATGTCAGAGATATTTATGACCGAACCATCGTCATTTATACGGTCTATGTTGCAATCTTGATATGTGACAATAATATAATTTTTTTCAGTATTATTGTATATGGCTTTGATAGCTCCGCCATTTAGGTCATTGGAGATGTTAAGCGCTCGAACCTCAGAGGTTTGTTTATCTATTGAAAAGAGTGAACCTTCTGACAGGTAGTAGATCTTGTTTTTTGTTTCCACAATTGATGAAACACCACCAAAGGAAGGATGTATAGTCCATCCTCCGACGGGAAGTTGGGCGTGGAGGCTTATCGTTATCAGTGCTATGGTGAATATAAGGGATATTTTCTTTATCATCATGGGTTTGTGTTAAAGGTTTTGTCATCGATTTTTTTTAGCAGTGCTTTGATGGCTCTGTGACGATGGGATATTGAGTTTTTCTCTTCAGCGGTCATTTCTGCAAATGTTCGCGACTCTCCTTCTGGTATAAATAGAGGGTCGTATCCAAATCCGTCAACTCCTCGAGGGGATGTGGCGATTGTGCCATTGATAATGCCTTCGACAATTGTTTCTCTGCCATTGACGATTAGTGCAATGACAGTTCTGAATCGGGCTTTGCGGTTTTCTATTCCGTTCATCCGTTTCAAAAGCAATGATGAATTGGCTGTGGCATCATGACCTTTGCCAGCCCCGTTTATGTGGGCATATCTTGCCGACATAACGCCTGGCTCTCCTCCGAGCGCTTCTACTTCAAGCCCGGTGTCATCTGCAAAACAGTCGCAATTAAAATGATTATTAATCCATCGGGCTTTCAGGAGCGCATTCCCCTCAAGTGTGTCAGCGGTTTCAGCAATATCGTCTTGGCACCCTATTTCTTCAAGAGAAACAATGGGATGCTCAGATCCGAGAATAGCCCTTACCTCAGCAAGTTTATGGGCATTATTCGTGGCAAAAACCAATTTTTCCTTCATTGCTTAAGTCAAATTTACTCAACTTATATAACGGGAGAATGGTCAAGATTATTATTTGGTCCCGTCATAGATGAGTCTTAAGTTATCCATCAGCTTCTTTTATGCGTGAATTTGGGTAGAGAATGTGCTTTCCTAAAAGATTCCATGAAAGCATGCCCGCGAAATATGTGACAATAATGATGGAAATGCAAAGCAACCACGAGGGCATCATTTCAGGGATGCCGAAATAGACAAACAGTTGGATTATTGGGAAATGGAAGAGATACATATCATATGAAACGTTGTCATATTGATTAAATGGCTTTCCCCAAGAGCCAACTAACGACAAAAAAATAGTAATGATACTTACTGAAAACGGCAGGAATATAAGATGATAGAGGGGGATATAGTTCTGAAATAGGGCACATGCTATGCTTAAAAGGAATAATGCCCATCGGAACCTGATGAACATTGGCAACAGGTGATTTATCAAGGCTCCTATGTAAAAAAACACCATAAGGCCACCAAATTGTTTGGCTAAAAGGAGGTAGAGGTTATTGTGAGTATTTTCGGCCAATTCATACAAAAGCCACTCGCAAAAGATAGCTACGCAGATGATGCCAAGGAAGAGAAGCAGTCCATTGTGATGTTTGTACTTGGTGAGTATAAAGAATATAATTGGGACTGTAAGGTAGCATATCCATTCTCCTTTCATTGTCCACAATGAACCGTTTACCGCAGACATTGTAAATTCCTGACCATTAAAGATTCCTGGTAATGTCGGTTGCAAAAAATTCAAGAAAGATAGATTCGCGAATAGATATCGCCAGGTCTCTATAGAAGAAATGTATTCATGAAGCGGAAAATCGCTGACGGTCCATAATAGGGTGGTACAAAGTACCACCACTAATATATAGGGTGGTAAAATGCGACGGGCTCTGCGGTTGATGTAATGGCTGATTGTCGGAGCTTTTTGAAAAGAAGAGAATAATAAAAAACCAGATAAGGCAAAAAAACCGCCAACGGCTATATATGAAGTGCCGATTAGCGGAATATCTATGTTTGTCAGGATTGAGATATGCCCCAATATGACATAGATACTCATAATATAGCGCATTGCCATAATATTGTTGTTGGGAGAGATATTATGGAATGGTAATGTGCTGTTAAACTGAGTATTTGTCATATTGGGGGTTCATATTGTGGGCGGCGTGTCAGTCGCGGGAGGAGCCGAAGAAGCGGAGGAGGTAGATGAAGAGGTTGATGAAGTCGAGGTAGAGGGAGAGGGCGCCCCAGGTGGCGAGGGAGCCGTTGGCGATGCCCATGTTCATGGCTGCCATCTGCTTGATTTTCTGGGTGTCCCAAGCGGTGAGGCCGATGAAGATAAGTACTCCCAGGCCCGAGATTATCCACTCGAAGGTGCTGTTGGCCCAGAAGATGTTGACCAGGCAGCAGATGATCAGGCCGAAGAGGGCCATGTAGAGGAATGAGCCGATTTTGGTAAGGTCACGGTTGGTGAAGTAGCCGTAGACGCTCATTGCCCCGAAGACAGCCGAGGTGATGAGGAATGTCTTGAAGATGGATGTGAATGAGAACGCGAGGAAGATTATCGACAGTGTCAGGCCGTTGACCAGGGCGAAGAGGAAGAAGAGGGCTGTCGACATCCCGGGACTCATCTTGCCGAGACGGGCTGAGATCCATAGCACGAGGCCGATTTCGACGATTGCCAGGCCCCAGTAGATCCAGCGGCTGGTGGCGAGGGCAACGGTGATGCTGGGGGCGTAGAAGAATGCTATGAGGGCCGCTGCGGCTGAGACGAGCAGGGCCAGGAACATTTTCACGTATACCTGTTTCATTACTGCCGACACTTTCGCGTCGAGCGACTGGGGCTGCTGGCCGTTCTGCCAGTAACCTTGGGCGTGGTCGGTGTTGTTGAAGTAGTTCATTGTCATTTGGGTTTAGAGAGTTTTTGCTGATAAGGGGTGTCATTGCCGCCGATGTGGCCGGCAATGACGGAGTGGAGAGAGAGGAGAAGGAGGTGATGGAGCCGTGGATCACATCCGCTCGGGGACATTGATGCCCAGGAGGCTCATCGCCTGCTTGACCGTGCGGGCCACTGACTTGCAGAGGGCCAGTCGGAGAGAGCGTGTGGCCGGGTCTTCCTCCTTGAGGATGGAGTAGTCGTGGTAGAACTGGTTGTATTGTTTGACCAGCTCATAGGTGTAGTTGGCGATGAGGGCCGGGGAGTAGCTGCGGCCGGCCTCTTCCACCGTGGCGGGGAAGTCGGAGAGGGTCTGTATCAGGGCGATTTCCTTTTCGTTGGGAATCACCGCCGCGTAGTCGCCCGTCTCATATCCGAGTTCGGCGGCTTTGCGCAGCACCGAGCGGATTCGGGCGTAGGTGTACTGGATGAAAGGCCCTGTGTTGCCGTTGAAGTCGATTGACTCCGCGGGGTTGAACATCATGTTCTTGCGGGGGTCGACCTTGAGCAGGAAATATTTGAGGGCGCCCATGCCCACGGTCTCTGAGATTTCGTCGATTTCGGCGGGGGTAAGGCCGTCGGTCTTGCCGAGCTGAGCCGACACCTCGCGGGCGTTGGCCACCATCTCCTCCATCAGGTCGTCGGCGTCTACCACGGTGCCCTCGCGGCTTTTCATCTTCCCCTGCGGCAGCTCCACCATTCCGTATGAGAAATGGACGAGGTCCTTGCCCCATTTGAATCCGAGGCGGTCGAGCAGGAGCGACAACACCTGGAAATGGTAGTTCTGCTCGTTGCCGACCACGTATATCATCTTGTCGATGGGGAAGTCGCGGAAGCGGAGCTTGGCGGTGCCGATGTCCTGGGTCATGTAGACCGAGGTGCCGTCAGAACGCAACAGGAGCTTGTTGTCGAGTCCGGCATCGGTGAGGTCGGCCCATACCGAGCCATCCTCCTTGCGGTACATGATGCCCTTCTCAAGCCCTTCGAGCACCTTCTCTTTCCCTTCGAGGTAAGTGTCAGACTCGTAGTAGATTTTGTCGAAATCCACACCCATGCGCTTGTATGTCACGTCGAACCCGTCGTAGACCCACTGGTTCATCTTCTCCCAGAGCGCGCGCACCTCGGGGTCTTTCTGCTCCCATTTGCGCAGCATCTCGCGGGCCTCGGCCATGAGGGGGGATGCGGCTTTTGCCTCATCCTCTGTCATGCCTTTCTCCATCAGTTCCTTGACCTCCTGGCGGAAGTGCTTGTCAAACAGCACATAGAAGTCGCCGATGAGGTGGTCTCCTTTCTTTCCGGTTGACTCGGGAGTCGCGCCGTCGCCCCATTTCTGCCAGGCGAGCATCGACTTGCAGATGTGGATGCCGCGGTCGTTGACGATGTTGGTCTTGACAACCTTGTTGCCGCAAGCCTGCAGGATGCGGGAGAGGGAGTAGCCCAGGAGGTTGTTGCGGACATGGCCCAGGTGGAGGGGCTTGTTGGTGTTGGGGGAGGAGTATTCCACCATCACCAGTGGGCTGTCGGCGGTCTCCTCCTTGAAGCCGAAGTTGTCATCTGACGCGATGTGCTCCAGCACCGAGTTCCAGTAGGTAGGCTCGATGACGATGTTGAGGAAGCCCTTCACGGCATTGAAGCGGTCAACCGCCGGCTCATTGTCGACCAGCCAGTTGCCTATCTCCGTGGCCACGGCGTCGGGGGCCTTGCGGGCGGCTTTCACCCAGGGGAAGACCACGATGGTGAGGTTGCCCTCAAACTCCTTTCGGGTGGCCTGGGGCACAATCTGTTCAGCCGGGGTGTCTACCCCGTAAAGTTCCTTTACTGCGCGGGAAACTCCTTGCGATATGATGCTGTCGAGTGACATGGCTTTGTGTTGAGTGTTGTTACGAAATGTTGGAAAACCGCGCCTGGGCGGCAGTGATTGAAATGCAAAGGTACTCAATTTCCGCGAAAAAAAGGCCGGAACGCTTGTTAATCTTGTCTAAATCACTATCTTTGCGGTGTGATTAAAGGCTTTGCGGCCTTAATATCGATTCTAAGTCAGACAAACCCGATGAAAAAATCATTACTCCGTATCTTCTTTGTCATAGCGATGATGCCCGTGGCACTCAGCGTGTTGGCGTGGGGCCAGAAAGGCCACGATGTCACCGCCTGCATCGCCGAACGCCATCTCACTCCCGCCACCCGCGCCGCCGTCGACTCCATCCTCGAGGGCCGGAGCCTCATCTACTGGGCCAACTGGCTCGACAACGCGAGCCATACTCCCGAATATGCCTACACAAAGACCTGGCATTACCGCAATGTGGACGCTGACAAGACATATTTCACCCAGCCGAAACATCCCTCCGGCGACATTGTCGAGGGTGTCAGATTCTCGATAAAGGTACTGGCCGACACGGCCCAGACCCCGGCCAACCGCGCGCTTGCCCTGAAGATGCTCACCCATTTCCTCGGCGATCTGCATCAGCCCATGCACCTTGGCCACGCCACCGATTATGGCGGCAACACCATAAAAGTCAAATACTTCGGGCGCGACGCCAACCTCCATGGAGTCTGGGACACAAGCCTCGTGGAATCTGCCCACAAATGGAGCTACACCGAATGGGCCGACCAGCTTGACCGCCTTTCCCCCTCACAGGAAGTGTTGGTGCTGTCGGGCAATGTCGACGACTGGGCGCAGCGCAAGGTTGAGGAAGCCGCCACAGTGTATGCCGAGACCCCCGAAGGCTCAAAGCTGAGCTACAACGAGGTGGCCCGCTGGGCGCCGGTGATTGAGGACTCATTCCTCAGCGGCGGCCTGCGTCTGGCCCATATACTCAACTCGATATTCGACCCGGCCTATCCCTACCGCCGGTCGCCATCCTCATTCTGACGCGGGCCCGCAGGAGACACCCACGAGATGGAGCGAGTGATATGCCGTCAAACTCTGTTTGGCCGCCTTGCGGCCCTGACTGCCACCAGGATGCCGGTTCTCCTGGTGGCCGCCCTGCTTGCGGTCTCGGCCTGCGCCGCCGGCATAGACTACCGTCACTTCAACAAGACCTTCGGCTCCAGGTCGCTTAAGGAACTCAACAGCCGTGGGTGGCAGAGCATCAAGAACAACGACCTCGACTCCGCTGCCGCCTTTTACGCCATCTCCATATCGAGATACTCCGAGTCGCTCCCCCGCGACGAGATGGAGCGTGTAGGCCTGGCGCTTGTCAACACAGGCTACATCTGGCTTTTCATACGCAACAACCCTGAGCAGGCCTATCCCTTCCTCAACAACGCCCTCTCGTTGGGCCGTCGTCACGACCTGCCGGCCGTCAAGATCGGGGCCGGGGAGAACCTTGCCAAAATCTACGCCGACTACAACAATTATCCCCGTGCGGTCAGCCTCTATTCCGAGGCGTTGAACGAGGCGGTGGCGCGTCATCTCGACTGGGGGGTCACGATGACATTCATCGACCTGCTGTCGCTGTCGGCCACCAACGGACGCATCGGCGACATCGGGCCGGAGATTGCCACTGTGGCGGCATACAACTTTGACGAGGCCTCGCCGATGGGCGCCTACTGCCACCACATCGCCTTGGCGGCGCAGCAGATGCTGACCGGGCGTTTCGACCTGGCGGCCCGCATGCTTGAGGATGCCTCGCCCTTGCTCGCCCCGCAGTATGACACCGAGCGTTACCAGGTCAACCACCGGTTCCTGACCGGATTCGCCCATATGAAAGCCGGCGACTCCCCCCGTGGCATAGCCAGCCTGAAGGAGGCCCGCTCGATGGCCGCCCTCCACAGGCTGCCCGACATCATGCAGGCCGTCTGTGAGACCCTCGGCAACGCTTACATGGCCGCCGACATGCCTGACTCGGCCCATATCACCCGATACGACGCGCTCAGGATACGCGACTCGCTTTTCAACACCGGAAAATACGACGTGATAAAAGACCTCGAGTCGGAAGCGGTGCTTTCCAACATGCGAAAGGAGATAACCGACTCCCGGGCCAGGGAGGAGAAATCGCGTACCGTGGTCACGCTTGTCTCCGCCGGGGCCGCTGTGGCGCTCCTGCTGCTGGCGTTGCTGCTTTTCAACAACCGCAGGCTGAAAGCCTCCAACCGCGAGCTGTTTGTGAAAAACATGGAGCTGGTGGCGGTCAGGGACGTGCCCCGGACAGAGCGCAGGGAGAGGCCGCCGCGTTCACACTGCGAGGAGCTGGAACCTGTGCTGGAGAAGGTCTCGGAGACCATATATTCCAGTCCGGAGGTCTTCAGTCCTGACTTCTCCCTGGGACGGCTGTCTGAAATCACCGGCATCAAGACCCAGTTGATTTCACAGGCAATCGCCGAGCTGACCGGCAAGAACCTGAGCGCGCTTGTGGCCGAACGGCGCATCAACCGTGCATGCCGCCTGCTTGCCGACCCCGAGTCTGCCGGACGGCTGACTGTAGAGTCGATCGCCGAGAGCGTGGGTTACAAATCGCGCACCCATTTCTCCAACATATTCAAGACCCACACCGGCCTTACCCCGACGGAATTCATCCGCCAGGCCAGAAACACCCCCTGAAATATGTCTGAAAAATAAAAATCAGACGTATTGCGCGGCGCAACGTGTTTGTGTCGCGTCGGTTTTGTGTATCTTTGCGATGTGAATTTGAGGAAATGATGGCAAAAAGATTTTGATTGCGTCGTTTTTCCGGCAAATGAGAATCCGGGGAGAACCGGAGCCGCCCCGGCCCGCTCAAGCATGCCAAATGGCTCCTAA
Source organism: uncultured Bacteroidales bacterium (assembly GCA_958418815.1). Taxonomy (GTDB): domain Bacteria; phylum Bacteroidota; class Bacteroidia; order Bacteroidales; family Muribaculaceae; genus UBA7173. The sequence continues at coordinate 4,182 of CATZGB010000020.1, read as the reverse complement.
CAACCAATATCTATATATGAGAAAAATCCTACTTTCAGCAATCCTCGCCACAGGGGCACTGACATGTTGGGCCTCGGGATACAATTGCCTCCGGGTCCATCTCGCGTCAGGGGAAAAAATGGACATCATGCTGCGCGACGACCTCCGGGTCAGCTTCTCCGCCACCCATCTGCAGGCCGAATCGTCAGATGTCAATGTTGAGGTCCAGAAGACCGACATACTGAGTTTCGAGCATCGCCATGAGGAGTGGTCGGGTGTCGACGACGCGTCGGTGACCGCCGGCGGCATGTCGCGCCAGGGCGACATGCTGGTGTTTGACGGGCTTCCTGAAGGAGCCGCAATCTCCCTCTTCGACACATCGGGAAAGGCCCTCAGACACGCCGTGGCATCCTCCGAGGCCCGTATTCCGCTCGAAGGACTCGCTCCCGGGGTGTATGTGGTGAAAGCAGGCGACAAATCTTACAAGATAACAATACGTTAGGCATATGAAAAAGACATTACTCAGCTGCCTGGCGGCAGTGACAGCCGCGTCGGTGATATTCGCCGCGTCTGACAAGATAAACATCTTCCAGGGGGGCTACCTGACCAGGATGCTGGACGTGGAGGAGATAGAGCAGATCACATATTCGGCCGACGGCACGGACGGCTACACCCACTTCGAGGTGGACTTCAAGAACGGCGCGTCGCATAGATTCGCCATCGACGATGTCAGCTCCATGGAATACCAGCAGTCGCGTGGCGACTGCTCTGTCACCCTCAATGTCACGCCCCGCTACCAGAGCGCGTCGCTCGAGGTGGTGGCGTCAGACCCCGACGCGTATTACCGCATCTCCGGTGTGCCCGAAAAGCTGCTTGCCGCGCTCGATGCCGACGAATCAATCTGGGGAGAGCTGCTGATGTGGGATGACATAGACTACATACATGCCGTGGCCGAATCGTCGGGCAAACCGCTGTCTCAATACAGCCCCGACGTGGTTTTTGAGAAAGGCAGCAAGATACGCGACTGGTTCCCGCCGGTGCCCATAACCGACAATACCCCCTGCGCCATCGTGATTTACACCGCCTGCATCGAGGGGGACGAAGTGGTGCCGACCTCAGACCCCACCCTTGTGCGCTTCAACACCAGGACGCTTGAAATCGAGGATGTGGAATTCGCCATAACCGCCGACCTCACCTCCAACTCCATCACCGTGAAGGTCGACGCGCCCGCCTCCCACGCCGACATACCGTTCTATGTCACCGCCTATTCAAAGGAGGCGGTCGATGAGCAAGGTCTCGACAATCTTGTCAGCCAGACCGCCATGAGCCTCGAGAACATTGTCTACAACTACGGGGTGGCTTGGGACGACGCGACCTTCCGCGGACACGGGGAAAACACCCTTTCCAACCTCCTCATGGGCGACCAGTATTACGCCGTGGCGTTTGGAATTGACTATGGCATCGTCAACACCGTGGTCAAGTCGGAGCTTTTCACCATTCCCGCCCCCGAAATCACAGACCAGTGTGAGTTCGATGTGACGGCTGTGCAGAAATCCCCCGCTGAGTTCATGCTTGAGGTGACACCCTCTTCCGAAACCACACGTTACGCCGCAATGCTGGTGGAGTCTTCACGGCTCGACGAGACCAATACCCCGGCTATGGCCATCGCCACTGAAATCAAGTATCTGACCTTCACCAACACCATCGACTGGAACGACTCGGAGCTGATTTTCACAGGGCCGGCGACGCTCAGCACCCATGACGACATGCTGGCCGGGAAATATCTCACAGTCGACACCGATTACTCCGTGCTGATTTTCGGAGTGGACGGCAATGGCCGCCGCACCACCGCGATCAAGCAGGTCGACATCTCCTCCTCAAGTTCTTCAGGCTCAGAGCTGACATTTGACATCGCATTCTCAGACTTCGACGGCTCTAACAAATGGAGCCACAAGCTGACCGCCACGGTGACCCCGTCGGATCCCGAAGCGAAATATGTCTTTGTCTACCTGCCCGAAGACAATGTGGCCGTCGACCTCACCAAGAGCGATGAGGCGCTGATGAACGGCTATGTGGCCTCGATGGGTTCCTGGCTGGCACTGTTCACGGGTGACCTGACCAAGCGTATGTCTTTCGCGTCTACCTGGAGCAGCGCGGCCGGCGCGAATATCTTCAAAAAACAGGTGCTGATGGTCTACGGATATGACGGCGAGCCTACCTCCCCGCTCTATGCCTACATCATCAACACTGACACCGGCGAGGTGGAGCAGGTGCGCGGGCCGGGGATGTGACAGCCCTGTTTGCCAGGCTTGCGCCTGCAAGGAAATGACTGACGGTGGCCGTCCGCGCGGGGTTGACTCCCGGCGGGCGGCCATTGCCGTCTGTGTCAAGTCGGGGATGAGGGGCTGTTGTTTGGCAGGTTTTTAAACATTTTAAGGCGGCAGGTGTTAAAGTTCTGTAAAATCACTCACCTAAAAATCTATCGCCGTCCTATGAAAGGCTATTTAAATCTGATTCTGGCCGTGGCGCTGTTTGTGCCAGCGGTCGCAGGAGCCCAGGCCCGCCGGAGCCAGGAGTTCAAAGACAAATACCAGTTGAAAGAGGCTGTAGTCCTCAGTCGCCACAACATCCGCTCCCCGCTGTCTGACAGCAAGAGCGACCTTGGCCGTATGACCCCTCACGAATGGACCAAATGGAGCGCCGGCAAGAGCGAACTGACATCGCGCGGGGGCGCGCTGGAGACTATGATGGGGCAATATTTCCGCAAATGGGCCGTCGATGCCGGCCTCTTCCCCGCGAACTATGTCCCCACCGCCGACGACCTGAATGTCATCGCCAACTCGATGCAGCGCTGCATCGCCACAGCCCAGTATTTCACCTCGGGGTTCATGCCCGTCGGAGGGGTGACTGTCAACCACCGCTACACCCCCAGCAAGATGGACCCGCTTTTCAATCCCCAGCTCACCAAGGTCAGCCCCGAGTTTGTCGAGGAGGCCATGCGCCAGATCAACGCCATGGGTGGCGACAAGGGGATTGTCGGCATCAATGAGGCGATAGCCCCCGACTATGCCCTGATGATGGAGGTGCTCGACATGGATGAGTCGCCTATGGCCAAGGAGAAAGACCCCAAGCTCGCCGCGACCTCAAACTACAACACCGAAATCATATTGGAGAAGTGGGCCGAACCCGCGATGAAGCCCGGCTCGGCGCTCAAAGACCTCAACGCGGCCAGCGACGCCTTCATCCTCCAGTATTACGAGGAGCCGGACTCGGTGAAGGCCGCTTTCGGCCACGACCTCACCCGCGAGCAGTGGGCACAGCTCGCCCATGTGAAAGACACCTACCAGGATGTGCTTTTCACAGCCCCGATAGTGGCCGTCAATGTGGCCCGCCCGCTGATACAATACATGTATGACGAGTTGCGTTCGCCCGACCGGAAGTTCACATTCCTTGTAGGCCATGACAGCAACCTGTCGAGTGTCGCCACAGCCCTCGGAGTGGAGAAATATGAGCTGCCCGACGCCATTGAGAAGCAGACCCCCATCGGTTCGAAAATCGTCATCGAGAAATTCGTCGGCCCTGACGGCGAGGAATATGCCGACATCAACATCGTCTACCAGACCATCGACCAGCTCCGCGACATGCAGTTGCTCGGCCTCGACAATCCCCCGATGGTCTATCCCCTCTCGCTCAAAGGGCTGACCAAGAATGCCGACGGTCTTTACCGTATGGCCGATGTAGCCGCCCGCTTCGAGCAGGCCCTGCGCGACTATGAGTCGATTCCCGGCTGACCCTCCATTTTCCCATAAAGCCCTGAGGCTTTGGGATAACCTAAGTTTTACCCGACCGCAATAAGGGAGATTATACAGATTATGCGGATGCAGTCAGGCGTAGCCCCGCCCGGATGGCATCTGTGTAATCTGTGTAATCTGTGAGCCTTCCCCTCCTTAATCATCTTAATCGTAAAGGTATCTGCGGAAATCTGCGTATCTGCGCAATCTGCGTGAGTAATCGTGTGCAGAAGAGCCACGCGCCAGGTCTGACGGCCTGACCTACGAAAGGGTCTCACGCAGATTGCGCAGATACGCAGATTTCCACGGATTTCCACGGATTGAAGGTCGCTTCGCTCCCGGTAGGATTCTACGGATTAAAAGTATCCGTCCGAAATAGGCCGACTTTATCAAAGCGTTTTTGGTTGCGAAC
>CATZGB010000019.1 GCA_958418815.1 uncultured Bacteroidales bacterium | reverse complement strand
CTAATGCCGACTTGAAAATCTATAATCAAGTCGGCTTTTTTCGGACGGATACTGTGGACCACACCGTCCACGAATGCACGTCTCACCACCATTTCATCCCCTCCCCCTGCCCCTGACACCCTGTCAGGCAAGACACAGCCCGGGCGGATTCGCTGTTGAATCCGCCCGGGCTGTGTCTTTGCCGTCAGGCATTGGCTGATGGACTGCAGCCGGTTTTACTTGGCTTTGCCGAGAACCTTGCGGTCTACAACCGCCGGATATTTCTTGTCAAGCTCCTCAAGCCACTGCGCCAGCAGGTAATCCTGATAGTCGGTGATGACCACACCGCGCACGTCGGCGGCCTCCTCCGGCTGGTCGATGAGTTTGGGCTGATATGCCTCATAGGCTTTCCAGCGACCCTGCGCCGCAGGCTTCTCTCCGCCGAAACCGAGGTAGTCGGTAATCGCGTTCTCACCCTTGGCGGCCAGCACCCGCTCAACCTTGACATCCTTGCCGAACTGCTTTTTAAGCACGGTCGCGAGGGAGTCGGCGGCCACAGGATTGGCCTTGAGGTAATCGTTCACCTCCGAGAGAAGAGAGTCTGACCCGGCGAAGATGATGCGCGACTTGAAGCGCGGGCTGTCCCAGCGGTAATTGTCTTTGTGAGACTGGAAGAAAGCCTCCAGGCCAGCCTGGTCAGACTTCGCCTTTGACCACACATTGCGGTCCTGGATCTCGAACATCAGCATTCCGTCGCGGTATTCGTTGACCAGGTTGCGGTATGACGGCTCCTCGGTCATCAGGTTGCGCTGCTTGGTCTCGATGACCGCCGCGTCAAGGTAGCGGTCGACAGCCTCGTCAAGCTGTGTCACCTGCTGCGACGCGTCTCCGGCGAAACCATTGGGAAGCTCCTGGGCCATAATATCCGAAAGAGGGAGTTTCTCCTTGCCGATGCGGGCCACGACCATATCCGAAGCCTGCATCGAGGCCAGCATGGCGGAGTCCACACCGCCGGCAGCCTCAATCTGCTTCCTGAGCTTGTCGAGGGCCTTGGTCTCGGCCTTCGCGCCATACTCCTTCCTGAGCTGAGCAACGCGGCGCTTGGCGGGGAGCTGGCCGCGCTCGTCGCGCGAAATCGCGTTGGCGATGGCTGTCTTGGCCTGCTCGAAAGGCTCTATCCCCTTCCCGGCAAGACGCCTGATGATATGGTAGCCGTAAGCGGTCTCGAACGGTTCGGAAATCGTGCTGTCGGCCAGCGAGAAGGCGACCTCCTCAAACTGGGGCACCATCTGTCCTGCGCCGAACCAGGGGAGACGACCACCCTGGGAAGCCGATCCGGGATCCTCCGACTCGGCAGCGGCGACAGCCTCGAAGCTCGCGCCGTTTTTCACCATCGTGTAGAGAGAGTCGATGTAATGCTTCTGGGCCTGCGCCTCCTCGGGCGATTTGCCACGGGTGAGACGGAGGATATGCTCCACCAGCACCTGCCCACGGGCCGGGCGGCGGTCATTTACCTTTACTATATGATACCCCACAGGTGACGCGATCACGCCGGAATGGCCGCCGACAGCCACCGTGTAGGCCGCATCCTCAAACGCCGCCGGGAAACGGTTGGCCATGATGTAGCCCATGCGCCCGCCGTTGCGGGCCGAGTTGGCGTCGCCCGAATACTTCATAGCCAGGGAGTCGAATGGCTCGCCAGCCTCGATGCAGGTGAGCAGCGAGTCCATGAGCGCCTTTTTCTGCTCCAAGGTCTTGCCGGGCGACTGGAAGAAGACCATGATGTGGCTCACATCCACCTCCTCCTTCATCCTCTCATACTGGGCGGCGAGGATGCTGTCCTCGACAGCCTTGTCCACCATATAGGGGGCCGCCAGGTCGCGGCGGTATGTGTCAAACTCCTTTTCAAACGCCGGAGCCTTGTCAAGCCCCATGTCCTCGGCGGCCGCCACCTTCTGGCGGTAGGGGATGAAGAGCTTGAGATACTCCTCGATGTCCTGGGGGGTAGACTGCTGCGCGTTGTTTTTGTGATAAAGATATTCAAATTCGCTGAGAGTGACCGGCTTTCCTCCGACTGTCATCAGCACGGGATCTGCCGGGCCCTTGGCCTGGGCCATGACGGCGGCACCCAAGAGAACTGACAGCGATATGAGTCCTTTTTTCATCTTTGAAACGGATAAATTGATGGTTTAGGCAAATGTAAGGCAGCGGCTCCATTTCCGGAAGACGCTATCTGATTAACGGCCTCGCCCCAGTTTTATTATGAAAAGCTAATATTTTTATGTGAAAAATTCGTAACTTTGCGGCTATGTTATTTGAAGACTTTGATTTGAGCGACGACCTGCTCGACGCGCTTTACGCGATGCACTTCGAGGAATGCACCCCGATACAGGAACAAGCCATACCCGTGGTGCTCGACCGTCGCGACCTTATAGCCATTGCCCAGACCGGCACCGGCAAGACCGCAGCATACCTACTTCCCGTCATCGACCTCCTGGCCGAGCTGCCCGAGGCCGACGGATTCGTCAACTGCATAGTGATGGCCCCGACCCGCGAACTGGCCCAGCAGATCGAACGCCAGATGGACGGGTTCAGCTACTACCTCCCCCTGTCGAGCATCGCCGTCTACGGCGGCACCGACGGAGCCGGGTTCGCACGCCAGCAGAAAGGCATGAAAGCCGGGGCCGACGTGGTCATCGCCACCCCGGGCCGCCTCCAGGCCCTGTTGCAGATGGGCGGCATAGACCTGTCAAAGGTCAGGTATTTCGTGCTTGACGAAGCCGACCGCATGCTTGACATGGGCTTCTACGACGACATCATGGCCATAGCCAAGCTCCTCCCCAAGGAACGCCAGACCCTGCTGTTCTCGGCCACCATGCCCCCAAAAATCCGCAAGCTCGCCCAGTCGCTGCTCAACGACCCCGTGGAGGTGAAAATAGCCCCCTCGCGCCCTGTCGAGAAAATCAAACAGTCGGCCATCTTCTGTTACGAGGATGACAAGCAGCGCACACTGACCGACATCCTCAAGCAACGCCGGGGAGAGAGGGTGATAGTGTTCGCCGCCTCAAAGCATGGCGTGCGCGACCTCACCCGCGACCTGCGCCGCAGCGGCATCAAGGCCGCCGAAATCCATTCCGACCTCGACCAGCAGCAACGCGAGGAGACCATCAGGGGATTCCGCAGCGGACGCATCGAGGTGATCGTGGCCACCGACCTGCTCGCCCGAGGCATCGACATCGACGAGGTGATGCTCGTGGTCAACTACGACGTTCCCCGCGAGCCGGAGGATTACGTCCACCGCGTGGGCCGCACAGCCCGTGCCAACGCCGACGGCGAGGCCGTGACCCTTGTCTCCCCCCGCGACCGCAGGGCTTTCGCGCGCGTGGAGTCGACCCTGAAAATAAAAATCGCCGCCGAGAACAGGCCGGCGTCCTCCCCACGCCCGGCCTCAGACCGCCCCGCGCGCTCCGACAAAAAGGGCAACAACCGTCCCGACAACCGAAACAAAGGCAACAACCAGCAGTCCGACGACAAAAACAACGGCGAGAACAGACGCCATGCCGGCAACAAAGGCAAACGCCGCTACTACGGCAAGCCCCGCAAGCCGGGAGGGAACACTCCGCAATGACACAAAACCGTGTCAAAAAACCCACAAGCCTGACAGCCCCACATTGGCCGTCAGGCTTTTTTTCTTCTCCTTTTTGAGAAAATTAATACATTTGCAACCAAGTTTTAGACTTTTTTTGTAATTTTGCCTTGATTTTGGCTTAATAGAGACTGTTATGGCCACACTTTAAGCATATCCTCGATTGGCATCTCACTGATAAAGTAAATATAGTATTTCACATATAATAAAAGGTATGAAGAAACAACTTCTGATCGGACTCCTGGGCGCTGCCGGAGGTCTCGGGCTGGCAAGCTCGATGGCATCTTGCGACGACTACCGTCCGACAACCGACATGGACGGCAAGCTCCTTGTTGCGGTCAACCTCGACAAAGATGTCGTGGCATCCGCCTCCAACAAGCAGGCTTCCCCCGCATCCCGCGCCGAGGCGCAGTCGGTTTCAGCTTCCGACCTGTCGCTGAAACTCACATCTGAGTCAGGCTCCTTCGCCCGTGAATGGGCATCAGCAGCCGAATTCAGCGACCCTGTCTCAGTCCCAGTCGGGAAATACACCCTCGAAGCCTGGTATGGCTCGCTTGAGACCGAGGGGTTTGAATCACCCTATTATTACGGAAGCTCGACCCTCACGGTAGAGGAGAACCGCACAACCCCCGTGAGCGTCACGGCATCGCTCGCCAACTCGATGGTGAGAGTGGAGATGTCTGACATGTTCCGCGACTACTTCGCCTCCTACTCACTGACCCTCAGGTCTGAGCTTGGCAATGAAATCGCCTACCCCGACGGCGAGACCCGCTCGGTCTACCTCGCCCCCGGCCAGGTGACAGCATCAATCACAATCACCAAGCAGAACGGCACAACCGCCACCCTCGAGCCCAAGAGCTTCACAGCCGAGGCGCGCCACAGCTACCTGCTCAAATTCGACATCAACGGAGGCGAGGCCGGCGACGGATTCCTCACGCTCACCTATGACGACATGACCGACATGGAGACAGTGGAAATCGACCTCAGCGACGCTATCCTCAACGCCCCCGCCCCCCGACTCAACAGCGAGAGATTCACATCGGGCGACTCCTGGACAGTGATGCAGGGACAGCCCTCAGAGAAGACCGCCAAAGTCACCGCCATCGCCCAGGCCGGAATCGACGGACTGGTGTTGACCACCTCCTCCGCCTACCTTGAGTCACAGGGCTGGCCCAAGGAGATAGACCTCGTAGGCGGCGACGCCTCCGCCATCGCCATGATGAAAGGCCTCGGCCTCAACATCCTCGGAACGACCAAGCCCGGGAAGATGGCGATGGTCGACTTCACCGCGCTGCTCTCCAACATCGCATACCTCCAAGAGGGCGACAACACATCGACCTTCACCCTGCAGGTACGCGACAAGAACTCCCGCGTGGCCGAAGCGCCCATAAGCTTCTCGGTCGAGGCTGTGACAACCACCCTCGCCGTGGCCTCCATCTCCCCCATCTACGAATGGGACACCACCCTGGCCTTTGACATCGAGACTAACGCCACAAGCGTAGACGGCCTGACCCTCCAGGCAAAGAACGAGCGCAACACATGGGACAACTGCCCCATCACCTCCTGCGAGCTGGTATCACGCTCGACCGGCACCTACCATGTGGTGGCCACCGTCCCCTCTTCGGCCGACGACCTCACCCTGCGTCTCACCCTTGGTGCCCTCAAGGTTGACTTCACCGCCGCCCATCAGCCCAGCCCCTACTCGCTGACCGCCGTCGAGAATGGCATCTATGGCTGGCAGGCCGCCCTTGACCTCCAATACAAGGCCGGGGCAACCACCGCCCGCCGCCGCTCAGCTTCCCGCTCGGCCGAGCAGCCCGAGAATGTAAGCTTCGAGATTTCAGCCGACAACGGCCAGACCTGGAGCGCGACAGCGGCCACAAAACTCGCCGACAACCGTTTCCTCGTAAAGGGTCTGACCGGAGGCAAGACCTACCAGGTGCGCGCCACATGCGACGGCATCCTGTCAAGCGTCTACACCTTCACCACCGAAATCGGCGCCCCGCTCGAAAACTCCAACATGGAGACCTGGTCGCACACCGACGGAGCGACACAATATTGGTGGATAGAATACCCCGGAGCATCAGCGACTTCCGCTGTATGGGGCACAATGAACCAGCTAACGACATCTGAGGGTGGCAGCAACGAAAGCAATTTGAGTTCAAACAGAGACGGCATGTCTTATTGCGCTTTCTCCGGAACACGACAGGAAACAGGAAGCGTCCATGGAGGCTCTTCTGCCGCAATAATAGAGACAGTTGGCTGGGGAAAAGGCAATGCCGCTCAGGCAATGTGGACCAATTCCAAGCATGTAACAGTCGGTCAGCTTTATCTTGGAGCCTATAACTCCTCAACAAAATCACCTGACTATGGCATCGTCTACGGCCATCGCCCCAAGAACATCGAATTCTGGTACAAATACCGCGCTAAAAACTCTGCCGATTTTGGCAAGGCTTTCGTGAAGGTGCTTGATGCATCGGGCGCTGTACTTGCAGAAAAAACGTTGGACCTTCCCGCAATAGAAGAATATACACCAATGACACTTGACCTTTCAGATGCGTATGCTGTTCCAGGCAATGCAGGTGTCACTTTGCAGCTTGGATTCCTGTCAAGCGGTTATGAAGGTGTGGAGAGTCAAAACAATAACAATTGGCTTGACAGGCCCGCGTTTACAAAAAAAGACGGACGCTACACCGGTTCATCGCTCTATATCGACGACATCAAACTCAACTATTAATCAACACGCCAACCCTTAAGATATGAAAACCAAGATATTTTCCATCCTACTTTCAGCTGCCGCAATGGCCGGGTTCTCGGCGTGCGACTCCTGGAATCCGGATCCGGCTGTCAATGGCCGGGGTCAGTTGAAGACCTCGACCCTCGGAGTAGAGGTTGACGGCGCAGAGACTGACGTGAACGACAACGCCGGCGCCAGGCCCTCGTCGGTCAAGGCGATGGCCCCCGCCTCACGCGCCACTGTCGACCTCTCAAACTTCATCGTGACCGTTGAAGACAAAAACGGCCAGCAGGTGAGCCGCTGGACATACACCACGATGCCCGAACTGCCCACCTTCGCCGCTGGCGACTACACCGTCACTGTCCGCTCCCACGAAGTGGAGCCTGCCGCATGGAACGCCCCCTACTTTGAAGGCTCGCAGGCATTCACCATCGAGGCCGACAAGGTGACCACAGTTCAGACCGTGGTCTGCACCCTGGCCAACATACGCGTGTCGGTGAAGTTCTCCGACAAACTGATGGCCGCGTTTGACAATCCCGACGAAGTGACCGTGAAAGTCACCTCCGAAGGCAACAACTCGCTCGATTTCACCCCGGCCGAGACCCGTTCGGGATATTTCGCAGCCCTCAAGGATCTCGAGACCCTCCGTCTCGACTTCTCAGCCTCAATCATGGGCCACACCGAGACTTTCACCAAGACCCTCGACAATGTGGCCAAGGGGCAGCACCGCAAAATCACATTCGGCCTGACCGGCAACGACAACCTCCCCCCCGAAGAGGTGGGCACCGTCATCAACGACGGCCAGAGCATCATCGTCGACAGCTCGGTGATTGAGGATGCCCCCATCGAGAGCGACTACGACTGGTATGAGGACAACCTCGACAACACCGGCCGTCCCGGCGACGAGAACTTCGACGAAGGTGAGGAACCCGGCCCCGGCCCTGGTCCCGGCCCCGATGAGCCCCAGCCCTCCGACTGGTCGATTGACTTCGTTCTGGGAGATGACATCAAAGAGCTCCCCTCTCCCTATATTATCGATGATATCGTGTCCAAGGGATTGCAGGTAAGCCTCACCCTCAGATCAACCAACGGATTCTCGAAGCTGATGGTAGACATCGAGTCTGACATGCTCACCGACGACCTCCTGATGCCGGTAGGTCTCGTGGCCCACTTCGACCTCGCCAATCCCCCGACATTCGAATATGACGGTGAGACCACAGACACAACCGATGGTCTCAAGGGTCTTGGACTCCCTGTAGGAAGCGAAGTAACCGGCGAAGGCATCACTGAGCTTGATTTTGACATCACCCAGTTTATGTCGTTTATTTTCCAGGCAGGCGACCACAACTTCCGCATCACCATTACAGACAAGGAGAACAACACCAAGTCTATGACCCTGTTCATGCACAAGAATTAACGAAAGGAGGATAAAGCAATGAAAAAATATCTTGTTTTCGGAGCCTCCCTCCTTGGGATTGCAGCGCTTTCCGCGTGCTCCGACAGCTTCCGTCCGGCCGAGGACGGCGACGGCGAAGGGCGCCTGATGCTCAAGGCCACCGTCAACTCCGACGTGGTGGTCAAGACCCGCGCCGGCCAGACCAACGACGAACTCGCCCAAAAGACCCTCATCTGGATCTCCAACGCCGGAGGGGCCGTCAAGAAATACAACGGCATAGATGAGGTGCCGACCACCGGCATCAAGCTCCTGTCGGGCCACTATGTGGCCGAGGCATGGGCCGGCGACTCAGTGTCTGCATCGTGGGACGACCGTTATTTCACCGGACGCGAGGAGTTTGACATCACCAAAGGCTCTGCCGTGCAGGTCAACATCGACTGCAAAATCGCCAACACCCTGGTGTCGGTCGAGTATGACGAAAAGGTGACCCAGCTGCTTACCGACATAACCATGGAGGTAGGCCACGACAAGGCCACCGGCACCCGCGACGGCATGCTGACATTCACCCAGGAGAAGGTCGACCAGCAGGCCAAGGCATACTATATGACCAACTCGCGGTCGAAAGACCTGGTCTACACCCTGCGCGGCACACTTGCCACCAATGGCAGCGCGTTTGAATACACCGGCAAACTCGAGAATGTGGCCCGCGCCACCGAATACCACCTCATCGTCAAGCATACCGACCAGGAGGAGGAGCAAATCGGTGGAGCCTGGATCACAATCGAGGTGGACGAGACCGAAATCGAGGTCGAGGACACATTCGAGATCACCACTCCCCCCTCGATTTCCGGCGTGAGCTTCAATCTCTCAGAGCCTGTGGCCGGAATGGTAGGCGAGCTGCCCCGCCGCTCGCTGTGGATTGCCGCCGCCACCGGTCTTACCGAGGTCGTGGTGAAGAGCGACGCTTTCGCCACAATCGCCGGACTCGGCGGTGACGACTTCGAGCTGTTCGGGATGAGCGACAACATCAAGTCTGTGCTTGAGGCTGCCGGCATCAACTTCACCTACGAGACCCACGCCGACACCGGATTCTCTGAGCTTAAGCTCAACTTCGAGAAGCAGTTTCTCAACAGCCTCCCCGAGGGTGACTATCAGATTGCCGTCACTGCCACCGACGCGAATGGCCGCACAGCCAACGCCTCGATGCGCGTGATGCCAACCAACGCCAAGGTGATGATACAAGACATCGATCCCGAAGCACTTACCATCACCTCGCGCTCGGCAGTGGTCGGCGGCTCGATTCTCCGCGACGATGCCGCCAACTGGGGAATCATGTTCCGCAAGAAAGGCACCCAGCAGTGGACCAAGGTCGCAGCTGAAATCACCGAGGGCAACAGCTACACGGTGACCCTCTCCGGGCTTGAACCCGCCACCGGCTACGAGGCTGCCGCATATTGCGACGGATTCGACTCCAACGTCATCCAGGAATTCACCACCGAGGGTGAGCCCCAGCTTCCCAATCCAAGCTTTGAGGACTGGTGCAAGGCAAGCGACAATGCAGCCATGCCGTCGGAAGACCCCAACGATTTCTTCTGGGACAGCGGTAACCACGGTTCGCAAAAACTAGGTAAGGACATCACGGTTCAGGCTACAGACCTCAAACATTCCGGCAACTCGTCAATCAAGCTGTGCAGCCAGTTCGTCGGAGTTGCCATAGCCGGCAAATTCGCCGCAGGGAATGTCTTCATCGGCAAATATCTCAATACCGAAGGCCTCTCTGACGGTGTGCTTGGCTGGGGACGCGCATTCAACGCCCGTCCCAAGGCATTGCGTGTATGGGTAAAATACACCCCTGCCGCAGTCACATATGCCAACTCGAAGAATCCCGACGGTGTGGCCAAGGGTGACATGGACAGAGGCATCGTCTATATCGCGCTCGTTGATGGCTCGAAGACAAGCTACAACAATGAGGCCTGGCCTATTGTCATCAAGACATCCGACACGTCCACCTTGTTCAGCCCCGACAAGCCTCAGGTAATCGCATATGGCGAGCATCTCTTCACCGAGGCGACCCCCGGCGACGGCCTTGTCGAGGTGGTAATCCCCATCGACTATAAGCGCACAGATGTACGTCCGTCTAACATCGTGATGGTCGCATCCGCGTCGAAGATGGGTGACTACTTCACCGGCGGCCCATCTGTCATGTATCTCGACGATGTAGAGCTTATCTACGAATAACCCCGTCGCATATACTGAAAACCATACATCCCCAACAAAGGCCCTGCATATCATCAGATGTGCGGGGCCTTCTTTCTTCAATACTCACAAATGAGTATTTCACTGACGGCGGTGTCTCCAAATACGCCACATCAGCCGGAAGTCTAATACCCTGTTTTAGGTATTTTATTGAACATCAGCAATATAACCAATTTTTAGCTGTAACTTTGCGTAGTAATAAACTGCCACACCGAGTGAGTTCCATAAAAAATCCAGTCATCTCCGCATTGTTTCTGACAGCCCTGCCTGCGATGTTCTCCACCACCAAGCTGGAGAATGCCGCGATATCCTCGCCGGAAGCCGCGGCAGACTCGCTGGACTCCATCGCCCGTATAGACTCGATACTGCTGGCCGACCTCGACCGACGCGAGAAGGAGATGGCCGAAATGAAAGGGAAAGAACTCGGAGAGGTGGTTGTCACCGCCCGCGAAAGCCGGGGGGTGACGGCGGCCTCGGTCATAGACCGCCAGGCGATGGCCCACCTGCAGCCATCAAGCTTCACCGACCTTGTCGAGCTGCTGCCGGGATTCATCTCAAAAGACCCAGACATGGGGAGCGCAAACCTGATAAACCTGCGTCAGGCACAGCAGGCGGCTCCCGACGGTTATGACACATCCTCGCTCGGGACATCATTCGTGATTGACGGAGTGCCGGTCAACACTTCGGCCGAAATGCAGTCGACCGCCGACTCAAACCGCGCGGGACGGCTCACCACCGGCAAGGGGGTCGACATGCGCTCCATCTCGACAGATGACATAGAGAGCGTTGAGATCGTCAGGGGAATCCCGTCGGTCGAATATGGCGACCTCACCTCCGGGCTGGTCAAGATAAAGCGCAAACAGGGTGTCTCGGGGCTCGAGGCCCGTTTCAAGGCCGACATGCAGAGCCAGCTTTTCTATGTCGGGAAAGGCTTTGCCATGCCTGCGCCTGGCTGGACCGTCAACCTCTCGGCCGACTACCTCGACTCTCGCATCGATCCGCGCGACAACCGCCAGAACTTCAAACGCGCCACTGTATCGGCGCGCAGCAACCTCAAACGCCAGGTGGCAGGCAACGACCTGACCTGGGACACGTCGCTCAACTACACCGGCACATTCGAGCGCGACAAGAATGACCCCGACCTGACGGTGAACAACACGGTCGATTATTACACCAATGACGTAAACAGCTTCACCTGGAACAACACCCTGGTGCTGCTCTCGCGCAAAGGCGGATTTCTCAACTCACTAAGCCTGACCACCGGCCTAAGCTACGCCGACGAGCATCTGCGCCAGCAGAAGACCGTGGCCTCGACGCGCCTCTACCCCATGCCGGTGTCAACCTCTCCGGGAGCCAACTATGTTGGATTCCTGCCGATGCTGTATCTGGCCGACTACGACGTGTATGGCAAGCCGTTCTCGGCGTTCGCCAAATTCGCATCCCGTTTCCGCTACCGTCTCGGCGACATCACGTCGGGATGGCTGAAGGCCGGAATGGAGTGGAACCTCTCGAAAAATTTCGGCCGGGGCCAGGTCTATGACCTCACCCGCCCGCTGACGGCAGGCAACAACAGCCGCCCGCGCCCGTTTGACGACATCCCGGCGATGCAGCAGCTGTCGGCGTATGTCGAGAATGAGTCTGAGATAAGGCTCGGCGACCACACGCTCCATCTGCAGCTCGGCCTGCGCGAGACCCAGCTTCTCGGTCTCGACGGGGCCTACTACCTGTCGGGACGCGTGTATCTCGATCCGCGCGCCAACCTGAAATGGACCCTCCCCTATCTCTCCGTGGCCTCAGAGCCGCTGGTGTTTGAAATAGGGGGTGGAGCCGGGCTGCACACCAAGATGCCTGTGGCGGCATATCTCTATCCCGACCTGCTCTACACCGACGAGGTGCAGCTCAACTATTTCCATGACAATGAGCAGTGGCGCACCGTCAATGTGATGACCATCATCGATGACCGCGTCAACTATGGCCTGAAAGCCGCCCGCAACTTCAAATGGGAGGTCAGCGGGGATGTGTCATACATGGGCAACCGCCTCTCGGTGACATATTTCAGGGAACGGATGACCGACGCGTTCAGGATGGCCTCTGAGGTGAGATACCACACCTACAACCGTTACGACGCTTCTCAATATGACCCGTCGGCCGGGGGCGCGCCGACCATCGACAGGCTTCCTTTCACCACCGAGACCAAGATAGCGATGGTAAGCCGCCCCTCCAACTCGTCGAGGGTAGACAAGGAGGGGGTTGAATTCACATTCGCCTCGCGGCGTTTCCCTGTGATACGCACCCGCGTGACGGTCAACGGCGCATGGTTCCGCACCACCCTGGCCAATTCCACCGGGTTATGGTACAAACCGGCCATCATCGTCAACGGCAAGGAGATGCCCTATGCCGGTTATTACGAAGATCCCGAAGGCTCGGTCTACCAGTCGTTCAACACCAATTTCACTTTCGACACCGACATTCCGAGGCTGCGGCTCAATGTGTCGCTGTCGATGCAGAACATGTGGTTCACTTCCAACCGCACGCTTCCAAAAGCGGGTGTGCCGGTGGAGTACATCGACCTCAACGGTGTGGTGCGTCCCTGGGACGAGGCCTACGCCTCAGACCCTTACCTGGGACAGCTGCTGAGGAGCTACACCCAGTCGGCTTTCGACGAAAGGCGTGTGCCGCTGGCCACCGCCTTCAACATCAAGGCGACAAAGAAGCTCTGGAACGACCGCATTGGAATCGCCCTGTATGTCAACCGTCTCATCAGCATCACACCCGATTATGAGCTTTACGGCACCATACAGCGGCGATACACCACCCCATACTTCGGCATGGAGCTGAATCTCAAGCTTTAGCCGACTCAATCCTGTTCATGACAATATCAACATCAAAATCCATATCAAGAATGAAAAAATTCGCTTTCATTATCGCTTCCCTATCCCTTTGCGCGGGATTCACATCATGCTCCAATGACGAGAACGGTCCTGAAGAGCAGAAATACACCGTGAACCTCGACAGCAATTTCCCCGCTGATTTCGACTCCGAAGAGGCCGAGTTTGTCAACAGCACCATCACATTCACCGAGCTTAACACCCGCTCCACTTACTCATTCTCCTCTGTGGCTGGCGGCGACAACGACATGACCTCAGTGGCCCTCCCCGTCGGCATCTATGACTATGCCGGTGAAATCAACTATGTGGTCACCCTCCAGGACGGCACCGAGAAGGACATGAGACTCCGCACCATCGGCAACTCCGTGACCATCACCGGCGACTGCACCCTGAGTCTCGACTGGTTCCTCTCCAACCCCTCAGAAGGATTCGTGTTCAGTGAAATCTATGCCGCCGGTTCGCCCAACGCCGCCGGGACAAGCGGCCTGAAGGACACCTATATCCGCATCTACAACAACTCATCGGAGACACTTTACGCCGACGGCCTGGCCATCTGCGAGTCTGACTTCGTAAACGCCCGCGCCAACGACTACACCATCCTCACCCCGGAGAATGACCTCAATGTCAACTTCACCGCCGGAACCGTATGGGTAATCCCCGGCAACGGCCAGGATGTGGCTGTGGCTCCCGGTGAATACATCACCATCGTAGACCAGGCTATCGACTGGAGCGCGCAGGTGGCCGGAGCGCTCGACCTCACCGGCGCAGACTTTGAATGGTATGACGACCACGCCATGGACACCGACAATCCCTCGGTTCCCAACCTCGAAAAGTGGTTCAGCTACTCCAACACCATCTGGATCATTTCCAACCAGTGTAACCGCTCTTACGCCCTCGTCAAGATGCCTGAAGGCATGACCGCCGAGGATTATCTCGCCCAGTACAAGGCCCCCTACCAGTATATCCACCCCACCACCGGCAAGGAGATGACCAAGCAGAACGCCTGCCGCATCCCCAACAGCTGGATTATCGACGGTGTGAACCTGGGCAACCTTGAGACATATGTACACGGCGCTCTCGCCCCCTCGATTGACGCATCTTTCGCAAGCATCTCCGACAAGAATTCCGACCCCCTGCGCTTCGGCAAAGTGTTCGCGCGCAAGGCGGCAGCCACCACTGCCGACGGCCGTGTGATTCTCCAGGATTCTGACGACTCGGCCGCTGACTTCATTCTGAAATCGGCCCGCTGATGCCTGCCAGGCCATCAACATACTTGTTAACAGCAGCAATGTTGCTGTCGGCGGCCCCGCTACACGGGGCTTCCGACGGCAATGTGGCTGACTCTGTCGTCTCCTTGTCTCCATCCGCCACTGTAAAGGGGTGGATTCAAGGCAGCCTGACACAAAGATTCCGCAGTGACGCCACTGCCGGCAACCCGGCTGCCATGCCGTCGTTTCTCCCATTCTCCACAACCTCACTCGGAGCCGAGGGGCACCTGTCTGCCACCGGCCGCACTCAGCCTGTCGAGTCAGGGACGGGGGAAATGACAGGCGACATCACGGCCGCCTCATACCGCCATCTGGGCAACGCCACCACCGTGTGGGGCAACGCCCGTTTCCACGCCGGAAAAATCAAGGATGTGGCCTGGAACAACTCTGCCGATTATGAGCTTACCGGGCCGTATGTGATCGGCGACCCAACCGGAGGCGACCTCACCTGCCGCAGCTATGACTTCGGAGGCGGTTACGCCGGGGAGTCGGGCCGCTGGACATGGGGCGTGGAGGCTTCTTACCGCGCCGAAATAGATTACCGAGGGCGAGATCCCCGCGACAAAATCATCGTTTCAGACCTCACGGCCTCGCTCGGAGGAAGTTTCCGGCCAGCCACAAGCCGACTCGCCATCGGCCTGTCAGGAGAGGTCAGGGTCTACAACCAGAATGCGGCGGTGGAGTTTTACAACCCTGTCAACGACATTCCGACTTACGCCATGACCGGACTGGGGTCTTATTATCCCCGCTTCTCAGGCAACAGCGGGCGCAACACCGCGTATTCCGGTGTCGGATTCGGAATGGCTGCCGACCTGTTTCCCGTCGTGCAGGCACCTATCAAGCCGATACGGGCGCGGTTGGAAGCGTCAACGATAAGCCTGCGCCAGTATATGCGCGACTTCAACAACCTTGAACTTACCCACACCACCACCACCTCCCTCTCGGGGGAATACGGGATGCTGTTCGGTGAACTGGCTGACGCTGCCGGCAACGTGGCATACGGATTCACCGTCAGCGGGCAATTCAGCCGCAAGACAGGAACCGAGAATCTGCTCGGCACCTCCACAGGCAACACCTACCCCAAAATCGGGGAGCGGGAAAACTACCACCTGTCTGTATTCAACGCCCGCGTGACTCTTCCAGTCGAGATTCATCCCTCCGGCAACGACAGGCTCGGATTATCCGTGGCCGCCGCTTTCGGCTCAATCTCGGAGAGCATAAACGAGCCTTGGCGGAAAGTGTCGGCGACGAATGCCACACCCTCGCTCCAAGGCGACTGGTGGCACAGGTTTCACAACGGGGCTTTCCTCGCGATAGGCATGGAGGTCTCCCGCCGTTTCACCACCCCCGGCACCGTCAGGCTCGACGGACTCGCCGCTGACACGCCGCTGGGGATGGCGGTGGAGCGCAATGTGGCCATCATTACCTCAGACGTGACATCCTACGGTCTGTGCGCCCGGGTGGAGTTCCCACTGGTTGACACGGCCTCGCTGTATGTCAAGGCCCATTGGAACCGCGACGACTTCTCGCGCCGATGCGGGTCTGCCGACTACGCCTCCGTGGCGGTAGGCATCAATCTCTGAAAACACTATTCTCACGTTTTATTCGCCAATCAATTTATGGACAACGTCATATCTGTCAGAAACCTCACACAGCGCTACGGGCGCGGCCGCCTCATCTACGAGGGGCTGAGCTTCGATGTCCCGAAGGGGAGCATCCTGGGGCTGCTGGGGAAAAACGGCACCGGAAAAACCACCACAATAAACATCCTCATGGGGTTCCTTCGTCCGCAGGGCGGGGAATGCCGCATATTCGGGGAGGAGATAACATCGATGTCGCCACAGACCCGTGAGCGCATCGCGTTGCTGCTCGAAGGGCATGTGCAGTACTCGTTCATGACCATATCCCAGATCGAGAAGTTCTACTCGGCGTTTTATCCCCGCTGGAACCGCGACGCGTATTACGGGCTGATGGAGAAGCTCCATGTATCCCCCGGGCAGAAAATATCATCCATGTCAAACGGCCAGAGGTCACAGGTGGCCCTCGGGCTGATTCTCGCCCAGAACGCCGACCTGCTCGTGCTTGACGATTTCTCGCTCGGGCTTGACCCGGGTTACCGCCGCCTGTTTGTCGACTACCTGCGTGACTTCGTGAAATCCGAGGGAAAGACCGTCTTCATGACCTCCCACATAATCCAGGACCTCGAGAGGCTTGTAGATGACTGCATCATCCTCGATTACGGCCGGATTCTCACCCAGCAGCCGGTGGCCGACCTGATGCGCGACCTCAGGAGGTATGAATACCATCATTCTCCGGGGATGGCCGTGCCGGAGGGAATCGAGGGCATATACAGCCCTTGGGAAGGCCACGACCGGATGGAGTTCTACTCCTTCCTACCTCAGGAGAAAGCCGCCTCCCTGCTTGATGCAGCCGGAATAAAGGCCCCCGGCCTTGTCTCATCGGCGGTCGAGTCGCTCGAAGACGCGTTCATCGGGCTTACAGGACGATATTAACCATCTGTCATGAATGATTTTGAACAACTACCTATGACAAAGGCTATAATCACAAAGGAATTCCTGAAGACACGCCGGGCCTTCTGGTGCTCGCTCATCCTCGCGCTGTTCTTCACCATATACGCCCTGCTGGGCATCAACAGGGTAATCGCCACCCATGGCGTGGAGCATGTCTGGCTCATAATGCTGATGAAAGACCAGACATTCATCGACGCGATAAAGTATGTGCCCCTGCTGTGCGGGCTGCTTGTCGGCCTGTCGCAGATGGTGCCGGAAATGCAGCAGAACAGGCTCAAGCTGACCTTGCATCTCCCCTGCCCCTCTTTCAGGCTGCTTGTCACAATGCTCGCCACGGGATTTGTAGAGCTGACAGTCGTGTTCCTCATTCAGTTGGCCACCATACTGGTCTTTTACGACCGGGTGATTGCTCCGGAGATGACATGGCATGTGCTGCTCACCTCCCTGCCCTGGTATCTGGCGGGATACACTGCCTATTTCTTCTCGGCGGCGGTATGTCTCGAAGGGAAATGGAAACGCCGCATCCTGCTCGCGCTGACAGGCGCCGGCGTTGTCACCCTTTACTACCTGCAACCCGCCCCCGGCGCTTACAACGGATTTCTGCCCGTCGCCTTGCTGGCTACAATCCTGCTCGCCACATTGAGTTATGCGTCAATCGACCGTTTCAAACAGGGACTGATTGACTGAACTTTTCCGTATCTTTGCAGTAATATCCCGTCACTATGTCAAATTTCTCAAAAATCATACTTTTCTTTGTCTCAATCGCAGTGTTGAGCTGGTTTCTGCCTTGGCTCTACGCGTTGCTCACCCCCTCTCCGGCGGGCGAACCTTTCTGCTCCCTGTCGCCGGTCAACGGCCAGTGGATTGTGAGCCGTTCAGCTCCAGGCGAGAAGCCGGTGATCAGGCTTTGTGCCCCCTTTGCAAGCGGCGAGGATATGGAAAACGGCGAGACCATCACCATGGCTGTCCGCGACTCCCTGGCCCCGCAGCTCTATTACCGCCAGCTTGTGGCCCATGACAAGCTCCCCGACACAATCGCGGGGAAAGAGACTACCGTACACAGCCTGCGCTCCCGCGAACTGTTTTTCAACGGTTCGCCCAGGGATGTGAACAAGCGCAATCCGGGAATGTGGCTCATGATGGAGTCCATGCCGCCGCGCGTCGACCTCTCCGATCCCGAAGAGGCATTCCGCTTCACCGCCGACGGCATCGAGTTTGTGAAAATCGCCGACAACTCTGTTAACGCCACCCGCTCGCGTCGCTTCACTGACGCGATGAAATCACGCGGGTTCAGTTTCCCGGCCACAGACCTCTCGGCCAATGTCTCATCCAAGAAGGCTTATGACGAAGGCTACCTTATGATAGACTCGGAGGGTAAGCTCTTCCACGTCAAACAGCGTGGAGGCCGTCCGTTTGTCGCGTCGGTCACCATGCCCGACGGAGCAAAAGCCGACAAGGCGTTCATCTGGGAAGAGTCAGACAAGTCTCTGCTCGGAATGGTGGTCGACACCGATGGCCAACCCTATGTCATAATGGCTGACGGCCATGTGGCCCGTCCGCTTCCCGAAGAGGCTGGCAAGGTGAATCCCCGCAAGGAGTCGATCATGGCAATGGGCAACCTGTTCAACCTCACGTTCAGGTTCACGGGCCCCGACGGCACCCGCTGGCGGTCGTTTGACGCAGACAGCCTCACCCTCGCCGGCGCTCTTGATTTCCCGCGCGTGAGGCCGGTGGCGGTGGAGATTGCCCGCTACATCTTCCCCTACACCCTCGCTTTCACATCGGCTTATGACTCACTGGCCTATCCGCGAATCTCCAATTTATCGCTGAAAGCGTTGCCCCTTAACGTGCTGCTGGCCCTTATACTCCTGTTCACAGGTATTCGCCGAAAGGATTCTGCCATGAAATGGGGCGCATTGCTGACTGTACCGTTAGGCATCTTCTCATTTATCCCGTTCCTTTTGCTCCACGAATAATCTTAACATGACACTTAATCAAAAATCACTTCATATGAACAAGAACATCATCCTCTGGGCGATTGCCGCCCTCTTCGCCATCGCGGCCACAAGCTGCTCAGGCAAGTCTTCATCTGAAACCGCCGAAGCCGACACCGTCACTGTTGACTCCATCCTCGCCAATCCCGAGGCATATGTGGGACAGACCGTAACCATCGAAGGTGTGGTGTCACACCTGTGCAAGCATGGAGGCCGCAAGGCATTCCTTCTCGGTTCTGACGAGAACTCAATGATCCGTTGTGACGCCACAGCCGAAATGGGCAACGTTTTCCCCCAGGAGACAATCCACCAGCCTCTGCGTGTTACCGGAGTGGTGATGGAAAGCCGCCTCGACGAGAACACCATCCGCGAGCTTGAGCAGAACCGCCAGGGCCAGCTTGAGCGTATCGCCGAGCAGCAGGGCGCAGAAGAAGCCGCAAACTTCCAGAATGCTCCCACCGGATGCGAGACCGAACGCAAAGCCGCCGGACAGGCCGAGGTCGAGACATTCGCCGCCCAGATGGCCGACTACCGCCGCCGCATCGCCGAGCGCGACAGCCTTGAAGGTAAGCCCTACCTCTCGACCTACTACATCCAAGCCTCTGCCTACGAGATTCTCCCCCAGTAAGGAGCTGACTGCCAATAGCATCAGCTAAAGGCAGCCCGACAATCACGACCTCCCTCCATCCATTCATCACGGGAGCCTTGCCAAGATCATGGAAGCAATATTCCTGCCACCTTGACAAGGCTCCCGTTATGTTCAGGCTCCATTCCCGGCTGTCTGGCAGATGTCAGCCCAGCAGGTTGTTGATGAAGACCGCGAGGATGGCGAGCGGACAAAGATAGCGGAGCAAAAAGACTATCATCCCGCGCAGAAAACGTGGCGCGGGCCTCAGCTCGTAGTCAACCGTCGCGCGGTCTACTATCCAGCCGACGAATATCGAGACAAGCATGCCTCCAAGCGGCAGGAATATGTTGCTGGTCACGTAATCGAAGATGTCGAAAATCGTCATCCCTGACACTGTCAACGATGACAACGGCCCGAACGATAAGGCGCAGAAGATTCCGAAGAATGTCACGAAGCCGATTGTGGCGGCAAGGGCCTTCGGGCGGCTCATATGCCACCGTTCCACACAGAAGGCCACTCCGACCTCGGTCAATGATATCGTGGATGTCAGAGACGCGATGAGCAGCAACAGGAAAAAGATGGTCGACCATACCGCGCCGCCGGTCATCTGGCGGAATATGTCGGGCAACACTTCAAAAATCAGCTGAGGACCTGCCGCAGGCTCCATCCCGAACGAAAACACCGCCGGAAATATGATCACCCCGGCGACAATGGCCACCATCGTGTCGAGTCCGGCCATTATGGATGCGCTCCTCACAATTCGCGTGTCGGCAGGGAAGTAGCTCCCGTAGACAGTCAGTGTGCCAAGGCCCACAGACAGTGAGAAAAAGGCCTGGCCAAGGGCCGAGAGGATGGACGCGGAATTAATCTGCGAGAAATCCGGGGAGAAAAGAAACCGGAGTCCGGCATCCGCGCCTGGAAGCAGCAGGGAGTTCACCGCCATTATTATCAGCAGCACAAACAGCAGCGGCATCATGAGGTTGGAGGCTTTCTCTATCCCTTTCTGCACCCCGCGCAACACGACCATGGCGTTTATGGCCAGCAACACGACTGTCCAGAAGACACAACGCCACCCGGCTGTGAAAGCGCTGAACTCCGTGTGGCTCTCCCTTGCTCCGGAGGCTGTCAGGTTGCCTGTGACCGACTGGAAAAGATACTCGAGGGTCCAGCCCGCCACCACGGCGTAAAACGACAAAATCAATGTGCCGCTGGCAACGCCGAGAATCCCTGCCAGCCTCCACCACCTGCCGCCACGCGGGGCGAGCGACGACATCGCGCCGAATATGTTGCGCCTTGACGAACGTCCCATAAGGAATTCCGCACACACCACCGGGATGCCAATCAGCACCACGCACACAAGATTGACCAGTAGAAAGGCCCCTCCACCGTGCGCTCCCGCCTCATAGGGGAAACGCCAGATGTTGCCAAGTCCGACGGCTGAGCCTACCGTGGCGGCAATGACTCCAAACTTTGTGCTGAATTTCGGGCGGTTGTCTTCTGTCATGACTTTTGAATATCGGGGTAACGCAGATGCAGCAAGCAAGTCACCTGCCATAAACGAAAAGATGAAGAGGACACGGTTCCCGGCATAGGGGGAACGCATACTCTTCATCTTTCATAATGTCTCAGACCGGGAAGTTGTTCTGTCCCGGCTGTGTTTTATCAGCGGCTTGAAGCCGAGTAGTTGGGGGCCTCTGAAGTGATGGCCACATCATGGGGATGGCTCTCGGCCACACCGGCGTTGGTGATGCGGGTGAACTTGGCCTTGTGGAGGGCGTCGATGTCGGCTGCCCCGCAATATCCCATACCGGCGCGGAGACCGCCCAGCATCTGGTATACCACCTCGTAGAGCGAACCCTTGTAGGGCACACGGGCTGCGATGCCTTCAGGGACAAGCTTCTTGGCGTCGGTCTCGTTGGCCTGGAAATAACGGTCTTTCGACCCTTTCTCCATCGCCTCAAGCGAGCCCATACCGCGATATGCCTTGTACTTACGTCCGTTATAGATGATGGTGTCGCCGGGAGACTCCTCAACGCCTGCCAGCATGCCGCCGAGCATCACGCTGCAGCCACCGGCCGCGAGGGCCTTCACGATGTCGCCGCTGTAACGGATACCACCGTCGGCAATCAGGGGCACTCCGGTGCCTTCAAGCGCCTTGGCCACATCATACACGGCTGACAGCTGAGGAACGCCGACTCCGGCGATGATACGGGTGGTGCATATCGAGCCCGGGCCGATACCGACCTTGACACCGTCGGCTCCATTCTCGACGAGGTATTTGGCGGCCTCGCCGGTGGCGATGTTTCCGACCACAACATCTATCTGGGGATATTTCTCCTTGACGGCGCGCAACACCCCGACCACACCCTTGGAATGTCCGTGGGCGGTGTCAATCACGATTGCATCGGCTCCGGCGGCCACAAGCGCGTCGACACGGTCCATCGAGTCGCCGGTGACACCCACGCCTGCGGCCACACGCAGACGGCCCAGCGAGTCCTTGCAGGCGAAAGGTTTGTCCTTGGCCTTTGTGATGTCCTTGTATGTGACGAGTCCTACCAGATGGCCATCCTTGTCGACCACCGGAAGTTTCTCGATCTTATGTTTCTGAAGGATGTCGGCCGCCTCCTCAAGGTTGGTCGACTGGTCTGTCGTCACGAGGTTCTCCGAAGTCATCACCTCATCCACCTTGCGGTTGAGGTCACGTTCGAAACGGAGGTCACGGTTGGTGACGATGCCCCTCAGCAGTCCCTTCGCGTCTACCACAGGGATGCCACCGATATGGTATTCCTCCATCATCTTCAACGCGTCGGAGACGGTCGATCCCTCAAGGATGGTCACCGGATCGTAAATCATACCGTTCTCGGCCCTCTTCACAGCATGTACCTGACGGGCCTGCTCCTCGATGGACATATTTTTGTGGATAACGCCGATACCACCCTCTCGGGCGATGGCGATGGCCATCTTGGCCTCAGTGACGGTATCCATCGCGGCGGACACCAGAGGCACGTTCAGGACAATGTTTCGGGAAAATTTTGTCTGGAGTTTGACGCTTCGGGGAAGCACTTCGGAATAGGCGGGAATCAGCAGGACATCATCGAAAGTGAGTCCGTCCATAGCAACCCTGTCTGCAATGAATGACGACATATATTAAAACCTTAAAACGTTTTTTCGTTCGTATAATATTGCCTGCAAAGGTACGGATTTTTTCTCAAAACCCACACCTCACGGAAGCGAAAACGTCGCAAAATACTGAAAAAACATCTCATCACTTTGAAAATTCACCATCCCCGGAGGAGTTGGCGTGGAAAACTGTTTCAGTTCCCGACGATAATTCGTAACTTTGCGGTATGTTTAAGATAAAGCGTCTATACCTGTATATGCTGCAGAGCTACGTGCCTCTGCTGCTGATGACGTTTTTCATATGCCTTTTCATCGTGCTGATGCAGTTCCTTTGGCGCTACATCGATGACCTCGTCGGCAAGGGGCTGACCATAGATGTCATCGGCGAGCTGTTTTTCTACGCCGCCCTGACAATGGTCCCGATGGCGCTGCCGCTCGCCATACTGCTGGCGTCGCTGATGATTTTCGGCAACCTGGGCGAGAAATTCGAGCTGACGGCGATGAAAGCCTCCGGCATCTCGTTGCTGAAAGTGATGAGCCCGCTGATAGTGCTGATTTCATTCATCGCCGTGGGGGCATTCTTCTTCCAGAACAACGTCTTGCCTGTCGCGCAGACGAAGATGTGGACCCTCCTCTACTCGATGCGCCAGAAATCCCCCGAGCTCGAGATACCCGAGGGGGTGTTTTATTCACAGATACCGGGCTACAACTTCTATGTGGAGAGCAAGGACCGCGAGACCGGCACCCTCTACAACATGATGATCTATGACGTATCGCGCGGATTCGACAACGCCCGCGTCATTCTCGCCGACTCGGGCCACCTCAAGTCGGCCGACGACAAAATCCATCTCTTCCTGCAGCTCCACAACGGGGAGCAGTTCGAGAACCTGCGCGAAAGCCAAGGCAACACCAACCAGGGCAACCAGCCTTACCGCCGTGAGCAATTCGAGCTGAAAGAGATATTGCTGGCATTCGACGCCAACTTCAACCGCATGGATGAGTCGGGGATGAGAAACCAGTATGTGGGCAAGAATATGAGCGAGCTGCAGGCCACCATCGATTCCGTAGGCCACCGTGTCGACTCCATCGGCAACATATACGCCAGGGAGATAAGCGAGATACCGTATGTCAGGGTGTCGGGTCAGATAGAGGAGCGAAACGGCGACACCATAGTGAAGCGACAACGTCCGGCCGTGACCATGGCTGCGCCACTCGACATAGACTCACTCTTCTACAAGGAGAATCCGACGAAATCACGCTCATACCTCACCATGGCACTCAACCGGGCCAACAACATCCGCCAGGAATATGAATTCAAGAGCTATGTCATGGAGGAGGACCGCACCACCATACGCCGCCACGGCATAGAGATGCACAAGAAGTTCACGCTCTCGTTTGCCTGCCTGGTGTTCTTCTTCATAGGCGCACCGCTGGGGGCCATCATCCGCAAAGGAGGCATCGGCACACCCCTGGTGCTGTCGGTCTTCCTGTTCATCTTCTACTACATCATCGACAACTCCGGCTACAAGTTGGCGCGCGACGGGGTGTTGCCCGTGTGGGAAGGCATATGGCTCAGTTCATTCGTGCTGCTGCCCCTCGGGGTCTTCCTGACCTACAAGGCGATGCGCGACTCGGCGGTGCTCAACATCGACGCGTACAAGAATTTCTTCCGCCGCTTGCGCGGCACCCAAAAGCGCGAACTCGAGGTGAAGGAATATGCTATGGAGGATGTCACCCCCGCAGAAGCGCTCGAACGCCTCCAGCCGCTGCTGGCATCCTGCCTCGACCTGACGGAAAGCTATTCACGCCTCCCCTTCTGGAAGAAATGGGCCTACATCATACTGCGCCACAAGGGCTTTGACTCCCTGCAGGCACGCATGAACGAGACCATCGATTTCATATCAAACTCAAAGAACCCAAAAGCCATCAGGCTCATCAATTGTTATCCCTACAAGGTAAGCCCACGCAACCTCTCGCAGGTCACACAGACCACACGCGAGCTGGCTGACCTGTGTCACCAAATCCAACAACAGACGCGATGAACGCTGACAAAATCAAACTCGACTCAATCGAAGACGCCCTCCAGGATTTCAAGGAAGGCAAGATGATAATAGTGGTTGATGACGAAGACCGCGAAAATGAAGGTGACCTCATCGTCGCCGCAGAAAAAATCACCCCCGAGCAGGTGAATTTCATGCTCAAGAACGCCCGAGGTGTACTCTGCGCCCCGCTGACCATATCACGCTGCAAGGAACTCGGGCTCGAGCCGCAGACCTCAGACAACACCTCGGTGCTGGGCACACCGTTCACCATCACCGTCGACAAGCTCGAGGGATGCTCTACCGGGGTGTCAATCAATGACCGTTGCGCTA
This sequence comes from uncultured Bacteroidales bacterium, assembly GCA_958418815.1. GTDB lineage: Bacteria > Bacteroidota > Bacteroidia > Bacteroidales > Muribaculaceae > UBA7173. Next base: position 32,075 of record CATZGB010000019.1, on the reverse strand, counting down.
CAATACGCGCGCTTGCCGACCCCGCCTCCACCCCCGCGACCTTCGGCCGCCCGGGACACATCAATCCGCTTTACGCCCAGGACGCCGGTGTGCTGCGCAGAAGCGGCCACACCGAGGCCGCCGTTGACCTGGCACGCCTTGCCGGACTCCAGCCTGCCGCCGCCCTGATGGAAATCATGAGCGACGACGGCTCCATGGCGCGTCTGCCAGAACTGCGCCGCCGCGCTGACGAGTGGGGCATGAAGCTCATCTCTATCCGCGACCTCATCGCCTACCGCCTGCGCATGGAATCCCTGGTGGAGAAGGGCGAGGAGGTGCATCTGCCTACCGCCTACGGCGACTTCCGCCTCATTCCGTTCCGCCAGAAGAGCAACGGCCTGGAACATATCGCTATAATCAAGGGTGATGTCAGGACCGACGAGCCGGTGCTTGTGCGCGTGCATTCTTCATGCGCAACAGGCGACATTTTCGGCTCGCTGCGTTGCGACTGCGGCGAGCAGCTCCACCAGGCATTGCGCATGATCGACAAGGAGGGACGCGGAGCGGTCATCTACCTGCTGCAGGAGGGCCGTGGAATCGGCCTGATGGACAAAATCAAAGCTTACAAGCTCCAGGAGCAAGGAATGGACACCGTGGACGCGAACCTTCACCTGGGCCACAAGGCTGACGAGCGCGACTATGGCGTGGGGGCCCAGATTCTCCACGAACTTGGCATAAAGAAGATGAGGCTTATCACCAACAACCCCGTCAAACGTGTCGGCCTGGAAGGGTACGGCCTGGAGGTTGTTGAGAATGTGCCTATCGAAATAGAGCCAAACGATTACGACCGGTTCTACCTCTCGACCAAGAAGAACCGCATGGATCACACCCTCCACAATGTGGAATGACACAGACACATCCATACATATGAATGAGGCGGGGCAGACTTCACAACACACAGAAGTCTGCCCCGCCTCATTTATGGATGTGCGATAGCAATCAGAAGTAATTGTCGGTCGAGGGATCAAACGATCTCAACAGCTTGGCGGGATTTCCGGCCACGATTGTATTGGGGGCGACATCTCGCGTCACCACTGAGGCCGCGCCCACCACAGCGTTCTCCCCGATGGTGACACCGGGCAGTATCGTGGCCCCTGCACCGATCCACGCGCCCCGGCATATCCTGACCGGAGCAAGGGTAATCACCTCTCGGTCGCGCAAATCGTGGTTGTTTGACAGTATCTGCACATTGGCGGCCAGCTGCACATTGTCCTCGATTGTTATGCCACCCGAGCCCATGAGCAGGATGCCGTCCATGATGAAGACGTTGCGGCCGATTGATATGCGGCTCGCCCCGACCACAGCCAACGGGGGCATCATATAGCTGTCATCCCCTATGTTTCCGTAAAACAGCTCTTTCACAAGAGAGTTGTACTCGTCGCCGAGAGGCATCGTCTGCTTCAGGCGGAAACAGAGCTGGCGGTTGCGCAACGTCTCGTTGGCATGCTCAATGTCTGTGCGCAGGTCTATGCGGCCCGCTTCTTTTGATTTTGACATTATGGATGAATTTAAATGTTAACCACAAGAGTTTCAAGAAACCGCAGTCATAGGCGTTGAGCCGCATATCTGCCTGGTCTCTCGAAACTCTTGCAGGATTTCAGTATTGTTCAGTGTCAGCCTTCGATAAGGTTATGGCCGGTCATCTCCTTGGGCTGGGGAATGCCCATGATATGGAGGATAGTGGGAGCGACATCGGCGAGGATACCGTTCTCGACCTTGGCATTCTTGTCTTCGGTGACATAGACGCAGGGCACGGGATTGAGGGAATGGGCGGTGTTGGGGGAGCCGTCGGCATTCTCAGCGTTGTCTGCATTGCCATGGTCGGCGATGATAATCACCTCGTAACCGTTTTTCTTGGCGGTCTCGACCACTTTCTCGACACACTTGTCGACAGCCTCGACAGCCTTCTGGATAGCGGGATATACACCGGTGTGCCCCACCATATCGCCATTGGCGAAGTTGACAACGATGAAGTCATATTTCTCGGTGTCGATGGCCTCGCTGAGTTTTTCAGCGACCTCGGGAGCAGACATCTCGGGCTTGAGGTCGTAAGTGGCGACCTTGGGAGAAGGCACCAGGATGCGGTCCTCACCCTCAAACGGGGTCTCACGTCCGCCGTTGAAGAAGAATGTCACATGGGCGTATTTCTCGGTCTCGGCGATGTGAAGCTGCTTCTTGCCCATCGACGCGAGGTATTCACCGATGGTGTTGTCTACATTCTCCTTGGGGAAGAGGATATGCACACCTTTGAACGAAGCGTCATAGGGGGTCATGCAGTAATACTGAAGGCCGGGGATGGTCTTCATGCCCTGCTCAGGCATGTCATGCTGGGTGAGGGCGATGGTGATTTCCTTTGCGCGGTCGTTGCGGTAGTTGAAGAATATTACCGCGTCACCCTCCTTGATTGTGCCGTCGACGGTGGAGTTGTTGATGGGCTTGATGAACTCATCGGTGACACCATCGTCATAGCTTTCCTGCATGGCCTTCACCATGTCGGTGGCCTGCTTCCCTGTGCCGTCGATGAGAAGGTCATATGCGACCTTCACACGATCCCAGCGGTTGTCGCGGTCCATCGCGTAGTAACGGCCCACAATCGAGGCGATTGTCGCGCCTGTCTTGGCGCAATGCTCTGAAAGCTGCTCGATAAAGCCCTTTCCGGAACGGGGGTCGGTGTCACGGCCATCCATGAAACAGTGGATGTAGACCTTTTCAAGGCCATATTCCTTTGCGATGTCGCAGAGGGCGAGGATATGCTCGAATGAGGAATGCACGCCTCCGGTGGAGGTCAGCCCCATGAAGTGCATGGCCTTGCCGTTATCCTTGGCGTATGAGAACGCGTTCTTGATTTCGGGATTCTCAAGAATCGAACCGCTTTTGATAGCCTTGTTGATTTTCACGAGATCCTGATAGAGCACGCGTCCGGCTCCGATGTTGAGGTGGCCCACCTCGGAGTTGCCCATCTGTCCGTCGGGCAGACCGACATTCTCGCCGGAAGCCTGCAGCTCGGAGTGGGGATATGTCTTCACGAGATAGTCCCAGTAGGGAGTGGGGGTTGAATAGATGGCGTCGCTGTGGGTATGGTTGCCGATACCCCAGCCATCAAGAATCATGAGTAATGCTTTGTGTGACATTATTTGGATGTTAATATTTCGGATTTGAAATTTGCGCCGGGAAGTGGTTCCCGGCGCAAATCGCTTGTGTTCAGTTTGTGTTATTTAGACAGGGGGCAGGCTGCGCACTTCTCCTGTATCTTCTTGAAGAAGTCGTTCCCCTTGTTGTCAACAAGTATGAATGCGGGGAAGTTCTCCACCTCGATTTTCCAGATGGCCTCCATGCCGAGTTCGGGATACTCCAGGAGCTCGACTTTCTTGATGGAGTCCTTGGCCAGGATTGCAGCGGGGCCACCAATCGAGCCGAGATAGAAACCTCCGTTGTTCTTGCAGGCATCGGTAACCTGCTGCGAACGGTTGCCTTTGGCGATCATGATCATCGAGCCGCCTGCTTTCTGGAACTGGTCGACATAAGAGTCCATACGGCCTGCGGTTGTGGGGCCGAACGAGCCTGACGCCATCCCTGCGGGGGTCTTGGCGGGCCCAGCGTAGTAGATGGGATGATCCTTGAGATACTGGGGCATAGGTTCACCGGCATCCAGACGCTCCTTGATTTTCGCGTGGGCGATGTCGCGGCCCACGATGATTGTGCCGTTGAGGTTGAGGCGAGTGGCCACGGGGAACTTGTCAAGTTCGGCCAGCACCTCTGCCATCGGGCGGTTGAGGTCGATGTTCACGGCGTTGCTCTCCTCGGGATTGCGCATCTCCTCGGGAATGAGTTCGCCGGGATTGCTGTCGAGCTTTTCAATCCAGAGTCCCTCGCGGTTGATTTTTGCCTTGACGTTGCGGTCGGCCGAGCAGCTGACACCCATACCTATCGGGCAAGATGCGCCATGGCGGGGCAGACGGATCACACGGATGTCGTGGGCGAAATACTTGCCGCCGAACTGTGCGCCCAGGCCGATGTTGCGCGAAGCCTCGAGAAGCTCCTTCTCAAGCTCGATGTCGCGGAACGCGCGGCCATATTCATTGCCCGTAGTGGGCAGGTTGTCGTAATATTTGATGGAAGCCTTCTTTACGGTCTCGAGATTCTTCTCGGCCGAGGTGCCGCCGATGACGAAAGCGATATGGTAGGGAGGGCATGCGGCTGTTCCGAGCGACTTCATCTTCTCCACGAGGAAGGGGACGAGGGTCTTGGGGTTGATGATGGCCTTGGTCTCCTGGTAGAGGTAGGTCTTGTTGGCCGAGCCGCCACCCTTGGCCACAAAGACAAACTTGTACTCGTCTCCCTCGGAGGCGTGGATGTCTATCTGGGCGGGGAGGTTGCAACCGGTGTTGACCTCGTCATACATGTTGAGGGGGGCGTTCTGGGAATAGCGGAGGTTACACTGGGTGTAGGTATCATACACGCCGCGCGAGATTTTCTCCTCGTCGTCACAGCCGGTGAACACACGCTGCCCCTTCTCGCCGTGGCAGATTGCCGTGCCGGTGTCCTGGCAGAAAGGCAGCTCACCCTTGGCGGCGATCTCGGCGTTGCGGAGCATTGTCAGCGCCACGAACTTGTCGTTGTCCGATGCCTCGGGGTCGTGGAGGATTTTCGCCACCATCTCGTTGTGTTCGCGACGGAGCATGAAGGCGTTGTCATGGGTGGCCTGGCGGCTCAACACGGTCAGCGCCTCGGGATCCACCACGAGGAACTCGTGGCCTCCCCAGTTTTCAACTTTTACATAGTCGGAGGTGAGATGGTAATACTCGGTCGTGTCAGGGCCGAGGGGGAACATCTCCTGGTAATGGAACGGTTTGGTTGCCATGGGCTTGATATGCGTTTATGTCGAATAAAATGTTGGCTTGTCTAAACGGTGTCAGAAATATGCCGGCACACGTTTGCGGCACTCCCCTGGACGCAGTCCGGAGAGTACCGCAAAGTTACAAAATTTTTACCAAACAGCCTCAATCCGAGGGTGCCAAATTTCGACACGGCTCATTCGACCGCCACTCCTGCAGGCTGCCGCCTGAAAGTGAGGTCTTTGTGGGCCATCTCACATTTGAGCATATTGTTGTTGATTTTAATGTCTTCGATTTCAGTCAGGTTGAAGAATACGTTGCGGGCGGCGTGGTCGATCTGCTGTGAGGCGAGCATTGCGGCTGCCGGACGCAACGAGGCTAGATGCGAACCGCTTTGCCCTGAAAGCACGTCATAACTCAGCTCCACCCCTTTCGGGTCGACATTCACCGTCAACGATGACGCGTCGAGGTTGAGCAGCATGTCGTCGTCATCCTTTGCCTGATACAGGCCGGTAATGGTGGCCGTGCCAGAGGCGGAGATGGTCAGAGGGGTCACAATGGAGTCATTGGCCGGCATCGTGTTCTCTACCGTGATATAAGCGGTAAGGGTGACATTCCCCTCTCCGGCGTTTCCTGTGGATGTGAACTCCATCATCCTGACCATTGTGGCGCGGGCAGCGCCTGAATTGGTCAACTGTTCGGGCGTGCCGGCCCACACACCCTGCAAATCCTCAGAGAGTTTCTGCCTGGAGTCACATGACACCAGCATGAAGAGAGCCCCTGCGGCCAGAACTGGAAGTATAGATTTGTTCATAGGACTTGGATAAATGTTATATAATCTTAAAACGCAGCTCTACCCCGAAATTGTTTACCGCACACCCTAAAAAATCACCTGATGGCCCATATACGCCGCGAAAACCGCCTGCACACGGCAAATTTCCCGCCAGAGAGCCATCTGTTTGAGGCCCCGGGATGGTTCCTATTTAAAAAAAATTAGTAACTTTGCCTCTTGAAGTATTTTTAACCTGATAAAACGAGACAGGCCATCACCATGGAGGATGGCCGACAAGAATAAAACAGTCAGACATGTCACTACAATGTGGAATCGTAGGGCTTCCCAACGTGGGTAAGTCGACCCTTTTCAACTGCCTCTCCAACGCAAAGGCCCAATCGGCCAACTTCCCTTTCTGCACCATCGAGCCCAATGTGGGAGTGATCACGGTGCCGGACGACAGGCTAAACAAGCTTGTCGAGATGTGCAATCCCCGCAGCATAGTCCCGGCCACGGTCGAGATTGTCGACATCGCCGGCCTGGTGAAAGGAGCGAGCAAAGGGGAGGGACTGGGCAACAAGTTCCTCGCCAACATCCGAGAGACCGACGCCATACTCCATGTGCTGAGATGCTTCGATGATGAGAACATCACCCATGTGGACGGCACAGTAGACCCTGTCCGCGACAAAGGCATCATCGACTACGAGCTCCAGCTCAAGGACCTTGAGACGGTGGAAAGCCGCATCGCCAAGACTCAGAAACAGGCCCAGACCGGGGGCGACAAGACCGCCAAGCTGCAATATGAGGTGTTGTGCAAGTTCAAGGAAGCCCTTGACCAGGGCAAACCCGCCCGCAGCGTGACGCTTGACACCCCTGATGAAATCAAATTCGCCCGAGAACTCTTCCTGCTGACCGACAAGCCGGTGCTGTATGTCTGCAACGTGGATGACGCTTCGGCTGTCAACGGCAACAAGTATGTCGACGCCGTCCGCGAGGCAATCAAAGAGGAGGGGGCAGGCCTCATGGTGGTGGCCGCCCAGACCGAGAGCGAGATAGCCGAGCTTGACACATTCGAGGAACGCCAGGAATTCCTGCAGGAGATAGGCCTGGAGGAGTCGGGCGTGTCACGGCTGATACGCGCGGCTTACGCCCTTCTCAACCTCAAGACATTCTTCACCGCCGGAGCCGACGAGGTGCGCGCATGGACCTTCGTCGACGGCTGGAAAGCACCCAAATGCGCCGGAGTCATACATTCCGACTTCGAGAAAGGCTTCATCCGCGCCCAGGTCATAAAGTATGAAGACTTCGTCGCCCTCGGAGGTGAAAGCGCGGTGCGCGACGCAGGCAAGATGGGTGTCGAGGGGAAGGAATATGTGGTCAAAGACGGCGACATAATGCACTTCCTCTTCAACAACTGACAACCAACCGAGACATATCAATTCCTAAACAATATAGTTATAGTATGAACATGATGAAACTGTCCCTCGCCGCCCTGTTCCTGACAGGAGCAATGGCTGCAGGAGCCGAGCATCTCGGCAGCGTCGACAAGGCGCTCATCGATTCGACCTACACCCCGGGCGAAGACTTCTACCGCTATGTCAACAACGGATGGATGAAGGCTCATCCGCTGACTGACGAATATGCCCGCTATGGCATGTTCAACGTCCTGAATGACAAGGCTGAGGAAAATGTCAAGGATATCGTGATGAACCTCGGAGCCTCCAATCCCGAAAAGGGCACCAACGCGTTCAAGGTATGGACCCTCTACTCACAGGGCATGGACTCGGTGCGCCGCAACAATGAAGGCGCCACCCCCATCCTTGCAGACTTGAAGAAAATCGAGAACACCCCGGCAGAGGGCATGGAAGACCTCTTCCTCTGGATGCACGGCAATTACTCCTCCCCCTTCTTCGGAGCCGGTCCCATGGAAGACCTCGCTGACTCTAACGTCTACGCCATGTATGTCTCCGGAGGAAGCCTCGGACTGGGCGACCGCGACTACTACCTGCTCAACGACAAGGAGAACACCAAAATCCGCGAAGCATACAAAAAACTCATTGTCAACCAGATGCGCAATGCCGGCTACTCCAAGAAAGACGCAGACCGCATCATGAAGAATGTGTTGAAAATCGAGACCGCGCTTGCAGACTCGACATGGACCCGCGAGGAGAGCCGCAACATCCCTGCCATGTACAACCCCCGCTCAATCGAGCAGCTCAAGGAGATGTATCCCCACATCAACTGGGACCGCTTCTTCATCGAGACAATGGGCATCGCCACTCCCGAGCAGGTGATCGTCACTGAAATCAACACTGTCAAGCAGGCCGACAACCTGATGGCCTCGCTTTCCGACCGTGAGAAGAAAGATTATTACCTCTGGAAATATGTGGCTCAGGCTGCCCCCTACCTCAGCGACAAATTCACCGAGACCTCATTTGAGTTCAGCAAGGTGAAGAGCGGGGTAAAACAGATGCGTCCCCGCTGGAAACGCGCCCTCGGCACAGCCGACGGTTACATGGGCGAGGCCATCGGACAGCTCTATGTAGAGGAATTCTTCCCCGAAAGCTCCAAAGAGAAGATGCTCGAGCTTGTGGGCAACCTCCGCAAGGCCCTCGGCAAGCACATCATCAACCTCCCCTGGATGAGCGACGAGACCAAGCTCAAAGCCATCGAGAAACTGCTCGGCTTCACCGTGAAAATCGGTTATCCCGACAAGTGGAAAGATTATTCCGAGCTTGAAATCGACCCGGCCCTCTCTTACTACCAGAACATCCACAACGCTTCGATGTGGCACCAGAAGAAAGAGTATGAGAAATGGGGCAAGCCTGTCGACAAGACCGAATGGGGCATGACTCCCCAGACCGTCAACGCCTACTACAACCCCATGGCGAATGAAATCGTGTTCCCCGCAGCCATCCTCCAGGCTCCTTTCTTCAACCCCGAAGCATCTGACGCCGAGAACTACGGCGGTATCGGTGTGGTTATCGGCCATGAGATGAGCCACGGATTTGACGACCAGGGCAGCAATTTCGACGCGAAAGGCAACATGACCAACTGGTGGACTCCCGAGGACGCCCAGGCTTTCGCCACCCTCACAAAGGGCCTGGCCGACCAGTTCGACAAAATCGAGATTCTCCCCGGCCTGATGGCCAACGGATCATACACCCTGGGCGAGAACATCGGCGACCAGGGCGGTCTGCGCGTGAGCCACACCGCATTCCTCGACGCCCAGAAAGCCAAGGGCGTGGACATCAACTCTGAGGAAGCCCTCATCGACGGATTCACCCCCGAGCAGGCATTCTACCTCAACTACGCCAACATCTGGGCATCCAACTGCCGCGACGCTGAAAAGCGCAACCTGACCATCGGCGATGTTCACTCTCTCGCTGAAAACCGCGTCAATGTGACCCTCCGCAACATCACCCCCTTCCTGAAGGCCTTCGGCATCAAGCCCGGCGACAAGCTCTACCTCTCACCCGAGGAGCAGATTGTCATCTGGTGATGAATCCCTGAGATAACCGACAAAAAAACGGAGCTTCCGGCCGGAAGCTCCGTTTTTTGTATGTCGATTATATTATATTTGTCGGCAGGTCATTCCTCATCGACCGACATGGAGGCGGCCAGGCGGTCGACCGCGGCAAGCCATACAGCGGCGGAGGCATCAGAAGGCATACGCCAGTCGCCACGGGGCGACAGGCAGACCGAGCCGACTTTCGGACCATCGGGCATGCATGAGCGCTTGAACTGCTGGCTGAAGAAACGGCGGTAAAATGTCCTCATCCATTTCAATATCTCTCGCGGCTCGTAACGGCCCACTTCCATACCACCCTTTCCCTGGTATGTCTTGCGGCGGTGCTGAATCCAGAAAGCCTGGCAGGCAAGGTAGAAAATCCTCGCGGGCGAAAATCCGTAACGCAGCATATGGAACAGGAAGAAATCGTGAAGCTCATATGGCCCCACAAGGTCTTCGGTCTTCTGGGCGATTTCGCCGGATTTGTCAGGCGGCAGCAACTCGGGGGACACTGGAGTGTCGATGATGTCGACAAGCGCCTCCGCCATATCTGGATTCTCCGACCTGAGGGCGAACCACCTGACAAGATATTTAACGAGCGTCTTTGGCACAGAGGCATTGACACCATACATCGACATCTGGTCGCCATTGTAAGTGGCCCATCCAAGGGCAAGCTCCGAGAGGTCGCCGGTGCCAAGCACCATCCCTCCCTCCTGGTTGGCCACATCCATAAGTATCTGCGTGCGCTCGCGGGCCTGGCAGTTCTCGTATGTGACATCCCTCACTTCCGGGTCATGGCCGATGTCACGGAAATGCAGCTCCACCGACGGCCCGATTGGAATCTCACGGAAAGTCACCCCGAGGGCATCCATCAAGGTCAGCGCGTTGGAGTGGGTGCGGCCCGTGGTGCCGAATCCAGGCATTGTTATGCCTATTATCCCCTTCCGGTCGAGCTTCAGACGGTCAAAAGCACGGGTCGCGACAAGGAGGGCAAGCGTGGAGTCGAGTCCGCCTGAAATCCCGACCACCAGGCATTTGCAGCCTGTGGCACGCAGACGCTGCGCCAGTCCGGCCACCTGGATGTTGACAATCTCGTCGCAACGCCGGTCGATTTCGTTGTCGTCCCATGGCACGAACGGATGGGGATCAATTGTGCGCAGCAGGCCCGGGGCGTCATCCTCCTCTGAGGAGTCGGAGTCATTACCCATTATCTTGTCAAGTTTCTCCCGCAAAGACTCATTGCTCTCGGGATCAAGAAGCTCACTCAGGTTGAGGTTGATTTGCTGCACTACCGGATATGCCAGCCCCGCGTTCTCACGGTCTCCACACTCGGCGAATGTCCCGATATGGAGCCGGTCGCGGGTTATCATATCGATGTCAATGTCGCGGATGACCATCTGCGGCAAGTCCTGCCAACGGGGAGTGGAGGCCAGGATTTTGCCATTCTCGGCTATTATCCCCTTGCCGTCGAAGACAAGGTCGGTCGACGACTCTCCGAACCCGGCCGAGGCGTAGACATAACCACACACACACCGCGCCGACTGCTGGGCCACCAGGTCGCGCAGGTAGCCATACTTGCCTATGATGTCGGGCGACGCCGAAAGATTGACAATCACCTTGGCACCGGCAAGGGCGGCATGGCATGACGGTGGCACCGGGACCCACAAGTCCTCACAGATTTCAATCCCGACTTTCACGCCATTCACCTGAAACAGCTTGTTGGCCGATACCGGCATCTGTGACTCGTCTGACTCAGGCACCCGTGGGGCGGATGACCACAGCCTCCGTTCATAAAACTCGTTGTAGTTGGGCAGGTAGGTTTTCGGGACGGTCAGTTTGGTCATCCCCTGCCCTACCACAATCGCGCAGTTGTACAGTCGGTTGTCATACATCATCGGCGCACCTATCACGGCGTTGACCCGCATCCCTTTGGTTGCCTCCGCGATTTCTCTTACGGCGTCGCCTGCGGCCTCCAGCAGCAGGTCGTCATGGAAAAGGTCGCCGCAGGTGTAACCTGTCACACACAACTCGGGAAACACCGCGAGCTCGACCCCTTTGTGGTCAAGCTGACGGAGCATGTCTATTATAGCGTCGGTGTTGGCCCTCACATCCGCCACCCTGACGGGGGGGACGCATGCCGCCACTCTGAAAAAGCCGTTGCGCATATTTTTTATCTTGTTGTAAGAAATTTCGTGTTGAAAAACCGTTTATATATTTAGAGGACGAAGTTACGGATTTTTGTCTGAATTTATGTAACTTTGTCTGCTAATAATCTGTAATACGACATCCACAGCAGCTATGAGACTTGACGGACGACGCAGGAGCGACAACATTTCAGACCGCAGAGGATTATCCGGACGGACAATTGGAATCGGCGGAGGAATCGTGGGGGTAATCATCGCCGGAATCATCACCCTCCTGAGCGGTGGCGACATAGGCGACGTCATCGGCAATGTCATCAGCCAGGGGGCCGGCAACCAGACCACCCAGACCGCCTACCAGCCCGACGCCGAGGATGAAAGGCTCGCCGACCTGACAGCCAAAGTGCTGGCCGGGACAGAGGATGTATGGACCTCGGAGTTCCGCCGCCAAGGCTGGGGAGAATACCGGTGCCCCAAACTCGTGATGTTCACCGGAGCCGTGCAATCGGGATGCGGCAACGCCACCTCCCAGGTCGGGCCGTTCTACTGCTCGGCTGACGAGACTGTCTACATCGACCTTGACTTTTTCAAACAGATGCAGTCTTCGATAGGCGCGAGCGGGGATTTCGCATACGCCTACGTCATAGCACACGAGGTGGGGCATCATGTGCAGCACCTGCTTGGAACCCTTGACGACGCACATGACGCCATGAGCCGCATGTCGGAAAAGGAATCCAACCGTATGAGCGTGCGCCTTGAACTGCAGGCCGACTATTACGCCGGAGTGTGGGCCAATCTCGACAACGAGATGTTTGGCTCACTCGAGCCCGGGGATGTCGAGAACGCAATCGAGGCCGCCTCCAAAATCGGGGACGACTATCTCCAGAAGAAAGCCACCGGGCGCGAGATTCCCGACTCATTCAACCACGGACGCTCGTCGCAGCGCGTGGCGTGGCTGAGCAAGGGGTTGCAGACCGGTGACCCACTGCAAGGCGACACATTCTCAATCCCCTACGAAAGCCTCTGAAACCCAATTCCAGTCAAAGACCAATCATTATGCCAGAACAACAACAAGCCAAATATACCCGCCGCAACAGTTATTCCGACGCCAAACGCATACAGCAGCAACTCCTTGAGAAAGAGGGGCGCATAGCCCCGCGTGACCTTGAGGTGGAGCAAGCCGTCCTCGGCGCGCTGATGCTCGAAAAAGACGCCTACACCACCGTCTGCGACATCCTCAAGCCGGAATGTTTCTACGACCCGGGACACCAGAAAATCTACGAGGCCATACAGCAGCTCGGCGCCTCCCAGCAGTCGATAGACATGCTGACCGTCACCCAACGCCTGAGGGCCAACGGGGAGCTGAAGACCGTCGGAGGCCCCGCGGCCATATCCGAGCTGACGGCGCGCGTGGCCTCAGGAGCCCATGTGGAGTTCCATGCCCGCATCGTCGCCCAGAAATACCTCGCCCGAGAGCTTATCAACTTCTCGGCCCAGATCGAGGAGAAGGCGTTTGACGAGGCAAACGATGTCGACGACCTCCTCCAGGAAGCGGAGGGACGGCTCTTTGAAATCTCGCAGCGCAACGTGAAGAAGGATGTCACCCAGATTGACCCGGTCATAAAGCAGGCCCTCGAACAGATTGAGGCCGCCGCGAACCGTGAGTCGGGACTGTCGGGGCTTGAGACAGGCTTCCGCGAGCTTGACAAGCTCACCTCCGGATGGCAGAACTCCGACCTCATAATCATCGCGGCACGTCCGGCGATGGGAAAGACGGCCTTCGTCCTCTCCATGGCCAAGAACATGGCTGTCAACCTCAACATCCCCACCGCCATATTCTCCCTTGAAATGAGCAACCTGCAGCTCGTCAACCGTCTCATTTCAAACGCCTGCGAGGTTGAGGGTGAGAAAATCAAGAGCGGACGGCTGCTACCCAACGACTGGGACAAGCTCATGGCCGGGGTAAAGCCGCTCTACAACGCGCCGCTGTTTATCGACGACACCCCGTCACTGTCGATTTTCGAGCTGCGCACCAAGGCCCGCCGCCTTGTGCGCGAGCATGGGGTCAAGATTCTCATCATCGACTACCTGCAGCTGATGAACGCCTCAGGAATGAAATTCGGCTCCCGCGAGCAGGAGGTCTCGATGATTTCACGAAACCTCAAGCAACTCGCCAAGGAGCTGAACATACCCATCATCGCCCTGTCGCAGCTCAACCGATCGGTGGAAAGCCGAGGCACCGACAGCAATTCCAAGCGACCCCAGCTGAGCGACCTCCGTGAGTCGGGAGCCATCGAGCAGGACGCCGACATCGTATGTTTCATCCACCGCCCGGAATACTATCTCCACAGCGGCGAGGACGCGGAGGGCAACGACATCCGTGGGCTCGCGCTGTTCATCGTGGCCAAGCACCGTTCGGGTAAAGTAGACGATGTCAAGATGCGTTTCGTCAGCCATTACGCCAGGTTCCAGAACTGGGACGAGGACTTCCACGCCACACAGGCCGTGGTCTCGTCACGCATGAACCAGGACGGCTCTGACGACGACCCCATCAACGGTGGGCCGTCCCCATTCTCGGGAGGGAGCGCCGACCTGACATCTTCCGACGCCCCGGTGCCGTTCTGATTTGCAATTTTTAATACATTTCTTACGCGCCAAGCCGGGAAATAACCGTATTTTTGCACATCCTTTCACCTTTATTGACACACACTCTAAGTAAGGAAGGAGGAGGATACCGTGAGTTAGGGTATCCTCCTCTATTTTATTTGTATATCTGAATGAAAAATCCTAACTTTGCGGGTGATTTTCATAAACAAGGAGTCTTTTGGCTCCTGACAACACGCCCCATTCAAGACCAATCGTAAAGATGAAGTTTACCGAATACGACCATTTCAACCTTTCGAGTATCAACAAGGAGGTGCTTGCCCAGTGGAACTCCGACGACCTGTTCCGCCGCAGCCTTGAGCTGCGCGAAGGAGCCACTCCTTTCGTGTTCTTCGAGGGACCTCCCTCGGCTAACGGTATGCCCGGCATCCACCATGTGATGGCCCGCACAATCAAGGACATTTTCTGCCGTTACAAGACGATGAAGGGATTCCGAGTTGACCGCAAGGCCGGCTGGGACACCCACGGACTGCCTGTCGAGCTGGGCGTTGAAAAGTCGCTCGGCATCACCAAGGAGGACATCGGCAAGAAAATCTCTGTCGACGAGTACAACGCCGCCTGCCGCCAGGAGGTGATGAAATACACCAAGGAATGGTCGGCCCTGACCAACTCGATGGGATACTGGGTGGATCTCGACAATCCCTATGTGACCTATCACAACAGCTACATCGAGTCATGCTGGTGGCTGCTCCGACAGCTTTACGACAAGGGGTATCTTTACAAGGGCTACACAATCCAGCCCTACTCCCCGGCAGCCGGAACCGGACTCAGCTCCCATGAACTGAACCAGCCGGGATGCTACCGCGACGTGAAAGACACCACATGTGTGGCCCAATTCCTCTGCACCGATCCCACTGAGGCCATGCTCGGATGGGGAAAGCCCTATTTCCTGGCCTGGACCACCACACCCTGGACCCTCCCGTCAAACACAGCCCTCGCTGTCGGGCCTGAGATAGAATACAACATCGTCCGCACCTACAACCCTTACAGCGGGGAGAAGGAGACTGTGGTCGTGGCCGTGGCGCTTATGAACGCCATGTTCAACCCCAAGGCCGCCGACCTCAAGCTCGACGAATACGAGAAGGGCGCTAAACTCATCCCGTTTGAAGTTGTCTCCACGGTGAAAGGCAAAGACCTCGTCGGACTCCATTACGAGCAGCTCATACCCTGGATGAATCCCGGCGAAGGGGCTTTCAGGGTAATCCCGGGCGACTATGTGACCACCGAGGATGGTACGGGCATCGTGCATATCGCCGGCACATTCGGAGCCGACGACCTCAGGGTGTCACGCCAGGCCGGTGTGCCCCCGCTGACCCTCGTGGACCGCGACGGCAACATCCGCCCGATGGTCGACCTGAGAGGCCGTTTCTTCATGCTCGAAGACCTTGACCCGAAATTCGTCGAGGAGAGCGTGGATGTGGAGGCATACACCCCCTGGCAGGGAAAATTCGTCAAGAACGCCTACGATCCCTCAAAGGGGGAGAATGACGAGACCCTCGACATTGAAATCTGCATGTGGCTCAAACAGAACGACAAGGTCTTCAAGATTGAGAAACATGTCCACAACTATCCCCACTGCTGGCGCACCGACAAGCCTGTCCTCTACTACCCTCTCGACAGCTGGTTCATTAAGACCACCGCTTGCCGCGAACGCCTGATGGAACTCAACAAGGAAATCCAGTGGAAACCCGCCGCGACCGGCTCGGGACGTTTTGGCAAATGGCTCGAGAACCTGCAGGACTGGAACCTTTCCCGCTCCCGTTACTGGGGCACACCGCTGCCGATTTGGCGCACAGCCGACGGCAAAGAGGAAATCTGCATCGACTCTATCGCGACCCTCTACGCCGAAATCGAAAAGGCCGTGGAAGCCGGCGTGATGAACGAGAATCCTTACAAAGCCAAAGGCTTCGTGCCCGGAGACTACTCAAAGGAGAACTATGACCGCATCGACCTCCACCGTCCGTATGTCGATGACATCGTGCTTGTGTCTCCCTCCGGCAAGCCCATGCGCCGCGAGACCGACCTCATTGACGTGTGGTTCGACTCCGGCTCGATGCCCTACGCCCAGGTACACTATCCATTCGAGAACAAGGAAGCCCTGGAGTCAGGAGCCTGCTATCCCGCCGACTTCATCGCCGAGGGAGTAGACCAGACACGCGGATGGTTCTTCACCCTCCACGCCATCGCCGGGATGGTGTTCGACACCAAATCTTACAAGGCGGTGATTTCCAACGGCCTCGTGCTTGACAAGGATGGCAACAAGATGTCTAAACGTCTCGGCAACGCCGTAGACCCGTTCAAGACCATCGAGACCTACGGAAGCGATGCCGTGCGCTGGTACATGATTTCCAACTCCGCGCCGTGGGACAACCTGAAATTCAACGAGGAGGGCATCAAAGAGGTGTCGCGCAAGCTTTTCTCCACCCTCTACAACACTTATTCGTTCCTGACACTGTATGCCAACGTTGACGGATTCACCGGCGCAGAGCCACAGGTCTCGCTGGCCGAGCGTCCGGAAATCGACCGCTGGATCCTCTCGCTGCTCAACACCCTGGTCAAGGATGTCACCGAGGCGCTTGACGACTACGAGCCCACCCGCGCTGCAAGGTTGATCAACGA
Source organism: uncultured Bacteroidales bacterium (assembly GCA_958418815.1). GTDB lineage: Bacteria > Bacteroidota > Bacteroidia > Bacteroidales > Muribaculaceae > UBA7173. Next base: position 15,494 of record CATZGB010000019.1, on the reverse strand, counting down.
CTTCGTAAACGACAACCTGTCAAACTGGTATGTACGCCTCAACCGCAAACGCTTCTGGGGCGGAGGCCTCGACACCGACAAGCTGTCGGCATACCAGACACTCCATACATGCCTCACCACGGTCGCCCGCCTGCTGGCTCCCTACGCGCCATTCTTCGCCGACCGCCTTTACCGCGACCTCACGGCCCCGGCCCTCGCGGCAGAAGGCAAAGAGGCAGTGTCGGTACACCTGGCAGACTTCCCCGTGGCCGACGAGACGGTCATCGACCACTCGCTTGAGGAGCGTATGCACCTCGCCCAGGTGGTGACATCACTCGTGTTGTCGCTCCGCCGCAAGGTCAACATCAAGGTGCGCCAGCCCCTCCAGACCCTGATGATTCCTGTCAACTCCGAAGAACGCCGCCGACAGCTTGAAGCAATGGCCCCGCTGATTCTCTCGGAGGTCAATGTCAAAGAGCTGAAGCTCGTAGACGATCAGGAGGGAGTGCTTGTCAAGTCAATCAAACCCGACTTCAAGAAACTCGGCCCGAAATTCGGGAAGAAGATGAAGGCTGTGGCCGCGCTCATCGGCGCCATGACCCAGCAGGAAATCGCAATGCTTGAGCGTGAAGGCGCAATCTCCCTGTCGCTCGAAGGTGAGGAAATCAAGGTGGAACTGACCGATGTCGACATCCATTCCGAGGATATCCCCGGATGGCTTGTGGCCAACGAGGGAAGCGTCACCGTGGCCCTGGAGGTGGAAATCACCGACGCGCTCCGCAAAGAGGGTGTGGCCCGCGACCTCATCAACCGCATCCAGAACATCCGTAAGAGCCGCGATTATGACATCACCGACCGCATCATAGTCACAGTCGAACCCAACGCCCTCACCGAGGGTGCCATCGCCGATTTCAAAGACTACATCGCCTCGCAGGTGCTCGCATCCGAGGTAAAGGCCGCAGTGGTGGACGCTCCCGCCGAAGACGAGCTGCTCGACATCGACGGCACAGAGGTGAAAGTCAAAATCGAGAAAGCCTGACAATCCCGCATTCCGAAGGGTATTCCCGCAACCGGGGATACCCTCCGGCCTTTTTGAACATTTCACAAATGTTGTCTGTTTAGACTGGTAATCGGCCCCGCCGATCTGTAAAAACGTTCAACTATTTCATAATACACGATAAGCAATGTCTGATAAAACCCGTTACACCGACGAGGAACTTGAGGAATTCAAAGTCCTTATCCTGGAGAAGCTCGAGAAGGCCCGCAAGGAATATGAACTTCTCCGCGCCGATGTCATGAACTCCGACGGCAACGACACCGCCGACACCTCCCCCACCTTCAAGGTGCTGGAGGAGGGCGCGTCGACCCTTGGCAAGGAGGAGGCCGGAAGGCTCGCCCAGAGGCAGGCCCAGTTCATAGCCCATCTGCAGAACGCTTTGGTGAGAATCGAGAACAAGACCTACGGAATCGACCGCAAGACCGGCAAGCTGATTCCCAAGGAGCGTCTCCGCGCGGTGCCTCACGCCACACTGTCTGTCGACTCCAAGAAGTAACGGTGTCGACCCCGGGGGCCGCGAGGCTGCGCTCCAGCTCCCCGCCAAGAAATCCACCGACAAACACAATTTGACTTGTCAGAACTCAACACTATCGAAACCACCATCAGCCGCGGCCCGTCAAAGGGCCGTGGCCTGATGGCGTTGTCAATCATCCTGGCGGTGCTGCTCATCGACCAGATTCTCAAGATATGGGTTAAGACCCATTTTTACCTCGGTGAGAGCCACGAGATTTTCCCGTGGTTCCAGATTGCGTTCATCCAGAACAACGGCATGGCGTTCGGATGGGAAATCGGCAGCAAACTGCTGCTGACCCTGCTGCGCATCGTCACCGTCGGATTCCTCATTTACTACCTATGTAAAATCCGCAACAAGCCCCAGGCGAAGACCGGTTACACAGTCAGCCTCTCGCTTATTATCGCCGGAGCAGCCGGGAACATCATAGACTGCGCCTTCTACGGCCTTGTCTTCGACAACCCTATGCCTCCTGGTGTGGCCACGCTTTTCCCCGCTGACGGGGGATATGGCACTTTCCTCCACGGGAAAGTGGTTGATATGCTTTATTTCCCGCTTGTAAGCTGGACATGGCCCGAATGGATGCCGCTGGTCGGCGGAGAGTATTTCCTCTTCTTCTCGCCGGTGTTCAACTTTGCCGACGCGGCCATATCCGTCGGACTCATCTGGCTGATTCTCTTTTATTCAGCCCAGATTTCCGAGGTGCCGTTCCTGCGCGAGCTCAAGATGTCAGGCAAAGCCTCAGACGACGAGACATCCGCCGGAAACGGAGACAACAGCAAACCAACGAAAGATTGAGGTCTATGAAACGGCTTTTCCATCTTACTGCGATTCTATCACTGATGCTTGCCGCCGGATGCGGCAAAAAAAATGACATGGTGCTTGACACCGATGACATGGCATCATTGATGGCAGACATCCATATAGGGGAAGCCGTGGTAGACCTGAACCACAATGAGTTTGACAGCGATTCCTCAAAAATGCTCTTAAAGCAGAGCATCTACGCCGCCCACGGAGTCACGGCGCAGCAGGTCGATTCATCATTCAGATGGTATGGCCACCATATAGAAGACTATATGAAGGTCTACGAGAAGACCATCAGCATCCTCAACGAACGCCAGGGCAACCTACTCACCGCCTCAAACCAGAAAATCGCCGTCGCCGGAGACTCGGTTGACATCTGGCCCATGAGCAGCAGGTTTGAGTTCTCGCGCCGCTCGGCATCGCGACTTGTGACATTCTCCATACCGGCCGACTCCAACTGGCACAACCATGATGTGTTCACCCTCCGATTCAACATGGCGACAGCGGCAAAGCCTGTGACAGCACGTATGGTGATAGAATATGCCGACGGCACATCATATTACAACATCGCCGCCGGGAAAAACAAAGGCATCGGAGAGGTGTCGCTCAGGGTAGACACCACCCTCTCCCCTGTCAGAATCGCGGGATACATAATCACCCGGCCGGAGGGTAAAGAGACCGTGAGACTCGACAGCATATCACTTGTGAGGATGCGCAATCATCTTTCCAAGAAATATTTCTCGCAACGTCCCTTCAATTACGGACAGAAACAGGCTCCGCGCAAGGAAAAGGCTGACACTGTGGCCGCATCGGGCACTGACAGCATTGCATCACAGCCACAGGTCGCCGACTCCATCCCCCAGTCACCACTCTCCCAACGGGCCCGTCCCTCGACGATGGGCACACATGGCAAGCACCGGGCAAACAACGGCGGCGCTCCGCAAACCACCGGGGAAGCCAACAGCCACAAGCAAATGCAGCCGAGAAGCAACACCCCGGCACAGACCGCTCCGAAACAGACCGGTGGGGGATCTGCCGCACAAGAGGGTCTACGCAAGCGCGACGAGATGCTGCGCGCAGGCAATAACCGCAAAAAATAAATCAGAAAGCCACCGGAAGGACTGAAGCAGATGGGGTCTCGCCTGGCTTAGCCAATATGGCCGAAAGACGGGGAGACACAGCCTCCCCTGTAGCCGCGCCAATAATATCACTGCGTAGCTCGGTCTCAAGCATATCAAGCAATCCGGCATCAGAACCAGGCTGCGGCTCATCTCCACAACAAACACAGGCCAACGCATCGCGGTCAATCAACACCACCCTGGCATCAATGAACACCGTGGCAGCTGTCTCGACCTCGAAAGGACTGACAGACAGTACGGGGCCGGTCAAATCAACCAGACGCAATTGACAAATCCGCCCCCCGTCAAGCAGGGAGCGGACAAGTGTCTTTTTCGCTTTGATTATCTCCATATACAGGATATGTCATAAAGGGACGGGCTGCGGTAGAAACGCAACCCCGAGGGGAGCGTTATCCTATCAGGCTTTTACCCCTTTCGCTCCCTTGACCCCACCTTTGGTGCCTCCGCCAAGGGCGAATATGTTTTGGGAAAATGATGTGGTCTTCTGTCCCTCCCGGGTCTTGCGCTTCACAGCAAGCGCAACCAGGCGGTCCATCAGCGCGGGGAATGATATTCCTGTGGCCTCCCAGAGATAAAACGAGAGCGAACCGGGGATGGTGTTGATTTCATTCACATATATCTTGCCTGTGGCGCGGTCGACAATCACATCGACACGCGACACACCATGGCACGACAGCACACGGAATGTTTCTCCGGCCAGACGCTGGATTTCCTTGGTCATATCCTCGGGCAGATCCGCCGGTATCTTCTTCTGTGATGCCTGCATGCCTTCCGTGCCCTTTGAGCCGCCCATATACTTGTCTGTGTATGACAGTATTTCCTTGGTCTTGATTGGTTCTTCCAGGACAGACGCCTGATAGTCGTCGCAGTCTCCGAGAATCGAGCAGTTGATTTCCTGGAGCTGCTCGACCATATGCTCCACGATGATTCGCGAGGCGTAACGGCCGGCATCGTCCACTTTCTCAAACAGCTCCTCGCGGTTATGCGCACAGCCTATTCCGATTGAAGAACCAAGGTTGGCAGGCTTCACAATCACCGGATAACCTATTTTTTCCTCGATACGGCTGACCAGGTTGTCGCGGTCGGCAAACCACTGTCGGTCTGTGAACCACACATAGTCAACCACCGGTATGTCATTCTCACGGAGAATCATCTTCATCGTGATTTTGTCCATGCCATTGGCCGACGAGAGCGTGTCACACCCCGCGAAAGGGATGTCAATCGCCTGGAGTATCCCCTGGAATGTGCCATCCTCGCCATTCGCGCCATGGAAGACCGGAATCACCACATCGAGCTTTGCGGCGACCTCTTTCTTGCCAAACATCCCTTTGGGCTTCTGGTAATAAAGATTGCAGTCGCCGTGGACGGGACGCATATATACCTCCTCGGCCATCTTCTCAATAGCCTTCATGTCACGGTAGTTACGCAGGTTCAGAAGGGCATCGCCGGTAAACCAGCGTCCTTCTTTGGAGACATATACCGGGGTGACATCATATTTCGATTTGTCGATGGCGTTGATGGCCTGGTTGGCGGAAATCACCGAAATCTCATGTTCGGTGGAGCGTCCGCCGAAGAAAACACCTATGTTGGTTTTCATAATCTTATCTGTGGGGTAGTTAAATGCTTATTATACGGCGAGAGCCTGATTCTGAGGAGAGAGGAGACAGGAGTTTATTTGAATGTGTCGGGAAGATCGTTCTCATAAAGGACGATGTCGCCGGCGCGGGCTATCTTGTGGAGCTCCTGCTGGGCCTGCGCGAAGCTGTCAACGGCGATTACATTCTCCGAATCCATTCCGCCGTCGGCGATACCGCCAAGGATGGCGTCACGGTTGTAATGGCCCACGATGATAGCCACATCGGCGTTGGCGGCGATGTGGCGTCCAAACTCGCGGTTGGCTTCCACCTGACGGTCGCCAAGCTCAATCATACCGGGAGTGATGACAATACGTTTGCCCTCATCCTTCATCATCCCAAGCACCTCGACTGCCATTTTAGACCCCGAGGGGTTGGAGTTGAAAGCATCGTCGATGATGGTGAGACCACCCGGAACAAGTTTTACGCTCAGACGATGCTCCACCTGCTCGATCTGAGAGACGGCATATCTGATTTTGTCGGCGGGCACTCCGAGGCGCAAAGCCACAATCACCGCACCGAGGAGATTTGAGACATTACACTCCCCTACAAGCGCGGTATGAAGTTCAAGCGGGGCGGAGAGGTCGCCACCTGTGATCTTGAATGTGGTCCCACGGGATGTGTAACGTATCTCTTCTGCCCGGTAATCAGCACCTTCCGGGTTGGATACCGCATAACGGACAGCCTCCACATTGCCCACCTTGCGGCTGGCCACATAGGGGAAGTCGTTGTTGAGCACGGCGAATCCGTCGGCAGGCAACGCGTCGACAAGCTCAAACTTTGTCTTCTGCACATTCTCCACTGTCTTGAATGTCTCGAGATGCTGCTCGCCGACAGCTGTGATTATCGCCGCCCGGGGATGCACGAGGTCGGCTATCTCCTTTATGTCGCCCGGCTGCTTTGCTCCCATCTCGACGATGAACACCTCATCGTAAGGCTTTAGATGCTCACGGACTGTGCGTACCACACCGAGGGTCGTGTTGAAGCTTCCCGGGGTCATTGTGGTTGAGAAATGCTCTGAAAGTATCCGGTGGAGGTAATGTTTCGTGGAGGTCTTGCCGTAACTGCCGGTGATTCCAATCACTTTGAGCTGGGGCATTGAGGCGAGAATCGAGGCCGCATCGTCGTAGTATTTCCGGTTGATGTTTTTCTCCACCGGCCTGAGCAGGATGTTCGCTCCGAGAAGAACCAGCGGAGACATCCACAGAAGGGCAATCATGATTGCTGCTGCTCCCCTCTTCCCGGCAAAAAGCCACATGATGAGAACCACCACAGCCGAAACAAGCGTCATCACGGCAAATATGCGGTTGACGCGCGGAGTCCTGACAAGAGGCTTTTTGTACTTACGTGTCGCCAGCGACACGGCCTGCCAGACAAGTATCAGCAACACTACCGGATAGGTCAGTATTGCCGGCACACGTCCTAACGCCATCACGAAGAATGCGACCATACAGAATAATCTGACCATGGAGGTACTCTCCTTTGACTGGTTGAACCAACGCAGATAGCGCTCGTTGCGGTATGAGTTCTGTTGCAACATCATCAGGTCGCGTGAATAGACAAAAAACATGTCGGCAGCCGCGGCCACGAGAATGACGATGAGAAGTATCAGGGTTACAGTTGACATCTATTTTCTTGGGAAGTCTGGCCGTTACGGTCAGGATTTGCTTTTGAGGAATGAGGAGAGGACGGCCCGGAACTGCACCGGGTTGTCGAGGAAGCTGTAATGGCCGCAGCCCGGGAAGCTGACAAGCCCTGCATCGGGAATCAGTCTGGCCATCTTTTTGGCGTCGGAAAGCGGAGTGGCCGTGTCGGTCTCTCCCCAGATGAGCAATGTGGGCGCGGAAATCAACGGAAGCCGGTCGGTAAGGTCTTCATTCACCACTTTGGAGAGTATGCGGCGCATCATCGGGGAGGCTCCGGCATAATCGCTCGACCCTCGTCTGGCTCTCATCGCGTCTATCCTCGCGCCGGCTTTCTCCTTGCCCAGCAGCAGCTCCCAAAACCGTTTCCCGGCCTTGAAGGAATATACTTTCAGGTAATATTTCAAAGACCGTTTGGGCTTTATGCCGGCTGCGTCGACCAGCACCACCTTGTCGGCCTTGTTGCGCGACGCGTAGAGGATGGCCACTCGGCCGCCGAAGGAATGGCCCACAAGCACCGGGCTTTCAAGGTTTTCCTTTCGGGCAAGTTCCTCGACCATACGGGTGTAACGCTCGACTCCCCACACTTCCGATGGTTCCTGCGAACCGCCGAAGCCGGGGAAATCGATGTTATATACCGTATGGGTCTGCGCGGCGGTGGCGGCAATCGACCTGACAGTCGTATGGTCGCAGCCCCAGCCATGCATCAGAATCAGCGGACGGCCCTCTCCGGTCACTTCCATCCTGACCGAAAGGCCATCCAGCTCTATATTCTTTTCCATTATATTTTCTTGCATTGGTTAAGCGCACCATAAATCGCGCTTATCGAACGCAAAATTACAAATTCCCCCACTTATAGCCAAATACAATCATCTGATTTTAGCCATATCCCTTATGTCAGGGCTCGCGGAGGATACGGACAAGCGACGGCACCATCATCACGGCGGCGCAGGTGACGGCCATAAGGCTTGTGAAAGCCACAGTCATCAGGGTCAGCAATGACAGTTCGGTATGTATGAGCCATTTGCCCGATATCACTGCGGCGGCGATCAGGGCGGCGACTCCGAGGATGTAACACACCCATTGCCACACAGACACCCGTCCCCAGCGGGATTGCTCGGGAAGGCGGTTCATCACGCGGGGGGTAAACCACGGATTGGTGTTGGCCTTGGCCAGCTCTTTGTCGAGAAGAGCCGAGATTTCGGCATCTATGGCCTGTCGGCCTCGGGGGATGTTATCGTTAGGTTTCATTGTTGCTCGGTTCTATTGTTTTCAAACAGTCTCATCGGGTCAAGAGTTTAGAGAGGTGTCCTCTGGCCCGGCTGAGATGGGACTTCACGGTGCCCTCAGGCATTCCCGTGATTTTCACTATCTCCTTGACAGGAAGCTCTTCCAGGTAGAAAAGCAGCGTGACAAGCCTTTCCTTCTCGGGGAGATGCCTCATCACCGAGGCCACATCCATCCGGGTGTCGGTCACCCTGACCGATGCGGAAGCGTCCTCTATGACCAGGTCGCCGGCGTCCATTCCGGCGAAGTCATATCGGGCAGCCTGACGGCGATAGGTGGAAAATTCGTTGATGGCTATGCGGTAAAGCCAGGTCTTGAATCCCGAAAGCCCGTGGAAAGAACGGACGGCGAGCCACGCTTTCAGGAAGGTCTCCTGGGCGAGGTCGTCGGTCAGCGCCTCATTGCCATTGGTAAGGTTAAGGAGGAACCGCCTCAGGCCCTGCTGATGGATTTCGACAAGCCGCGAGAACGCATCGCGGTTGTCGGAAGCCATACAGAGGGCCAGGAGCTTGATTCCTTCAAGGCGGCGGTTTGCCATCGGGCGTTACGGAAACTTATGTTTGAAATTATTTAGTGTATCTGTCTGTTTGGAAATGGCCCTGGTCAGGGATTGTAGGGCGGAGGGGTCTGACGGCCATCCTGAGAAGCCGGATATTCAGGATACTGAGGCTCTTGGGGAGACACCGGCTGAGAGGCAGGAGAAGGAGCGTCAGGCATCTGGGAGTATGGAGGCGTGACCGCAGGCTGTCCGGCAGAAGGGTTGCAGGGTTGCTGCTGAGGCGCACCATGATATTCCCCCGGCGCGGGTTGCCAGGGACGCTGACTTTGACAATGACCGTAGTAGGGCTGGTTGCCACCATAAGGGGGATGCTGGTCATTGCGCGGTGAGGTCGGGACGCAGAAATAACCTATGAGCTGTCCGACACCGATAAGCAAGGGGATTCCTCCGGCAAGCACAAAGAATGAGGCATCAGCGTATATGGCGAATATCACGAGCGACAGGCCGGTGGCTATAAGAGTGGTGGCGGAATAGAATTTACGCGAGTCTCTCACCGGGCCCGAGGGTGTCGCCTGGTTCTTCTGTCCGAGATAGAAAGCGTCGGGCAACTGGTAATTCCGGTCAATGGCATTATTTATCAACTCATTTCGACCGCGATTACGCTTCAACGCGAAAACGAGGATGACAATCAGCCCGACAATGATGGTCAGACAGGGCACTCCGAACATGATAGCCACTATCGCCGTGGCCATACCCATATTGTCTTTAAGAATCATCGTGTCCGCGTCGAAGTCTTCCAGGTCGCGGAATCTGTCGGTGAACCGCGAGTCTTCGACAAGGTCTGAGATTATGTAATCTGAACCATCATAATCGAGCGACCATTTGCCATTCTTGACACTGACCACCGGGGTCTGAAGCGGTTGCCCGTCGACAAGATATTCAGATTCGGCCGTGGCAACGGATACCACTGAGTCGACAGCCTCCACGACAATCGCGGAATTACCGACAGTGTCGGCAGCAACTGTCTTCTGCTTTTGTGCCACAGCTGACGAGCAGGCCAGAGCGGCAGCGAGGATGAGAGCGGATATTTTTTTCATAATGGACGATAATTTACATAATTTATTGTTGACAGCCTTCGGCCGCCAGCCCCTGTTGTGAGGGGCTTTCATTGTGTTAGACGGCAAAACCTGACGGCAGGTTGCAAAATAACAAAAAAAATTGGATATTACCCTTGATTCTTTCTACCTTTGCACTGTGGAAAGGCGGCTGAAATACCGGCCAAACGCCCTCATCAGCCGACACAACTTATTAACAACCAAAACAATGCTTAAATTCCCCGATGCAAAGATAAACCTCGGGCTTAATGTCTTGTCAAAAAGGCCCGACGGCTACCATAATATAGAGACCGTGATGATGCCGGTTCCCTCCCACGACATTCTTGAGATTGTCGTGGCACCCGACGGCAAAGACTCATTGCATTGCTCCGGGAGAGGTGTTGACTGCCCTATGGAGAAAAACCTTGTCTACAAGGCGCTTGTCAGGATGAGACGACACCAGGACATTCCCCCAGTGGCGATGTATCTCGACAAGCAAACCCCCGACGGGGCCGGCCTCGGAGGAGGCTCGGCAGATGCCGCATACACATTGAAAGCCCTCAATGAGATGTTTGGTGTCGGCGCGTCAGACGAGGAGCTGGCCACAATGGCTGCCGAAATCGGAGCCGACTGCCCGTTTTTCATCTATGACCGGCCTATGTTATGCACCGGCACCGGCACTGAACTCCAACCGATAGAACTTAACCTCCCGTCAGGACTGTGGATTGTGATTGTGAAGCCAGATGTCTCGGTTCCCACCCGCGAGGCATACGCCGGACTGACCCCCAAAGCACCCGCCAGGCCCCTGGTCGACATCCTGCGCCTCCCAGTCACACAATGGCAAGGACAGCTGGTAAATGATTTCGAGGAGTCGGTGTTTGCCCGCCATCCCCGTATCGCGGAAATCAAGCAGCAGCTGATTGACGCAGGCGCGCTATATGCCTCCATGTCAGGAAGCGGTTCGGCCGTGTTCGGTCTTTTCCAAGGCAAGCCCCAACTCCCTGAGGTTAAACCCTTCGGTGACGATTGTTGTTATCTTCTTAGAGAATTGACCTGACGGCAGCCACGGTCATTGCATTTTGGCAAAGTTTTTGCTGTAAATACTGGAAACGACAACACCTATATATTATATATGAAACGTAATTCAAAAGACTTCACAGACAACCAGCATAACGACACACCCAGCCAGGAGACTCCCGCAGAGGAGCTGCATCTCGAAAATCCCGATGTTGAAGCTGTGGATGTCGATCCCGAAGAGGATGGCATGGCAGAAGTAGCAGAAGAGACTTCCGAGCTGGAGTCGCTGCGCGACCTGCTGCAGACAAAGGAGGAAGAGGTTGCCAAGGAGAAGAAAGAATACATGTTCCTGATGGCGGAATTCGACAATTTCCGCAAACGGACATTGCGCGAGCGTTCGGAACTCATCAAAAACGCGTCGGAGAAGGCCCTTCAGGGTATTCTGCCAATCGTTGACGATTTTGAGCGCGGTCTTGATGCCATAAAAGACTCTTCTGACGCGGAAGCTGTAAAGGAGGGCATGGCCCTTATCTACAACAAGCTGGTGAAATACCTCGGTGACAACGGAGTGAAAGCGATGGAGTCAACCGGGGCTGAATTTGATCCCGACCTCCATGAGGCTGTAGCCATGGTGCCGGCCGACGCTGACACCACTGCGGGCAAAGTCAAAGACACCGTTCAGAAAGGATACACACTAAACGACAAGGTGCTGCGCCACGCCAAAGTGGTTGTCGCCCAGTAAGCCCCGGGGATGATATGGAAAACAAGAGAGACTATTACGAAGTGCTTGGTGTTTCCAAGACCGCCACAGCAGACGAGATAAAGAAAGCTTACCGCAAGCTTGCCATCAAATACCACCCTGACAAGAACCCGGGCGACAAAGCCGCCGAGGAGAAGTTCAAGGAGGCGGCAGAGGCATATGAGGTGCTTTCCAACGACGACAAGCGCCAGAAATATGACCAGTTCGGCCACTCGATGGGCCCGCAAGGCTTCGGCGGAGGCGGCTTCGGCGGAGGCGGCTATTATGGCGGAGGCATGTCGATGGAAGACATATTCGCCCAGTTTGGCGACATCTTCGGCGGCCACTTCGAGTTTGGCGGAGGCGGTTTCGGCGGCGCGACCGGCGGCCGCAGCTCACGTCGTCAGAAACCTCAGCGCCGAGGCTCGGATCTGCGTATCAAGGTCAAGCTCACACTGGAAGAAATCTCAAAGGGTGTCTCCAAGACACTTAGGATTCCAACCTATGTGAAATGTGAACATTGCAACGGCACAGGTGCCAAAGACGGGACCGCGTTCAACACCTGCCCCACCTGTCACGGCACCGGCACTGTCAGCCAGATTGTCCATGGCCTTTTCGGAGCCCAGGAAGCGGTCAGCATATGCCCCCAGTGTGAGGGTGAAGGGAAAGTGATTTCCGAGACCTGCTCATATTGCAACGGCGAGGGGATACAGCGCAAGGAGGAACTTGTGTCGTTTGACATCCCCGCCGGAGTGTCGGAGGGCATGACCCTCACGGTGAAAGGGAAAGGAAACGCGCCACGCAGAGGCGGCATAAACGGCGACCTGCTTGTGGTCATCGAGGAGATAAAGCATCCCGAACTGATACGTGACGGCAATGATGTGATATACAACCTGATGCTCGACATCGTCACCGCGACCCTCGGCGGCTCGGTGGAGGTGGCCACAATCACCGGTCGTGCCCGCCTGAACATACCGGCAGGCACCCAGCCCGGCAAGGTGCTTCGCCTGCGCGGCAAGGGGCTCCCCAATCCCCAGGGAGGAGCTGCAGGCGACGAACTTGTGAATGTGATGGTCTACATCCCAGAGAAGCTCTCTGACAAGGAGAAAGCCGCCTTTGAGTCTCTGCGCGACGAACCGGATATCAAGCCCGATCCGTCGACCACCCACCGTCTTTTCTCCAAGCTGAAACACATATTTGAATAACCCCACGCCACAAACGGCCTGACACAAAACACAGGTGCGCCCCGGAATGTGAAGTTTTCCGGGGCGCACCTGTGCTGTCTCACAAACCTCATCTGGCCACCAGGCCACCGTCGACAAGATAATGGCCGCCGGTGCAGAACGAGGATTTGTCGGAAGCCAGGAAGAACACCAGTTCGGCCACCTCTTCCGGAGTGCCGACACGTCCTCTGGCATACAAGGCATTCTCCTCCCGCCAATAATCCTCGACGCTTTTATCCTCGATTTTTGAGAATTTGGCAAAAAGATTGTCTACCAGAGGGGTGTGGATTGTCCCGGCGCATATGGCGTTGACCCTTATCCCATAGCCGCCGAGGTCAATCGACAGGCTGCGGGTAATCTGTCCCAACGCCCCTTTTGTCAATCCGTATGCAAAGCTATGGGGCTTGCCGACAAACCATTGGTCGGAGGCGTTGATGACAACCGAACCTCCGCCCGCCTTGATGATATGGGGGACTGCCTCACGCAAGGTGTTGACCGTGCCGTATATGTTTGTCTGCACCATCAGGTCGAGTTCCTCGTCGGAAATGTCAAGCAGGGTGTTGGCCCTGTGGATTCCCGCATTGGCAAACACGCTGTCAAGACGGCCGAACTTATCCACGGTCTGGTTTACAGCCCGGGATATCTCCTCACGGCTGCATGTATTCCCCTCGACAAAAAGGAGGCGGTCAGGATTGCCAACCGATTCCGCCAATTTTATGGCTTCGTCTGTGTTGACATCCATAAACCCGACATTCCAGCCCTCTTCAATGAATTTTCTGACTGAGGCCGCACCGATACCTGTCGACCCTCCGGTTATGAATATTGTTTTCATCATCAATTATAAGTTTACCGCAAATTTACGGCATCCACTCTGATTTTCAAAACCAATACGATAATAAAAAGGCTTTCAAAGACGTTTTTTGGGTATGGAATCCAACTCCACTTGCATACACGGGACGAGTCACGCCGCATCTGATGGATGCCCCCTGGTCAGCCTTGTCATTCCGGTTTTCAATGCCGGAAAGTACCTGGCAGAATGCCTCGCCTCCATACAAGAGCAGACTTTCGGGGATTTCGAAGTCACAGTGGTGGATGATGGCTCGACAGACAGCTCGTTGGCCATAACGGAATCCGTATGCAAGTCAGACCATCGTTTCAAGCTGGTGAAGCCTGGCCATGGCGGAGTATCGAAAGCCCGCAACACTGGCATCAACCTTTCGCGCGGAAAGTATATCGGATTTGTCGACGCTGATGATTGCCTCTACCCCGAGGCATTGGAGTGGCTTGTCAACACCCTTGAAACGACAGACGCCCAGGTCTGCGTGGGCGGTTTTGAACGGGGCCGGGATTTCAGGCCCAAGACTGTCACCCCAAAACCGCCACTGGTCATGGATTATGTCACAGCCATGAGAGAGGCTCTCTATCAAAGCCTCATCCTCAACTCGCCGTGTGGAATGCTGATGGAACGCGAGCTGCTCGGAAACGATATCAGGTTCAGGGAAGGCATAAGATATGAAGACCTTGACGCGTTTTACAGGTTTTATGAGAAAGCCACACGCATAGCACACCTCCCGGCGACCGTATATTTCTACCGTCAGGCCCAGGATAGCTTTATGCACCAATGGAGCCCTGACCGGGTTGATGTGCTTGATGTCACAGACAGGATGGTGGAACATATGTCGACATATCACCCAGAACTTACACAAGCCGCCAATGACCGGCGTTTCAGCGCCCATTTCAATCTCTTTCTGCTGATGTCGCGCCTGAACACTGGCTCAGCCGAGACACGCCGACGTTGCCTCAAGGTAATACACGAGGGACGCGTAAGAGCCATACGGGATCCAAGGGTAAGAATAAAGAACAAGTTTGGCGCACTCGCCTCTTTTGGCGGCGTGGCTTTCCTGAGGCTCCTATCCAGACTATACCGATAACAAACCATCAGCCACGAAACCATACCCTCGCAAATGAAACTGACCGCCTCGATTGTCACATACAGGACTCCGCTCGACGAGCTGGGCAAATGCCTTGAATCACTCCGCCGAGACGACGTCTGCCGCATATATGTGATTGACAACTCTCCGGATGATTCGCTGCGGTCTTACATCACCTCACATCCCTCAGGGGACATTGTGGAGTATGTCGACAGCCACGATAATCCTGGATATGGAGCGGCCCACAACATAGCGCTGCGGCGCGCGATTGAAGAAAACACCTCGTATCATCTCGTCATCAATTCAGATGTGTACTTCGACCGAGGTGTCTTGCCAGGTATCGTGGAATATATGGACAGCCACCCCGACATCGGCCTCCTGCAGCCGCGCATCATATCTCCCGACGGAAGCGAGCAGTTTTCGAGTCGCCTGCTACCTACGCCGCTCGACCTTATCGGCCGACGTTTCCTTCCTGGATTCCTCTCCGGGCCGCGCAACCGTCGCTACCTACTCGCCGACCGTCCGGCAGGCGCGACGCTCAATATTCCGTACCACCAAGGCAGTTTCATGTTTTTCAGGGTTGATGTGCTGAGCAAAGCCGGCCTGTTTGACGAACGTTTCTTCATGTACCCCGAGGACATCGACATCACCCGGAGAATCCACGCCCTTTCGCCCACAATCTATTGGCCCGGAGTTACTGTCACACATGCCCACCGTGCTTCAAGCTACCACAACCTGAGAATGCTCCGCATACATGCCGTCAACATCATCCGCTATTTCAACAAGTGGGGATGGTTTTATGACAGGTCGCGCAGATATTTCAACCAACGCCTGCTGAAAGAGATGGCCACAATGACGCGACAAGCTGAACAGGGACAACACTAAAAGTATCCGTCCGAAATAGGCCGACTTTATCAAAGCGTTTTTGGTTGCGAAC
>CATZGB010000018.1 GCA_958418815.1 uncultured Bacteroidales bacterium | reverse complement strand
AACATGAAAGTAGGAGATAAACACCCTATGATTAGTGTTTACCTCCTACTCGATTTGTTGGATAGCAGAATTGTTATATCGAACTCACGTTATTTTAATGAACGAGTCTCCAGGCAGCGTATGCTGGGAGACTCATTGTATATGGCGGGGTGATGGCCCATTTAAGGATTAAGCGACGCGCTGATTATCTGTTGTTTGTAGTTGGTTACTCTCCAACGAAGTAACCGGTATCAACACGCTTGATCGTGAATGAATGTTGTGAGAGCACGCCAACATTATACTTTATCATATATTTGGCGAGTTGTTTGCCGTCGATTAATACAAGTTTCAGACTCTTGTTTGATGTGACGACGTCTATTGCCGCTTTTGAGAAACTGGAGGTTGTGATATATACACCCTTGGATGCTCCGATTGACATAAGTGCGCCCATGAATTTATGAATATCCGGCGCACCGACAATGTTAGATTCTTTCCATCGTTTGGCCTGGAGATATACCTTGTCAAGACCGAGTGCGTCTTCTTTAATAATGCCATCAATACCTCCATCATTGGAGAATTGTGTGACTCTTGCCGCATCCTCAAAGTCTCCGCCATATCCCATTGCTACAAGCAAGTCAACAACAAGTTTCTCGAAGAACTTGGGGTCTTGCTCGCTGATGTATTGCAATAAATCATCAATCAGTTTGTTGTTGATTTGAGCGAAAGCATCTTCCATTTGGGTCATCGGGTCGAGCGGTTCCACATGGTTGTCCTCGGAAGGGCTGTCATGTTTGTCTGTTTTCTTTTTAGCTTTTGCGAAAGCGGCGAAACTCGGATAATTTTCAATCAGGAATTTCTGGGTTATTTTAGTCTCACCAGAAGCTAAAAGGTCTTTGCCTGATTGTGAGATGGTGTAATGTCCTTTTTCAGGAGAATTGATAATGCCGGCTTTCAAAAACCATGTGCGTGCCCATCCGCAACGGCCATAATGACGGTTTTGTCCGCTTGCTTCGTAAGTCTCTGCAAGTTCTTCCTCGGTTAGATTCATGGTTTTGCTGAGGTCTTCACAAACTTGTGTGAGATTGCGGCTCTTGCCGTCACCCATCAGTGACAGGAATGGGTATAAGTATTTTTGAAATGGTGGTATCATATGTTAATGACGATTCTGTGTCTTCTCATTGGAGGCTGGATGTCGGCGGGAGCTGTGGCACCGTCGCTGAACGCCTGGCCGACAGCTGCGATAGCCTTGTCGCGTTAGAGATGTCCCTTCGGGGTTATATGCAAAGGTAACGATTTTCTGCGGGCCTTACAACTCTTTAAGATAGAGATGTTTCCCATATTGACTCTTGAGAGACTCGTAAAGGACAGGATCATAGGTGTGTACATTCCAATGGGTATTTACTTTTGCCGATGCAGAAGCGGTTAATTCTCTGATATACAGACAGGTGAAAGTCTAATCCGTACAAGTGACGTGAATTTTCTATGGTTGCAAGTTGCTAACCGTCTGCTACTTAAATTATTACAAGCCGCACTTGCCAAACCGACAACAGTGACTCAATGCAAAAATAGCGATAATCTTCCGATTATCAAGACAATATACAAATTTTAACATTCACCTTCGCGTCCTGCGCCGTACAAAATCAGCAAAAATGCGCTTGTCTCAATTCTTTCCTAACAATCACTCCGATTCTCTGATGAAGCGGGTGATTCGCTCGTTTACGATACGGGTGTAGTTGCGTTTCGCTTTGTCGGGGAGGAAGCTTTGGGCAATGAGTTTTATTGTGCCATCGGGTAGGGAGGTGTACTTGTTGAGGATTTTATCCATACGCCGTTTTACTAAGCCGATTTTGTTGCCGAATCGCTCGAAGTCGAGACGGCAGGGATGTCCGGTTTTATCAAACATGTCACTTTTCTCAATGTCGGGTGATAGTCCTCCGTCAAGTCCAAGATCATCTCCGTTCACATGAAGGCTGGTATTAAGAAGGTCGTATGCGGGAGCTAAGCGGTAATCCTGTCCATTAAGAATCAGTGAGAAATTTTTAAGGTGAGCATCGCCGTTTGCATAGATATAGTTGAATACGACTAATTCAAAGAATCGTTCCATATCAACCATCCATGCAGCGACGTTTGCCCGAATTGCCTTGGCAATATCCTCGTAGCTACCATTATATTTGAAATGAAGGCCGGCGGTCTGTTCGTTTTTGCCGACTAACGAAGCGAAATCTTCCATCGGCAGTTTTGAGCTGTCGGGCAGAATATCGAAACGGCGTGTGATATATACCGGCTGACCTTTGGATGTGAAACACAATCCATTAGCTGCTGTATGTATGCCATAGACCTGCGATGCTATCTGCATGGTAAGATGCTCATTGGCCGGAATCAGTTTGCGATCACGAAGCGTTTTATCCCAAGGTGCAGGTTTCAGGATATGTGTAGAGCGTTCATCGTCCCCCGCAATTCTGATTTCGCCCGATTTAATTATTGCAGGAAATTTTTCTTGCACACCGGAGACCGAAATACGGTGCATCGCATCGGCAATCTCACCGGCATTTCTAAATTCATCAATATCAAAATTGAGAATAGGATTTACCTTAACTCCGTTAAAGAGCGTTTTTGTCGCTTTGGGGCTATATGTATTAAAGCCATCTAAAAGTAGTGACGGACAGTTCTTTATTTCAGTCATTGTTAATCCTCCTTATATTTACCGCTCCGATGAAGTCTTTGTCGGCCATAGCTTCAAGAATCCCGAAAAAATCATTCTCATCAATTCTTAGCGAACGGCATATAACCCGTCGATTGGCTCCTTCAGGAACCATATTAGAAAAAAATGGGAAAAGATGCTCGGAATTGAATGCGGTGCTTTGCTTGGGTAAAGTCGCTGAAATCGGAGGCAATGCGGAATTTATATAGTCTTCTTTGTACTGGAACGTATAGTCTGCACCGGGATATTTTTCAGTAAGTATTCCGGCTTCTGTATCATTGTAATATACTGCTAATTCTCTCATCTGTCAACGGTAATTATATAGTCTGTCGTACCTTATAATCTATCTCAATACCAAGCACTTCAAGAATCTTCTTTACGGTATTTAACGCTGGATTTCCTTTGCCACGCTCAATATCCTTGATTGTGGCAACTCCGACCTGCGCCATTTCAGCGAGATCCTGTTGTGTGAGGGATAGGATTTCCCTACGTTGCTTCATTATATCTTTAAGCTCCATAGTATGACATAATAAACTTTTGTGCAAAGATAGCAAGAAATCCTGACGCAACCAAATAAAAGTATAATAAAACATACTTTCATGAATACAATTGCCCAGCAAAAGTCTTTGGAATGGATAGAGTATTATATGTTGTACTTTTATGAACGAGATTAGGCGTAAAATATTCAGATTCTAAAAATAATTTGGTTGAATTGTAAAAAAAGTATTAACTTTGCGCCCACAAATTCTGAAACAGATGTTTAGACAGTACTATGATATACCAACTACAACAGGCATTCAGAGCTTAAAACGCTCCGAAAGCATGCCTTGTGTGCTGTCAGCAAATACTACATCATTACGCGGAAATTCCCGACTGCGTTGTTTCAGTGGCTCTACCGAGATAAATTAATCGTCAAAACAGACGAACTGAAATACACCAACTGTCGGAAAGTCTTTACCAACTTCCCGACAGTTGTTTTTTTGTGTCCATACTGGTATAACCTTCTCTACCACGATTAGCTGCGGACACAGTAAGTACCAACGTTTCAATAACTAAACAAAAAATGTATGAAAATCCAATATGCATCTGATTTACATCTGGAGTTTCATGAAAACAGCAGATGGCTCAAAGAAAATCCCTTACTGCCAGTCGGCGACATACTCGTTCTTGCCGGTGACATCGGTTATCTCGGAGATGAAAACTACGAACGGCATCCGTTCTGGGGTTGGTGTGCCGAGAACTTCCAGCAGACAATAGTCATTCCCGGTAATCACGAGCTCTATAAAGGTTTTAACATTAACGAGCTTCACGAAGGTTGGCAACTCAACATTCGCCCGAATGTCAAGGCGGTCTATAACTGCGTTATTCCAATCTCTAAGGATATAGAGCTGATAGCATCTACTCTTTGGGCAAAGATTCCTCCCTACGAGGAATTCCAGACCGAGCGAGGTGTAACCGATTTCCATAGAATACGCAACGGACAGTTCCGACTTTCTGCTCAGCGTTTCAATCAGGAACATGAAATGTGCCGCGAATTCATTGAGCGGAGTATGGCTGAAAGTAAGGCTCGGCACGTTATTGTCGCCACACACCATGTACCGTCTTTTGCGTTGATGGCTGATGAGTTCAAAAGAAGTCCAATCAACGGCGCATTCACCGTGGAATTGGGCAACTATATAGCCGATAGTCGTATAGCCTATTGGATATATGGTCATTCACATCGAAACATAAACAAAATAATCGGCAATACCCGGTGTATATGCAATCAGCTTGGCTACACATTCCACGGAGAGCAAACCAGTTTCCGCCGGGATGCCATAATAGAAATAGAAGACAATGAACTATAAATTTGATGGTGATAAGGTGTTCTTCACATCTGATACCCATTTCAATCATACCAATATCATCCAATATTGTCAGCGTCCTTTCAAAAGCACTGACGAGATGAACGAGGCGATGATAACCAACTGGAATAGTATTGTCGGTGAAGACGATACAGTGTTCCACCTTGGCGACTTTTGCCTTGGAGGCTCAGAAGAGTGGAATAAGATTCTTAATCGGCTTAATGGCAAGATTTATCTAATTCTCGGTAATCACGATCTCAAAAACATCAGGCAGGGCTTTATAGAACGCTTTGAACATGTTGCAATGGCGATGCGCATAGAGATTGGAAAAAAGAAAATCTACCTCAGCCATTATCCATACCTGTGTTTTGAGGGCGGATACAAGGAAGATGTGTGGCAGTTGTTCGGACACGTTCACACTCGCCCCTCCAATACCGGAATAGATGCCGGTCGTCTCCAGTATCTTTATCCGACTCAACTTGATGTCGGAGTTGACAACAACAATTTCACGCCCTTGTCATTCGAGGAAGTCCGGGCAAAAATCCTGAAACAACTTCAAGCGTCTAAATGAACTTTGGCACAATTATTGTTGCATGTTAGACTTAAAAAACTAAGACTTATGAATGAAAATTATACTATGTCCTCTTTAAACTTCACGTTCCTGAAATCAATAATTGAACGTGACGATGGACAGAACATCACCCCGTGCGTGGCGACGCATCCAAAAGAAACGCGTGTGGCGTAATAGGTTACGCACTATTTTTAGAGCATTTGCTCCCGTGTATGTTGAGTTTGGTTCACATGGACCAATTCGAAAAGCTGCAACTTGGAAAGAACTTCGCAAAGTAAAATGGTGTCAGGTATATCGCACTACCGGGCAACCCTGCAGTTGTGAAATGTGTTCCGGTGAGAGATACAATCGTACTGATTTCAAACGCGACACTGAAAGAATGTTACTGGAGCAACTCGAATTTGAGTAATTGAAAATCTGCGACTTAATTTGTTTATGCGACAAATTTTGTCGCAGATTGTCTAATCTGATGCGGTGAAACTATTTCCTGTAATACGGTTCTCTCAAAGTGCAAATATTGCTCATTGAACTATTTTTTATCGGTATTTGTGTAAAGACCTGGACGAATTTTTCGACTCCATTCTTCAATTTCCTTTATTCTTGGAGAATCGGGAGGTATGATTTCGTAATCTCCATCCAATCCGTTACCGCGCTTTTTCTCAGTTTTTGGCATATTGGCGTAACGAGCGTTTAACAACTGACAAACTTCGTCACGGGAGATTTCGCCCTTTACGTTTCTGATTGCCAAATCAAGCAGAAACGCTGAAACCTTCAGTTCCGCTGCTTCCTGAAGCCCAATGCCGATAAGCCACGCATCAGCCTTCTCTTTTATCTCAGGAATATCGCTATGCGATAACTTCACAAGTTCTTGATATTTCTTGCTATAATCCATTATCGTATTTTATTTCTTATTTAGCATATCTACTATTTTCTGCTCTTCACCATGCCCAACTGTTGAAAGCCGAAGTAGTGGAAGACCATATAATGCAAGGATTTTGTCTTTCATCCGGTCTCTTTGAAACTGTTCAGTCTTTTCATTGTGGAAACTATAGCCATCAGTCTCTATCGCAAGAAGAGATTCTTTAGTTACTCGGTTGATAATCAAGAAGTCAATATGCGTTGATGGATGCAGTACGTATTGTCTCTCACGTTCCGATAAACCTTGTGTATCGTTTATAAGATATCTAACGGGATAATGGCAAAGGACTTTGATGTGAGACAGATGAGGATAATTGACTCGTATACTTTCAATCAAATCAAAAGTCAAATTCTCTGAATCGTATTCAGATACTGGCTCGTTTTCGCGATTATATGTATGAATTTGAGAAAAGAGATAATCGAATATTGAGCGAAGTTTACTCTGTATAACGATTCCTTGCTGATATTTGATGTAATTGATTAGATCATGAATATTACCGTTCAGCTCCTGTGGATTACCGGAAACGACAAGGCAAAATTTGTTTTTGGCTCGTGAGACAGCAACATTCAGAAGATTGGCGTTATCAGTGAATTCAGTAATCGAATCATCTGTGACGCTCATAATGATGGTATCTTTTTCCCGCCCTTGATATTTATGCACTGTGGCGACTTCAATGTCAGGAATCTGATTGCTGAATTGATTAACCTGATTATTGTATGGGGCGATAATACCAGTCTCCTCGAAATTATCAAGCAAAGGCATCAACTCAATTTTCACAGCATCGATTTCGCGTTGGTTATAATGTCCTCTGCAATGTTGTCCGGGAGCTGTTGTTAGCGCGAGCAGATGTTTTTCGTTATCGTTCCGTTTTGTCATGATGAGCAGATTCCCACCATAAAACTTCTGATTGCAAAAATTGATTATATCGGGATGACAACGGTAATGTTCACGAAGCAGTGTCTCTGGAACGTTTGGAATTGTCGCTAATACAGAACTTAAGAAGCTATGATTGGCAGCATCGTATGAATCGGGGATATTAGTAGATTTTCTGATTTCATCTAATTTTATTCTATCATCCTCGGTAATAACATTCGGCAGTTGCATGGTATCTCCAACTATAACAGCATTTTTCGCGCATGTAAGAGCCAACAAACCGGTTTCAACTGATACCTGAGATGCTTCATCCATAATGACATAGTCAAAGATTGTGTCACTATTGAAACAGGTCTTGGATGAGAATGTGGTGCTAAGTACGATAGGATAATCCGCTAATACAGATTCGCCATTATTAAATAAATCCTTAAGAGAAGCTATGATCGGGCGTTCCTCCTTATATCGTTTGGCTAAAGATGTTTTAAGGATAGCCATTGAACTTTCAGTCAGAGATTTCATTCGAGCCTCAGCATTAAGTTGAGACAGATTGGCCTCTAAATCATCAATCTCAGATCTAAGTTCATCAACTCTACGGATATAGAACAGCCAATCAAGCAATGAGACAATCCGGGGAATTGATTCAGCTGTCAATTCATCGTTTATCTCAAGTGATAATCTAAGACGTAGTTCAAGACTGAATTTATCAAAAAGACGTTTGACACGATTCAAAAGGCCATTTGAGTCATGTTGATATTTAATTGAGAATGTTTTTATTCGACTTAATATTTTGAGAATCTTGGATGAGGATGTCTTGATTTCTTTATTGCTGAATTTATCGGGATGCTCTTGTTTATAATGAGACATTTCTACTTCTACCTCAGCTAATTCCTGACGGCATATTGCCAGCCTTTCCTGCATATCGAAGATGTTTTCGACTTTCTCAAGGCTGTCTTTGACTTCTTGATATGCACGGTTTGTCTCCATTGTGGTTTTGTTCCACGTTTGAATTTGCGGATTCAACGGAGGTTGATTTGCAATAAAAGCTTCTTTATTCTCTTTTTTGCCTAATGAAGCAACCAGAAAATCGAGCCCATTTTTAGCGAGTTTTTCCAATACATTCTCTGTCGCGGAGTTATTATTGGAAACCACTAAAACAGATTTCTTATCTCTCAACAGGTTCGCGATAATGTTGAGAATCGTCTGAGTCTTACCTGTTCCCGGAGGTCCTTGGATAACACTTATCTGATTGGTTAGAGCTGCTTTCACAGCTCGCATCTGACTTGAGTTGCAGCCAAAAGGGAATAATGGAGTTTCAAGATTAAAACGTTTTATACCCTGATTGGGGTTAATATAACTGGATGCAACGGTTGATTCATCAACAAAATCAATTCGGGCATAAACCGATGATAATATTCCTTCTGACGATTCATCCTCCACATTAATCCCAAGAGTATTTATTCCCGCACATTGTTTAAGATAATCAAACACGTTTATTGCCTCACCGGTCAAACATGAACGACGAATGTCAACCTCGCTTCCTGAGTAATGTTTGACAAAACCTTTACTATAAGTTATAGCATAATATTTAGTTGTATTTTGGGCAAACAAATGAACTGCCTGAATATTCTTTTCCTTTATGCCATTGACAAAAATGTGACAGTTCTCAAAATCTATTGTAATCGGATTTGTTAGCCACAAAACATTGTCTCTTGAGTAAGAATAGATTTTATCAGTATTCTGAAATTTGATGGCGTATTTATAACCGTCAAGTCGGATGGAATCAACCTGATATGTCTTGTCCACCCCATTGATTATTATGATATGATTTTCGAGATTCATCTGTTACTATGCCTACAAAGTTACTTGATACCGTTCAAAAACAGAGGTTATTTCAGAATTATCCATCTGCCGGTTTTGTCAGCTCCCTCTCTTTTGATAATGCCAAACTCTTTCAATTTTTGAAGATTTCTTTTTACTGTAGCGATTGATTTATTTAATTGATTAGCAATGTCAGAGTAAGTCGCTGAAGGATTACCTTTAATTATATTATATATTGAATGAAGATTCTTTTCAAGAGTCTCTTCTCCTTTTGCAGGGTCATTTACAGGGTCATTTTCATTTTCGTTACCATTGAGCAACGCCCGCGAGATACATTCTTCTCCTTAATAGCAGGGGATACGGACGAGGAATGAAAGACAGTCTTAAAATTTATCGGTAGTGTCATGATTCAGTTGTTAAGTTGGGCGAAAATGATCCAATAATTTCTTTAGTGAGGATTTCCCACCAGCCGTTGCGACGACCGTTGCGACGCACAATGATTCCTTTCTCGACGAGGGCTGACGTAATGGTCTTGACTGTGCGCTCTGATTTACGAATTGTCGAAGCCATTTCCTTTTGGGTCATCTTGGGATTGGATTCGATACAGCGTAGTATGGCTGTTTCCTCCAAAGTGCAGTCTAAAGTGCAAATATTGCTCTTTGGACTATCTTCGGTTACACTTTGAATTGCAGGAGCAGGAAGGGAAGCTCCGACAAGCATATCACGGTTGCGAAGTTCATTCTTTTCGCCGAGAATCACATTGCGCAGGAATAGTTCTACAAACTCTGTCGTAGGCGAAATATTCAATCCTTTATATGATGCCCTGACGAGGGCATTGCGGAAATACCATGAATGTTCCTTAAACATATCGTTGGTTACCGGAATACCCATTGAGCGAAGGTACTTTATCAGAAATACAGCAGTAGTGCGGGTATTTCCTTCCCTGAAAGGATGTATCTGCCATAGGTCCGCAATGAACTGAGACAGGTGCCTGATAATCTCCGCCATTGGACGATTAGAATAGTCAAACTCTTTCTCCCGTGACAGGTCATATTCGATAGCTTCGCGCAAGTCGATAGCCGGTTGGTAGCTTACTGAGGCATTTCCTCCAAGTACCCATTCTTTTTTGCTAAGCTCAACCTTTCGCAACTGTCCGGCAAACTTGAAGACACCTTCAAAGATACGCCGATGGATTGAAGTTAGCCCGATAAGCGAAAATGCGAAAGATGGTTCATAGAGAATCCTTGCGATGTTGACAGAAGCCTTATCTCCTTCTTCATCCACAGCATCATGCCCGGACTTAGTCTCATAGTAAGCCTTGATGCGGTCGCGAGCCTCATCAATGGATATGTCACCCTCGATATGCCGACGCGCAGTGTCAAGTAGATAGGGAGACACCTTCAACCCATCCACATCCTGAAGACCAATAGCCGTCTGCCAAGCGTCCGCCTTCTCCTTCTGTCCCGGTTCACCATGGACTATGTACTCATCAAATTCGCTCATAGGAGTTATAATCAACGGATTTTGTCATACGGTTTAAGAATTGACTAACTCAAAAGTCACATCCACTGTATCAGAAATAACAAGGTCGTCGGGCGTGATGTCGAGAGAGCCGGGTGTCGAAGCTTTTGCCTCGGTATTCGAGTGAATGTTTCTCGCCTGTGACATAACATGTATGTTCTGATGGCGATAATCTATGCTGACCACCTTACCAAGCCTACAACCTCCGGCCTCTGCCATAATCTTGGCTTTGTCTCGTGCGTCGCTGACTGCGCGGGCAAGCATTTTCAACTGGCTTGGTCGCTCATCCTGAAGTGTATAGCTGATGTTGATCTGGGCAGAAGGAATGAACTTGCCAACACCTCGCACAATGCAGTTCACCAGATAGTTGTCTATCGGAAGGTCAATCTTTATGCGCTGTTCGAGCATGAAGCCATTTTTCTTCTTTCCGATATAATGGTCATCATCGTCATATTCATTCTCGGTATAGTCTTCAATGTTGAATCTGACAGTCTTGGCCAGATTGCCGGGCTTTTTGTTGTATTCAAGAATCTTGACCATCCACGCCGAATTTTCCTTAGCCTGTGCGAAAGCCTTTCCATAGTCG
The DNA here is from genome assembly GCA_958418815.1 of uncultured Bacteroidales bacterium. GTDB lineage: Bacteria > Bacteroidota > Bacteroidia > Bacteroidales > Muribaculaceae > UBA7173. The sequence goes on along the minus strand of CATZGB010000018.1, from coordinate 46,629 downwards.
GCAAACCATTGTTCTATTGTCACTTCAAGGCGTGTCACATCGGGAACGACATGAATCGCGCCCTTTCCTTGTACTGATATTTTTGTTTCTTCCATAATTATTTCAGTCTATTGGTTCTATCGGTTCGTCAATACTTGGGTCCATGTCCACATTGTTGCGGTTGATAGTCCGGAACAATTGCTTCTTGAATATTCCCTTGAAACCGACTGATAGTTTCATGGGAAGATAGTCCGTAGCCGAGAACCGACACATGTCCACTCCGGAGAGGAATGGACAATCTGACTTCTTTACCCTTATTGGTCCCATGACGTTGGTGAGTATGTACGGCGCACAGTCATCGACACAATGGATTGAATCCGGGTTTTCAACATATTTCGCACATTCATCTCCGGTGGCAAGCACCCGCATAAGGTAAAGAATTTCCGAATCCTCATCGCGATGGACAATAACAATCTTTTCTCCCTCGATGGGAGATTGCAATTCATCAGGAGGAAAGCCGTTGAATCCACCCCAGCGGAAGTATGTTGTTCCACTATCATCGAGTTCTTCAACCATTTCTCTCAGTTCTGAATAAGATATGGACTGGGCGCGAAGTAGGTCGGGGCGCACAATCTCCGGCTCATTGCTCAGAATAAAGATAGTCAAGCGAATACGCTCGTTGTAATTGCCGTATCTCTTGTAAGAGGTTATCCTGGCAGAAAACTTGTCTGCATATCCTGCATCTATCAAGGCTGCAAGTTCGGCATTATCGCTTTTGGGAATATAACCGAGAATGAAGTCAAAATCAAAATCGTCAGGGTTGCCATCGTAGTCATCAGCCAATGCTACAGCCACGGCATTGCTGTCATACTTGTTATGGCGGTCACGGACAAGTGCCAGTTTTGTCCCGACTTCAAGTTCATCCCAAAGCTCATCATCCTTTTCAAGATGAAAAGACAATCCGGCAACCGCACATTCTTTGAAAAACACCTCCTTATACCGATATTCCGGACTCCATGATTCAATCTCTCCGGGATGTGGTGGCATAACGTCTCCTTGAAGAATCATTTTACCGTTTAATTCATCATCATCCGAATCACTACTGCTGTCAAACCTCTCTATCCGGGAAATAATATCGCCCGAAAGGGATATATTCTTTCCTTCCAACTGTCGCATAAGTGCATCAGTTTCCATTTCGCATACAGGACAAGTCCCGGGACACTCGCCCTTATGCGAACATTCTCGTTTGGAAAGATTCAAATCATTTGCAACAGCCACCTCGCTGCGAATATCTTTCAGCAATTCACAGATTCGTTTACCGCGACCTTCTTCCGAAATATTATTGTGTTTTTCATCAACTACATAACGGAATACTTCGACATTCTGAAACTTCCAATTCCCCACAAACATCCGGCGAGTCTCCTCGGTCTGTGCCTCATCAACAAATCCCGGAATTATTGGCACTCTTATATGGATTCGGCTTTTCGGAACATCCAGTCTCTCTTTTGAAGTCAGGTGACTTAGATTATTCATCATTTGCTGGCGATATACTCCGGTGTATTCCTTATAGGTGACGCTTCTTTCAGCCTTTATATCTACAATCCACTCGTCAACCACAGGAGCCAGTTTGTCAATGAGCGACCTGTCAACATTTAGCGAAGTCTCGATGCGGATTTTCCAGTCCGGCCCGCAAATGTGCCTAAACTCAACGATGAAGTCGGCTTGTAGACAAGGCTCGCCTCCTCCAAATGTAATTCCGCCACCTGTTGCACGGAAATACAGGTCATCCACTTTTACCTCGTCGTAAAGAGACTGCGGTGTATAGTGTTTGAATCGCTCTTCTGGCTCCCAACATTCCTTATTAAGACAATACTTGCAACGAAGCGGACATCCGTGGAACGCCACGAGAGTAGTCACTCCCTTGCCGTCTGTGCCGAGTCTATGCCGCGATATGCCAATCACAGCCACGCCATTCCGCAGCTCAGATTCTTCGGTATTTCTCATCCATTCTTTGTCCGGACAAGGCGGAATTCCACCCAATCGTTCCAGCTCTCTACGTTCGTTCATATTGTCAGTCTCTGTCGTTTAACGATTCTATAACTTCTCTATGTTATAGCTGGCTATCTTCATGCGATTCCTTTTCTATTTTGAAATCTTTTATCCGTGATTCAATTTCGTCAGCTTTCGCCAGAATTCTCTCGGAATCAGAAGCATGACAAGCCGTAATCTCGTCAATTGTCAACCACTCTTCATAGTCATGGTCTATGGCATTTGGAAAAAGCTCCGCGACATTTTTTTGCTTCTTCCTGACAAGAAAACGGGCGTTGCCGCTTTGATGAAATTCAATCGCAAAGTTTTGGAGATAATCAGAGTCCTTTTTGATCCATACCCGATACCCTTGATAATCGCCATACTTATCTTTGAACGGCTGTTGGTTCTCACTCCAGAGTGTGAAACCATGCCCGAGCATGAAATCTATGACCTCCTTTCGTTCCGTCCCAAGGAATATCTTGTCGTACCAGCTTCTTGCACGGTCTATTGCATAGTTGCCGTCTCGTTCGGATATGACCAGATACTTTTTGGGGTTTTCACGCTCCACATAATCGATAAAATCATAGATGCGAGGCTCAGAACACAATCTTACAAACGTCCGGTCAAGACGTTCATCGCCACCTTCCACAATAAGGCTACCCTCTGTTTCGGGCAATATTTGCTCTGTGAGAATGGAATCTATCTGTCGCTCCACTTCATCAAGATTATCCATATCGCCCAGTCGACAAACGAGACTTCCTATCGTTGGATAAGTCAGCATCATTGACTTCAGGTGATTGGTGACATCGTTTTTCTCCGTAATTGTGGTATCAATCAGCCAAACCTTTTTATTAAGTTGTCGCACAAAACAACGAATCAGCTTATGGTCCTTTCTCAACCTGTCGATGATTCCCTTGGAGTCAAACAGTTCTCCGACAAGACTTGACCTTTTTGAGAAGGCTTCTACAGAGGAAGGCAGGTTATCCATAAGGAATCCAATTGCACCGCGGAACAACGGGTGGCGTTCGGCAGCGATAAAGGCTTTTTCCCAGTCCTGATTGTTATCCGCACTGATTATCCTCGCTTTTTCGATTTCTTCAAGGATACTGCGGTTGTTTGATGTTGGCCGGGTTATTGTTGTCATTGCCTTGTAGATATTCTCCGTTGCTCCTTCAATCCGGAGAATATCCCGTAGATTCCTGACAATAGTGACAATCTCGTTAACGTTACGCAGTAGCTGATTCTCGACAACGTTGCGTACCACTCTCATCCATCGGCGGAAATTGTCGGCATTGAACAATCCGTTTGTTTTCTCTATATACTCTGTGACGGATGCGAAATAAATTGCATCCGCCAACTGATATTTCTCTTCAAAGAACTGGCGGCGATCGTTCGTATCCCACGGATTGACAAGTTCTGATTTGATTACATCCACAACATCCTTGTCGGCGAGATAGTCAAGTATCTTCTCGACGTTGTAGATATACTCCGGGTGTTTAGCCAGTATCTGCTCGTAATATTTGAATCCGAAGTAAGTCTTGTCCTGCTTCGGGGAAAGAGTCCATAGGAAATGCCACATCCTGCCGTCCTCGCTGTCGGGGAGCGTCTTCGGTCGGAAAGAGTCAGCGGGCAGTTCACTCTGGACTTCCAGATAGCACTTGTTGGCAAAGTAGCGGTAAAAGAACCGGAAGAAGCGAGCACAGTATTCACGCCCGTCGTTATCATCTGCGCCGGTGCCATCCTCTTTTTTCCAAAATATATCGAGCCATCGGTTGTCCATTTTCTGAGAGAAGTTAAGATAGTAATCAACCTCAGGATGACCCACTATCTCCATCTTTACTTTCTCCTTATAGTTGGGATTCTCCTCATCTTTAAGGTGTTTGATAACATCGGCCTTGAAATTCTCGAATGGTGTGAGTTGAAGACCACGGGCATTCATCTTGATATATATTTCTTCGGTGAGTCCGAAGTCGTCGAGGTCAAGTTCGTAGAAGCGGATGTTGTCAAGATTACCGTAAAGAGTCTCCTTATTTGATGACGCTATAAATCTCGCATGGAAAGCATCGAGCATGTTGAGCATACCCTCTACCGAACTGTCTTTGTCGTAGGCCAGGGTATACCACTGTCTGCCACGTATTACCTCGCTCGGTTTCTTTTCTGTCACTTCAAGCGAACTTCGTGACAACTCATGGAGAAAGTTTGTAGATGTAGTCCTTGTCTCATAAGTGAATGCTGTAAGCCATTCCGGAATCGGGCGTTCCGATGCACAGGCGAGAAACCAATATAGCAGAACAAGCGTAGTTATTCGCTGCTGGCCGTCGAGAAGTTCAAACCGGATGCCTTTGCCATCGTGTTCTATTACTTTTGAGCCATAGACGAAACTGAGTTCGATGTTTGCGCCATTTTCCAATGTCGAAAACAGTTCGTCACAGAACTGCATTCTTATATTCTCCTCCGACTTACGCCCCTGGGCATAGGCACGCTGTATTTTGGGCACGACTACGCTGATTTTATTCTGTCCCAAAAAATCAGCCAGTGTCCTCAGTGTAGTGGGATTCCCGATTGTCGTTTTTTCTTCATTAACCTCTGCCATACGTTCAGTCTTTAAGATTGTAGAATGATTTCAATTCCCGGACAACGAATGCAGTATAGCACTCTTTGTCCTTATCTGTCCATGCTCTCAGATCGGTGTCCTGAGATTCAAAACCTTTGTTGAACACCATCTGTGTGCAGATGGGAACAAACGTTCCACTTTGTATGACACGCAGAATCTCCTTGCGTTTGAGCGCAAAAATGTGGTTGCCATAACCTCTGTTGGTTTCGGCATCAAGAAGAGTCAGATTGCCGATTGAGTTTTTCATCGTGTCGCTGCTCTCCGAGGTTCCGCTTCTTTGAAGAATCTTTGTCCAAATGGCATCATAATTTTTCTCAGTTAGCCATGTCATGATTTCCTCGTCATCTTTGAGATTCAACGCGTTGATGGCTTCAATCAACCATGCTTCCTTGTCCTCGACACTTCTTAAATCATTGGTGGTGGCTGAGTCTATATGCTCAACATCCCATTGTTGTGATACAAACAAATCGAACGGGAACTTATATATCGGGCTCATCAGAGTGGGCACGTTCTTGCGCAACTCATTCATCTGCTTGTTCAGCTGATAAATGTTCAGGAACAAAAGCAGAGAGCGAATTTCATGTCTCTTACTCTTGCCATAGGTAAGACCTATCTCGTTCTTTTTTACCTCATCGCGCCCCGGCAGTTTTTCCTCAGCCTTGCGATTGAGTAAAGCGATAAACTCACTCTTTCCGGCATCGCGGTCAATGCCGTCGTGAAGAGTAAGTATCTCGGATAGTGTCACGCCTGAATGGATAAGGAATCCGATGGTGTTATAAAGAACCGGATCCTCATACCAGCCGCTTAACACATGGAAAAGCTTCACAATCCGCTCCCATTCATACTCGACCTTCTGTTCCAGCTCATTCTCCCTTTCGCTGCCTGTCAGGAGTTCGTAATAATGTCTGAAAAGATTGCCGTCCTGCGGCTTTACACCTTTATCTTTCTGATAAGTAAGAGAGAACAGAGTCTCAATTCTGTTGTCATCTTCTTCGTTTCTGCTGAGGAACGTCCAGAAATCGTCCTTATGCAAAGTGTTCTCAATGTCCTCCCATTGCATGGCAATTCTCATCTGTCTGCCGCTTTGGTCGTTTGAAAAATTCCGCTTTTGGAGGAACAGACCTTTTATCAATTCTGCATCGGTGAGCCGGATTTTCCCATTGTTTATACTGATAAATTCGTCAATGGGATTCTTAGTGGAATCTGCCTGCAATTCGTACCATATGAATTGGGCAGAGCCAGATGTCTCTCGATTGTCCTCTCTCGAAGTACGCAGTATATTATAGAGCATTTGAAGAATATCCTCCGTTGAGTTTCTTTTCCCGTATCTTTTAGCAATTGCCGGACCACGATCTTTGAGCCACTCATCTATTGCAAGATAGGCTTTGCTTATGAATGTCGCGTCGATGTTGTCGTAGTTAAGAGAATCCTCGTCAAGTTCTTCAAGGAAATCTTTGGTCTCGGGCCTGGTCTCATAGCAAAGTCGGTACAATGCCTTGCCGTCCTTCTTCAGACGTTTCAGTGACAAAGTTTCTTCGCTTACAAGATAGCGGAAAAGGATATATATGCTTGTTAGACGCTGTTGGCCGTCGATGACTTCCCATGTTGTATTTTCGAATGTTACTTCATCGCCCCAGCCGGTTATGCTCTTTATCTCTTTCAGTTTCTCATCATCTGTGATTGGTTGGACAATCACAGGTTGCAAACAGTAGAACTCTCCCTCCTTTTTGTCACGAATGGAAAACTCATATAGGTCATCGAGCAATTCCCACATCTGGTCCTTGCCCCATCTATATCCTCGCTGATAAGCCGGAACAAAAAAATTCCGTCCGTCAAGCAATTCAGCCACGCTGATTAGTGAGATATTATTCATTGGAAATTCAGTTTCAAATGTTTGATTGCCATGTTTTTACTTCTCATCAGGATTGAAGAAATTGCCGCCGGAAATGTCAAAGAAGCGGTCGAAGAAGTCTTTGATGCGTTGCAGTACGTTTTTCTTCTTTTCAGCTCGCTTTGCTCCGGCATTGCCGAACAGCCCCATCGGTGGCAGTATGTCGGCTATGGCTGTGCCTCCGTCTCGCACTTCGCCGTCGCGGAATGCTTGACCGACGAAAGCAAGTGCTTTGTCGCGTCTGAGGTTTTCCTCCGATATGATATTCTCAATCTCCTTTCGCTGGGTTTCCTTGACATATTCGTGCCACTGGTCGTGAACATCATTCTCCGGTGTATGACGGTTGATGAACTCACGGATAAGTTCCTCTTTGTTGCGCAGGTCGGGCGTAGCCTCGACGCTTTTCATTACCTTGATGATAATTTCGCGGTCGTTATTTTCGTCGCCGGTGAGCTGACCTACGAGGAACAGGATGTAGTCGATGTTGATTTCTACCGTCTTCATCAGCTCCATCTCAAATACGAGGTCATCGTTGATGTTAACGGCATCGCCACCTTTCGGGCGATATTTCTCGTGCATCTCATTGTAGAAGCCGCGATAGTCAAGGAAATCTCCGTTAAGGTCGATTATCTCGTTGCCCTCAAACTCATCGAATGTCTGTAATATATTCAAGGCGCGTAGTATCGTGCCAAAAAGTTTTATAAATTCCTTTTCGGCTTTCTCGCCAACGATGTGCAGTCCGCGAGGGTCGCCCGACAGTGGAAACTTTTCGAGAAGTTCCTTGATTAGTTCGGCCCAACCTGTATGATGTGTGCCATCGGCATCATCATAGCCGTTATAATAATCGTCAAATGTTTTCAGAAGTATAAGTCCTCCGGCATCTTTGTTGCCGAACAACTGGAGACAATCGTTTGTAGCTTTTTCAAGATTGCGGAAGCAGACAATGTTGCCGTGACTTTTTATGGAGTTGAGTATGCGATTGGTGCGCGAGTAGGCTTGCAGCAAGCCGTGGTAACGCAGATTTTTGTCGACCCACAGGGTGTTGAGAGTTGTGGCATCAAATCCGGTCAGGAACATATTTACCACTATAAGCAGGTCGATTTCGCGGTTCTTGACGCGGAGCGACAGATCTTTATAGTAGTTTTGAAATTTTTCGGCACTTGTGTCGTAGCTCGTGCCGAACATCTCGTTATAATCCCTGATGCAGGCTTCAAGGAAGTCGCGGCTGCTCTGGTCGAGCCCTTCGGTGTCTTCGGGCGTTTCGTCGTCGATGTCAACGTTAGGCGCATAGCTGAAAATAGTGGCAATTCTCAGCCGTTTGTCGGGCTGCAACTGCTCCATCTGTTTTTTCAGCTCGGTATAGTAAAGTTTCACAAAGGGTATGGAGGCAACTGCAAAGATGGCGTTGAAGCCTTGCATACGGGTATTTGTTTTCACCTCCTTTACCTTTGAGCGGTCGCGGGCTGTGGCTACTTCGCCGACATTGACCAGTTTTGAGAAATCATAATGGCGCGAGTCGCGACGCGTTTTTTGTGCAAAATGTTCTAGAATGTAGCTGCTCACTTTTGCTATTCGCTCCGGTGCCTGCAATGCCCGCTCGCGGTCAATATTGTTCACCTGCTCGTTGGCTATCTCATCCTCTTCGCGCATAGTGCGGATATAGTCTACCTTAAACGGAAGCACATTACCGTCGCGGATTGCATCTACTATGGTATAGCTGTGCAGTTGGTCGCCGAACGCACCCTCGGTAGTGGTAAATTCCACGTCCTTAATGCTCCCGGCGTTTTGAGGAAATATCGGTGTGCCGGTGAAGCCGAACATGTGATACTTCTTGAATTTCTTGACGATTGCCTTGTGCATGTCACCGAACTGTGAGCGGTGGCACTCATCGAATATCAGCACTATATGCTGCCCATAGACTTTATGTTGCGGATTACGAGCAATAAAGTTTGTCAGCTTCTGAATGGTGGTGATGATTATCCGGGCATTATCATCGTTTATCTGCTTTGTAAGCACTGCCGTGGAGCCGTTGGAGTTGGCCGCACCTTTCTCAAAGCGGTCATACTCTTTCATAGTCTGATAGTCGAGGTCTTTGCGGTCAACCACAAAAAACACTTTGTCGACATCGGGCATACGCGACGCCAATCGTGCTGTTTTGAACGATGTCAGCGTTTTGCCCGAGCCGGTGGTATGCCATATATAGCCGCCTCCCTCGCGTTTGCCCCATGTGCGGGCGTTGGTCGATACATTCAGGCGTTGTAATATCTTCTCTGTTGCGGCTATCTGATATGGACGCATTACCATTAGGATTTCCTCGGAGGTGAAGATACAATATTTCGTCAGCACATTCAGCAGGGTGTGCTTGGCAAGAAAAGTCTGCGTGAAATCCACAAGGTCGTATATAGGCTCGTTGTCGAGTCGCGCCCAGTAAGAGGTAAACTCAAATGAGTTTGAGGTCTGCTTCTTCCCCTTTCCTTTCCCTTTGGTCTGTTCCTTGATGTGGGCGTCGCGAGTAGTATTGCTATAATATTTGGTAATAGTGCCGTTGGAGATAATAAATATCTGCACGAACTCGTAGAGTCCGCACCCTGCCCAAAACGAATCGCGCTGGTAGCGGTTAATCTGGTTGAAGGCATCTTTGATGCTTACACCGCGTCTTTTCAGTTCAACATGGACAAGTGGCAAACCGTTGACGAGAATCGTCACATCGTAGCGGTTCTCGTAAGCTCCACCCTCAGGCACATATTGGTTTATGACTTGCAGGTTGTTGTTGTGGATATTCGCTTTATCAATGATGGTGATGTTGGCCGTTGATCCGTCCTCGCGGACAATCGTCTTGCGGTTGTCCTCCTGAATGGTGCGGGTTTTCTCTACGATGCCGTGGTTGGGATTGCCAAGGTGTTCGGCAAAGAACGTTTTCCACTCATTGTCGGTGAACTGTATGTCGTTGAGCCGCTCAATCTGATGGCGCAGATTGGCTTTAAGGTCAGCCTCGCTTGTGATATTGACGCGCTCGTATGCTTGGCGTTCAAGCTGACGGATAAAGTCAGCCTCCATCTCAGCCTCGCTCTGATATTGAGCGGAGCTGCGATAGCCCGGTTCAAATTCGGCAACGATGGTCGATTCTGGGTTCTCCGACACCATTTGATAAAGCTCTGCCATCTATTATGCTATTTGTTTGAAAGTTAAAAGTTTATTTCGGTAATACTCGTACTGCTCCTTAACGGCAGCGATTTCTGCGGGTAGACCTTGAGTGAGGTCATTGACCAGTGTTTCGAAGCGGTCGAGGATTGCCACAATTTTCTCCTGGAGTTCAAGTGGAGGGATGGGAATTACATATTTTTCAAGACTTTCCCCGGAAAGACGAGTTACTTTTGTACCTGAAACATTCATTCTCTTAAACTGCAAGAACCGATGAGTTTGCAAAAGATATGCAATGAACTTAGGGTTTTGTTTATGAGAGAAGACATAGGAATCTCCACTTATAACAATTTCAGCATCACCTAACCACGCTACGGCTTTTCCCACATCCTTGACATTTTCGCTTGTAGTGGCAATAATTAAATCTCCATATTTTGCTTTGCGTAGTTTTTTTGCGAAATCGCGTGATACGAACGACTTAGTTTCAGTGGCAAACGTACCATAGTGAGTGTAAATCTGTCCGTAATGGATACAACCTACACCGCTATCGGTAAAGTCTTTTTTCTGAAGGCCATTGCCTCTTATGAACTTTCCAATCTCGCCCATAGTTTTCCAAGTAATTTCGTAACTATGCCCCCCCCCAGGTAGTTACCTTTATCTCTTGCTCATCATCGGTCCCGCAGCCGCAGGCGGAGGGATTGAAGGTGAGTAAGAGATTACGATAATATTCGTATTGCTCCTTACGTGCTTGCAGCTCCGCTTGCAGCTCCGCTTGCAGCTCCGCTTGCAGCTCCGCTGCGTAGTCCGCGAAGCGGTCGAGAATTTTTACGATTTCCTCCTGTATCTCGATAGGCGGAAAAGGAATAACGATATCACCAAACTTATACTTCGATAAACCAAATCGAGTTTGACCACTGGCGAATTTGAAAATTTGTTTTTGAACCTCTTGAGATTCAAAAAGGTAATTTATAAAACATGCGGTAACTCGATTAGGATTATTAAGTCTAAAACGCATGATGTGATAGCTATAAACAGCCCCATCAATATCTTCCGTAGAAACTGCTGAATGGCCAATATCATCGCGAGTCTCTGAGGTAGGTGTGACAAAAATATCCCACTGCTTTATAGAACATGAGTCGAGTTTCTTTTGGGGAGAGGATACTGTCATTTGTGGAATCTCCCTGTTGATGTACTTATTTTTATAAACATCAACATAATTTAAGAGTTTGACTAATGGCTCTCCCGGAACAGTTTTTTTGTCCACGCCAATATTCTCAAACGTGCCCAAAGTATTGAGCTTGACAAACTTGACACCATGAGGACACATTGTTTTGATTAAATTATGCAGCTTGCTCATATTGTTTCGGCTTCGAGTTCGTTAATGATTGCGTTGATCTCTGCGCGAAGTTTATTCTCATGCTCTACTATACGAGCAATGCGAGCATTTAACTCCTTTATATCGGTCTGCGGACGGGTGTCCTCAGCCTCTACATAGCTGCTGACAGAGAGATTGTAGCCGTTTTCGGCTATGACGGCATTGTCGACAAGTGCAGAGAAGTGCGGCATCTCTTTGCGGTCAGCATACTCGGCTATGATAGTTGCGATATTGTCGGGCGAAAGTTTGTTTTTGTTGCCCTCGTGCACAAAGAGCTGTGAAGCGTCGATAAACAGAGTCTTGTTTTCACGTTTTGATTTCTTCAATACGATAATACAAGTGGCTATACCGACACCAAAGAATAAATTGGGTGGTAGCTGAATAACGGTATCGACATAGTTGTTGTCAATTAGATATTTGCGTATCTTTTGTTCGGCTCTCCCACGATACAACACACCCGGGAACTCGACAATGGCGGCAGTGCCCTCAGTGGAAAGCCATGAAAGCATGTGCATGGTAAAGGCGAGGTCGCTGTACCCTTTAGGTGCGAGCACCCCGGCAGGAGCATATCGGGGGTCGTTTATCAACAAAGGGTTGTCATCGCCGACCCACTTTGTGGAGTAGGGTGGATTGGAGACTATGGCATCGAATGGTTCATCATCCCAATGGTAGGGTTCGAGAAGCGTGTCGCCGTTGTGTATGTCGAAGTCGGCATAGTTGATGTTGTGCAGAAACATGTTGATTCGGCACAGGTTGTAGGTAGTGATGTTCAGTTCCTGACCGAAGAAGCCTTTTTTGACGTTGTGTTTGCCGAGCACCTTGGCAAATTGCAATAGCAGTGAGCCGGAGCCACAGGCAGGGTCATAGACCTTGTTCACATGGTCGCGTCCGTGACTAACGATACGGGCAAGCAGTTCGCTCACTTCCTGAGGCGTGTAATATTCGCCGCCGCTCTTGCCGGCGTTGGAGGCGTACATCGCCATGAGGTATTCGTATGCGTCGCCGAAAAGGTCTATCTGATTATCGTCGTACTCGCAACCGAGGTCTATGCCGCCGATGTTGTTGAGTATTTTCGTTAGCTGTTCACAACGTTTCTCTACCGTGCCGCCGAGTTTGTTGGAGTTTACATCAATATCGGCAAAGAGCCCTTTGAGATCGTCTTCGCTCTCAGTGCCGATTGCCGATGCTTCAATCGACTTGAATATCTCGGCAAGGGTAACATTGAGGTTGGGGTCATTCTTCGCTTTCGCCCTGACATTGCAGAACAATTGCGATGGAAGGATAAAGAACCCTTTTTCCTTGACAAGCTGCTCGCGAGCCGACTCCGCTTCTTCATCGGAGAACTTGGCATAGTCGAAACCGCTTTCACCGGCTTCGTGCTGCATCTTGTTGACATAGTTGGTTATATTCTCCGAAATAAAGCGATAGAAAAGTATTCCAAGAACATAGCTCTTGAAATCCCAGCCATCGACCGAGTTGCGCAAGTCCTCGGCAATAGCCCATATCGCCTTAAATAGTTCCTGTTTCTGTTGGGTACTCGTAGCCATATTTAAAAAAAGAGAACCACAGCGTAGCATCTGAAGGCCGACCAAAGCCCGTAACGACTACGAAGGGGGTCTCAAAGTTTTCTCGGCTCTCGCCTTATGTCTTTGTGATAATTATCCGGTCATTTTTCAGATTGGCGTTACTATTCCTAATTACAAAGTTATAAATAATTTCCGACATAACAATCATATATGCTTTAATATATTAAATCGCCCCGGCAAGAGGGTGGGTCTTGTCGGGGCGTTGGGTGGGATTACCTCTTAGTAAAGGCGGAGGCAGGTGACGTCGGCTTCTTTGACGAAGCGGGGGTCGTCGCTCTCGGTCTTGGCGAAGGCGAAGGCGAGGTGCTGGATGCGGTGCTTGGGGCAGAGCTGCATGAGGAAGTTGGTGAACTTTCTCAGTTCGGCGGCGAGCCATTTTACATCGTTTGTCGAGGTGACTCCACCGAGCAGTAGCACGTTGTCGGGGAGTTTAAAGGCTCCGTCCGGCGTTGTGAGTATTACGAGCGACATGGCAAAGGTTGCATCTTCCGAGGTAAGACTTGTGCCGTTGGCGTAGTCCTTATAGCGGAGCTTCGCAGTCGGAGTGCCGTAGTTGTCGGCGAGATATTTCTCGATGTCGGCGAGTGCGGCTTTCAGTCGCGGGTCGCTTACGACCGAGATGTCGGTGGGTGGCTCTGCCAGAGAGGGCGTGGCTGCTGCGGTGGTAGCCTTGCAACCGAAGATGTTTTTTACACGCGAAATGAGGTTGTTGAGTGCTGTCATTTTCTGGAATTTTTGTTGTTGGTTTTGGAATTGAGTTCGTTGATTTTTTCTTCGAGGCGGTGCTTCTGGTCGAGGGCGCGGGCGGTTTCCTGCACACGGTCTTCGTAGTCTTTCACCTCTTCTTCGATTTGCTTGACACGTTCAGGGTCGCGGAACCAGCTCTGAATGCTGTCAAGTCCTTCGGAATTGACTCCTCCGTGCATCAGGATGTAGTGATACTTGATGTCGGAGATACGGGCCTTTTCTATGCGCGACTCCTGCCAGATAGTGGCAGCTCCGAAGAAGATGAAGGTGAACACCGAGATGAACATGGCGAGATAGACTTGCCATGATTCCTTGGCGATACGGATTGTCTTTTCAATCTTCTGCACCGGCGGATTGGCGGTGAAGTTGTCAATTTTATTGGTGATTTCAGTCTTCAGGTCATCGACTGAGGCTGTCAGATTGCTTCCGATTTCGCTGACCGTCTGCGTCTGTGTTTCGATGGATGACTGCATCTCATCTACTTTTTCTGTAACGGCTGACGTTATGGTGGTACCCATATTGTTCAGATCGTCGGCGGTGGCGCAGTTGAGTTGCGACTCCTTGATTTCGGTACACGTACCGTTGATTGTGCTGAGGTCATCAGCGATGTTCTGGAGAATATTCTCCGAGAAATTGTCAGGATTTTCTTTCATGCTTTTCAGTTTTTTAAATTACACACTTCTGCCTCTTTTTCTCTTTTGGCGGCGTTTCATCTCGTTGATGAATGCCTCTTCTTCCGGGTCATAGGCAGGTCCGACTTGGAAGAGACCACCGATTGCGTTGCCGAGTCCTTCGACAACATCGGCTCCGGCTTCAAGCACTTTGCTGACTGCACTCGGTTCCTGTTTAGGTTGCTGTCGCACCGGTTTTGGCGAGGGCGATGCTGGCTGGGACTGTCGGTTCTTATTTCGGTCGAGTGCCTTGCAGATGACATCGTAGGAGCATCTGCCGTTGCGGTCAACCTGCGAGGCCTTGAACTTTTGCCCGTCCTTGAAGTAGGACAGACCATCGACTTCGGTAGAGCCTCGTCGGAATTTTTTCCTTACGGTGACACCTTTTTGTGCGAGTTCGCGCTGAAAAGTAGTCCAGTCCTTTGCCAATCTTTTGGCGGCTTGAACGGCGAGATAAATTTCCTGACGGGTCTTCGGTCGTCCTTTAAGACGCTCAGTTTTCACTTGGTCTTTGTTCTCACCATAGGTCAGACCGTACTTCCTTTTCATCTCGTCGCATATCTCGTTGTTGCGGTAATATTCGAAACTGTCGCTTACACATTTACCGTCATTATCCACCCGGTTATAGACGATGTGGCAGTGCGGATGCTCCTTGTCAAGATGCCGGACAATGATAAACTGGGTGTTTTTTATCCCCATTTTATCCATGTATTCCAGCGCGAGCTTCACCACAAATTCATCGCTCATGCGCTCGGCATCTTTCAGAGAATAGGACAAAGAGATGTGTCCGCACCAGTGTCTGACCCTGCTGTTGAGATGTCGCTGGCACTCAAAACCATCAATAATATCTTTCGGCGTGTCGGTCAGCAGACCCTCGGAATAGAGCAGACGAGCCTCTTTGTTTTTCTCTTTCAGTGCGAGAGCATACTCCACGCAGCCGGAAAAACAGCTTCCTTTAGTTATGCCTCCAATCATAAGACAGTCTTGTATAAAGCGTTTTTATCTCCTTGCTCATACCTTTAAGAGACCACTCCACGAGTTTGAAACCCGCTTCGTTGGCTTTCTTTGCAAGCTGATTCAGATTGTTCGCCATGCTCCCGATCTGACGCAGAATCGCCATATCTTCGGGTGTGGCTACTGCCGTTACATTGGCGTTGAGCAGAGCTTTACGCCAGAAGTCAGACATCTTTCTGCCGGATTTTCGACAGTTTTCCTGCACAGTCTGATACTGTTCTTCATTGAGCCTGACACTGACAACGTATGACTTGCCAGATTTCTCGGATGCTCCCGGAGGAGCTTTCTTTCTTCTTGTGAATGTCATTGTCTTGGGATTTTGAGATTCAACATTGTGACCATCGGGAACGGACTCCAGCCGCCCGGTAACGGAGGATGCAAGGTCGGAAATGTTTACATTGCCACTACCTTGCTATCCTCCTATTCCTTACAGAATATCCGGATACCGGCGTTGCCGATGGCTTCGCCATTTTCACTGCCTTGGGGCAGTGGTCAGAACGATTTACTGATTAGAGTGAACCAGCCCTCATAGTTGGCAGCGTTATTGTCGAGGTGCTCATTGATGATGTGCTCGACAAAGTTGCTGACGCTATAACCGGGACCACCGAAGAATCGGGCTGTGCGCTCGACACGGTCAAACGTGTCGTTGCTGATGGCTACCTGATGCTTGTTGTCCTTGCCGAGTTTAATCGGGGCAAAGAAAGCGGTGCGGTAATCTTCGAGTTCGCTCTTTCGCTGCTTGGCGGTGGGGCGGGTTGATTTGGCTTGAACGGTTTCGCTCTGTTCGGCGATTGGCTGAACTTCGGGATTGGTAGAATTTTCCATAGTTTCAGAGAAAATTGAATTGTTAGACATATCAGTCATTTCGGATGACTGAGGATTCGAGATTTTTGATTGTGCCATTTCATTCAGATTTTAGTGAGCTTTCGCTCGGTTTGTAATCTTCGATGCCTACGAGTTCCAGCTTTAGCGCGTCAACGAGTTGTCGCAATGCCGGATTACGTTGCATCATTTGTTCAAGGATGCCGTGTGGAGTTTGCTCGGCTATCAGAAAGTCGGCAATGTCAAGACCTTGCTCACGCTGCTCATCGGTAGCCATCTGTTCAAGCGATTCAAACAGAGTTGCCTTTATTCCGGAATTATCGAATAGCTTGAGCTTCTTGCGCCAATCGTCAGTAGCGTTAAGGTCAGGCACCAGCATCACCTCTCTGCCTCGGAGTGCTTGGATTGCCTCGCGGTTGAGACAACTGCACTTGCCGCCTGTGGCGAGCCACAGATATTGCGGGAGGTAATGTGTTGCGAGTATTGCCGTCTTCTCACTCTCCACAATGGCAACCGGCTTGTCGCGGATATATGGAAGCAGATGCTCACCGAAGAAACATTGGGTTAACTTAAAGTCGGGCAATCTCAACACCGAGTGTACCCAGTTGATGTGTGGGAACGGCTCCTGCACACGATGTCCGGTCAATCGGTCATACAGCATAATCTTACCACCACGGACATCGCCGTCAGCCGAGATTTGCCAGAATACTGTGGCACCTTGCCAATGTTTTGATGTGCCCACCCGATACATTTCCATCAATCGCCGTGCTTCATCACTGCCAACTATCGCTGCCACGAAGGCGAAGAGATTGTTCCTGTCGTAGCCACGCATTGTGGCCGCCACCATTGCATCATCAATCTTGCTCATCGGTAGTAACTTTGTTAGCGGAGTAACACGACAGCTTCTTATACCACCCTTGGCGTATTCGCCGAAAGAGAGTGTTGAGATTGCGGGTGAGAAACATCTTGAAAGTGTGGTCTTTCATCCCGAACCGCTCGGCTATACGGATGCCGTCAGCGGTTGAAAATTCCTCGGTGAGATGCTCATAGACGGTGCGGTGCAGTTCATTCAGTTTCTCCTCGCTGATGCAGGTGAGTACACTGAGCGCGTTGCCTCGGAAGTATTCAGCCAATTCTATCGCTCCTACCACGTCTTCATCTTCGATGTCCGAGGGGCGAAGCTCTCCGTCGCTGACAGCCCAGCGAACAATCCGGAGTATCAGGCAGAATCGGAGCACATATATTTCGAGTTTGCAGAAAAAGCTGACCACATTGTCGCTCATCTCATTGTCGCATAGTGCGGCATTCTCATGTTGCCACTCGTAGAGTCTGCGCTTGGCATCCGCAGTGAACCGCATGACGGTGGGTATTGGCTCCTTCTCCTCGTTGACCACACACTCCACAGAAAGAAGACGGTTGAGTATGCGCTCCCATTCACGGTCGAGATCGTCGCGCACTTCATCCTCGTTCCATCTCGGTTTGCCGTTGCTCTTGGTCATTGCAAAAAGTATGCGGTCAATAAAGCCGTTGGCGGCTCTCTCACCGTTGGCAAGTTCGGTGAGCAGACGTTTCTGAATTGTTCCGACCACTGAGATAAACGGACGTTTGATGAAGATGGAGTTCTGACAATTTTTGCGGTCAGACATTGTAGTGCTGCCGTTGAAAGCCGAAAGCCAGAATTGTTCCTCTGAACCGGTATTGTAGCGGGTGAAATTCTTGAACCATGCCGACAACTCATCGACCCAGAGGCATAAGCCACGGGGATTGTGGGAGTGAATGGCACTGAGCCCCTCCTGCGTCACGTCCGACACGAGGTAGCGCAGACGCTTAGGCTCTTTCGGGAATTCTTCCAGTCCGGCACTGATGCGTTCCTTGCGGCTCATCGCTACCGCTTGCTGATACTCGCAATGCTTCTTTTGGAACTCCTGATTATTTTTCCAGTCGGCATTGACGAGCGGACGCATCACGAATGTAAGCGGATGAGACTTGCAATCTCCGGGTCGCCCGACAATCGCGATATACACGATTGCCGATTCCTGCCAGTTGCGTTTCACCTCGATTTGGTGTGTATTGCCGATTGCCACAGATATGGCGGCAATCATAGCCGATGCCGTGTAGTCAATCGGAAAACCACAGGTGGTGTTGAGTTCGAGGATAATCCTTTGCATCTTGGCGGGGAACACATGTACCGGGAAATCACTGTCGGATGTCTTGGCGTGATTCATCAACGCGCTGATCACAGAGTCCGGGGTAATATTCTTTTCCATAAGCTCAGAAATTATAGCCCCCGCGGGGACGGCGTTTCATACCGGCAGTGATGGCCGCTGCTGTTTCGGCTAGGGAAGGAGCGGCGGAGTGTTTGCGACCGCCTTCGATCCAGGCATAGATTTCGTCCTCATAGAAATAGAGGAGCTTGCCGCGCTTGTAGCTCGGAATGGGATCATTCGGAGCCTTGACCGCGCGGTAGAGGGTCGAAAGTGACTTGCCTATTATCTGGCAAGCCTCTTTCGCATACACGAGTCTGCGTGAGGGCTTGGACTGTTTGGAGTGGCTGGCGATGCCTGCCTTTTCAAGCAGGTCAAGCACTCGGTCGAGTTTCTCGGAGAGACCACTTACCACATGTGGCAGCTGGTCGAAAGTGATTTTGGATGTTTCCATTTTACTTTGTTTTTGAAGTTCGTTTGAAATTCTAACGCAAAGTAAAAGAGTGAGTTGGGGGTTATCAACTTAACCAGTCTCACTACCTCAAAATAACCGTATGGCAAGTGCTAACCCACTGAAAAAGAGGCTCCAAAATCCGAAATTATTTGTCTGGTGAAAATATAGGAAAAGGAGTGATTTTCCGGTTATCTGGGATAATCGCTCCTTGTCATAAGGATGAATAATATGGGAGCTTGTACCTATGACATAAAATTTATAATTTTGAAAACGATTTGAATTAAATAATTTGCTTATGCCGAGCTTTGACATCGATTCGCGCTTAGTTTGCTATGTTTTTCAAAACATGGCGGATGAGGCTATTGATATTTTGGAATCAGAGAGATATTCAAAGTCGATACTTAAAGATATTGGCTTATTGGATAAGCCCTTCCCATTATATTGGCTTATAAAATGTAATGAAATATTATTGGAGGACGCAAACTGGAGAAAAGAGTATTATGATGAGGTCGTTGTTCCTTCGTTAAAGAACTGCAGACGTCTTTTGGAGTATTTTAACGATAAAAAGCTCAACTTTGCTGGTAACGTCGACTACTCGTTGTTTCCTGAAGAAAGAGCGCATTTTGTTGATTGGGATATAGATGAAATGCTGGATGGAGACCTTGATCATTTAGTGACGATGGGATATGATGCAGATGAATGTCTACTATGCTATGCTGTGCTCACGGGGGATATTGATGAAATTAATCGTCAGATTAAGAAAAAGACTAATCCCGATGTTTGGATCAGTGGAGATTTTAAACCTGAGGTAGCCAATGCTAATGATGGCAGTAGCTATAATGCCCTTGTAGCATGTAATACTTTTTACTGTGATTGCTTTGATATATATGACCTTAGAGGATATTTGGAAGATGGTTTAAATAAAAAAACACAGAGAATAAGTCGGGAACTCTTGACATCTTTAATCGAAGCCTCTTTTTATCGTCACATTGAGTTAAAATTACGACTAATAGAAAAGCAAAAAAGCGAATAACTCCGGTAGTTGCCATGGTTATTCGCTTTTGCATTGAGTCTGAGTATGTTTAGGCTCTATTGAGTATGTCGAGGTTGATGTTGCCGTAACGCTGGAAGTGCTTGAAAAGTTTATCCATCTGGTCGTTGGTATGGATGGGAATTCGTTCCTTGTTGGTTTTCCTTTCCCGAAGCTTCTGCTCGATAGTACGGATGTGGGTGTTCTCGAAGGGCTTTTCAAATACTTTCTTCACGAATCGGGCGATAACACCGCCTTGCAGACGAAGGAACTTGCCAACATTATATCCGAGATGTTTCAGATCCTCCTTAGTCAGATGGTTGCTCCTGAGATTGACGGGCGTGAATGGTGGCATTGCGTTGACCGTCCATATCTTTGCATTGTGGTGTAGTTTTTGCAACTCGTCCGCTTCGAGATAGGGTTGCATCATGAAGGTGATATAGGCGCAGATAAATTCTATCTGGGCGAGACTGAATTTCATATCTTCCTCTGCGAGTTCGGCATGTGCTGCGTTACACTGTTCATGTTGCAGTAGCAGTTGCTTCTGAATTTCAGAATGTTGCTTGTCTGATTTCAGAGCTTGAAGAGCGGCTTCAATCTGGTCGGAATAATAGACATCGCCATTCGCGTCGATGTACGCCTCTTCTTCCCATTCCTCTATACGGATTTTGCCATCGTCCTGCTTGATACGGTTCTCCTTTGCGGTCTTAGTAAAGCAACCGATTGAGTCATCGCTCTTTGGATATGCCCGGACACGATAGATGCCTAATTCGAGTTCTTTCTTGATATGCCTGGGCTGAAGACTAACCCATTCCTTGTATAGAGTGTCTGACTCCAACACTTCTTCAAGTCCATGACCGCCGATATAATCCTCAAAATAAGGATATTCGCCACGAGCTTCATTTCGTTCTTGAAGGCTGCTATACTCAGTGATATTGTCTTCAAGGTTATCGAAAACAACATCATCAATATCTATAGCACCGACTTTTATGCGAGTAACATCTTCGAGTGTCAGATATTCAGCATCCTCCTCGATTTCTTCATTGGAATCCGTTGGGAAAGTGACCTCAGGATAATAATTATCAGCCACAAAATCTTGCGCAGGAGCGGAACATTCCATAATGGACGGTCCCGGCTCTTCTCCGGTGGGTATGGAAATTTGTTCGCCCGTAGTCGTTTCTGCCATAGTCATGACTTCACGGCGGCGAAAAAGAGATTGAAGGCGGTTGAACACATCTTCGATTACCGATTGGAAACCGCAATAGAGATCGATTGAGAGGACAAAGAAAACGGCAAAGAGTACATTGCCGGTAAATTGGTCAGTGCCAAAACGATGAATGGCAGCGTGGCGACCAAGTAAAGCCATGATGCCACATCCGGCAACAACGGCACTCCAGATAAAAATTTTGTCCCGGGTAGGGGGAGTATAGCTCCTCGTGCGCTGGGGCGTATTTCTCATAAGCAAACAGTGGATTAAAATTTCATGTCTTTATAGACAATTTAATCCACTGTTTTGTTCACTCAGGTCAGGTTGCAATTTAATTGTTTTGAGCACGTAGATATTCTTCTATTTCAATTTTTGCCTGAGCGATATTAGGATTGGAGAGTATCGGAATCAATATATCAACCTCTTCAATGGGACGGTTCCACCATTGTAGACGCTCCAGCAAGTCTATCATTTCATCGTCAAATCTGCGGCGTATGACTTTTGCCGGATTGCCGACGGCTATCGAAAAAGGCGGAATGTCTGAGGCAACCGTGGCATTTGTGCCAATTATGGCTCCGTCGCCTATATGTATGCCGGGCATGATTGTCACGTTCTGCCCGATCCATACATCGTTACCGATAACTGTATCACCCTTTAGCGGTAACTCATCCATTACAGGTGCAATCGCACCACTCCAATCACCTCCCATTATATAGAAAGGATAGGTGGTGGCGCAATCCATCCGATGGTTGGCACCGTTCATGACGAAGGTAACTCCTTTGGCAATTGCGCAGAAGTTCCCGATTATCAACCTGTCACCTATGAATTCATAGAAATGCGTGACGTGCTCCTCAAATCTGTCAGCTCCGTCGATATCATCGTAATATGTATAATCGCCGATAATGATTCTTGGATTCTTCACCACATTCTTTATGTAGCAAAGGCTTGGAATCGCAGGGTTGGGAAATGCCTTGTCTTTGTCAGGATATATTTTCATGGTTATTGAAGTCTTTATGAATTAAGAATACTTAGAATGTCAGCAGATTTACACCGAGAGCGTATGAAATCTGTGAGCGAATAGTTGAGCTGTCGTTTTCATAACTCAATAGTTTTATCGATCATACTATTCAGACTGTTTTACAATGATTAATATCATCCAATTTTACAGGATTGTCAGAGATACACGTCTTCCGAGACCCTCAAAGATTCGGAAGAGGGTATTGAGCTGAACATCGGCTTTGCCGTTTTCAAGACGGGAGATATAGGTTTTCTTTGTGCCGATACGCTCTGCAAGCTGTTCTTGTGTCAGACCAGCTTTAAGACGTTCTGCTTTGAGCGTCTCAGCCAGACAAAAGGCAGCTGCGTCGGCATCAAATTGTTCACGCTCCGGGGTTCCGGGGTTACCGTATTCTGCATCAAGAAGCTCGTCGAATGTACGCGCGTTCATGATGGCTTCTTTCTTTGCTTTATCCATTATCTTTATCGTTAAAGTATTCTTTCATCAATTTTTTAGCTCGCTCGATTTGCTGCTTGGGAGTCTTCTGTGTCTTCTTCTGAAAACCGTTGAAGAGAATTACAAGAGAACCTTTGTCAAAACAACAGAAGATGCGGAATATGTTATTCCCGACTTCAATGCGGATTTCATATAACCCGTCGGCATCTTCCATATTCTTCAGAATGGTCTTTGGAACTCTATCCACAGTCTTGACTACGTTGATGCAGTAGTTTATTTTGCGTCTCACTGCATCAGTCTGAGCCACGTAGAACTCCTTGAAGTAGTCTTTGTATAGCTTTATGGTTCTATTCGCCATATCTTATTATGTAACTGCAAAGTTAACTAAAAAGTTTACTTTGGCAAAATTATTCATGTATTTATTTCAGAGAGATTGAGTTGATGGCATCACAGATTATGATGATTCCAAACAAATCGGTGTTTTTGGGGTGATCTATTTGGTGTTTTTGGGGCGATTTGTTTTGTGTTTTTGGGGTGATTCGCTTTTATTATTTGGGATATTTCACTTGGAAGTTATTTCAGCGAGATGGAATTAGCGGCGTCGCGTTTCTTTTGGTTTACGACCTCGGCGTAGATTTGGGTCGTGGCTACGTTTTTATGCGTAAGCATTTTACTGACAGTATAGATGTCTGTGCCGTTGGTAATGAGGAGCGTAGCGTATGTATGGCGAAGACCATGGAAAGTGATTTTCTTTTTGATGCCGGCATCTTTGAGCCATTTCTTGAACGGCTCCCGGGTGTGGGCTCGGCTCAGTCCTTTGAATACCATACCCCGACCTTGTTCACCACAGTACGACAAGGCCTCATCGCTCAATGGCAGTGTTGCCTGCGTCTTAGTCTTCTGTGTGCGGATGCGCATACAGTATCCGCCATCGGGCGACAACTCAATATTCTCCCAACGGAGTTGGAGAATATCGCTGATGCGAAGTCCTGTCATACAGGCGAAGAGTGATGCTCTTTTCAGTACCTCAACCTTGCAGGGGGTAGCAGCCAACTTCTTCACCTCCTCGATTTCGAGATAGTTGATTTTCGGTTCCTCCCAGTCGATGCGGTCGAGATAGTCGTTTACATTTTCCCGGAGCCAGCCTTCCTTGTATGCCAATTTCAACAGGGCTCGGAAGGTGGACCAGTATCCGGCGGCAGAGTTGCGTGAGATTATGTTGCCAGTTTGCTTCACACGGATTTTAAGAATGTATGTTCGGAAGTCGTTACACAGTCCGATAGTCACATCTTTCATCAGACATCTGCCGTTGCAGAAGTCCTTGAAGTGTTTATAGACGATTTCCCATTTCTGATATTTCTCTTTGGTCTTGCTCTCGAAGTATTCAAGAAAGTCCGCCTGTTTCTTGGTGCGGTCGAGAAAACCGAACTCCTCATTGATGATAGCCAACTCGCGGGTGGCACGGATGCCACGTGCTTTGAGCATGATTTCCTCGTTGTAGTCAAGTTCAAACTTATCCTTAGGATTGCCGATAAGATACAGACCGAGGAATTCCCGGCGAGACATCTTCTTGATGTGCGGATTCCAGATGGGTGGGTAGTAGTCGAGATAGAGCGACAGTTTGCCGCTGCGCAGTTTTTCTTTTCGGAGGGTAACTTTGTTGATTGTTGCAGATTCCATATTTCTTTGTTTTAGATTTATAATGTGTAAGGAAAAGAGGTGGTTGCCCGGTGACAAAAATCACCGGATTATAACTCAATCTTGGGATTGAATAACTCCGCTAACTCTTTGGTGTTCAGTTTGACATACTTGCCACAGCGGAGCTTGGTTATCTTGTATGCTTTGACATAGTGATACAGTTGGTCACGGGTCAGAGAGTATTTCTCCATAGCATCCGCCACCGAAATAAACTCTACATCCTCGGCTGACTTGGCACCCTTGGCCACATCAAAGTGATATTTGGAGTAATAGACCTTCGGACCCTCCTTGCGCTTCGGAATACCGATTTTCGACACCAGCGTATATATCGCCGATAACGTCATTCCATACTTTGACTGAATATCCTCCACCGAATACCACTCCGTAATTTCCGGATTCTCCTTCCTCGCCGAAAAAAGCCGGTCGATATGGTTCTTGCTGAAATATGCTTTACCGCGAAGGATTGTCTTAGGCACATTGTTCTCAGCAACCACTTTGTATATCCACGAATCTTTTACTCCGAATTTCTCGCGAATTTCAGCACGGGTATAGAAATCAGAGATTGATTTGGACTTCTTCTTAGCGGACTCTGACAACTCCGTTTCTTTCGGAGTAAGAAAATTAAACATAGCCTGAATATCGGCTTTGCAGATTAGAGTCTTTCGCTGAAACCGAACCACCTTAATTTTTCCATTACGGATATAGCGATATATTGACATCCTTCCAATTCCGAGTAAGTCGGCTGCTTGGGTAGGTGTCAGATAATCCTTATCTCTCCATTTATTGCCATTGGGCACTGATGCAGTTTCAAGATTTGATACTGCCATTTTCTTTTGCCGTAGTCTCTCCTTGTAAGAGTGCTCGGCACACCGCTTCGAGCAGAAGCGTGTCACTGTAGTCTGGGCGATGAATTTCTTTCCGCACCATTCACAGATTCTCTCGACTTTGATGTTGCTACTCATGTCATACGTGTTAATTTCGTCAATAATCGTATCATGGCGTATCACGACGTACCGTGACGTACCACTTTCTCCACCACCTTGCTGACGCTTGGGGTGAAATGAGTCGCTGTCGTACAAAATCCGTACAAAATAGTGCATAAAAACGCCTAACACTGACAGTTATCAGCATTAGGCGTTCTTGTAAGATTTAAGTTTTATCGTTCAGTAACAGTCAATTGCTATCAATATAAAGCATTGACAATCAGCTAATTACTTGCCGATGCAGAAGCGGGAGAAGATGGAGGCGAGGATGTCGGGGGTGGTGAGGGTGCCGGTGATGGAGGAGAGGTGGTGGAGGGTGGCGCGCAGGTCTTGGGCGATGAGGTCGCCGGGGAGACCGGTGCGGAGTCCCTGGAGAATGGCCGAGGTGGAGGATGCTGCCTCACGGAGTGCCTGGGCGTGGCGGATGTTTGTGACGAGGATGGTGTCCTCGTCGGAGGAGCCGCGTAAGTTGTCGGCTATGGAGGTCAAGGCAGCCAGCAGCTCTTGGTGGCCTTCGCCCGTCTTTGTTGAGAAATTAATGGAGGATACTACACGGGTGTGAGAATCACCAGAATCATCAGAATTGCCGGAATCACCAGAATTGCCGGACTTGCCGGAATAACCAGAACCTTCAGAATCATCAGGACAACCAGAGTCCTCAGAAGCCTTGTCTCCAAGCTGATTCCTGTTATCCCCAGAGCCTGCAAATCCGCCAGGACAAGAAGACCCATCTGTGGTCACGGAGCCA
This sequence comes from uncultured Bacteroidales bacterium, assembly GCA_958418815.1. GTDB lineage: Bacteria > Bacteroidota > Bacteroidia > Bacteroidales > Muribaculaceae > UBA7173. The sequence continues at coordinate 20,981 of CATZGB010000018.1, read as the reverse complement.
TCAGGGGCAGAGTGGTCATTGATTGATGTGTTCTTTGATGCTGAGGCCTGTGGCAGGAGGTCAGATTTGTTAAGCAGAAGGATGGTGGGCACAAATGGCTGCGTCTCTCCAGAAGCGTGTTTCTGCTGGTTGTCGTCAGAAATCTCAGGTAGGATGGGGGAGGGGAGAGGACTGGTGGCGTCCACCACCGAGATGATGATGGCGGCGCGAGAGAGTGCCTGGCGCGAACGCTCGATACCCAGGGCCTCTATGGGGTCGGAAGTGTCGCGCAGTCCCGCCGTGTCGATGAACCGGAACAGATAATCCCCAATCTCAAGCGTGTCCTCGATGGTGTCGCGCGTGGTGCCGTGGATGTCAGAGACGATTGCCCGGTCCTCTCCCAGCAGCAGGTTGAGCAACGAAGACTTGCCCGCATTGGTCGGGCCTACAATCGCGACGGGGATGCCATCCTTTATCGCAGAACCGGCAGAGAAAGATTTCTCGAGCCGTGACACCTCAGTGTGGATTTCGGTGGCGATTTCACGCAGACGTTCGCGCGAGGCGAACTCCACCTCCTCCTCAGAGAAGTCCAGTTCCAGCTCCAGCAGCGATGCCAGGTCAAGCAGCTTGTCGCGTAGCTCCTCAAGACGGCGTGAAAAGTATCCTTTCATCTGCGACGCCGCGAGCCTGTGTGACGCCCGCGAGTTGGAGGCAATCACGTCGGCGACTGCCTCGGCCTGGGCAAGATCCATCTTGCCGTTGGCGAATGCCCTGCGGGTGAATTCCCCCGCCTCGGCGAGCCTGGCCCCATTGCCTGTAAGCATCTCAAGCAGACGACGCTGGACATACCGCGAACCATGCACCGACAGTTCCACCACATCCTCACCCGTGAATGATGCCGGAGCGCGGAACACCGTGGCGACCGCCTCGTCAAGCATCTCTCCCCCCCGGGAAGGGTCTGTTATGCGACCGAACCTCGCCGTGTGGCCTGCGGTCTCGCTCAACGATTTGCCATGCCAGACACGGTCGGCCACTGCGATGGCCTGCGGGCCGCTTATGCGGATCACAGCGATGCCGCCGACCCCGGGAGGTGTCGATATGGCGCAGATTGTGTCCTCAATGATTGTGGAGTTGCTTTTCATGGCCGCAAAGTTACAGATTTCCCGGAAAACTTGCGTAACTTTGCGGCTGAAAAGCTCTGAAAACAACCCTGCGTTTATCCCCCGCCGAACAATGCCACAGCCACACAACGCCACACGCGACACCCGCAAGTTGCGTGAACTCGCCGAGATGTCCGTAGGACGTCTCTTATGGAAATACTCCCTTCCCTCTGTGGTGGGGATGCTTGTCATGCAGCTTTACAACGTCATGGATCGCATTGTCATCGGTCAGGTCGTGGGTCCAAAGGCCATCGCCGGACTGGCCATAACATTCCCGGTGATGAACATCGCCACTGCGCTCGGGGTGCTTATCGGAGCAGGTGCCACCGCCCGTATGAGCCTCTTTCTTGGGGCCGGGGATGTCGACGGGGCGCGCCGCATACTCGGCAACTCCCTTGTGCTGACCCTCACGATAGGGGTGATGTACATCGGAATGTTCGCGCTCTTCATGTCTCCGGTGCTGCGCCTCTTCGGGGCCGACGAGCAGACATTGCCCTACGCCCGCGACTTCATGATGTACATCCTCCCTGGCCTGCTCATGACCAACCTGACATTCACATTCAACAACATGATGAGGGCCACCGGATTCCCCACCCGCGCCATGCTGACGATGTTCATCGGGTTCGGCCTCAATATGCTCCTCGCCCCGACTTTCGTCTACCTCCTGGAGCTTGGAATAAAAGGGGCAGCCATCGCCACCGACATCTCCATGACCGTCTCGATGATATTCGTCATGCGCCACTTCTGCTCCCGCCGCAACGGCCCCGTGGTGTTCACTTCCGGCACATACCGCATATCCTGGCCCCTCGTCTGGGGCATCATCGGCATCGGAGCCGCCCCGTCAATCATCAACGTTGCCTCCTGCCTGATAAACATCTTCCTCAACAACTCCCTGAAACATTACGGAGGATATGAGGCAATCGCGGCCTCGGGCATATTCGTCACATACACCTCGATGCTCTGCTGCATAGTCCTGGGCATATGCCAGGGATTCCAGCCCATCGCCGGCTACAACTACGGCCACGGAATGCCGCGCCGGGTGGTCAGGGTCTTTTGGCTCGCCACCGCCGCCGCCACGCTCGTGACCCTCCTGGGATGGGCGTTCGGCCTCACCATCCCGCGTCTGATCGCCCGCGCATTCGTGAGCGACATGCAGCTCGTGGAGTTCACAGGCCATGCCCTCTCCAACGCGTTGATATGCTTCCTGTTGGTCGGATTCCAGATTGTCGCCACCACCTATTTCCAGTCAATCGGCAAGGTCGGCACATCCATATTCCTCAGCCTCGTCCGCCAGGTCATATTCCTGCTTCCCCTGCTGATGATACTCCCCCGCTTCTTCGGGCTCGACGGCATCTGGTACACCTTCCCTGTCTCCGACGCCATGGCGACAATCGTCTCCGCCATCCTTGTCGTGCGCTCGCTCAACTCACTGCGGGATGATACTATTTTTGCGAATGCTTGACCAATCTTGACATTCCGCCTCCGGGCTGTGGAAAATTCGTAAATTTGCGCAGACTGTTAACGCGCAAACCTTTTACGACATGAAATACGGCCATTTCGACGACCAAGCCCGTGAGTATGTGATTACTGACCCTGCCACCCCCTGGCCTTGGATCAACTACCTCGGAAACGAGGCATTCTTCTCGTTGATTTCCAACACCGCAGGAGGCTACTCCTTCTACCGCGACGCCAAATTCCGGCGTCTCACCCGCTACCGCTACAACGGGGTGCCGATGGATGCCGGAGGCCGTTATTTCTATATAAAGGATGGCGACACCGTCTGGAACCCCGGCTGGAAGCCCTGCAAGACCCCTCTCGATTTCTACGAATGCCGCCACGGCCTGAATTACACCATCATCACAGGCCGCAAGGACGGACTGCAGGCGCGCGCCCTCTTCTTTGTCCCCGTCGGTGTCAACGCCGAGGTCACCAAACTTACCCTGACCAACCTCTCCGACCGGCCCAAAAGCTTCAGCCTCTTCTCGTTCCAGGAATGGTGTCTGTGGAACGCCGCCGCCGACATGGAGAATTTCCAGCGCAACTTCTCGACCGGCGAGGTCGAGATTGACGGCTCTGCCATATACCACAAGACCGAATACAAGGAGCGGCGCGACCATTACGCCTTCTACTGGGTCAACGCCCCTCTCGCCGGATTCGACACCGACCGCGAGGCGTTCCTGGGGCTTTACAACGGCTTTGACGAGCCCCAGGTAGTGCTTGAAGGGAAATCACGCGGGTCGGTGGCCCACGGATGGTCCCCCATCGCCTCACATCATCTTGAAATCACCCTGCAGCCGGGCGAGAGCCGTGACCTGGTATTCATGCTCGGATATGTCGAGAACCCCGCCGACCGCAAATGGGAGTCGAAAGGGGTGATTGACAAGAGCGCCGCCCGCCATATGATGGCGATGTTCGACACCCCGGAAAAGGTCGACAAGGCGTTTGCCAAGCTGCGCGCCGATTGGGACGCTCTGCTGGGCAATTTCACCCTCACCTCCGCCGATCCCCGCCTCGACCGAATGGTCAACATCTGGAACCAATACCAGTGCATGGTCACATTCTGCTTCTCCCGCTCCGCCTCATTCTTCGAGAGCGGCATCGGTCGTGGCATGGGATTCCGCGACTCCAACCAAGACCTCGTGGGCTTCGTCCACCAGATTCCGTCCCGGGCCAGGCAGCGCATCCTCGACATCGCCGCCACCCAGTTTCCCGACGGAGGATGCTACCACCAGTACCAGCCGCTCACCAAGCGCGGCAACAACGACATCGGAGGCGGATTCAACGACGACCCTATGTGGCTCATCTTCGGCACCGTCGCGTATGTCAAGGAGACAGGCGACCTCTCAATCCTCGACGAACCCGTGGCGTTTGACAACAAGCCCGGCTCAGAAGTCCCGCTGCTCGAGCATCTGCGCGTGTCGTTCAACCATGTCATTGACAACCTCGGCCCCCACGGGCTGCCGCTCATCGGCCGTGCCGACTGGAACGACTGCCTCAACCTCAACTGCTTCTCCACCGATCCCAACGAGTCATTCCAGACCACCGAAAACCGCTCCGAAGGCTCCAAGGCCGAGTCGTTGATGATCGCCGGGCAGTTTGTCATCTATGGCCGCGACTACGCCGCCCTGTGCCGCCGCCTCGGGCATGACTCCGAGGCCGACAGGGCCATGCGCCATGTCGACGCCATGGTCGAGGCGGTCAAGGCCCACGGATGGGATGGCGAATGGTACCTGCGCGCCTACGATTACTTCGGCCGAAAGGTCGGCTCTTCCGAAAACAAGGAGGGGAAAATCTTCGTCGAGTCACAAGGCTGGTGTACGATGGCCGGAATAGGGCTCGAGGAAGGCATGGTTGCCAAATCCCTTGACTCGGTCAAGAAATATCTCGACTGCGACCACGGCATTGTCCTCAACAACCCCGCCTTCACCGAATATGTGGTCGATTACGGGGAAATCTCCACCTACCCCGCCGGTTACAAGGAGAACGCCGGAATCTTCGCCCACAATAACCCCTGGGTGATTATCGGCGAGACCGTCCTGGGGCGTGGCGACCGCGCCTGGGAATATTACCGCAAGATATGCCCGGCGTATGTCGAGGAACACAGCGATCTCCACAAGGTCGAGCCGTATGTCTACTGCCAGATGACCGCCGGGAAAGACGCCGCCCGTCCGGGCGAGGCCAAAAACTCATGGCTTACCGGCACCGCCGCCTGGAACTGGTATGCCATCACCCAGTTCATCCTCGGCATCCGTCCCGATTACGACGGCCTGGTCATCGACCCGTGCGTTCCCCCGCAGTGGGACGGCTTCAAAGTCACCCGCCGCTTCCGTGACGCGGTCTACGACATCGAGGTCGCCAACCCCTCCCATGTCAGCCGTGGAGTCGCGTCCGTTACGATTGACGGCAACGCCGTCGACGGCAACCGCCTGCCGGTGTTCCCCGCCGGTTCGCGCCATCGCGTCGAGGTCATCCTTGGCTGAGCCTGTCGATGATTTCCTCGTCAGCCGGGAGCCACTTCAACCTGCCCAGTTCACAAGCCGGGAGCCAGCACCCCGCCTTGTGCTCGAGCAGGCGCGGCTCGTCGTTACCGGATAGCGAACAGAAATAGCAATGCAGCTTCAGCCTGAACCGGGGATATTCAAACTCGCGCACGCAGAACAGCTCCTCCACCGCCACATCCACATCCAGCTCCTCCCTGATTTCCCTGGCGAGAGCCGCCTCCGGCTCCTCGCCAGGCTCTATCTTTCCTCCGGGAAACTCCCACATCCCCTCGAACTCGCCATATCCCCTCTGCGTCGCGAAGTACATCCCCTCGCGCCTGATGATGGCCGCGACCACCTCGATCTGCTTCATAGCCATATCTCTCTGCTGTCTGTTTCTGAATTCCACATAAAATAAAATAACGACTGAAATCAATGCGATTCTCAGTCGTTATCAGTACCCGGACCCGGGCTCGAACCGGGATGGATTGCTCCAACGGTGTTTGAGACCGTCGCGTCTACCGATTCCGCCATCCGGGCAAGGAGGTGTGCCCCGGTAGATGGGGCTTTTGCTGTGCAAAGGTAAGAAGTTTTTGGATATCGCGCAACTTTTTGCGGCAGAAATAGGGCCGGAGGCTTGTTTATGCTCTCGCCGGAAATGGGATATGCTCTCGCCCGGAGGCTTAGCGGGTCAGCACGATGTTTTTGTCAGAGGCGATACGGCGCATGTTGAGGATGGCGTAGCGCATGCGGCCGAGGGCGGTGTTGATGGAGACCCCGGTGGCCTCGGCGATTTCCTTGAACGACATGTTGCGGTAGAACCGCATGTCAAGCACCTCGCGCTGCGACTCAGGCAGCGACTCCATTATGCGTTTCACGTCGGTGTGAATCTGGGAGGTCACCATCAGGTCCTCGACATTCTCCTCCGAGAGGTCGCGGCGGTTGAGCACATCGGCGTCCTCCTGGTCGGTCGAGATGGTGTTCTCGCTCTTGGCCTGGCGGAAGAAATCGATGATGAGGTTGTGTGCGATGCGGGTAATCCACGCCGAGAACTTGCCCGAGTCGGTGTATCGGCCTTGCTTGATTGTGGATATCGCCTTGACGAAAGTCTCCTGGAAGATGTCGTCGGCCACATCCTTGTTCTTCACAATGTTGAAAATGTAGTTGAACACACGGTTTTCGTGCCTGCGCAGCAAAGTGTCGAAAGCTTCATTGTTTCCGGAGGCGTAGGCTGCGACCAACTTTTCGTCGGTAAGCCGGGTAAGTTTTTGCATTTCAGTCAGTGTAGTTTGGTTAAGTAGAGTTCCGGTCTATAGGCTTTTGGGGATTTGGGTTGTCGAGTTTTTGAGTTTAAAGTTAAAGTAAAGTCCGCAGGCTCTGATTGCCACAGAGGAGCGTCGCGGGCTGTCAGCTGTGTTCTGTACTATGCAAAATTACAAAAACGCGTGGTTTTCTCAAAATAATACGTGCAAAATATGCTGCGATTTAAGAATATTTTGCACATAAAGGGCAATATGTGGCTCCCGCTTCCCGTTCGCGCCTGCCTGCCAGGGAGGTGACGGGCCTGCCGCGACTCCCGCCGCGACGAAAAAAACGGCCCCGGTCGCATACTAAACGCCCCTCCCGCGCGTTATAGTAATGTCACCGTTCTTCACTGCCGGCCCGGTTGCCGGCCTGTCCCCAATCCAAATTTTGTAGCTTGCCTATGAAAAATGATTCTACCCAATTGTTCCCTTCAGCGATGAAATCCGCAACCCCGCGCCACCGCCGCGACCAGGGCCTGGCCCCCCGCAGGTCTACCATCCTGTTCATACGCCAGTTTGCCCGCGCCTACAGCTGCGCCCCCTCGCTCCCCGCGTCGCTCGGTTCGTTTGTCGCCAATTAGTCATCTCAGGGCCAAGGCAGGCCCGCCCGAGCCGCGTTCCCGATTGCATTTTGCCGTCAATCTACGGTTGCCTGATTGCATAATGAGCGGCACGTCAGAAAATTTAGCCCCCGGATATTGTATGTTCGGGGGATTTTTTTGTAAATTTGCGCATTGCTACAATATAAGCGCCGGGTAGCCGAGCCTTCCCCCCCTGCCTTGCGATGGAAGATGGAGGCCGGAACCCCGAACATAAAACAAAATGGATATGAAAAGAAAACTTCTGACGCTTGCTGTCGCCGCCCTTGCTGTGGCATCGGCTTACGCGGTTCCCGCCAGACGCCTGACCCGCACTGTCACACAGCCCGACGGATCCGTCGTGACCGTCACCCTGACGGGTGACGAGTGGTTCCACACCTATGTCACCTCCGACGGCCTGGCTGTCGATTTCACCCCCGAGGGCCATGTGGTCTACCGTCCCGCGGACGGCATCAGCCAGGTGTATGCCCACGAGGTCTCGGAGCGTTCGGCCGCCGAGCAGTCGTTCATCGCCGACCGCGCCGCCACCCTCGAATACGCCGCCCAGCGCGCCGCCTCCCCTAAGGTGCAGGCCCGCGAAGCCATGCTGCCCACGGTGAAAGCCCCCCTGCGCAGCGCCCAGGGGCGCGTGAGCATCGAGCAGCAGGAGTCGCAGGTGCCACACAAAGGTGTCGCCCATGTCCCCATCCTCCTCGTCCAGTACCAGGATATCAAATTCCGTGACGGCGACGGGGCCAACGCCATATTCAAAGAATTCTTCGCCGGCGAGGAGAAAAGCGCCAAGAAATATTTCACCGACGCCTCCATGGGCCAGTACGACCCCCAGTTTCATGTCTACGGCCCGTACACCGTGTCGAAGAACCGCGTCTATTATGGTGGCACTGACTATTGGGGCAACGACGAGAAGCCCGGACATATGGTCAAGGAAGCCATCCAGCTCGCCGACCCCGAGGTCGACTTCTCGATCTTCGACAACGACGGCGACGGCGTGTGCGACGTGGTCATCGTCCTCTATGCCGGCGTGGGCCAGGCCTCCTCGGGTGTGGCGCAGGCCGTGTGGCCATGCCAGTGGGACCTCGCGTCGTCGGGGGCAGGCACGGTGACCTGCGATGGTGTGAGGATGACCAAATTCGCCGTGTTCAACGAGCTTAACGGCTCCTACCGCACTGAAATCGACGGTGTCGGCACATTCTGCCATGAGTTCTCCCATTGCCTCGGCCTGCCCGACTTCTACGAGACCACCTACGGCAACGGCTACTTCGGCATGGGCGACTGGTCGCTTATGGACCATGGTTGCTACAACGACGACGGCTACACCCCCATCGGATATTCGGCCTACGAGAAGGCTTTCATGGGATGGATAGACATCGTGGAGGGGGAGAAGAACACCCAGTACACCCTCCCGGTGCTAAACGACAACGACAACCCCGAGTCGCTCGCCGTGGTGCTTGTCAACGACAAGGATCCCAACGAATACTTCATCTTCGAGAACCGCGCACGCCAAGGATGGGATGAATTCCTCCTCGACGAAGGCATGCTCATCACCCATGTCACATACAGCGCGTCGGCATGGAACAGCAACACCGTCAACAATTATTCCCTCCAGCGCATGACCGTGGTTCCGGCCGACAACCGCCTGACAAGCTCCACCCAGAGCGCCGACCTCTGGCCCAAAAGCGACGCTACGGAGTTCACCAACACGTCGACCCCGGCGGCCCGCACAAACACCGGCACATACCTCTCCAAGCCGGTGACTGAGATAACCCGCGACCCGCAGACCGGCGCCGTCTCCTTCTGGGTCGACCGTCAGCCGATACCCGACACCCCCGCCCCGGTTCCCGCCGAGCCCGTCGTGGAGGAAGCCGGAAGCTTCACCGCCACCTGGGCGCCCGTCAATGTGGAAGGCACGGAGGTCAGCTACACCCTCCAGGTATGGCCCGCGACCGACGGCCTCCCCATGCCCGCCGTCTGGACCGATTTCGCCAAAGCCCTTGATGGCTGGACACTCGAGGGGGAATACAAACTGCTCTCCTCCTCGATGTATCTCGGCACGGCTATGAGCGACGGCTCCATAACCTCCACCGCCCGCATCGCGCCTGAAAACGGCGTGGCTACCGTGGTCGTGAACGCCAAACGCTACGGCACCGACACCGACCCTGTCATCATCCTCTCCCTGATTGACGAGGATGGCGCACAGGCCGCCGTCGAGGTTGTCGACGCGCAGAAGTCGGCGACATACCACTCCGTGGCGTTCTCGGGCCTTGACGACTCCAAGACATATGCCGTCAAAGTCGCCAACCAGGGCAAGTCCAAGCGCGTGACTCTCTACTCGGCTATGGCCTTCAGCGGCGACTGCGCCGATTGCGACGACATCGACTACGACAAAGCCCTTGAAGGGGTGCTGTCGTCATCTTCAGCCCCCGCCAGGGCCGAGCAGACCGTCAGCGGCGAACGCATCACCATCACCGGCATCACCGACACATCCTACAAAGTGACCGGCCTGAGCAACATCATCTACCGCTACAGGGTGAAAGCCGTCCCCGCCGACCCCGAAAAGGGAAAAGAGAGCCTCTGGTCAGAGACATCCGAAATCGACCTGTCGACATCAGGCATAACCGTGCCTGCGGCTGGTGAGGCGGCCTCCGCCTTCATCCTTGTCAACGGAGAAATCGTCGCCACTCCCGGCGCGCGCCTCTACTCGGTATCAGGCGCCGAGGTCAGCCCCTCCGCGCCAGGCCGCTTCGCCGCATTGCCCGGGGCATACATCCTCGTCGCTCCCGGCCACCGTCCTGCCAAGATAGTCCTCTGAGCCATCCGCGCTCCCCTCCATACACCGCGCCGCGACTTTCGCCTGACATAAGGGCAAAAGTCGCGGCGCGGCTCGTTTCCCCGGTGTGATATCCGGCTGATTTTTTGCCTGTTTGGATTTTTTTTCGTCAGGCCAGATGTGTCCAGATCGGCCAATATCCTCTCTCGTGATTACGATTGTTAACTTGTGTGAAAATCCGCCTCTTGCCAGCCAACATCCATAGAATCAGAAAGATAAGTGTCTTGTGTTGCATTTTGTCATTGGAATTGGTGTAACTAATGTGAATAATTTTGGCGGCTTTAACGTTGATTAGTTGTTTTTTTTGATTATTGAAAATATTTCACAAATATTTGGATAGTAAAAATTATTATTCTAAATTTGCGGCAGAAACATATTGTGTGTTCGCAGTGGATGTTTTAGCCCCGTGATGCTGGCATTCTGCCGTGGAATATGCGGTTGTGGAAAATTTTGTGCGCCCATGGTGATGTGTAATCTTACAAATCAGGGATGTGGCCCGGGGGCGCGGGGCCGACAGTACGATCAGACATAAAAGACTTCAAAAACAATCATAAATCAATTTCGAGAGGGAAAAGGATAAATTAGCGGATTCTTTTATCCAGGACATCGGCCCAGGCCGGTAATACCCGATCAGGAGTGTTTAACTTAGAATCCATTGTAGACACGTTATGAGAAAATCAGTATCTCTGATGCTATCAGCAGCGTTGACCCTCGGGTCAGCAGTCTCCTCTTACGCCGCTCCTTTGGCGAAGAAGGCAGGGGGTGTCACCACGGAGAATCAGTTGGCGGCCAAGGTCGCGACCCCCGGTGAACAGAAAGGACAAATCAGGCTCACAAACCCAAGGTTTGCAAAGACCGCCCAGGTCTCTGGCCTGCACAGGGTGAAATCCGAGCTCCAGGCCAAACGCCATGCCGCCTTGAAATCGGCCACCGCCGCCCAGCGGGCAGCTGCCGCCAGCCTCGACCTGCGGGGCAATGTGGTCTATTCCGACACATGGGGGGAAGCCTCTCTGCCTAACGTCTCCACGATTCCCACCGCCGAAGGTGGAGCATTCGGGGAGATCGCGCCCCTGAACAATATCTACATGTATGGCAGCATCGACAACGGCGACGGCCTCTACTTCGGTGTCAGCCTCATGTCTATCTTTGGGATGGATTTCATGACCCTCGACACATATGACACTGACACCTGGGAGAAAATCAGCTCCAAGAGTGTCGACTATGACTGTCTGTCGCTTGGATGCGCCCTCGACCCTGTTTCCGGCGACATCTACGGCGTCTACTATGCCGTGGAGGGCCAAAGCCTTGTCTTGAAATGGGCAAAGGCCGACTATGAGAACGGCATCACCATACCGATTGCCGACTTCCCGGTGGGTGTTATGAGCGTCGGAGCTACCGACGACGGCACCTTCTACGCCCTCGGTGTTGACCTTATCCTTTACAAGGTCGACAAGACAACCGGACAGACCGAAGCGGTCGCCCAGGCCGATATGCCTTCCCAATATTTTTCCGGAGGTTGTGTCAACACCGCCAACAACACATACCTGCAGGCTTACTCGACCGACGATGAAGCAGGTCTGGTGGAAATCAACCTTGAGACCGGTGAGTCTGTCGAATTGTGCCAGTATCCCGACGGCGAAGAGATCATGGGTCTTTACATCCCCAAGCCTGCCGCGGCAGACAAGGCTCCCGCAGCCCCCGGCCTGACCGTGACCTGCGATAATGGTTCGATGGATGTCGCCATCAAAGTGGCGATGCCCACGACCCTCTTCGACGGCACCCCCGCTTCGGGCCAGACATTCTCATACCAGGTCGTGTCCGGCGACGGCGAGACTTTGGCCTCCGGCACAGCAGCCGCAGGGGCTGAGGTGACAGAGACCGCTACCCTGACCGCGTCGGGTATGACCAAATTCATCGCCACCGTCTCCAACGACGCAGGCGTGTCTCCCAAGGCAAAGGCTGAATGCTTCGTGGGCAAGGGCGCGCCCTCGGCTCCCGCCAATGTGAAGCTCGCATGGGCCGACGCCACCGCCACCCTCACCTGGAACCCTGTCACCACGTCGTCTGACAATGGATTCATTGACCCCGCAGAGGTGACCTACACCGTGGCCGACGCCGACGGCGAAGTCCTCGCTTCGGGCCTCACCGCCACCACCTTCACCCAGGCTGTGCCCCTCCCCGCCGTCTACACCGCCCTGTCATATTCCGTGAAAGCCGAATATGCCGGCAAGAGCTCGGCCTTCGTGGCCTCCAACGTGGTGGGCCTCGGTGAGTTCGCCGCCCCGCTCACCATGGACATGGCCGATGCCGACAACTTCGCCATCCACACCATCGAGGATGCCAACGACGACGGCAAGACCTGGAATTTCTCCGGCGGCACCCGCTACTCATACAGCGGCTCCAATGCCGCCGACGACTGGCTGTTCTCCCCCGCCGTGAAGCTTGAGGGGGGCAAGTCCTACAAGATATCAGCCGTCGTGGCTGCCCAGGCCAACAGCTATGCCGAGCGCATCGAGGTGTTCCTTGGCCAGCAGCCCTCCTCGGCGGCAATGACCCTCGAGGTGATTCCCTCGACAGATGTTGTCGGCACCGCCGACACCGAGCTTGAGGCATATGTCACCCCCTCCGTCTCCGGTGTCTACCATGTCGGTTTCCACGCCATCTCCGATGCCGACAAATATTACCTCCACCTGAGATCATACTCAATCTCCGCTCCCGTCTCCGCCTCAGCTCCCGAAGCCGTCGAGAATGTGTCTGTCAAGGCCAGCTCCTCTGACTGCTTCAAGGCCGAAATTTCCTTCAAGGCTCCCTCCAAGACCATCGCAGGCGACGCCCTGACCGGAAATGTCAAAGTCAAAGTGCTTCGTGGCGAGACACTCGTCAAAGAGGAGTCGCTCGCTCCCGGCGCGACAACAAGCCTGGTGGATAACACCGTTGTCGATTCCGACACATACATCTACTCGTTCATCCCCGTCAATGCCGCTGGCGAAGAGGGCAAGACCGTCACGGTCGCTGCCTTCATCGGGGCCGCCAAGCCCGGCCAGGCTGGCGACTTCGCAGGCTATTCGGCAGGCAACAAAGTCAACCTCTCCTGGACCGCTCCCACGGTTGACGCTGACGGCAACGCTCTCGTCGCCCCCAGCCTTACCTACAATGTCTGGTCTGTCGAGGACGGCTATCTCGCAGAAGTCCTCAACGATGCCCCCATCACCTCTACCAGCTACTCGTTTGACATCGAGATGCCCGCCGAGCAAGATTTCGTGCAGTATGCCATCCAGGCTGTCAACTACGACGTCGAAGGTAACCCGTCCGGAGCCCTTGTCTCTGTCGGTCCCGCTTATGTGATGCCGGTGCTTTATAGCGGAGGCGCCTCTCTTGATAACTATATCCTTGGAATCTCCGGCACAGGCGACGCTAATCTCGGCTCCTCGAGCCTGGGTGTCGATCCTTACGCGGGTGATGACTTTTTCTACGCCAAGTTCACCGCCGTCGGCCAGACAGAGACGTTTATTACCGGAAAAATCGCTGTCGCAGGGGAGGCCCCCGTGGTCATGTTCCGCGAATACAAGGTTGGAGACAATGACACAAACGGCACTGTCGTGTCTGTCCTGTGTGAGGGTGTGACCACAGAACTGGCTTCCTACACCCATGCCGACTTCGACACCGGTGTCTGGGCAAAGCGCAAGTATTCCCTCGCCCAGTTCAAGGGCAAAGATGTGCAGATCTTGATCACCGCTCTCTGCAACGGCATGGCCTACAATCTCTACGACGAAATCAACATCTGCGAGGACATCAACTACGACCTCAATGCCGCCATTTCCGCTCCCGCCACAGTAGAGACCGGCGCTGAGTTCAATGTCACCGTCACCGTCACCAATGAGGGGGCCGAGGATGCCGACGCATACACCGTCAACCTCTACCGCGACGGCGAGATCGTCGACACCAAGACCAACAACTACGGCCTGGCCGAAGAGGAGTCTGATGTGATGACCTTCAAGCAGACCCTCGGGCTCCACGACGGCGATTCCGCCGAGTACAAGGCTGTCGTTGTCTACGAGGCTGACGAGGTGCCAGACAACAACACCACCGCTACAGTCGTTGTCACCCGCAAACGATCGACCCTCCCCGCTGTCACCGGCCTCGCCGGCGAGAAGACCGCCGACGGCAACTCCCTGACATGGGATGAAATCGTGATCGAGGATGCAATGCCGATGGATGTCACCGAAGACTTCGAGTCAGCCGAGTCGTTCGCCAAGGAGTTTGAAGGTTGGACCTTCGTCGACATTGACGGCAAGCCAATGGGCGGATTCAAGAACATCGACCTCCCGGGCATTGAACCCGGAACCACCACGGGCTCGTTCTTCATCTTCGACAATGCCGACAACACCTTCAACGAGTCTTACAACACCTCCAGCGGCACCAAGTTCCTGGCCGCGCTCTTCAATTTTGATGACAGCCAGGTGGATGACTGGGCGATCTCGCCCCTCCTGACCGGCGAAGCCCAGACCATCTCCTTCCAGGCCCGCAGCTATTCCGCCGACTATCCCGAGAAGATTGAGGTGTGGTACACCACCGATGACTCCGCCAATCCCAATGACTTCGTGAAGGTGGAGGCGTTCGGCACCAAGACCATTCCCGGTGAATTCTCCCTCTACACCGCCGACCTCCCCGCCGGGGCCAAGCATTTCGCCATCCGCTCATGTGCAGCAGGCGCGTTCATGCTGATGATTGACGATGTCACCTACAAGGCGATTGTCGGATTCAACGGCCAGCTCCAGGGCTACAACGTGTATTGCGACGGAGTCAAGCTCAACGACGCTCCTCTTGCCCAGCCCTCATTCCTCCACGCAACCGAGGATGACGCGGCCCACACCTACCATGTGACCGCCGTCTACGACAAGGGCGAGTCAGAGCTGTCAGAGCCTGTCACCATCGACCAGTCGGGCATCGACTCAGTCCTCGCCGCAGGCCTCAAGATTTCGGTCGAAGGCCAGTCGATCGTAGTGACCGGAGCCGAAGGCAAGCTTGTCACCATCAACTCTGTTGACGGCAAGACCATCTACGCCGCCCAGGGCGACGCCCGCGTGGCAGTCAACGCCGCCATCTACCTGGTGACCATCGACCGCAAGACCGTCAAGGTCGCCGTCCGCTGACCCATACCCTTATCTTAACTCAACCGCCCCGGCGCTTCACCGCAAGCCGCCGGGGCGGTTTTCTTCGCATCCATCCCAAACCGTCAAAAGCCCCCTCTCCTTTAAAAAGTGTCTCACGCAGATACCGCAGATACGCAGATTCCTCGCAGATAATTTGGGGTCGCATCGCTCCCGGGACTCTCGCAGATTTCATAGATTCCACAGGTTGAGGTTGATTCCGCAGATAAAGGTCGATTCCACAGATAAATAAGACTGTAGGCCCCGGGAATCCGGAGGATTCCTTAATTATTAGCCGGGGGTTGGCGGCCGTAGGCCGGTAACCCCCGGTGAATGCGTCAGGCGCGGGATTCTGAAAGAATCTTTTATATACCCCCCTCAAACGGCAATCCCATTTTGTCTGGAGATGTAAGCCATATATCGGATTTGTCAATGATTCAATCAAAAATGATGTGAATATGATATTATCCATGGCAGCCCTGACGCTTATGTTTTTTAACCAGTGTTAAACATGGGGCCTTGCGACAACAAATTGAAACCCAGGTTTTTTTTGTTTTTGGCGATGCTTCAGTTCTCATCAATCCATATACAATGTTAATATTCTTGCAGGGCAAAGTGCGGATTGAGTATTATTGCGAAAGGTTAAAAAAGTTTCACAAATATTTGGAGGGTAAAAATAATTATCCTATATTTGCAAGCGTAACATCAGGCGTTTCCATAATAAACCATAAGCCTTATATCATTGGCAATCTGATGCGAAAAACGTGGTTGGGCAAGCCAAAAGGTGAAAGTTGATGTGGAAATCACAACAGTTGTAAGAAAACGGCAAATGCCTGCTGTTAATCCCGGCCGACCTCTTTGCGGGCGCGGCCGGCCAGCGAAATCAGAGGAGAAAACTTCAAAAACAATCATAGATCACTTTCAAACAAAAGGAATACAGGAGAAATTAGCGGATTCATTTTTCCGGTATGCCCGAATTCAGGATTATTAACCACAGAATCCATTTTCATCAAGTATGAGAAAATCCTTATCTCTGATGCTGTCATCAGTGCTGGCCATCGGGTCAGCGGTGTCGGTCTGTGCTGCCCCTCCGGTCAAAGCTGACAGGGCGGTCAATGCCTCGCAGCAGCGTGCGGCTGTGCAGCAGACTGTCGGCACCCGCCAACTCCCAGAATTCTCTCAATACAAGCCCGAGCCTATTCCCGGGATTATTGAGGTGAAATCCGAGATGACGGAAAAAAGAAACACAGCCCTCCGCTCCGCCACCGCCGCCCAGCGCGCTGTGGCGGCTGCCATTGACCTGAGAGGTCATGTCCACGTGTCAAACGCATGGGGAACAAAAGATACTATGGTGTCTACACCGTGCCCACGTCTTCATCTCAGAGTTTCGAGATGATCAATAGCGTCGACAAATTATACAACATGGGTGCTGTCGACAATGGGCTAGGACGCTATTATGGTGTGCACATCGAAGAGTTCTTTGGAATGATGCTTTCCTTCGTCGACATATATGATACGACCACCACTCCCTGGGGTGTGGTCAATAAGGATGTGCTGTGTGATTTCACCGGCTGGGCGATGGGCGCTGCCGCCGACCCGATTTCCGGAGACATCTATGGCATCTTCTTCAGTGACGAGGACCAGATCGGCACCAAGGTCTGGGGAAAAGCCGACTGGAACACTGACGTTACCGGAGAGATGTTTGCCGGCGGTACTCCCATCGCACAATGCGATCTCAGCGTCATGAGCGTCGCCTGCGACTACAACGGCCAGTACTACGCCCTCGGAACCGACAAGATTCTCTACAAGATAGACAAGAATACCGGTTCTTATGAGGAAATCGCCGTGGTAGATATTCCTTACCAGTATGCTTGCGGCGGATGCATCAACTCTGCCAACAACACCTACCTCCATACTTACACCACAGACGAAGGCTGCGGTCTGGTCGAAATCGACCTCGAGACCGGTGAGTCAACGTTGCTGTATGAGTTCCCCGATGGAGAGCAGGTGGTGGGCCTTTACATCGCCAACCCGACCACCGGCGAAAAAGTCCCGGCTCAGCCTGCCATCGAGGTGTCTTGCTCAGATGGCTCGATGGATGTGAATCTGAAACTGACAATGCCCTCGACCCTCTTTGACGGCACCCCCGTCCAGGGCCAGAACTTCACATACACTGTCGTCACTTCCGACGGCGTGCAGGTTGCCACCGGCGAGGCCCTCTCAGGCTCAGAGGTCAACAGGACCGTGACCATGACCGAGGCCAAGCACACCACATTCCTCGTGTCTGTGGCCAATGCCGACGGCGCTTCCACCAGGGCCATGGCATCCTGCTATGTCGGGAAAGGCTCACCCTCACAGCCCACCAATGTCAAGTTCACATGGGCCGACAACACCTCCACTATCACTTGGGAACCTGTCACCACATCATCTGACGGCGGATACCTCGATCCCGCCGGTGTGACATACACCGTCCTCGACGCCAACGGCGATGAGCTGGTGACCGGTCTGGCCGCCACCACATACACCACCGAGCAGGTGGCTCCCGAGGATCTCATGTCGGTGTTCTATCTTGTCAAGGCCGATTACAATGGCAAGAGCTCAGAGGCTGTAAAGTCAAACACCATCCCTCTGGGCAGCATGGACGCTCCCCTCAACATGGACATGACCAAGCAGGCGAACTTCGACATCCACACTGTCCTTGACAGCAACGAAGATGACTGCACATGGTGCTTCAGCGGAAGTAACACCCGCTATGCCGGCGGTGCTTACCTCGATGCCGACGACTGGCTCTTCTCTCCCGCTGTAAGGCTTACCGCAGGTCTGACCTACAAGTTCACCGCGGTGCTTGCCCCAAGCTCCAACCAATATGAAGAACGTTTCGAAATCCGTTATGGCCGCGAGGCTACCGCCGAAGGAATGACTGTCGAGGTTGTTGCCCCCACAGTCCTCAAAGGCGCTACCAACAAGACTTTCGAGACATATATCACCCCGTCTGTCACTGCCACCTACCATATCGGTTTCCACGCCATTTCAGATATCAGCAAGCGTGATATACTCCTGAAGTCATATACATTTGAAGAGGCGATTTTCCCCTCCGCCCCCGAAGCAATCACCGGTCTCTCCGTGAAGCGCAATCCGCTTGACAACTTCAAGACCGACATCTCTTTCACCGCTCCTGTCAAGACCATCGACGGTTCTGACCTCTCAGGCGATGTCACTGTGAAGGTTTACCGCAATGATGCCTCCGAGGCTGTGAAGACGGTGACTGTCGCCCCTGGCAACTCTACAAGCTTCCAGGATGACGGCATCACAGAGTCTGGCACCTACATCTACACCCTTGTCCCGGAAAATGCCGCCGGCGAGACCGGAAAGAAGTCTGAGGCTTCTGTGTTCATCGGCCTCTCCAAGCCCGCCAATGTCACCGGCATCGTAGGTTATACTGACGGAAACACCATAAAGTTGAGCTGGGATCCCGTGACCCTCGATGTCGATGGCGCGCCTATCGCTCCCGGAAACATCACCTACAATGTATGGGCAGCCAACGCCCAGGGTGTCCTCACCGAGATCGTCAACAACGAGCCCCTGACTGAAACTCATTTCGAAATCGAGACTGCCGAGCGCGACTTCCAGACTCTCGTCGTGTATGGTGTTGGTGCGGTCAATGTTGACCTCAAAGGCAAGGCCGTAGGTACGACAGTGGCTGTGGGCCCCGCCTATGGAATGCCCGTGGAATACGGCGGTGCGGAGTCCTCGTATTACTATATCCTCTCTGGTATCGGCTCAGGCTCTCTCTTCTACGGCTCATATGAACAGCTTGGCGTCATGCCTTTTGGCGGTGACGACTATTATGCCATACAGCATACGACGATGAACGGACGCAAGTCTATCGTCACCGGCAAGATCGAGATTTCGGGTGACAATCCCGTGGTTGTCTTCCGCTCATACAAGGTTGACGAGAAAGATCCTAACGAGACCGAGGTCGCTGTCTTCTGCGACGGCGTGCTCACCCCGCTTGCCACATTCTCCAACGCCGATTACGACGCCTTAAAGTGGAACAAGATGCAGGTTTCTCTCGCCGACTTCAAAGACAAGGAGGTGCAGATTTATATCAGCAGCATCTGCCGTGGCTACGCATACTCGCTCTACGACGAGATCCAGATCTGCGAGGAGGTCAAGTATGACCTGCAGGCCAGGATTTCAGGCCCGATGATAGTTGAGGCCGGTGAGGAATTCGACATTAATGTCGCTGTCCTCAATGACGGCTCATATGATGCGTCTTCCTATGTCGTTGACTTCTACCGCAATGGTGAGGTTGTTGATTCCAGAAACTGCAAGTACGGCCTTGCCGCAGGCGATGAGGAGACCATCACCTTCAAGCAGACCGTCGGTGTGAATGATGGTGAAAACATCGAGTACAAGGCTGTCGTGGTGTTTGACCAAGACGAGATGCCCGGCAACAACGAGACCAAGACCTTGACCGTCAAGCGCAGAAAAGTTGTTATGCCTGTTGTGACCGGTGTCTCGGGCGATAAGACCGCCGACGGCAACACCCTGACCTGGGATGCCATCGACCTCTCAGCCGCCCATCCCGTGCGCATCACCGAAGACTTCGAGTCGGGCGATCCTTTCTCGTTTGAATTTGAAGGCTGGACTTTCTGCGATCGCGACAACAAGCCTGTCGCCGGTTTCACTGGCATCTCATTCCCCGGCATCATCAGCGGAGAGACTGCTTGCTCGTTCTTTGTCTTTGACAATTCCGGCGAGCAGTTCGACGAAGGGTTCAACACCACCAGCGGCACCAAGTTCCTCGCTTCGCTCTACCACGACGACCTCAGCGCTACTGACCACTGGGCCATCTCGCCCCTCCTGACAGGCGAAAAGCAGATGATCACGTTCTACGGCTGCAGCTACCATCCCAGCTATCCTGAATATATCGAGATCTGGTACACCGACCAGGATTCTGTTGACCCCGACGACTATGTGCTGATGGAGGAACTGGGTACTATGCGAGTGCCTGTTGCATACACGCTCTGCGAGGTTTACCTCCCCGCCGGAACCAAGCATTTCGCAATCCGTTCCTGCGCGGCAGACGCAGCGATGCTGATGATTGACGATGTGACATACTCTATCCTCAAGAAGTTTGACAACACCCTGCTGGGTTACAATGTCTACTGCGACGGTGTCAAGCTCAATGACGCTCCCCTGGCTCAGCCCACCTACAACCATGTGCCCGGCGACGACAATGGCCACACCTACCATGTGACCGCTGTGTATGACAATGGCGAGTCAGAGCTTTCCGAGCCTGTCACCATCGGCCAGACCGGTATCGACTCCATCCTCGCCGCAGGCCTCAAGGTTTCTGTCGAAGGCAAGTCGATCGTGGTGACCGGCGCCGAAGGCAAGCTTGTGACCATCAACTCTGTTGACGGACGTACTATCTACAGCGCAGAGGGCGATGCCCGCGTGGCAGTCAACGCCGCCATCTACCTGGTGACCGTCGACCGCAAGACCGTCAAGGTCGCTGTCCGCTGACCCATACCCTCATCCTGACATAGCCGCCCCGGAGCTTCACCGCAAGCCGCCGGGGCGGCTTTCTTCGTGACCATCCCTTCGTTCCCATATCTTCGTGACCATCCTAAAGAATACTGCCATAACTCACCGAAAACCTGCGACATCAGCGTATCTGCGGAATCACTCTATCTGCGAAAAATCTGCGTATCTGCGGAATCTGCGTGAGTTTTTCTTCACCGCATAATGGCCATGGCTCAGGAAAATATCGCACGCAGATTCCGCAGATACGCAGATTTCCCGCAGATAATTTGGGTCGCTTCGCTCCCGGGACTCTCGCAGATTCCACAGATTTCATAGATTTCATAGATTTGGGTCGCTTCGCTCCCGTGTGGATTCCACAGATTAAAATTTTAAAATATTACTGTCCGCTAAACTTTTTTTGAACGATTGAAAAATTAGGGCTGGCACCTA
>CATZGB010000017.1 GCA_958418815.1 uncultured Bacteroidales bacterium | reverse complement strand
AATTGCAAGTGATTAATTTTTAATCACTTGCAATTTTTCAATGTGCCCAGAACAGAAGCAACCAAATGAAAGGGTATGCACTGTTATGCAAGCAGGTTCGAGTTTTGGAAAAATTAACAATATGTTGATATATAGACTATTAAAAATCCATCGTTGCAAAAATAGGTGTCATTCGTTTCCAAGAAAAATCGCTAAATTTCAAATAGGAGGACAAAAGGAGGACAAAAAATTTGGAGCGTAATAGATTAATTGCTAACTTTGTAAAAAGGACAATCAACTATTAATTCCGACTAACTCGTCTAAAAATGGCTGATTTTCCGTCCTCCACCCATTAAAATTTTTGTCCTCCTATGGCAAGTATCAAGCGTTATATCTCCTCCAAAGTAGAGGGTAACGGCAGGTCGGAAATAATGTTTCGGCTTAGCCTGTCGAAAGACATCAAGCTCCGTCTAAAGACCGGAATATATATTGAGCCGAGTCGTTTCAATCCTAAGACCGGTGCAATATCAAAGCCTCGTGCCAATCAAAAGGAAATATCCGAAATAAAGGACACTGAGCGCAAAATCAGAGACCTTGAAGATTATATCTACGACCTATGCGAGGCGCATACGTTGGCAGAACTTACAAAGGACTTCTTCGAGAAAGAAATTTATCGCTTCCATAATCCTAAGAAAGAGCGTAAGCCTAAAGAAGTGGAAGCGAAGCTGCAAAAGAAATTCGTCGAGCTTGTCGAGGAATTTCCGGATAAGCGTGGACTTTCTGAATGGCGACATCGACGTTATGGCGTACTGAGCCGTAGTCTCCATCGCTTTGAACTGTATCGCAAGATCAAAAGACGTCTCCCGTATAAACTTGATTTTGAAATGTTCACTACCGAAGTGCTTGAGGAATATGAGGAGTTTCTTCGTAATGAGCCTGCCATTTTCGACAAATACCCCAAAATCTTTGAGGAGTTCCCGGCTGAGACACGCAAAGCTCGCAAATCACGCCGTCCTTTTGAAAAAGGCGACAATACCATTATAGGCATATTCGCCTGCCTGCGTACATTCTTCAAATGGGCTAATGAAGAAGGGCTTACAAAGAACAGCCCATTTGCAAGATACCACGGCAAAACCACTGAAAGATACGGCACGCCTATCTATATCACAATCAAGGAGCGTGATATAATCGCGGATTATGACCTGTCAGCCAATAAGCCGCTTGAAGTGCAGCGCGATATATTCATCTTCCACTGCTGTATCGGTTGCCGTATATCCGACCTCATGCGTCTCACCCCGGCCAATATCATCAATGGCTATGTGGAGTATATAGCAAGCAAAACCAAGGCTGATCGCTCAGACGTTATACGCGTTCCGCTGACTCAGAGGGCAAAGGACATACTTGAAAAATACAAGGATGTGGAGAAAGACGGAAAGATTCTGCCATTCATCAGTTCGCAGAAATACAACGTGGCTATCAAAAAGATATTCAAGACTTGTGGCATAACACGCATAGTCACAGTCCTCAATCCCACGACCGGAGAAGAAGAGCAACGGCCTATTGATGAGATAGCCAGCAGCCACCTTGCCCGCCGTACATTTGTCGGCAACCTTTACAAGAAAGTGAAAGATCCGAATCTTGTGGGAGCGTTGAGCGGACACAAGGAAGGCAGCCGGGCATTTGCAAGATACCGCGAGATTGATGACGACTTGAAGAAGGAAATGATAGGATTTATCGAATAATCCGGATTTTGAGGGGAGATAATCAGCTATGGCTGAACATTTCCCCTCTATTCATAGTTGACAAATCAAATATTTTTATTAACTTTGTCAACCAAAGGATATATCAACATGAACAAGCAGACTAACGACATATTTTCGCGCCGTCTTAGACAGGCCCGTATGATGAAAGGTTTTTCGTTGGAGAAACTTTCTCACTGTGTCACTCCAGCCATAACCCGGCAGGCCATAAATAAGTATGAGAAAGGATTGATGATGCCGGACAGTCGTGTGCTGATAGCACTTGCGGCGGCTCTTGGTGTCAAGATTGATTACTTTTTCCGTCCGTTCACCGTGGAGGTTGACCGTGTGGAATTTCGTAAGAAACCAAAATTCCCTGAACGCATGGCGATGGCTGTGAGGGAGAAGGTGCGGGAGGAACTGGAGCGTTATCTGGAGGTGGAACAGCTTTGCGGTTGTTCTACTGAATTTTCAATGCCGCGCAAGCGTGTATCCAACACTGATGAAGCGGTACTTCATGCCAATGAAGTACGCAAGCATCTTGGCTTGGGATATGACGGCATAACCAACGCAATAGAAGTTCTGGAGGATAATGGCGTAAAGGTAATTGAGATTGCAGAGGATACCGACTTTGACGGATTGAGCGGTTATGCCAACGGCTCTATTCCTCTTATTGTGGTTAACGGCAACTTCCCTACTGAGCGCAAACGCTTCACCGCCTTGCATGAGTTAGGGCATCTGCTTCTTGATATTCCTGAAGATGTATCGTCGAAGGAAGTTGAGCATATCTGCAACGCTTTCGCGAGTGAATTGTTACTTCCTGTCAGTGTGCTTAAATCGAAGTTGGGAGATTCGAGGCATGACATATCTTTATCAGAACTGACTGACATACAGCGTCAGTTCGGCATATCTATCGACGATATTATGATAGCCTTGCGCTCAAATAATGTGATTTCCGACAAGCGTTATTCCGGTTTTCAGACTAAGAAGAACAGACTTCCTGATTTCAAGAAACTTGTCGAGACCTCACGTGTAGTAAGCGAGCGGTCAGGACGGTTCGCACGCATGGTTTATCGTGCGTTGGCCGATGAAGTCATCTCTTTTTCTAAAGCCGCTGTGCTACTGAACACCTCTGTCGAGAGCGTCAAGTCTCAGCTTCAATTAGTGTGAGAAGATGGAGATAATTGTCAACGATACAAATATCTTCATCGATCTTCACTCGATAGGATTGCTAAGTCAACTTTGCGATTTGCCTTACGAAATACGCACGGTGGATTTTGTGATGGCAGAAATTGTCGATAATCGACAGCAAGAAGATATGGGGCGTCTTGTCAAAGAAGGGAAGATTACGGTCGAGAGCTTTACAGCTGAGGAACTTATTGAGATTGTAAATGAACACGCCGCCGTGTCCGGCAACCTTTCCATACCGGACTGCTCGGTATGCTATTATGCCCGTAAACATAATATTACTCTGCTTACCGGCGACCGCCAGCTACGCAGATATGCCGAGTCCCATAATCTCACTGTTCACGGCATCCTTTTTATATTCGATGAACTTGTGGCACATTCGGTCATTTCTCCGGAGGTGGCCGCAGGAAAATTGAAAGAATTATACTCAATCAACGTGCGCCTGCCGAAGTCCGAGATTCAAAGACGGATTGACCGTTGGGGTAACGACACATGAATATCATGGATATAGTAGATATACAGCACTCCATCGGCAAGATGATTTCGGACCTTTGTCTTATCCGAAATACGGTCTGCACAGCCTCGGCTGACGGATTGAACGGTCTGTCAGAATATTTGGCTGACAATCAGCTTGAATATGAAAAAGCCATCAGAACCGAGGTAAAGGATAAAGGAAGTGATTATTTTGTAGGCCAGTTATACCGTAGTCTATCATCATATCTTGCGTGGTATGCTGAGAATAACGATGTTCATTCTGACAATGCCGCAGTATCGAAAAGGATTTATGACAGGATAGTTTTCCTCTGGATACCTCCGATAGAAAACCTGTTCCCCGGAGTTATAAAGACGAATGAAAATATAACGATACCAGCCTGTGACAATAAAGATCCAAAAGGTTACAATAGCCCATACGAACAAGTCGGAGAGCACTATCGCAGTATAAGATACGACATTATTGAGAACAAAAATTATCCGCATCTTACAAATGATGAGATATACCG
Organism: uncultured Bacteroidales bacterium; assembly: GCA_958418815.1. Taxonomy (GTDB): domain Bacteria; phylum Bacteroidota; class Bacteroidia; order Bacteroidales; family Muribaculaceae; genus UBA7173. The sequence goes on along the minus strand of CATZGB010000017.1, from coordinate 55,361 downwards.
CAGGCTGAAGGAATTGGCTGCACCCATATCTGCCGAAGGTGTGAAAATAGCCATGATTCTCAATATAGCTATAAAACATCGTCTGTTGCTCAAAAAACCGCAGGGAAAGTCACTTGTAAGAGAACTTGGAATGACCTGTACCAATGCCGCAGTAATAAATATAATCGCAAGTCCCGACGAGCATTTCTATATTGACGAGTGGGGAAGAGAAATGGAAGCTAAGTTACTGAAACAATAGCCGTTCATATTCAAAACATATCATACCGTCCTATCGCTTAAACTTTAATCCCTTAAATTTAAGCAGAGGATATAAAAGTTAAAGGAGTCCTGTACGTACAGGGCTCTATTTTTGTGCCATAATTCTAAAATCAAAGGATATGGCAGCAGAAATTATCAATTCCATACTTGATGGACCCAAGGGAATATATCTTGTGGTCGATGCCTCTGATATGAAAGTGGCATTCCGAGAATTTCTCCAGATGATTCGAGAGTCTGAGGACGAAAAAAGAGCCTACGATGAAGAGTTGGCTACGGTGACGCGAGAGGAAGCCTGCAAGATTTTCAACCGTTCATACAGCACACTTCTCCGATGGGAGAAAGACGGTTATCTTGTGCCGGTGAAGATAGGGAAAACTCCACTATACAAAATGTCGGATATAAAGGACGTGCTGAATCAAAATTTCGGTAAACCGTGAGAAATCAACCCGTAAAACTTTAGCAAGGTGTGGCACATTACAAAATAATCAAGGCTCCACCCTGGGATGGTCTTACATTCCTTTATAACCTGACTGTCGATGATAGCATATTGCCTAAATGCACGCAATGTCGCATCTTCCGTAAGCACGGATTATAAACCGCATCTTTCAACGGAGGGTGAATCTGATACGATGAATTGTCAAGATGCCATCACATGGCTTCATCGTAAAGGGACGCGTCAACCCATGAACAGTGGGGCAAGTAGTATTAACACGCTTGCCATTGTACTATGGAAGGCATAAAACACTTGCTTATGAAAGCAAAATCTTTACCCGCCGTTGATCCGTCAAGACTCTACACCCGGCAGGAAGTGGCAACAATGTTTGCCCTTGCAGACATCGAATTATTCAGCTATGTCAGTGGTCCTGAAAAGCTGGAATATGAAATTAGTGAAGATTCGCCTTATCCTCGTTTCCGTGGGAGCGAGCTTATTCGCTTCTTCTCCAAAACCTATAAGTTATGCCAAGATGGATGCCCGTCTATGAAGACGATATGACGCACTGGCTCTGGGATAATGCACAGCGTTATCAATGGTGGCTCGAAATAAGATTCCGCGCCGCCAAAACTCCGGGCATGAGGTATGTGGGTGACACGAATATCCGCATACGGGTGACTTATGGAGAATGGCCTGTGACAATAGCGTATCTGGGTACTCGGTGGCACGCCGATGAAAGAGCCGTCGTATCTTTCCTTGAAGCATTGGAGGAAGATGGTTTGATTACCCGTAGAAAGAGCGGATTGATCACAGTTATATCTGTATGTGGTTTTGAAAAGTATTGCTTCAATATGGCAAATGATGGAACAAACACGACCTGCCACAATTCAGGCATTGAGCCGCAGATGCTTCCGCAGGACAATATGTCCGATGAAGAACCGATCGGAATGACAATCGAAACACAGGAGGAAACAGCCAATCAGACGCAAGACCGGACGCTGGCATATTTAGATAAAAGAAAAAATATAAAAGAACTTTTTATTGAGAGTAAACGCGCACATGAAGAAGAATTTTTAGAAAAACTGAAAAAATCAGATACCGCTTTGACGGAAATGGCAAAGAGCCTGCACTGTGAAGTGGCGGATCTGATACCGTTGGCTGATGATTTCAGCAACGCGACAATTTCAACCGAAGACTGGCACTCCACGTTTTCGGCTTTCAAAAAACATTTTCTCAACTGGGCCCGGCTGAGATTAAAAACGACTAAGAATGAGATACCCACAAAAAATCAACCCGAAAGAGGCTATAATCCAAATGCAGGCCGCCGCCGAGGACCGATTACACCCGATTGCGGACTTATCGAAGATTGATGCCTACAAGCAGTATTTCTTGCGTTGTGCGAAAGCCATTTGCCCCGGCTATATCGTCCGCGACGACCAACGCAATATTTTGAACGACATCGTTCATTGGGCTTTGAAAGATTACGATGGTAAACTTGACCCGGACCGGGGACTGTTGCTTTGGGGCGACATCGGCACCGGTAAATCAACGCTTCTGCGCATAATCCGGCAATTCTGCCATGACATACGTCCGCCTAAAGATGGTATGAGGTATTGGTTTCGTATGACAAACGTTATCGACATCTGTGCGGAGTTTTCCGATGAATCACGCGACGGCGGCTATTATGCCATACAAACCTACATAACCAGTTCCCGCCAAGCGTTTGATGAGCTTGGCAGCGAGACAACGCCTACCGGACGGTGGGGCAACTTTGAGAATGTCATGCAGTATGTTCTTCAGCGGCGATACGATCTGCGTGACAACCAGTTTACCCATGCCACTACAAATCTGTCGCTTAAGCAACTGTCAAAGGTTTATTCACCTCGTATCTACGACAGATGCAAGGAAATGTTCAATTTCGTGGAGATTAGAGGCAAGACGTTCCGAAAAACCTATACATCCGAAGACGATGGCAAGACGTAGGACAGAAAAGAAGGTCAATATCTCAACGATTGACCGCAAACGGCTATATACCGTATCAGAGGCAGCAAGAATACTTGGCGTAAGTCGCTCATATTTCTACTATTGCTTCGACCACGACGAGCAGTTCCCCAAACCTACGCTCGTGAATGGCATGACACGGCTGAACGGAAACGACATCATAGAGATTATAGCCCTGCGCGGTCGCAAGGGGCTATAATCCCTGTCAGTTCCAGAGATACCACGGTGAGGGGCGCGGAGCGGAGAAGGCTTCGGAGAGGTCAATGGCGAGTAGCCATGCCTGGATGCGTATGCCGTCCATGTCGGAGAGTGTCTGAGCATAGCGGCTCTCTCCGGCTCCCGAAATCCGGCACCACTGCCGCGCGAAGATGTCGGGTTGGAAAGCGTCGATGAACGACAGTATGTCGTCCACCAGCGAAGCCGGTTTGCCACCGGTCATGTCGGCTGAGAAGCAGAACGGCACTCCGCTCTCGGTATTCCGTCGGAAATCGAAAGAGGTGATGTTTCCGTATCTCACATTGGCGGTCACGCTCCAGCCGCATTGTGCGGCAACTTGGATTATGGTTTGTAAAATCATGTCAGTACACGTTTATGTCTGCCACGTCCGGCATGGAGGTGGCAGACCGAATTTTGAAAAGTAAGGCTCTATTCACCGCATGGGTCAAAGTCAAGTCCCTCAAAGGCTTCAAGCAGAGTGCCGACCATGGACTCCGCGTCCTCCATGTCGGCTACAATATCCGAGATATGGTATGGCGCACCGTTCTTGCCGTGTCCGTCATCGCCAATCCAGAGATATGCCTCCTCATCGGGGTCATAGTTCTCGTAATATTCTCTCACTGACTTTATCAAAGTATCGGGGTCGGCATATCTCATTTCAGCCGAGAAATTAAAATCCTGCCCTGCCTTTGTGTATTGCGAGAACTCAAACAGCCATAAATCAGTGTCGCGGTATCTTTCAGTATGGACGTGCCAGCCGTTAGCTTCGGCACATTCGGTTATCTTGTCGATTATATCTTGTATATCCATATTCTTACGGTATAATGTCAGCCGTGGCACAACACCACGGCTGACGTGTTCGGTCAATCATAGAGACGGTTCAAGAAGTCTTGAAGCCTTTTGTCGCTTATCTGCCCTATGGGGCATGGGGTGAAATACGGCATTTGTATCACTCGGATAATGCCGAAGCCTTGTTTGCGATAGTCGAGTTCGACATCGGCAAGTTCGTTGAGCGACACATAGCCGTATTCATCTTCGCCGAGTCCTACCACTATGCAGAAAAGGGTTGTATCGTCTCCCTCCTTGTTTCCCTCAAGCACAAACCAACGGATATTTCCGATAGTGAATATCGCCACGCACACGGCATTTCTCTCCTTGCCGTCCTGCGAGTACAGAGGATAGTCCTTTATGGCTTCCTCAAATTTCGGTGTCAACAGTCTGTTCATAGTCAGTCAAATTCAATTTCATCTTCGTAAAGTTCAATCCTCGCGCCACTGCTTACCTCGATGATGAAGCGGTAGCCGTTCAGTCCTACGATTGTGCCACGGTGGTAGCCTCGCCACGGTGTCAGCAACTCGCACTGGCGTCCGTATTCGGGAAAATCGGTGTCGTTCATACGCTTTTATCCTTTAGTTCTTTATATTCGGGGTCATAGATTTCATCGCCGTTCATCAGTGTGTCGTACATCATCGCCGCTCTCCGGGCTGCCGTTTCGTTTCGCTCATCGTAATAGCCGGTGCGGTAGTTGACAGCGAGCTGACGGATATAAGCCACGCACACCTTGAAAGCCTGCGACTGCAAATAGCGGTGTATTGTGGCGAGTGCCTTTCCTGTGTTGGTTGCGGATTGCATTTTGCCGTTGACAAAGTTGTCAAACGCCACGACAAATTCCTTGTCGTTCTTGGATATTGCTATTCCGTTATAATTTTCCATATTCTTATGATTTAGATTGTTGCCTGATTGTAGATTGAGGGTTCGGAGGTAACGTTGTAGATATAGTTGCCACAGCGTACCAAAAGGCAGTCCTCGCCATAGTAGAGTTTTTTCATGCCCCTAATGGAGCCGGAGCGGTGGAAATTGGGAAACTGCCCGATATTGAGCCGTCTGCCCTCCGCTACTTTCATTCTTTTTACTCGCATAGTCCTTTGATGTTTGAGCGTTTGAGTTAATTTTTCTCCCTTTTGTTTGAAGCTCTTTGAGCTTCTCCGGCAGGGCTGGCCGTTTTTCGTGCAGTCCCACAACTGCGGCCATAAGGGAGGATAAGGCAAGTGTGTAGTCAGCGGCAAGCGAGGGATACCCATTTTTTCGGAATTGAGGGAGAAAAAATGTGGAGGCTCACGAGTGCGGACGCCGACCACAAGCACAGCGTCACTTGACGTTCCTCCCGGACGCAGTAACTTCGCACGCCAAAACGCCTGTCCCTGCCGAGGCTCAAAATCTTCAAGGGAAATAACCGGCCACCTTTGACCCTTGCCGTTTCAAAGTGCCAACCTTGAAGCGGCCACAGTCATCGTTTGCAGACAGGTGTTCCAAATACAGGCGACAACGCGAGAGTCGAGCGAAGGCTTGCCCTCGCTTTGCCCTGGCGTTGTCGCCGTCTCCGGCTGAAGCCGGACATAATATCAAAAACCAGAACTGCCCGAAGCTGAATCGGTGTGAAACACGGAATCAGTCGGGCAACCAGTAAACAGCACAGGGCGATGTGCCGTGCCTGTGGATCCGTGAGCCACTGACACGGCTTTCGAACCGCTTAGTTATCCATAAATCGCAGTGGTAACAGCAATTATCTTCCTTCAATGTGACATCTGTCCTATGATATTCGGATAATTCTTTGTAATTTTGCAATAAATGAGTCTCTGATATGAAACATAAAACGAGTTCAAATATCATTATAGCAATATCATTTAGTTTCATGGGGATATTGCTGTGGACTCATGCGTGTCATAGGCAAATATCGAGCAACAATGAGGTTAAACGAATCTTTGATACATATTATGCTAACTCAGAGTATTATCTTTCAGGTCAAATAGAATGTAAAAACCTCATTTACGATTGTGGCACAATATATCGAGATATTTACATGCTGGAGATTAGTGTTGATACTTTTGATGTGCGTAAAAATGACATAAGGGAAGGGTTACCATTTTTCGGAGTCTATGATAGCATTTCAAACAAAGTTTATATACAATCTCCAATATATAATTGTAATACCGATAAGGGGTATAAGGATGGGGATGTGTTGCCATTTATTAGAATAGACTCCCAGGATAAATCAGTCCATTTCTCTGATGGCCTTGAATTGGGTATGATTATTGTTGAACAATCAGACGCTTTGTCTGCAAAAGAGAATAATCATACAATACGTTTTTAATTTCACTGAAAGTTCATCAAGAAGCCTGATGTTATGAAATACCGAAACAAAAAATTTGCATTATTCGTTGCAGCGGTCATCCTCGTTCCCTTTATTTTACCCTTTGTATATAATCTGATTTTTGAAGGAGGAATTAAGGAAGATGATGGCTCGGACTATATAGCCTCGATGGTTTTAGGTTTATTTTCCAGTATAATTTTTCTTGTTCCTTGTCTAATAACATGGAAAATATGGAATGGAAAGACTTGTATTCATTTTTATGTATTGCTGTTGCTCCTGATTATATTAGAAGTGATCGCAACATCGACTATTGTGACTGCGATAGATTCTGAAGCAGGTTTTTATCTCGGATTATGGTATTTCATCAGTGGTACATCTTTCGCTGTGCCAAATATTCTTTCTATATGTTTATTGGGGTTCATTTGCAACAGCCTTATTAAATCAAGTAAAAAATTGCCAAGCAATTAGTTTTCCAAAGACGCGGCTTTTGTGATGGGACGAGCAAAAGCCGCCCCGCGTAGTTGCAGGACGTCTTGGTGGTCGTTATGACATTCCGGGATTGGATGCTGATTGGGTTTCAGTCAAACCATTCGGGGTTACTTTCGCTGAGTATTGCGACAAGTTCGTTGTCGGGCAGCTTCAAATCACTTTCGGAGGTATAGAAGAAGATTTCTTCATCGACACGCTCCGCTTCCTTGTCGGCGAAGCCGTTGCATTTGTCGGTGATTGGATAAGGCATAAGTGCGTCAAGCAATTCCAGCCCACCGATGATAAGGCTCTCGCCCTCGTTGCTTGTCACGATACGGCAGGTATAGTCCGTGCCATTGTAATTGATTTCGGTTGTCGTCATATATCTTTCAGTTTTATGCACCCTGCTCTCCATGAGGATTGCAGGGTGCTGTTTATAATTCAGTCTATATCAATCCCGATAAAATGTTCATCATCAATCAGGGCATAGTAATATCCGTTGGCACAGCCACGATACTCTTTACTGAAGCCTGCGGCAATATCTCCGGCTTTATAGTAGTTATAGTTATCGTCCTTTTGCTTGACCTCAATCCATAGGGAACCGTCATAACCACGGAAAGTGAATGTTCCGGAATTAAAGTTGCGCCGTTCTTTGAGAGCCTTTCTGAACTGTTCCACCACCCAATGGTTATATCTGGAGATAGCGTCAAGGGATATAATCTCTCCGTCGATGCGAGTGCCGGTGGTAAGGCGGTTCTCGTAGCAGTCCTTTGTCGGGTCAGCTTCAAGACACTTGCGAACAAATGCAGACGGAAAAGTTGCACGCGAGGCGTAACGTTGGAATTTGGCTACTATATTCGTTGTCGGCTTTGTCACTTTGGAGATAGACAGCCAACATTTGATTTCGTTTGGCGGTATCGGATAGCCTCTCTTGCGAGAGCGTTTCGCAAACTCACATACCTTACTTTCAGTGGAGAGGAACAAGCGTCGGCGTTGAGTGCCAAAGGGTGTGGTGATGTCGAAAACACCATGATTGCGATATAATATCGCTGACACATCTTCGTATTTCATATCCGTGTGATTTGGATTGTCGTTTGACTTTCGTGAGATAATGGCTACAAGGTCATCACATGGCAGTCAGTAACCTCGGCAGGTAGCCCGAAAGCAGGAAAATGGGAGAAATATGGGTGGCACTCTCCCTCGGCTTCGGAAGCGGTGGTGACGGTCTGCACTTTGTTGTCGGCATACCACTTGTCAATCATCGCAATTTCATCGTCAGTCAACCCTGTCGGGTCTCCATTGATTAGATAGCATAACGCCCATGTCGGGATAGGCTCGATAAAGAACTCCATGACGATATGTTTTAGTTGTGATACCCTAATATTGCCCCGATGTATAGTCTATCGCCCTTTTTCAGTCGGGCGATAATATCCATTAGGTCTGCGGAGCGTTCAGCCGTGCCTGCACCGCCGTAGAACTCGGTAACGAAAAGAGCGTCTGTTCCAAGCGGATTGATAATGGCTTTTTTCAGTTGCCCTATTGGTTCGTTCCATTTCATCACGTTTGCAGGGGTAAGTTCGGCAGATATAGCCTTGATGTTGTCGAAATGGGATTTTCGCCATATTGCGAAGCCACCATTGTAGGTAAGGGTGCTTTCTTCGATGGACGTAAACATACCTTTCGGCAGTATATGTTCAAGAAGAAAGCGGATGTTGAACTTGCGTCCGTCCTCGGAGTTTTCGCACACATAGGATATAGAGGCGTTTTCTCCTACCACTATACGGTCGATGTTCAGATAGTCGTTTTCGGCTATCGGCTTGGTGCTGATTTGATAAATAGTGCTGTGCATAGTCTTTTGATGTTTGAGTGTCTTACTACGGTTTAATTCTTGTGGTCTCGCCAATTTTTGTGTCAGGGTGAACCGGGAACTCCCAGTTTACTTCATCATCAGGTAATGTGGAATGTATGTCACCGCCTATAACCAATCCGCAGTGTTTTTCAACATACTCCCTTGCCTGTGCCGCGTTTTCAGCCTCTATGTCGAAGAAGCCACTGAATATGTACTCTGTTCTGACTCTGAATTTTGCCATTGTTTTTTTGTGTTTGAGTTAATTTTCTCCCTTTTGTTTGAAGCTCTTTGAGCTTCTCCGGCAGGGCTGGCCGTTTTTCGTGCAGTCCCACAACTGCGGCCATAAGGGAGGATAAGGCAAGTGTGTAGTCAGCGGCAAGCGAGGGATACCCATTTTTTCGGAATTGAGGGAGAAAAAATGTGGAGGCTCACGAGTGCGGACGCCGACCACAAGCACAGCGTCACTTGACGTTCCTCCCGGACGCAGTAACTTCGCACGCCAAAACGCCTGTCCCTGCCGAGGCTCAAAATCTTCAAGGGAAAGAACCGGCCACCGTTGACTTTTGCCGTTTCAAAGTGCCAGCCTTGAAGCGGCCACAGTCATCGTTTGCAGACTGGTATTCCAAAGAGAGGCGACAACGCGAGAGTCGTGCGAAGGCTTGCCCTCGCTTTGCTCTGGCGTTGTCGCCGCCTTCGGCTGAAGCCGGACATCATATCCAAAATCAGAACTGCCCGAAGCTGAATCGGTGTGCAGCACGGAATCAGTCGGGCAACCGATAAACAGCACAAGGCGATGTGCCGTGCCTGTGGATCCGCGAGCCACTGACACGGCTTATCGCCTAATTCTCACATCATTTGGGAGCAAGCGGTGGTGATAAGGTTGTGTGAGGCAATACGCCCCGGCGCACTGCCTCACGCTCCTGTCACCACGGCTGGCAAACCACTCGGCACCCATAGACGCCCGTAAAACGCACATTTATCAAATGCAAAGTGAATTATTTATAGGCTATAATAGCCTTAATCCCAAATATTATTATTAACTTTGCGACTGATAGACTCCTGTCTGTCACGACATTTTGGAAAATAAGAAGCGTTATGCTCATCTTGTTTGTTGAAAACGTAGGAAATTTTCAAAACGATGCAAGAGATAGCATAGTGGTTCTCACGCGTATAGCGTGGGCTGCTATTGTTACATCTGCATCAAAGGTTTCCTACGACCATCAACAAAGACGTGGCATAGTTGGCTCACGCTTCTTTATAGTAACTTAACTCTCTATGAGCCACCGGGAGATTCTGGCATATATGAAAAAGATATTGCTCCCATTATCAGTTTTCGGTTCGATGTTGTTATCAGCGTGCAGCGATGACAATACGGTTTTCAACGAACCGTCGCCTATCCGCGCCTATGAGACTGATGCAGAAATACTGGCACAATTTGTTGATGTGGATAACGCCACAGGTGCGTTTTTCATCAATCCCGACAAGAAAATCACAGCTTCCGACTATGTAGTCAACCGTAGTCGTGAGGAGTTGATGATGGTAAGCACAATCAACCGGGATAAGTTCACGCGCGATATGGAAGCCGTCAATGGTATGCTCCGTGCAGTGAAACAATCGGGCAACTCAACGGCGATTATTTACTCAACATATTCTTCCGACAAACTTATTGAGGGAAGGATCACTGATACCTATGGAGTAACGAGGTCGGCGACACGTTCAATCAATGGCAATACACTCGCCCAAATGGTCGTGACTTCTGATCGAGATGACGCAAGACAGTTCTATGCACCCCGATATGTTACCATGAATGTGTCTGCAAACAGTTCATCTAGATTCTACCTGTATCAGCTCTCTTTGGGTGACACTTCAAATCCTGATGCCGGAATATTGATAGTGGCCGGGGTGAATACGCCGCAACCATGCCATTCGTACATCATTAGCAATAATGGTAATTCCGATTGGCTTTCAGTCAAAGGCATGAATCTTGTCGGTGACGGAACGCTCTCCGTTTCATTTTCACAATGAAGGCGTTATTTATCTCTCTCTGCCTCTCCTTATTGATGATATTGTCGTCATGCGAAGGGCGAACCGGCTACCTTGATGAAGGTCAGCAGAACACTGTCGCTATGCTCACTGATGTGGAATGGCTTGTTGTGTATGTCGATTACAGTATTAGCAATGAACAGACATTTGATGATGAAACCAATATCTATTCATTCGGCAGAGACACCAAGGGCTGGACTGCGACAGGCTCCCTGAAAGATCCGTCTATCAAGAAAGATGTCAGATATTTCCAATGGACTTTCACCACGGAGAATTACGCTGTTATTTACATGGCCGGGAACTCCACAGATGGATACTGGATGATCGAGAAACTGACACCTGACGAACTATGGGTTGTAATTACGGCTTCTGATCCTGTTTTATATCCCAACCAGTATAAAACTTATTACAAACTCAAAGCCCGCAAAAGACAATGAACCGACTTTCACTCATAATCACCATAATTGCTTTCTTTGCCATGTTTGAGGTACAAGCAAAGAAGAAAGAGGAATATCCACGTGCCGAGATAAAGGTTGGCTACACCTACCACGAAACTTTCGTCAGAGGCTCGGATGGGATAATAAAACGTGATATTCCTTTTATCCTATTGGCGAGCAAAGAACATTCGAAGTTTTATAACGTAAAAACGGAGTTCAAGGATTCTCTTGAATCCACTCCACAAGGTAGAGCTATCAGCCATCAGCTCCTCAAAGATGCGCTCAAGAGATATACGGAGACTAAGGATGAAAGTGCGATGAATTCGTTAGTCTACCAAACATCTCTATATATTTTTCGTTCCGCAGCTGACAATCAAATGACTGTCTATGACAAGGCTGGCTCACTTGAACACGGGTATTATACGGAGCCTCTTGGCGATATTGTATGGGAAATTTCCGACTCAACAAAGACTGTGTTGGGCTATGATTGCGTGATGGCAACGGCAAACTATCATGGGCGGGATTGGACGGCATGGTTCACTCCTGATATTCCTTTGCAGGAAGGGCCGTGGAAGTTGACCGGACTGCCGGGTTTGATACTCGAAGCAAGTGAATCCACCGGGCAACATTCTTTCGTGGCTACCGGATTGGAGGCTTCTTATCAAGAGATGGTGCCTATTTATCCTTTTCGACAATATGACAAGATGTCTCGTGAGGAAATGTTGAGGCAACTGGCCAACTACCGTGACCATCATAACGCCATTGATGGAGCAGCTACCGGGATTCAATTCGGCACAGACCATATACGCACAGGCGAAGAAGTAAACATAGATTTTCTTGAGACCGATTATCACGATTGAATATGAACAGACTGATATTTATACTGCTTTTGTGGGCTGCAATGACAGCATTTGCAAAAGATTATGTCAAGGATGCGGAGCCGGCTATCCTTGAAGTGCATTATACTCGTATTGAAGTTACCGATACGACAAAGCGTAATTCTCATTTCTTTAAGGATCCAGTAATGCTCAGAATCGGGAAAAACAAATCCGTTTTTTGCGGGACAAAGAGATTATGGCAGGATTCAATTATGGAATGTGACCTCGCGACTTTCTGGGCCATGGATCAGGCAAAAACCATGAGTGGCAAGCGCGATGATACACAATTGGCTTGTGGTCATTATTGGGGTTATATCTATAAGAATATTCCTAATGGCAAAGTTACTGAACGTTGTTATTTCGATATGGAGCATTGGCAATATTCAGAAGATTGGGATAAACCCGAATGGGCAATAGGAAACAGCACAAAGACCATATTGGGTTACGAATGTGTTGAAGCAACCACTGATTATCGTGGGCGAAAATGGACTGCCTGGTTCGCACCGGAGATTCCAATTCAGGAAGGTCCGTGGAAACTCTGTGGTTTGCCGGGGTTGATTCTTGAAGCACACGACGCCAATAATGAATATATTTTTGAAGCCAACGGCCTTGTGCAGAATCCCAATTCAGAAGTCGGGATTTTCACTTATGATGATAAAACAGGCTACACTACAGTGAACCGCGACAAGTTTTTCAACAACTGGTGGAAATACTCAAACTCAAATTTTGCGGCGAAAATACAAGCAGCCTATGGAGTTGGTTCAACCCCGACCAATGAGAAACAAATCGTCCATCACGACAAAGAGGAAACCAACTATCCTCACGACCTATGAACCGACTGCTATTCATAATCGCATTTGCATTGGCTGCGCTGAACGGTGTTGCACAGGTCAATGTGTCGGGTGTGGTCGTGGAGGAAGGTACAAATGAGCCGCTAACAGGAGCTTCTGTGATTCTACGCACTGCCGAGGGGAAAATAAAGAAGTATGCCACTTCTGATGCCAACGGCAAGTTTACAATCTCCACTTCTAAAATCAAGGGTTACACTCTCGATGTGTCGATGATGAGTTTTGCAAAGCAGACTGTAAAACTTGACAGCGTTCAGTTGCCAGTTACAATCGTCATGGAGGCTTCGGCAACAATGCTTAAAGAGGTTGCGGTGAAAGCCGACCGCATCCGTGAGCAAGGGGATACCATCACATACAATGTCGGGACTTTTGCACAAGCACAAGACCGGAGTATCGGCGATGTGCTGAAACGTATGCCAGGTATTGATGTGTCGAACTCCGGCAAAATCCAGTATCAGGGCGAGGACATCAACAAGTTCTACATAGAGGGTTCCGACCTGTTGGGTGGCAAATACGGAATAGCAACCAACGGAATAAATCATGATGATGTCGGCGCGGTCGAGGTTATGGAAAACCATCAGCCGATGCAGGTGCTGTCTGGTATCAGTTTTTCCGATAAGGCTGCCATCAACCTAAAACTGAAGAACAAGGCGAAAGCCACATGGACTTTCCACGGCGACGCCGGAGGCGGTTACTCCTGGCAACCGGAGGGCGCGGTGTGGGACGGCGAACTATTCGCAATGGCAGTTATGCCCGGATTCCAGAACATCACCACATTCAAGACCAACAATATAGGCGAAGACCTTTCGGCGAGTGCCACTGATTTCTTCGCAGCACGCCGAGCGACAGGACTGAGCCAATATGTAAGCGTTTCGCTCCCCGGAGTGCCAAACCTTAGCCGCAAACGCACGCTGTTCAATCGCTCGGCTTTGGTTTCAACAAACTCCCTGTGGAAAGTTAAAAATGGGGAGTTCAAGGCACAGGTTGATTACTCGTTCAACCGAGTCACGGCTCAGGCCGCTAATATAACAACATACTTTCTTGAAAGTGACGACCGTGTGATCACCGAAAACCGTGACGGCCGCGACCGCTCCCACACTCTCTCCGGCAAGTTCATCTATGAGGTCAATCAAAAAACAACATTCATCAACAACACCCTCTCTACAAACATTGACTGGGACGATGTGAGGCTCGGAGTGACCGGTTCGCTGCCAAATGAACAGTCGGCAAAATTGCCGGATTACTATGTCGCCAACAAATTCAAGATGATCAAACGGTTCAACGGCAAACACCTCATCACGTTCCAGAGCAACAACGAATGGGAGTCACTGCCGCAGACGCTCAATGTTTCATTGGACGGTAGTACCCTTAGCCAGCACATCGGCGACCATGCTTTCTATACCCATGAGAGTGCCGCCTACGCTTTCTCGATAAAAGGCATAACAGTCAGCCTTGAAGGTGGAGTGAAAGGATATTTACGTTCACTTAATACCGAATTACCTGATATGCCTACCGAGCTGCCTGGCACAACGGAGAATGTACTCAACACAAACTATTTCACCGTTTATGCCACCCCGAAGTTTGAATATTGGGTGAAGCGGGTGAATTTCACTCTCAACGCCCCGGTCAGCTTCGCGCATTACACCTTTGACAAGGCTCTCGCCAACCGCTCGGAAGTATATTTCTCCCCATCGCTCAGCATGAACTGGAAACCGAACAACCGCTTTTCTATGACGTTGCGAGGAGGTACCGGTCGCTCTCCTATGAATCTCAACATGATTCAGCCCGGCTACATCATGACCAACTACCGCACATTCAAGCAAGGCGTAGATGATTTCTACAACTCAACATCGCAGAATGTATCGGCAAGTTTCGCCTACAAGCACACTCGTCGCGGAGTGTTCGCCAACGCTATGGTAATGCAGTCGTGGTCGCATCTGCCGTACACAATGGCGCAACAGCTCTACGGCGATTATATCGTCTATTCTTATACCGATGCCAAAAGTGACGGACAAAATCTGTTGGCTATGGGCAGCGTTGGTAAGACTCTCGACTTTATGCGCGGATCTGCAAACGTCAACGGCTCATTCAACCGTGGCGAGTCGCATCTCTTCTCCGAAAGCAATGCCGTTAATTCGATAAGTCTCGGCTGGAGTGTAGGAGCAAAAATCAATGGCGCGCCGCTCCGTTGGCTCAGTTTTGATTATCACATAGACTTCTCCAACAGCCAACTCCGGATGAACGGAGTCAAGAACTCATGGCTCAGTGGTATGGAAAACTCCTTGCTCATCAACATTATGCCTCACTCCAAATGGGAATGGCGCATAATGGGCGAGCACTACCGTAACGAACTCACCGAGGGTAAATATAAAAATGTGTTCCTGCTCGACACAAAGTTGGTTTATAAACTCAACAAGCGCATCGAACTCTCTGCGATGCTCAACAACATCTTCAACCAACGCACATACAATTACACAACCTACAGTCAGCTCTCCTCCTTCGAGTCGCAACGGTGGCTCCGCGGACGCGAACTGCTGTTCACAATCTCTTTAAGGAAATGAAAAAGTTAATCACCCTCTCCGTAATGTGCCTTGTGGCGATAGCTGCCGTCGCAAAGGAATATGCACAGGAGCAACCGGACTCCATCAAAACGCAGGAGTTGAAGGAGGTTGTGGTAAACGCCTCGTACTTGACACGTGAGGATGATCATATCTCCGCCATTCCTACAAAGGAACAGCGGAAACATGCTGTCAGCGGTTATGATCTGCTGCGTAATTTGATGATTCCGGGTATTTCGGTTAACCGAACAACGGGGAGCGTTACAACACCTGCCGGCACTGCAACACTCTATATTGATGGACGTGAGGTGGATTTCCGTGAGGTGCAGTCTTTGAGACCGAAGGATATTGCCCGTGTGGAATATTTCGACATTCCGACAGGCAAATACGCCAAAGACGCAGCCGCAATAAATTTCGTGTTGAGAACTCTCAACAACGGCGGTTATACACAGTTGGATGCCATGCAGGGCCTGGGGTATCTGAACGGTGACTACAATCTGATTTCAAAATATGTTGTCGGCAACAAGAGCATAAACCTTTGGGCCGGATATTCACTTGAAAATCCTAAATCCACGCTTGATGAAACCGAATCATTTAATTTTGAGGACGGTATATTGAACAGAAATAATACCTATTCCAATGTCGGTAACCGTGATTCAGAAGAATATGTGCAGGCTTCCATAAGCAACAGAGGGAATAAATATATCTGGATGCTCCGGGGAGGCATAGCATGGACTGACAGCAGAAATGATGTCGGCAATGGAATAGTCAATTATTGGCTGACAGATGCAGCTTTCAACGATGGTGACGTTGTAAATCTCCATAGTAAAAACAAGACCATGCGGCCGAGCCTGTATTTCTTTGGAATGCACACATTTTCAGAAAACAAGAGACTTGATTATGTGGCGGACGGATATTATTCCAGAAATGACTTTAACAGGCAATATAAAGATAATGATGCCTTATACAAGTCTCTGGTTAAAGAAGATTACTGGTACACAAAGTTGAACGCCAACTATTCATGGACTCTCAGTCACCGTAATAGCCTTGTTTTCACATTCTATGAGTTCCTGAGAGTAAGTGATTCTGATTATTCCGGGACTGCGGCATACAATCAGAATCTCCGTTCTTCTGAAACTATCCTGTTTGTTGACTACTCCCAGCGTTTGGGGCGGTTCTTCTATGACATCAATCCCGGCTTGTCGTTCCTCACATACCGGCTGAAAGGTATGAAGTCGATTAACCACCTCACACCACGTCTTCAAGCAAGAGCGGCATATATGATTGATCGTAAGCAACAGTTGCAATTCGCTTTTGCGTTGGGTAACACATATCCAAGAATCAACACCATAAACAATGTTGAGCAGCAGATTGACCCAATAATCATTCTGAAAGGAAATCCAGACATGGATAACTCCATATTGCTCAGCCCACGCTTGAGTTATAATCTGAACCTTAATAAAATCGCGTTGCAAGCCGGTGTGTCGTATTTCTATCAGAATCATTCCATTATCTCCGACTATTACATCAGGGAGGGCAATCTGATAAGTACATTCCGCGATGATTGTATCTACCATAAGCCGGGAGCGGATTTGTCTTTGACATACAAGCCATCCAACGCCCTCAATATAAATATCTCCGGACAATGGAGCGAGCAACTGGCACGAAGAGGAGTTCAACACCGCAACCTGTCGGTATTCACCGGAAGCGCAACTGTAAATTACTATGTCGGGGACTTCTCTTTTGGTGCATGGGTGTCAACGCCAACAAGAGATTTGGTTGACAGCCAGATACGGAGAAAGACCTACTGGCAGTATCAACTTTCGGCGATGTGGACTCACGACCATTGGGCGATAGAAGCCAACGCCAATAATCTATTCCTCATGCACAACCGCATCATAGATGAATTGAACACTCCCTCATACTCATATAAACAGACTAACTGGAATCGACAATATAATCAATACGCCACCCTTAAAGTGGCATATACTATTGATTATGGTAAGAAGACTTCAAAATCTCCCTCTTACGAACACAACGATTCTGAAAGTGCAATCTTGAAATAAAAACAGCAAATCATACTATATTCGGCTCCTGGCACGATGTCGGGAGCCGTTTTCAATAAACCATCATAGCCGTTATAAGTCATAACATTATAAACATAAGAAAAATAGCAGATGAGAAAGACTATGTTCCGATATACCGATATTAATGGCGTGATTATGTTGCCATTTATCTTACTGTTTAGTCTGGTGTCCTCTTGTGGTAACAAACACTCGTACTCTATATATCAATTTGACAATGGCGATGATTATTTTTGTGAGGGATTGCAGAGGATAGTCAACAAGGACGGCAAAATCGGATTTGCCGACAGCCTCGGCAATGTGGCGATAGAACCTCGTTTTGCTTTCGCCTTTCCTTTTGAGGATGGCTATGCCAAAGTTACAGATGAAGGTAAATCAGAGCCGGTTGGTGAATACAGGACATGGGTAAGTGATTCATGGTATTATATCGACCACGATGGGAATACACATCCTGAAATATTTGATTTGCAAGGAACGGTTTTCGACTCCACAGACGGAACACCGTTAAATCAGGCGATTGTGAAAGACCTCACTAATCACGGAGCTACAATATCTAAAGAAGATGGTTCTTTCTCAATACGTGTAAATGACGGGGATAGTATAAATATCGGTTTTGTAGGCTATTATCCACAGACTATAAAGGTTGCGTCCTCAGATTCTGTCTATTGGCACATAGCCATGAAGGAAACTGCACCTATAATCGAGCCAATGCTTCAGAAAAGTTATTCAACGACACCGGGTGTCACGATGACAGTTCTGAATACCGATGGCGTGACATTACCGATAGACTCCCTGAATGTTGTCTGGCGTAACAATACCAATTCGACAGTTCTTTTCGGAGAATGGTTTGAGATTCAAGGAAAAGAAAACGATCAGTGGAAAAGACTTCCAATAGATAAAAAATATATGGAAGAAGGAGCTTGCCTCACTGTATTCACTGCGATTGCCTATATTTTGGAAACAAAGTCCCAACGTGAAGATATAGTAAAACCGTGGTTTTATGGTAAAAATCTTAACCGGGGCGTATATCGGTTAGTCAAGACATTTCACTTTGACAATTCGGAGAGACAAGACACTGCTTTCGTGGAATTTGAGATAAGATAAAGCACAATATATCCAGTGATTTATCACCGTTTGACTGCGAGGAAGTATAATAATCCGATAAAGCATGACGCTACAATGGTTTTCCAAAGAGGCGGCTTTTGGGAGGGGACGAGCAAAAGCCGCCCCGCGCCTCTCGGCATGGGGTGGCTTGCTCAAACATAGGTGCTTGTCGCTTTATGCAACAGCTTCTTCGCAGTACCTTTCTTCTTCGGTAAGTATCGCCTCGGCTTCTTCTTCCGTTGGTTCGTATTGGATAGCCTCGGTCTCTGCCTCGGAAATGTCGGGAGTGGCTTCTTCCGTGGAGGGTTCAGCTTCCTGCATAGGTTCTTCTTGGGGCGCGTTCTCGGCTTCCGGTGCAACCTCGGTCTCTACCTCGGTGGTGTCGGGAGTGGCTTCTGCCGTAGTGGGTTCTGCCTCCGGCATAGGTTCTTCTTCGGGTGCGTTCTCGGCTTCCGGCTCAGTTGCTTCGGGTTCGGTATCTTTGGCGAGTAGAGCCTTGCGTTCCTCGATACGTTGGTGTCGCTTCTCGTAAATCTCGTTATACTCGGCTTCGATGTTGGCGAGTTCTTCCGGCATGTGCTTCTTGGCGAAAGAAAGCAGGAGGTCGGCAATGGCGTTGTCACGATACGCACCCTTGAAATTGTCAATTAGAAAATCCCTGCGGATTATCGCCTTTGTCTTGGCGTTGAGATTGGCGATGATTGTCATTTTCTCGCTGTCGTTGAGAACATATTGAGACTTGCGGTCGGTCAGTCCGACGGCTTCGTAATGCTCTTTGCGGAGCGATGAGAGCAGGAAGAAATATATCATCTTGTCCTCGTCCTGCGAGAATTTAGTTTCGGTGATGTCGGCTTCGAGGATTTTCTTCTTCGTGTCCTCGATTGTACGCTCCACGGCTATCTCCTTGTTGCGTTTGTCCTTTGCCTCCAACTTGGCGATTTCGGCTTTCGGATTGTTGCAGTCCTCACTCGGCTTGGCAGGGGTAGCCATATATCCGAGCGTCACATCATTTCGCCCGATTGTGATGTATAGTGTGATTTCTCCTGCCTCGGCTTTTGCTGTGAGTTCGGCACACTTTTCCCTATGCGCCTCCACTTTGCCCTCGTATGCCTTTACTGCCTCGGCATATTCTTCCTCGGTGTCGAAGCGGTCGGATTGGGGTGCGATAGGTTCAAAGGGGTAAGGTGTCAGATAGCCACCGAGTTTTTCGATGTCATAGCCCATTTCAGTCAGCAGTGCGTTCACCCTCTCGTTGCGGTCATACTCCGAGTGGCAGAAATTGGCGGTGGGATGTTCGTTCAGCATATCAACCGCCTTGTCGGTGAGATAGCCGATGTGCTTCTCACGAAGACAAGAGGGATTGGAGCAGTTGCCCTCACAGCCGTCCTCGCAGAACAGCAGAAGATTTATGGTGTTGAAAGGGCATGAGGCACACGCCGATTTGTCGAAGCGGTAACGGCTTAGGTCGGTTGTGTAGTTCTTTTCTATGAGCCGAGCCACATTGGAGGCGTTCATACCACGCCAATTATTGCAGGTCACTCCGTCTTTGAGGTGGGAGTTGTAAACATCGGTCTGTATGTCAACTCCGTAACGGCTTATCTCGGTTGCCACTGCCACCGTGATTTCCTCGGTGTCAATCAGCCGTGCGATTTCGGGTATGAGGGTTGTGAGTTTTATTCGGGTGCGGATATAGGTCTCGCTCTTGCCTATCTGCGTGGCGAGTGTGGCATAGTCGTAGCGTCCGCTGTCGATTGCAGCCTTTAACGTCTCGGCTTCTTCCATAGGCGTGATGTCCTGGCGGTGCAGGTTCTCCGCAATAGCATTTTGTTCGGCTTCATCATCGGAAAGGTCGGTATAGACTGTTGCCTTGATGTCCTCTTTCCCTGCGATGAGGGAGGCGCGGTATCTTCGCTCGCCATACACGATTTCGTAGCGGTCAGTGCCGGCGATTGGTCGTACACCTATCGCGTGGAGAATACCTTGACGGCTGATAGAGTCAGCGAGTTCGGTGAGGCTCTGCTCGTCGAAATTCTTACGGGGGTTGTAGTTGCTCGGCTGAATGAGAGCGAGGGAGATTGTGGCTTCCTGTACGTTTGCGGTGTTGGTCTGAATTGCTGTTGCTTCCATAATTTGAGGGTTTTAGATGTTTGAGTTTTTTTGTTTTTTTCCCTTTTGTTTGAAGCCTTGTGGCTTCTCGCGTCCGGGGGATTTTTTCGATACAATCAAGACGGAGGGCACAGGGGGCGCAAGGCAAGTGTGGCAAGTGAAAAAATACGGAATACCCGATTTGGCACAAATCGTGGAAGGCTGCCGGATTTTTTCATGCAGCCAAGCCGGAGGCGGTCGCTTGCCGGCGTCACCGCCCGCCGTTACTTCGTAGCGAAAAACCAACGGACGCAGAAGCCGCAAGTAATCAAAGATAAGTTGCCGCCTCCAGTACCTTTTTATTCATAAATCATCATCTGTCAGGATATAACGGCGATTTTTATGCGTGCTAACCACCCTAATGTCAAATATTCTTATTAACTTTGCGATAGGCTCTTATGCCGATCCGACAGCAATGCCTCCCGACCGAGCAAAAATAATTGGCATCTACCGTCATCGCCTCTCCACCGACGGCGATGGTGTGACCTCGCTTGTCGCTTTCAGCAGACTTACAGTAATATTCATTATCGTAATTGTGCTATTCGCGGGATGCACATACCGCAGTGATTCGATTGTCGATAATGGGGTTTGGCTTCCGATTGAAAATGGAGAATCAGTAGGAAGCTATACGAACCTTGAAGGGCATATTTATTGGGGGACCGCGGTAGGTGATTTTAGCTGTGATGAAATTGATGTTGATTTAGCGTCTTTCCGTGTTTGTAGCGAAACTGAATATGCAAAAGACAAACGCCACGTCTATTATCCACAGCGCATTATCTGTTATGATGGAATAGACGAAAATGGCAATGGATTTGGAGGCACTTATGCTGAAGAAATGATACTCAAAGGTGCAAATCCCAACCATTTCAGATATTTGGGAAATGGTTATGCTGTTGCAGGCAATAGAATGTACTTAAATGGAGAAACAATCGAGTGGAAAGATAGCATAGTGCATCATTATAACGGTGACTTAGGCAATAGTGATGAGACGCTGATTGATAGTATTGAAGCTGTTTATCCCAAAGTGTGGGTTTGGGACTATGACAGTCTGAGGGAAAATTCCTCACATATAAATACTGTATATCCAATCGCTCCCGATTCGTTAATTTATCTTCGCCGTTATTATGAGAGTGGTAAAATGCTTTCTGAAGGTTGGTGCCTGCAAGATTGGAATAGAGAAACATTTGTAACCGACTATATTGGAGAATGGAAATACTTTGACAGTGATGGTAACTGTTATCATAAATTCTGGAATTATACAAAAACGGCAGATTGATTTATGAAGCAGATTGACATGAGATATTTATTTCTGTATGGTTTCGTGGCAATTATGTTGTCATATATAGTTGGTTGCAAAACCGATAAAACTACCGACAGCAAAACCATAGAAGTTGTAGAAGTAGTAGATTCTATACAATCCATACCATGTGGTCGTGTGATAGAGGATACAGTCGTTGGGCACTGGACGCTGATAACTACCATTGCGCCAAATGATGCCCGTATAAAAATAGGTGAAAATACATTTGGTGATTCATCTGTCTTTGTAACCCTCTCATACGATAACTGTCCCGTCTTCATAAATAAAGAGATTCGCACAAAAGATCTAATGGGACAGGAAGGCGAGTATCAAATGTATTGGGGAGGCGGACTGCATTGGTATTCCGACTCTACAATATATCTCACTTTCGGTTGTTTTCTGCCTGATACCGATGACGGTTGGCCTTTGCTGTATCAAATCCGCAAAAACGGAACATACGATATAATCACTGAAGATTATGCTCTTGGAATTGACGGATATGACATAGTATCCGGTTTTATGACACTATATTTCAGTGAACGAGCCGCCGGAGTTGCTGTTAGGGATATGAAAACATTATTTGACCGATACTGCAACGAGGGGTGTGCGACTAAACTTCTGAATGGAGATATTGAAATAGCTTATGCAGATACCGCTTTTCGCAATGCTGTAAAAACTATGGCTATAACATGGAAAACGGAAGATGGCTCAGATAATACATCCCCAAAAAGATTCTATGTAAGATGGAAGCCTAATCCAAATGATGAGAACGTGACAGATGAAGCCATAATGGTTGTCGATTATTCAAAGAACAAAATTTCCAAAATCGAAATGGTGGGCCGGGAAATAATATGACAAAAGTGCCGATAAATAATCGATATATAGCAAAAGAATCGCTGACGTCTCCACTGTTGGTAACGGTGATGTTTGGCGTGTCTTTATACGTTTCTATCTATACACCTAAATTTTGGTGCATATTTGGTGCGGTCTTTTTCGGTTTGGGTGTGGCTGTATATGCCTATAAATATATCCGCTATGGTAGAACCACGCTAATAATTGACAGCGAGGGAATAACAATAAAGGACTGGGGCAAGACCAAAACATATAATTGGTGGTGGGATATAGTGAGCGTCTATACCAGTTGGAACGTATCTTATTTTGCTCGTTTCGTGGAAAGATGGCTAAGAATCAAAACTTCGGTAAATGGTGAACAGTTTGAGTTCCACGACATTTGCCTATCCGATCTGTATTGCCGAAGCAAAAGTGTTCGTAAGGCGATTGAAAAATATGCAGGGCCGTCTCGTTTCGATTATGAGGCTTCACAAGAAACAAAAAGTTATGTGTCAAAGATAGTGCTGGCATCGATTGTTGCTGTTATCGTAATATTCATTTGCATAACTTGTTTTTCAGAGTGATTATGAAGACTTGGCAGAAGATAGTTGGCTTGATAATATTTATCTCAATATTTATCTATGGAACATTGACGTGGATTAACGCCTATGTGGATGCAAGTATATTATTTAACCATACAATATAGACATAATAGAGGAATGATACTATATGTATATAGATGGTTTGTCCACTCTGATGTGGATAACCTACTTTTTATCCCTTGTCCTGTTCATTATTCTCTGGCGGAAAGGAGGTAAACGATGAAATTTAATTGCGACAAAATTCCTAATTTCAAACAATTATATCTGATATTTACACTTTGCAATATCTTTTTGTTCGTTTATATTGCGGTGTGTGCTATCGTAGATTCATTTCACTTATGGCCTTGGGGTGATTTGATGTCTATTTGGATGATTATTGTCTTATTGATACCTTCAGGAATTGTATTAAGAATAAATTATTTTATAAGTCGAAATAAAGACACACTTAAATACCAGTTTCTACTGAGTTGCTTATTCATCATATATAGTCCTTTTTATTCATTCAGGGTACTGAAAAAAGATTGGATTAAATAGTAGAACTCCCCATGCTCACGCACAGGGAGTCCCGGTTTTTGACAGCAAAGAAATTGTCCTATCGAGGGCTGATTATTCAGCCTTGTTGTTGGCGGCTTCCAGCGAGAGTTTGCGAAAGCGTTTGAGCAGCGGCTCCAGTTCGAGGGAAGCGCGACGTGCACGGAGTCCGGCGGCCTTGTTGCCTTTGTCGAGCTGAGAGCAGGCGTCTTTCAGGAAAGATGCAGTGAGCGTGTCGATCTGATCAAGTAGTTCTTTCATCGTTGTATTCAGTTTAGGGATTTATAAAAGAGGTATTTCAAAAGAGTTTACGACGCACTGAGCGTCACGATCAAGTATAAACCAGTATTCCGAGCGGTAGGGAGAGCCGCTTTCCGACAGAGCCTCATACTCTATCTTCACTTTCCAGCCGGAGAATGGCTTGCGTGGAGCGTCAGGAGTCTCGAAGCCCACCATAGAGCGTAGAGCGGACATCGCCGACATCTGGCGGCCGACAAGCTCGGAAACGGCGTTGTCCTCAAAATCGAGGTTCTGAAGCCCGTCTGTCCGGGACATGACCTGTTCGTTGACTTTCATCATCGACATGGCTATCGCCATTTTCTCGTCGTTGTTGATGTAGTTGCGGCCGAACACGCTGTCAGGCTTGCTGACCGCTATGACCTTTACCGATTCCGGATTATCCACCGAGGCCATCAATGCTTTCTCCGCCACCGACTGCGCCCGTTTCGACGGCTGGCCGAAGTAGTGGAACGCACAACCTATGCCGCCCCACACAGCCACACAACTTATGAGCAGTATGGCAAGTTTCATTCCCGGCTTCATACCTTGATGACCTTTAGTTTGTCGGGTGACAAGCCGAGTTTGCGGCGATAAACAGAGCCGTTCTCGCCGAACATCTCAACCTCGTGGGATGTGACACCATCGGCGCATATCTCGCGCACTTCATCGAGCGTCATGAGGTGCCCGGCAATATTTCGCCATATCACGAAGTCGCAGGGGCTTCCCTCCTGCCGGTAGTTCGAGCAGTTGAACGCCTTTGCGCCCACGCGGATCTCGCCGCCGCAACGGGGGCAGCGTGCCACCACCGACTCCATATTGATAGAGCCGTCAGCCGCCATGACAAGCACGGTCGGAAAAGTCTTCCACTCCTTTGTGGCGAAGCCGTCGAGCAGTATGCTACGCTTCTCCAGCAGTTCCGCGACCTCGGCATCCGCCATCTTGCGGTTGCCGATAACACCGTTGATGAAGAGTCCGCACTTGCCGTCCTCCCCGGTGTTGTTCTCACAGCGGTAGCCCTTGCAGGTCTTCACCACATTGCCGCCGCACACAGGGCAACGGCCGATAATCTTTGTTTCTGTATCCATGTAAAAAATGTTGTTGATAGTTCGTTTATCTGTATTTTATCGTGTTCCACTCCCACACAAGGGTCTCCGCGATAGCCTTTCCCGACATCACCGAGGCCCAGCCGTCGGGGTCGAGCGAGAACCACAGGTCGTTCCATGAGAGAGTGCGTATCTGCCACGCCAGCAGCCACAGGTCGGTGTTGATTGTCTCCAGACGTGTCACCACCTCGTTTGCCACATAGTACCGCTCGGCAGAGTTGAGCAGGTTGACCTTGTGCTTCTCTTTTTTGCCATCAGAACCTGTGACAGTGTAGCTACCCGACGTGACAAGCTGTTGCATGAAGGGATAGAGAGCCGCCATCTGCGTGGCCGCGTCAGTCAGCTCATCGGACACCAGCACCGCTATGGCCGTGCCTTTAAGATGCCCCGGTACCGATTTACGCAACAGATCACAGTTCTTGGGTATCTCCGTAAGCACCAGTTCACCGGCACGCTTTATCTGGTAGAGATTCTGCATGGCACCCTGGGCGTTGGAAAGATACTCAAGCATCTTGTTCTCCACGGAGTGAACGCGGTCGAGGGCTACTGTCACGGCGGCTTCAGCCGCAATGATCTTCTCCTGGGTTGACTTACGCTTCTTGTGGATATTGTTAAGCTCCACAGTCTGCGCTATCACCGCCGCCGTGAGCGTCGGGTCGGTCTGTTGCGCCATCATGTCCGCTCCAGGAATGACAAGGAGGGATAGTGCGAGCAGGGCTGTTTTCGGTTTGATAGTCTTCATCGGTCAGTCATATTTTTAAGCCGGAAGCGCGTTGCTCGGCGAGGTTATCGTCACGGTCATGTTTGGTAGGGAGTATCTTGATTGATGAGCGTTTACCCAACAGGCAGTCGTTCCAGTCCTTGAAGTCCTTAGGAGGCTGCCACTGCCCCATGCGGTAACGCACGGAGATATGCGGCTCAAACTGAGTGTAGGCGGAGCGGTCGGGTGACACCGGAAAACTCTTGCCTTTGGCCTCCACCATCAAGCCCTCCGGTGTCTTGGTGATTTTGAGTGGAATGTCCTCGACAAGAGCCATGAGGCGGAGTCCGTTGATGCGTCCGGCAAGGTCGTTGTCGAAGCAGTCGTAGGCACGGGCGTTTGGAAAACGCTCCATCACGCCCAGTACCTGACGGTCGGAGAACGTGCCGCCGAGGGAGACAAGGGCGATATCCTCGCCTAACCGGGGCCGGTTCAGCTGGAAAAAAGCCATAGCGTCAAAGGCGGATTCACAAAAGAACACATGACGCACGAGACCGTTGTTGCCGTGCGACAGGTCGGCCACCCACGCCGCCGTGGAGGAATTGGTGCCGGCGGCCTTTGACTTGTAACCGCTCACGCCGCGGATCTCATATCCCACAGTCTTGTCACTCCCGGCTTCCGTGTAGGGGAAGCCAATATTGTAGCCGTTGAAATTCTCGTTGCGTCTGTCAGACACAAGGGAAATGAACGGGGCGAGAGCCTTGACCGTATCTGCCGACAGTCCGCGCTGTGCGAACAGCCGGGGGATATTGGCCGCGTCCAGTTCCTTGACACGGTAGCGCGAAGGGTCGAACACCTGAGGCGCGGATGCCGAGCGTACATAATCCCTGTCGCGGTCATAATCCGGCTCCGGCATATTGGCGAACTGCGCCATCACTTTCGCTATCTTCTGCCATTCGGTAAGCCCGATAACATTGAAAGATGAAAGGTTCTCGCGTATGAACGACACCACGTCGCCCTTTGAGCCGTCACGCCGGAAGAAAGTCTGCGAAGCCTTGTCGCGGCGGTTGCTGACGATGATTGTGTCGCGCTTGTCGCGTCCCTCGCCCAGCACAAGCTCGATGTACCGGCCCACACCTGCCTTGCGGTCGAGGCGGTAGCCGAGCGAATAGGCGACATCATCAATACCAACACGCGATTTAAGTTCTTTGAACTTAACTTTATAGTCAGCCGGTGCCATAGCTTCAGACGATTGAGAGTGACTTGGAGGCGCGGCGGTCGATGCCTGCAATCTCCGATTCATAATTCTTGCGTATCGCGCTTCCGAGGAATATGTCTTTCTCGCGTTGGTCGGTGAGCTGGAAATACATTCTCGCGGTTGAACGCTCGATAGGCTTCACACCGAGATCGACACCGTTGTATGAGGCACGCAGGGCGAAGTCGCCGGAGCGGGTCTTGATTATGGCAGCGTTCCTGAACGGGCATATCTCGTCCTCCAAAGGAGCCATCAGAGGGTCGTTCTTCGCCAGATAAGGCTGTTCGCCGAGCGATATGCGCTGTGCGTCCACACGGTCGAGTATCATTTCCGAAGCCTTGTTGACATCGGCCATCACCGACACGATGAACTTCGGCTCCTGCCGGAGCGCGCCTATCCATGAATCGAGGTAGGCCGCCGAGTTGTCGGTGACTTTTGAGTCGAAGCCCATAGAGTGGCTTATCATGGCCGCTGTAAGCTCGGCCACCAGTTCCTCTTTCGCATATTTCGGGTCGCCGAACTTCGCGCCCGCCTCACGGTTGAGCCTTTCGGGTGTCATGGTGGAGTGCGTCATTTCGTGTAGCATGGTCGAGTAGAACTCCATGCCGTCGCGGTATATGTCCTCCGGAGTCGCGCCCTTGTTGAACTGCTGCTTCATGGGAAGCACCACAATATCACGCGAGGGGGAATAATACGCGCCGCTCTCCTTGCGGTCGGCCTGTATGGGGCAGAGCCATGTCTGCTCGGCAACCATGCGGTCGAGTGCCCCGTGGGCGTACATACCCTGTGTGTCACGCATTTCAGGCACCTTGAAGCGGTCGAGTAGTTTCTGCACCCTCTCAGGCTGTGCCTCACGGAAATTGGTCTGGTCGATGTTGTAAACCGGGAACGCCTTGACAAAGGGTATCACGTCAAGATTTTTACGCTCGTCACGGCTCATGGCTCGGTACTCGTCGGAGGATATTCTCTTGCCGTCCTTGTCTCGCACCATCATGTCCCAGTATATCACCGGAAAGGCTTTCTCTCCTTTGAGGACATGGGCCTTGAAGTTGTGTGCCTGCTTGAATGTGAGGAACACTGGAAGCTCGTAGCCTTGCGCCGCAGTGTGCAACTGGAGAAAGAAGGAGTTTGAGCCGGAGTAGTTGCGCCCCATGATGTTCTGGGGCAGGCCGGCGGAGGAGGCTCCGCCAATCCAGCCCTTCTCCCAGTCCGAGCCCTTCATCTTCTCCATACGCTCGATCATCATCTGGGCGAAGCGGTCGAGAGCCTGCTGGCCTGAACTGTTGGACGCGCCGTTAGTTCCAGATGCCATAATCCTCGTCATCTATCAGCTGACGCTCCATCATGTCAATCTCGGTCTCGTCGTAGTAGAACTCGGCGGATTCTTCAGAGGGTTCGATGCCATGAAGCTCGCACCATTCGAGGTAGGACTCCGCATTATCGCTTTCAAGCATGAAGCGGAGGAAGCCTATTGTACCGTCCTGAAGGAGCTGCACAAGTTCGTCATATTCTAATTTTGCCATAGTGGTATTCTTTTAAGTGTTGTGGGGAAACGGTTTTACATTTTCATGGAGGCTGATTTCTCCATAGATAGCGGAGCGGCGAGTTTGGTGCTTATCTCCTCAGTGAGATATTTTGCGGCTATCTGCTCGCGTGTGGCGGTCTTCGTCTTGAAAAGCGAATAGCCGTCGTCGAAGGACAGCTCCTGACGGGAAGTGCGTCCACGTCCGTCGCCGAGGTCGGCCGACACCTTCCACTTTCCATCTTCCTTGTCCTTTGCGACACGGATACCCTTGGGGTCGATGCCCTCCGGGAGCCTGAACTGCTCGTAGTGGGATTGCAGGTGCAGACGGTCGCCGAAGTTGCGCTCCACAAGCTGTCCGGGAGTTGCCACGCGGTCGAAGTATGCGTTCAGGTCCTCGCGTGAGGCAGTTGTTGACATCTTCTTGTCTCCCACCTGTGCGTAGAACTTATACTTGCCGTAGTCGGCGCGGGTCTCGTCGGTCTCCTTATAGACATTGAACTTGTCTATGGTCAGGTTTCCGCCGGGTCCGGGCAGCACATTTGCCACTTGATAGGCTACATCCGGCACCCTCGGCATAAGTTTCGTGGGATAGTAGCGTTCCATTAGCTGCGGCACGGTGAGTTCCTTCTCCTTATAGGCGACGAGGTCAGCCGGATCCATCTTCTGAGGCTTCAGTTGTTCGCCGTTGATCTTGGCGGTGAAATACCAGTCCTCCGGGTTGGTCTTGCTCTGGTATGCGTGGCCGTGTGTCACCTTGTCGCCGTTGACCGTCACCATCTGAGGCTCACGGGGCTTGCGCTCGGCGGCTTCGCCCTGGGTGGCGGATTGGGATTCTGATTTTTTCTCTTTCGGGGTCGTTTCATCGACCGCGCTCTTTGTGGTCTTTACAAGCTCCTCCTGGGGAGTCTTCTCTTTCTTTTTTCTTGGCATATCGGTATTATCTATGGGGTTATGTGCTTCTTGTTTGCTATTCAGTTTTGTTTCATACACATCTATTTCATCGTTGATAATTATATGTTTACCGCTCTTGACAAGCATGAACAGATAATCTTCCATAAGCTCAGGAGCAAAATGGTTAGTATCAAGGTTCAGTATTTTCTTGCCGACCTCAATATCTTGCCCGAACAGTTCATAGCCTTTTTCTGTATCGAATAGTATGATAGAATCGGGATGTATTGCTTTCAATCTGTTGTACTCGGTTGACATCCGTTCCATCTTTGTCTTTTGTGAGATCATTCAATCATCTCTTTAGTCCGGATTTCCGTTCCTCTTTCTGCGTGGGGTCGAGGCTGATGGCACGTTCCTTAGAATCATTCTCGACAACTTTCTGATATTCCCAGCGGTTCTTGTCGGTCATTACCAGTCCGAGATATTCGGGGTGCTGCTCGTCATAGCGGAGTTTCTGCTGTCGCTCCCATTCCTTGAGGTCGCCTTTTACGACCTTGAAGCCCTGAGGCTCTTTGAGGTCTATGCCGACCGATACCTTTTCGCCGCCTACCGACAGTTCCACCGGCTTGCCTTCGCGTGCCTGCTGTTTCTGCTGGGAGCCAAGCTCGATGTCGTTGACCTTTTCCATGTCCTTCAACTTCTGCTCAATCTGCACCTCGGTTATGCGGCGGTGGATGATTGACTTCGTTTCCGGGTCGAGCTGGAGATACTGCTGAGTCTTCTCGCCGTTGATGTCGATGGCTTTCTGCAACACGTCGCCACGGCGCAGTGCGTCAAGTTCCTGTTGCGACAGGCGAAGCTCGTTGTTTCTGTCAACCGACAGTTCACGCTGCACGGGATATGCGATCAGCGTGGGATTGCCGTCTTTATCAGCGGCGAGCTGGAGTTTGAGGGGTAATGAGATAACCATGCCATTCCCGGCCGGTAACGTGACCTCCATAAGAGGTGTCACTTCTCCGTTAATCAGCTTCTCCTTTACCTCCTGTGGCAATTTCTCAACCTTTTCACGGTCGAGCCCGAGTTTTGCCAACTGCTCGAAAGGTAACTGATTTGAAAAATTTGTGTCCGAATTGTTCATGCGGTTTATTATTGGGGGTTAATTTCGTGGTGTCAACCACTTGCCGATGACAAAATTATTTTACAAGAATTTCGTACATGAGCACTTTGGACACATTTCTCATTACAGTAGCCATGATTGCAGTTCCCTCTGTGTCAATGGCTCAGTTTCATACAATCACAAAAGAGACACCGATTGAGGCTCCTCCAGCCGTAGTGAATACCAAAGAACCTGAAAACGTGGGATATACAGAGAGTAGAGAATTGGCTATGACAGTGAAATATCCTGACTCTATACAAATTGCATTTCGCAATGCTGGCATGGTGAGAAAATCATGTGAGGAAGTAGCTGCCGCTGATAATTTGCCCCCTCTCACCATTAAAAATCTGATTGCCGAGATTGAAAAGAACGGCATAAAATATCCGAAGATAGTATTGGCACAGGCAATACTTGAAACAGGCTGGTTCAAATCCCCGGTCTGCCGCAACAAGCACAATCTTTTCGGGCTTACCAATCCACGCACAGGCAAATACTATGAGTTCAACCACTGGACTGAATCGGTCAAAGCATATTACACAAAAGTACAATATAGATATAAGGGCGGAAATTATCTGCTATGGTTGAAAAAGATTGGCTATGCCGAAGATCCGGGCTATATCCGTGCAGTGATAAGGGTGCTCCGTCAGCTTTGAATGAACCAAGTTTGCAATAATTACGTTAAATTTTAACTGAATATAATGTTTTAATCGGCAATAGCTTGTGTAAATGGATATATTTTGCTATCTTTGCCGTGAATAACAAACGGAATAAGCCATGCTACTACGATTCGCAGCAGAAAATGTCATGTCGTTTAAGAACGCGGTTGAGTTCAACACTTTCCCGTCAAGCAAGAGCCATAGCCACGAATGGCACAAAATGGACTGTGGTTATGTGACCGCATTGCGTATGAGTGCCATATATGGAGCAAACGGTGCGGGCAAAAGCAACCTACTCAAATGTATCGCCTTGCTCAAATCATTGGTCGGGGCCGAGAAGATGGGCGAGGCGGATATTGCCGAAGATCTCTATTTCAAACTTGATGAGAACGGAAAGAATACTCCGTCTGAACTTGCTGTCGAGTTCTTTACCGAGGGCAAGATATTCTATTATCATCTGCGTTTCAACCGTCAGGAAGTATTTGAGGAGGAATTGCTTCTCAGTCAGAAAAGTAAAGACATAAGGATATTCAGCCGTAAGGATAATGACATAAATGTTTCCGGCGATTATTTGCGTCCCGGTGGCAAGGATGATTTCATCGAGGTCTTTATGAACGCGATGAACAGGATTGTGCGTCCGGATATGCTCGCCCTGTCATTCTTCGGTAAGTATTACCCCGAAGAATTACCGGCTGTAAAGGAGGCATACGACTGGATCAGACGATTGCAGGTTGTACTGCCAACTATGCGGATAGGCTATCTTCCCCATGTGCTTGACGGAGACAGTGAGTTTGCGGAACTCGTAAATTCAATCATGCCGGAACTTAAAACGGGCATAACCAAACTTGGTGTCCGCAAAGAGATTCTGAATGAGGATGAAGTGCGTGGCAACACTACCATGACAAAGGCTATCAACGCCGCTAAAGAGCATCCAGGCACACCACAGATGCTTATGGAGACGCATAACAATGAGATTTCAAACATCGTTGTCGAGGATGGCGTGCCTTATATAAAGACACTTATTGCCGTACACACCAATTATAATGGTGATGATGTGGAGATGAAAATGGATATGGAGTCTGACGGCACACGTAGGCTTATAGAATATATGCCTCTGCTTTATGCCATTCTCAAACGTGACAATGTGTTCGTTGTAGATGAGATAGAAAGGAGCATACATCCAATAATGATAAAGACTCTCATGAGTAAAATATCGGAGAACCGTGATGCCAAAGGTCAGATAATATTCACCACACATGAGAGTTGTCTGCTTGACCAATCCATTTTCCGCCCCGATGAGATATGGTTCGCTCAGAAGGATGTTGACCAGTCAACACAGCTTTATCCGTTGAGCGACTATAATATCCACAAGACCGCGAACATCGAGAACGGTTATCTCAATGGCCGCTATGGAGGCATACCGTTCCTGTCTAACCTTTCTGATCTGAAATGGTGATATGATTACACGCAGGAAAGATTACAGCAAGAGTGAGCCGACCAAAGATGCCAGCAAGATCTATATAGTCTGTGAGGGGAAAGGCTCTGAGCCTGACTATTTCGGCTTTTTTGAAGGATTGTCCTCCAATCTTGAATTGATTGTCATACCTCCTGAAGAAGGCACAGACCCCTTGAAACTGATGGAGCTTGCCGAGCGTATCTTGCTTGGCGATACAAGAAAACATACGATTGACTATCTCCAACAAGATAAAATATGGTTTGCGATAGACACTGATTCATGGGAGAAAGAGGGTAAGATAGCACCTCTCAGAAACTTCTGCAGGGCTATGAACGCGCGGATAACTGAGAAATACAGCGAGGCTAAACCGTATGAGGCATGGAATGTCGCGCAAAGTAACCCCTGCTTTGAAGTATGGCTATATTACCATCACTATGCAGACAGGCCGGATAGAGAAGATGTTGAAAAACAACCATCTGTCAAGGCGTATGTCAATAAACAAATCGCAGGTGGATTTGATTATCAACGAGACCCGGCACGTCTCCAGGATGCAATAGACAACTCCGAGAAAAATTATACTCAGCAAGACAACGGCAACCCCGATTGGTTCGCCACTGAACAATTCCTTTTAGGGAAAGAGATTATGGGCTTTGTAAAGACCGAAGTCCGTAAACTCCGCAACAAGCTGGGATAAGATAAATAAACAAATATATGGGATTTTTCAGATTTTTTATCATGTTGTGGGTAGCAATCGCCTTTACAACCTGTTCTGCCAATAATAAATCGGCAAATGGCAAGCATATTATTACTGACTCGGCAGGCTTGCAAGGTGATAGTCACATCACCTCTGCTTGCAAAATTATATTGGAGTATACACCGGCACCACAGATAGCTCGACCCTTATAATAGACAGGAACACCGATTCAAGTCTAAACTTATGGCTCCACTGCATATTTTGTCATTGGCAGCGATTTGACATATCCTGAAGTCAGGGCCATTATATCTCGACCATCTATGATTGGAACTGAAAAACAGAACCTAAAAAATACACAAATCGTTCTCCTTACCAATTCAGCCATTGACCAAAACGCTGAACTTCATACTGAATTTGATGCCTTGTATGATTATTTCAGACATCCGTACATCGAAGGAAATTATGGCTATCCAATATACTGCACAGGATGCTCCATTAAAGACAATAATTATGTGCATTAGTAGCGATATGGAGGCATTAACCGAATAGGTACTTTGTCCGATTCTGCCATCTGTATCGCAATAAAAGGCGCATTTCGGCGTTTTATCTTAAACTAATAATCTCTTCATTATGAATAAGTTTTTATTCTCACTGTTACTCTCGCTTATTTCATTTGGCATTGCCGGTTGCAGCGATGAGGATGATGTGGAAATCATCGACTTGAATCTTTTGGCCGGGCAATGGGAGGTTGTCTCGCAAACTCCTGAAAGAAACTGCATTTACGATATAACTGCCGCTCCTGATTTGACTGAGGGGACTTATGGTGGTCATTATGGAAAAATCACCACATATTATCTGACAGCAAACGGCAAACCATTATTCGACAAAGAATACAACTGGAGTATCCGATATATGGAGAACAATCAACCTTTGTTGGATTTGACTTTAGTGGGTGAACTTGACAGTGAAGATCCTTGGGCCGGAAACTATTATTATAAAGTAACAAAACTCACCAGTTCAGTAATGTGGTGGCAAGCAAACACAAACGGGGATAACACTATAATAAAATTTCGGCGTAGAACTGACCTTAAAATTAATCAGGAGAACAATTCTACGATTTAATCAACAGTTGGCGCTACTCATCTTTGTCGCGTTTGTATTACCCGTTTATCTTGCAAGTTTTTTATTCGAGTGAACGAAATATTATATCACAGTACGGCACAAGCCCGTCATCACCAGCTTGCCGTCCGTTGAGTTTTGCGCCACATTCGGGACAATATTTATACCTCATATCTCAATCCCAGTCATTAAGGTTGGCTATTATGCGGTCGATGTCACTTTCATCGAAAATCTCCGGCTGTCTCTCGTAGCAATTATGGCAATGACATTCGCCCTCGCAATGGCAGTTACAGTCGGGAGTCAGTTCTTCAACCGCACTTTCGATATTTTGGTTTTCCTGTTCCATATCACTGAGCCACCTCCTTTTTGAACTCGGCCGATGGTTTGAAGAACGGGATATTATGTGCCGGGATTACGATAGTGGTATTCTTTGAAATGTTGCGTGCGGTTTTTTCAGCACGTTCCTTAACTTGGAATGTGCCGAAGCCACGGAGATATACGTTCTCTCCATGTGCGAGGCTGTCTTTTACTACAACCATAAATTGCTCAACCACTGCAAGAACACTTGTCTTGTCAATACCTGTGGTCTTCGCTATCTCGTTTACAATTTCTGCCTTAGTCATTTTGCGTACTTATCTGATTTAGACTGCAAATTTACTAAATTTTGAGGAGACTGCCTATAAAAAAGCCTGTCCGAAACGAACAGGCCGAGACAGGAATATATGTATTCACAGATGCCAAATCCTGCTACGCAATAAAAATTGAATTTAAGTTATCAACTGAATAGCGATAGCAACATCAGATGTACGGGGTATATGGCATATAAGCTGTATTTGGCCGATTTGCTTCGTATGAAGCCACGGGTGCCGTCATACAGGAAGATTATTGCGGAGGCGAGCAACGCACCGGCTATGCCGTAGTGAGCCATCAAAGGAAACGTGAATATAATCTGAAGAATAGCCTGAGAGGGAAAATTTGTCGATGAACGCTCCAGCCACGGACGCATAGTCTGGTGCCGGAGAATGTAGAACACCGCTATCATCAGAACTCCGCGCCAGTCATAATCCGTTCCGAGCCACCATGCCAGAACAGCGATACCTGAAATACCGATGAACGACAGCGGCCCATGTTCACACATACGGTCGAATATGGCGAGTGCCACAACTCCGAGGGAGAGAGTGAACATGACATTATGCGTGCCGTCCGCTCCGTTGAGCAGATACCACGGCAATTCACTGACTGCACCGGCAAGCAACAGTATCAGAAAATATCTCATACGGTCGCGGCTATGTGCGAACCCCTCGGCAACAAGGAAAGCGAACACAGGGAACGCTATCCTGCCGATACATCGCAGACAGTCGTACATCGGAGTGTCAGGCTCCATAAGGAAGTAGGCGCAATGGTCGGCCACCATCGAGAGAATGGCGATAATCTTCAACGCACTTCCGGATAAGCGGAGCGAGAGGGGAACGGATATTTTGGCGGTAGTTTCCATGATAAGTAATTTATTATTCAGTGCCGAGAAGTTCCTTCACCATATCGGCCACCTCCTGGTTGACACGCTTGAAATTGCGGTTGAGCATAATCTCCTTCTCTCGCTCACTGTCGAAAGAATAAATTTTAGGCAGCTCCACATAGTTGGATTCCTCCTCCTTGATACGTGCCATATCGAAGTGCGTCTTGCAGAAATACTTGGTTGTCTTGAACTCCTCGGAGTCCTCGATGTCAAAATGCGACAGCATCTTTTCATCGGTGGCCGTGAAGTCACGTGCCGCCTGACCCGCAAGCCAGCCCGTAGCCATGTCTGCGATTTTTGCCGCCGGAACGAGATAGTCCATCTTCTCGGAAATGGAGGTTGAGATTTTCTGGTCGTTTATGGTGATTGATGTCGATGTCTGCTTCGCCTTGCCGAACACATCATTCTGCGCCCATTCAAGAGTCTCCTTGTTTCGTGCCGCACCCATGAATATGTTGCCGCAGGTCGTGATAATCTTCTGCATACCCACCTTGCCGTAGTCAGCCTCCAACTGCGGAAGCTCCTGAAAACCGAGAGTCACGGCAACCTTGTTGCTTCGCGCCGTGCCGATCAGTCGGTCAATCTTGTGGAAGTACAGAGTGGGAAGCTCGTCAACGATGATACTAACAGGTATATTGCCTTTGGAATTGACACGGGTTATCAGACGGTTAAGCACAAGAGCGTTCAGAGAGCCGATGACCTGTTCCTTTTCGGGGTCGTTGGCAATCACAAGATAGCTCGGACTCACCGGGTCGGAAATCTTCAAGTCAAAATCATCGCCGGTGAACACCCAATAGGCTTCAGGGGATACAAGCCGTGCCGCATTTACGCGGAGAGTACCCACCATACCTTCAAGCTGGTCGTTGGCTTTGTTCTCGTATGCGGACTTGAAGGGGGCCATCAGCGAGGCTATCTTATCGTCCATCATCAGAATGTCGAACACCTCCGAATACTTGCGTCCGAGGAACGACAGCACATGGGGCATATCCGAAAACTCACCTGTGATAGTGTCCGGCTCAACCTCGTTTCCGTTCTCGTCCTCATACCAGCAGCGGTCAATCAATATCAGCTTACCCATGCGGTCGATATAGGAGAAGCCGTTAAGGTCAACGAACATCTTGTCCTCGTCGGTGGATACGTCGCGCCCGTTCTCGTTCACGAAGTCAAGCATGACCTCGCCGTTCTCGTCCAGAGCGTTGAAATCGTCCCAGTTGCGTATCACAAGCTCCAATTTCTTGCCCTCGTGCGATATATAGCGTTTCAGTTTTTTCCCTTTCAGAAAACCTGTCGGGTGGAAATTCACAAAGAAATAGATGATCGCCGCGAGGAAATTCTCTGCCGAGTTGGTGAAGAAAGCCTCCGAGCCGCCCTTTTTCTCGCCACCGCCCTTGTTGAGCGAGGCAAGAAGCGTGGCCGCCGTCTCCGAAGCCGCCGCGAGGTCGGGAATGTATTTACGCTGGATGGGGTTGATACGGTTTGAATACTCCACATCGGTAAAATTGACTATGCGGAAACCACACCCATTCGGCAGATTGCCGTAGTGCAAATTCTTGCAATACTGATAGAAAAGCGTCTTGGCAAGCGTCGGGAACTTATAGTCATATACCATCATGGCGAAGCCCTTTCGTGCGTGCTGCCTTATGAACGGATCTATTATGCCGAAAGACTTGCCGGAGCCGGGAGTACCCAGCACAATCGTACCACGGAACGGATTGATAATGTTGATGTAGCCGTTGTGCATACGCTTTTTCCAGTAGAATATCATCGGGATATTCACTGAATAAGGTGTATTGACCTCCTGACGGGACTGTTCAAAAGATTCATTCTCAAAATTAAACCTGTCCTCGCCGACCTTGTGGTTGTAATACTTGGCAATACCGTCGAGTCCCTGGTGTACGAGCATTGTGCCGACCACCGAGCAGAAGGCATACAGGACACGGCTTGCAGGGAAGCCGAAGAGCGACATACCCCATGTGCCGTGATGGAAGATGAAGCACAGTCCTACGAGAGTGAGACCTGCAAGCACCGGATATACCACCATAGTCTTCAGATTGAACTTCAACGCCTTTTTCGCTTTGGTGCCGATACATACCACACAGATGCAGACAAGTTCGGCAACCTTGCACCCGGCCACGGAGTTGAACATCTTGAAGCGTCCGAGCAGGTCGAGTATGAACTGCGTCACGCGGTTGTCAGACGTGATAGGCAGGTTCATCACAATCTCGATAATCAGGAATATGTAGATACAGCTACGGAAGTAGTTATACATCTGTTGCTGTTCCTTTGTTTCTTCAAAAGCCATAGTCTGGGAACTTATATGGTAGAATTATTGTTTTTGTAATACATTTACACTAACTTTGCAGTATAAAATAATATGGATATGGAAATAGCACTGAAAAAGAACCAGAGCTTCCGCCTTTCCGTGGAACTCATTGACAGATTGAAGCAGCTTGCAAAACGGCAGAACCGCAGCCTAAACAATTATGTTGAGACTGTTCTACTTGATGCCGCCTACCACGAGCCTAATGCTGTTACACTTGAGGCAATGGAAGAGGCGGCAAGCGGACGTCTCCGCAACGAGCCTGCCCTGAATCTTTCCTCGATTGAGGCGATGGAAAAATCCATGGGATTATGAAAAAACTCAAACCCGGCAGTCAATACAAGAAAGACTACAAGCGTTTCCGCAATAATCCGAAAAAGGTTGAAAAACTGTTCAGGATTATGGAGTTGCTACAAAATGAGGAGCCGATACCGGAAGAAAACCGTCCTCACCCTCTGACGGGGAATTATGCCGGCCACATGGAGTGCCATATAGAAGGTGATTTCCTTTTGATATGGTTTGACCCGGACACAGATGAGATCAATCTTGTGCGTCTCGGCTCCCATTCGGAATTGTTCGGCTGATTTCAGAAAGGTATCTTGAATCCAAGCATGAGGCCGTTGCGGAACGTGTCGCCATGCAGGAAATTCACATTATTCTTCTGTATGATCGAGAACTCGCACCCGTTCTGAAACACATAGTTGTACTCAAAGCCTCCCTCGATACCGATGAAAAACTTTCTCTCCACCGCTCCGAACTGAGGGCCGAAGCGGACACGGAAGCTGCCGTTCTTGTAACGGTGCAGACGGTGTTTGTAGATTATACCGCCGTCCCAGTAATAGCCTTTCCAGAACTGACCCTCGCCCGATTTCCAGTGATTGCCAATCTCTCCATAGACCTCCACGGCGTTGCCGTAGGTGAACGACCTCTCGTAGCCAACGGTGGCGTTGAGAGTTGACGGGAACAGGAAGCCGGCGTTGACGGCTATCTTGTTTTCCTGAGCGGTGGCCGTGATAGAAGCCACCGCACAGATGATTGCGAACAGTATCTTTTTCATAGTGCCGGATTATTTGTAGATATGGGGTGAATAGTTGAACGGCAGATTTTTGAGTATGTCGGAGTCGAAGCCGTCGGCGTTGAGAATATCGTCATACTCCACGGTAAGGGTTATGACACGTCCGCTTATCTGGTTCTCCGATATTTCGATGCGGAGCACTTTCTCGTCCGGGAAAGTCAGCTTATCGAGCACAAGCACGTTGCGGTAGTTCTTCTTGAACTTCTTTGCAAGGTTCAGCGAATAAACAGGCGACAGTTCCACCGTCTGAGAGTTTGTGGCCTTGACCTCCTTCTTGTCTGTGAGCTTCACACGCACCTCGGCGATGTCGTATGCTATCTTGGTGCTGTTCTGAAGGGAATAGTCGATGAAGAAATAGTCGCCTATCGAATAGATGTTGTTGACAATCGCCTTCATGCCGTTGGCTTTAGACACCACCTGATTGTATTTTCGACCGCTGCCATATACGGCCCAGGCGTAACGTGCCATTTCCGACTGAGGCATGGATACCTCCGGATTGATGTAGGAGTCCAAACCGGCGTATGGCACACGGTGGATAGAGGCGGCACGCGAAGGGGCGGCGGTATATACCACATCGTACTGTGCCAGATGTCGCTCGCCGATGAGTGTGAGAGTACCCATCAGCTCACCCTCCCGGTAGTGGGTAAGTACGGAGTCAGCCTCGATGAACGGCTTGATACGCACGATGTTGTCGGCACACTGGTTGCCGATAATCTTTGTGGTGGATAAGTCCACCATCTTGATATTCTCAGGCATGACGATATGTGTTGTCACTTCCGAGTTGACAAGGATCTTCTCTTTGGCGGTCGCCGGGATTGCGACGGCGCATAGCGCGAGGGTAGCTGCAATTATTTTATCTTTCATAATGGGTTGGTTGATTACCGTTTAATATGCTTCGTCTGAATTGATAAGGTAAACGATGGTGTTGTATTTGATTTTCGCCTTGTTCTTGCGGATATTGGCCGACACAGCGGAAGTCGCGGAGTTATACATATTCTGGAGAGCCTGCAAAGCGATGGCCTCGCCGGATATTCCGGAGCCGTAGCCGCTCTCGGACTCAAAGCTGATATTCTGCTGCACTGTGCTGGCACCCGCCTCTTTCATAAAATCGCGGAAAGCGGACTCCGGGACATAGAAGCCCTCCATGCCGTCGTTGTCGAACACCGAAAGATTCACTTTCAGGAACTTTCCGCCTACAAGAATTGAAGTGATGGCGGCGCGGACACGCTGTTGGCCGAAGCCGGTGACGGTGCCGTACAGATATGTGCCTTTGGCAAGCCTCACATCATGTATTGTCACATCGTCGAGCAACTTGAAGCGTAGCCTCGTGCCCTCATGCGCCTTTGTTGTCTTGTCGATCATGGCACGGATAAGCGGAGCATCGACATTATCGGCCGAACTACCCACTGTATTGAATTTGTCGGCATTTGTCTCCCGTGATTTAAGCACCAGCAATGGGCGGTTCTTCTCACGCTCTATCTCCCGCGCCCTTGCTATGGAGTCGGCCCGGTGCTTGCGCATGGCTTCCTCCGGGTCGGGCTGTCCTATGCCAAGTCCGGCCTCGATAGCTTTCTGACGCTCGTAGCTGCGCTGCTGTATCGCCTCAAGGTCGCGTGCATATTCGCTCCGGGGGTCAACGGCAGGTTCATAGTCGGCAGGATTATAGCCGTCACCGTAAGCGTATGAGTTGATATGCCGGCGCGATTCAGCAAGGGAACGCTCCAGTTCCTCCAGCTCCTGCTGCTGACGGATACGCTCGGCCTCGGCCGCGTCGAGACGGTTCAGCTCGTCCTCGGTGTAGCCGTGTTCAAGAGCCTCGCGTTCCTCCTGTTCCTCGCCGAGCGCGCCCACGGCGGTAAAGGCGTCTTCGTCACCGAAGCGGCGTGACATCTCGAACATCTTGTCACCGGGAGCCTCGGCGTTGGCCTCCGGCAGAGTGGAGTTGATACGGTCTGTAGCCACGGCCTGAGGGTCATCGCCACCGCCGCCGAAAGTCTCCATTGCGAAATATATCAGCGCACACAGCGGCACGAAAATCACCGCAGGGAAGATATACTTCGGTTGTCTGAAATTAATTTTTTTCATTGTTATCGTTATGTTTGAGGGATTTTACAATCTGTTCGAGTTGCCTGTACCGGCGTATTATGCCGATTGAGTCGGCATGGCTCTTGCGTGGAATTGCGATAAGGGAGTCAAGTTCATGCTTGACCGTCTGACCGTCGCCTGTTATCTCCATGAGCCGTCGGCGTTGCGCCTCCTTGTTGGCCTGAATGGTGCGGAAACCGCTGAAGATAGGCTCGACTTTGGCGATGGATTGCAGTTCCGGCTCCTGTGATTCCATCCGCGCCCCGGTCACTATTATGTCGCACAAGAGTATCATCAGCAGGGAGCCGACGACATAGCCGAAAGTCCGGCGAGGGTGTCGCGTGGCCCATGAATTGGCCTTTCTGATCCGGGCGGCCAGACGGTAACGTGTGCCTATGGCACCCATCTTCGGCCGGAGCCATGAGCGTATCGCGCCATGTGCTTTCCTCCGGTTGTCGCTGAAAGTATGTCTGAGGGATTTCATAAGTCAGGTTTTAATAGTCAAGGTCTTTGTTTTCAAGGGTACGCCAGTTGGTTATCATCAGTCCGTGGGGATTGTTCTGGGTACGTGGCACATTCTCCACATAGCCGGTGGTGAGCATGGTGCGTTTGAGGTCGCGCGTGCGCCTCTTGATAATCTGCGTCCCGTAGTAGCTGAACTTGCGTGTATGCTCGTCGAACTGGATAGAGTCACAGATTATGGTGCAGACCGCTGAAGATGATATAATGTCGGAGTAAAAGCCGTTCTCGTCAAGGGCCTGCTTCTGCTTCAGGGCGGTGCCGTCAGCCATATACATGGCCTTGCCGACAGTCCACTTGATATAGTCGTTGTCGGGAGGGAGATTGAAAAAATACTGGTGGAAGAGCTGGATATGCGCTTTCGCCTCCATGATGAAATTGGCTTCAAGTCCGGCACGCTCG
Organism: uncultured Bacteroidales bacterium; assembly: GCA_958418815.1. Classification (GTDB taxonomy): domain Bacteria; phylum Bacteroidota; class Bacteroidia; order Bacteroidales; family Muribaculaceae; genus UBA7173. The sequence continues at coordinate 12,879 of CATZGB010000017.1, read as the reverse complement.
GCAAGGAACGGTATGTCGCCGTCAAGAATATATATCTGCTTGCGCTCCTCGGTCACGAGCGACACGCAACGCCACACGGTGAACCCGCAGATGGCGGCGCAACCTATTATGGTTGCCATTACCGTCATCATTGCGAGCCGTGTTTTCTGTTCAAGGGATTTTATCAGCATGATAATCTTGTTAGTCGGTTAAGGGGTGTGTTTCAGATTTCTTCCTGCCTGTGCGCCGATTGAACCGACCACATTCCGGGTCACGTTTGTAGCTTTGAGAGCCGCCGAGCCGCCCATCATCGCCGCGCCCATAGCGACACTGCCTGAGGGGGAGGCGGCACCGCTGCTGACACCGCCGGGTATGAGCCATGAGGCGACTTCGGGAACGAAGCGTATGATATAGGCCCCGACAAGCATACCCATAGCGTACATACAGTTGGAGCCAATGCCCTGCAAACCGAGCGCGCCTATCTGCTCCCATGAGTTGACAGCACCGTGCAACAGGTGGTTATAGGCCACCAGATCCTCCTGAAGATTATACATCAGTATGAAGTCTATGTAGTACAGGCACATATAAGTCACGAAGCCCCATAACGTGAGGGAGAGGAATTTTGACATCCATTGGCTCCATGCCGAGTTCCACGGCGGAGCGAGGGAAAGGGCGAACATTATGGGGCAGAACACAATCATTATAGCTATGAATATTCTCTGCGCCACAAGTATGCCGTAGTAGGACATTTGGAAAATCAGCTCCCCGACAAAGCGTATCACGTCGTTTATCCATTCGCTTACCTTTGTCTCAGCGGCCACCGCCGCACGCTGGGCGTAGTTGTTGATGGTCTCGCCGAGGTTTTCCACGTTATACACGAGTTTGTCCCACCAGTTCGCGTCCTCGCCTATGGACGCCACCTGTTTTGCCGTGGATATTGAATCCTGCACTGCCCGGAGGCGTTCAAGATACTCGCCTTGCTTCTGGGCCACTTTCAGCTCCAGTGCCGCGACCTCCTTGTTCTTCGCCATAGCCATTGACTTAGTGGTGGCTTCCAAAGACTTGCCGGGCATCTGGAGAGCCGAGCATATCCATGATGAAGATGAAATGCACATTGATATGCCTATGATGCGTAGCAGCTTCATCACGTCCATTCCGCGCCGTCCGAGCATCATCATCCAGCACTCGTATGAGCCTACGCACAGGGCGAGCAGCAGTCCGAGCATACGGGCGAAGCTGATGGTGTCGCCCAAAATCGCCACATTCGGAAACGCCTCCATCGCCACAAGCAGCTTGTCGAGGCTCTGGTCGATAGCCGGAAGCCCCATTGTGCAGAGTATTGATAATAAAGTCATATAGTTTTCAATTAGTCAGGTTAATGTTAGTAATGGGTGGCGGCCACTGCCGCGAGGCGGACGGTGCGCGACACCAGTTTTCCCATCTCGGCCTTTGCCTCCTCGTATGCCTGCTGACGCTTTGCGTTCTCCAGTCCGTAGCCGACACCCTGTTTATGGATATAGGCGATATTGGCGCAGATGATCTCGTTCTGCCGCGAAAGCTCGTCAACCTGATACTTCATCTTCCCCTTGCTCTTGTTAAGGCAGTAGAGAAGCCCGTCGGCGATACAGTCCTGCATACGGCTGAACTCGTCCTTGTAGATCGAATAGGTGACATCGACAGCCCGGTCAGCCTCGCGTGCCAGTTCCTCCTTGTAGAGAGATTCGACGTATGCACGCTCTTTCTCCACTTTAGAGAGTTTCTGCCGCTGGGTCTCTTCCGCCGTGACACGCACGGGCATGATGCGTTTGACATTTGATTTCTCCTCTTTGAAGCGGACGCGGTAGCCGGATTTGAAGCCGGCCCATTTCCAGTACATTTCCGCGCCGGAATAATTCTTGTGCAGGAAATAATAGTACCAGTCGGGGGCGAAGTCCCACGGCCCGTTCTCCATCGAGAGCCATTGCTTCTCCTTCTGGTCGTCATGGATTTTGGGCGTCTTGGCCGATATTGCCGCCGGGATTGCCGCGATGAGCAGGGCGAGCGATAATGCGGTGATAGTTCTGAATTTCATGATCGGTATATGTTTATTGGTTCCACTTGTTGATTACCGCTCCCACGATCTCGTCCTTGACATCGGAGGTGAGTATCTCCCAGATGTAGTCAGGCTTCCAGCCGCAGTTTGTCATGAGGTAGCACCACAGGTTGGCGTTGTCGATAATACGCCGGGCGTTCTCTATGGTGTCCTTCAGCGACATGACAAGGTTCATCTTCTCGTCCATCGAGGCTTTCATGAGGTTTATGCCTGAGGCGGCCACAGTAGCGTAGAGCTTCTGGGCGTGCTTTATCTCGCGTGCTATGGCAAGGTTGGCGTCGGCATAGTACCACGCGACAAAAGGCTTCTTTGTCACATACTTGTAGGTGTTTACTGTAAAGTCCTTGTACTCCTTTGTCAGAAGATAGAGCGAGCTGGCGGTCGAGGATATGGCAGCGGCAAGCACCACGTATGAGTATGCGTTGTTGAGCCTGGTGTCGAGCGTCGAGCGTACATCATTGAACTTCTCCGCTCCTTTGGTGACAAGCGATTGCTCCCCGAAGCTCGTGGCTATGCGTGCCAACGCCTGGTCTTCATCTTTCTTGACAGCCTTGTGCAGAGCCATAAGAGCCTCGAATGTCGGCAGGTCTTTCGGAAAGTCGAAGGCAAATGACTTCAAGGGAAGAAGCAGAGCCACAAGAACGAGAGTTGTAAGTTTGCGTATCATCATGGCTCCGTCATTTTATAATCCGCAGTCCGTTCCAGTTGAGTATCAGCATACCTACCTGATTCTGCATGACTTTCATGTTGGCCCAGCCCTCCGGGTCTATTGCGAAAAACAGGTCATCTTTTGTGGCGTACTGAGCCATAGCCATCATAGCCTGAACCTTGTAGCGGATTTCGAGAAGGTCGGTGTAGATTTTGTTGGCTACCGTCAGTCGGTCGTAGCGGTCAAGGAGATTATATCCGTCGCTCTTGGTCTCGGCGGTAGCCTGGCCTTTGAGGGGATTCTGAACCTTGCCGTTGTTGACTATGTTGATGAAGTCGGCCACAAGCTGCTGTGTCTGGGCCGTGAGGTTGCCGAGTTCGTTAAGACATAGTGCCTTGTTGGTGAACTTGGCTTTGCTTACGGTCTTTACCAGCTCCGGCACGCTCTTAACTATGTCGAAGGCACACAGTCCTATCTCCACATAATATTTGCTCTCGGTGCCGAAGCCTGAGATATTCTCCATAGTCACCTTGTAGAGTTCGGTGATGGTAGCCATGCTCACGGTGTATTGCTCCAGCTTGTTCTGCTTTGCGGATATGGAGTCGAGCCTTTTGTTGTGCTGATCCTCTATGGCTTTCTGCGATGCGAGATTGGTTGTCACCGCTTTCAGGCAGTACGGGTCAATCACCACTTTCCATGCCGAGGCTGTGCCGAAAAAGAACGTCACGCAGATAATCAGCATGATATTACGCATGGCGTATTGTGAATTATGTTTTGGATTTACCATAGCGACATTACTTTCTGTTGTTGGTTGACCTTACGGGCAAAATCAAGATATTTGGATATTCCGGCTCTCTTGCGGTCGGCCTCGATGTTGGTTATCGCCTCCTGCATGGTGCCGTAATGACGGAGGTATATTTTAAGAGCCTCTTTCTCGGCCCGCTCGGTGGTGTAGGCCCAGTAACATTCCGGCGGCTCCTCGACGCCATAGACATCGGAGTTCTGGCCACGGCATATCCACACCTCTTTGAAGTAGTTGCGTCCCTCCTTGTTATTGAGGGCGTTGACTGTGAATATCTGCTGTTTCTGAATAGGTGTCAGTCCGAGTATGGCCGCTATGTCGTTGTACCTGTCCTTGAACTTCGACTGGTCGAGCAATATCTTCACATCGGAGTTGTTGATTATCGCCTCCTTTACGATGGGAGAGTCTATCACATCGTTAAGCTCCTGCGTCACCACACCGGCTATGCCGTGGAATTTGCGGACGGTCTTATACAGGAACTTTATGTACTCCGCCATAGTGGGCGAGGCTATCGCTTTCCATGCCTCCTCGATTATCAGGGCCTTGCGTCCTTTCTTGATACGCATTTTCTGGAGAAACACGTCCATGATTATCAGCACAACGATAGGGAAAAGCACCGGGTCATCTTTAATCTTGTCGATTTCAAAGACTATGAAACGCTCGTCGAAAAGATTGGTGTCAAGGTCGGAGTTGAGAGTAACCTCCAGCTCGCCGCCACGGTAGAACTGTTTGAGGATAGCGGCGAAGTCGCGTATGTCGAAATGTATCTTCTCCAGCGATGTGATCTGCGGTATCCGTTCAAGGGCGAACTCGTAGTAGCTGTTGAAGGAGAGCGACGGCACTTTGAGGCGGCGTTTCTGCTCCTCCATGTGGTCTATCTGCTTGTCAATCTTCATCAGCATAGAGGTCTCATGCAGCTCTTTCTTATACACCTCAATCTTTGAGGCCGCTTTCTCTTTTTCAGCCTCGGTAGTTGCGCGGTCAACAATCATGGCCCGCAGTGCCCGGCACTGGCGGATAATCTTGTTGCGCCGTTCCTCCGAAGGGAGTATGAGGGCGCGGACGCTTGTCTTTGTTTCCGGCTCAGGGGAGTTTATCTGTTCCTCGATGTCGCGCATATCGGTGGCGAACTTCTCGTAGTCGTCCTCCATCTTGGCCGCCACGAGCAATTTCTGGCGCAGGCCCTCACGCTCCGTGTCGGAAAATGAGGTGAACGGATTGAAATACGCCTCGTAATATTCCACTATGGTCTGGTTGACAAGCATATCCTCAATCTTGGAGGGAGCCTCGTTGCCTTTGAAAATCAGGAATATCAGCGATTTGAGAAAATTCTTCTTCTCCCCGAAGTTCTGCTCATATTCCTCGCGTGTCACCTTAAACGGGTTCATGGAGATAGGCTTCTCCTTTGAGTATGAGATGTATGTGCCGCCGAAATAACCGCAAATGCCCTCGTAAGAGTCGCCGGTATCGACCATCACGACATCGGTGTTCTGCTCCAGCAACTGTCTTACCACACTGTTCATGTGGAAGGATTTGCCGCTGCCGCTTGGCCCGATGCAGAAGAAGTTGGCGTTGTCGGTCATCTTCACCTTGCCCTCCTTGCCGGTTATGTCTATGCACACCGGGAGTCCCTGACGGTCGGTGTAGAATGTGGTGAGAGGCGTGTCCTCGCACCCTTTGAGGTGTTCCTTGAAGAAAAGGCACAGTGCCGAGTCCGACAGCGTGAGGAACAGGTCATAATCGGGATTGAAGCCGTAGGCGCAGCCCGGAAAGGAGTTGATGAACAGCTCCAGCTGGTTGTAGGCAGTGCGTGACGGCATTATGCCGCACTCGTAGAGCTTGGTCTCAAGAAACGATGTGACCGGTGTAACCTTGTCGGGAGGACAGCTCACTATGATGTTGAAGTTGGTGTTGACAAGAAGGGAGGAGTCAACGGCGAGGATGTTTAACACTTCCTCGATGTCGACTTTCGCTATCTTGTTGCTCGGATCGGGCATGGAGCCGTGACGCTTCGCTTTACCTTGCAGTTTTCGGAGCAGCTTCCGCTGGCCCGGTATCTGCACCACCTGATTGAACACCACGCAGTCGGCGTGGGGCACTTCGGCAAGGAATGAGAACACATCGGTCGCCACGGGATAGCCGTTGACGCTCATCTCGGTATATGGCTTCACTACCGAGGGTAGGTTTATCTCGTCAATATCCACAAGAGGATATGAGCGGATAATGCGGTTGCCTGTCCGCAGGTATTCGTCCGAAGCCTTGAAATTTGTCATGGAGAATGGCCCGTGCTGGAAATGGAACGCCATGAAGCGGTGCAGGTACTCGTTGACCTCAGGCTTCGTCAGCTTGCGGTGGCTTATCCCTTTCTCCGTGAGGATGTCGTCAACTTTAGCGACCTTTGAATGGAAGTCGAGCCATTTCTTAGGGTCGTATTGCACGAACTGTCCGCGCTGGGCCTCCTGTGTCACTATCAGATAGGTGGTGATTTCAGTGAACTCACGTCCCTCGAAGTAATTGAAATAGCTCCGGGTCAGGAACTCGGCGTCTTCGGGCACGTCGCGGTGGTAACGCTGGCGGCAGAATATGTCCTGCTTCTGCAAGGCATAGCCCTCGCCGAGCGTCTGGACAATGTTTGCCAGCACGTCCTGAAATACCATGTACCGCTCCGAGTCGGTACACAGCCGGAGAACAGGGTTTGTCATTTCAAATATGACAGAGGGGGACCCCTTTGCGTCGAACAGCACGACATTACCGTCCGTTTCCTCCAACTGGGCGTATATCCCGTCGAAGACTTTTTTATTTTCCTTTGCCATTCAATGCTTGAATAAATTGTGATAAATAAAGATTCCACGGTCTTTCCGCTTGTTGTGCAGTCCGCCGCGCTGCTTGAGATATATTGTCACCAGCCCTGCGGCGGCCATCACAAGCATGGCGATAAACCCCGCGAGCTTTCCCAATGCGATGGAGAACACTATGAACCCCACGAAGGACACTCCTATGGCGGCAGCCGCCAATGTCAGGAAACGTCCGCGTATTCCCATGAACTCCAATGGTTTCTGTAACCCTTTGTAAACCGGATAGCCGTCGTTGTATATCGCCATGACTGTATGGATCTGCGGTTGCTTACTTGAAGAAGAGCGGAAGAGCCTCGCTCAGTGCGATGAAGGCGATACAGCCGCCGATGGTAAGCATGATGGTCTTCTTCACGTCCTGGTCTCCGTTCTGCATCTTGAAATAGACGTTGAAGGCACCCACGAGGACAATCACTGCGGCGATAGCCTTCATGAGATTGGAGACAGGGGTCTGGTAGGAGCTTACCTCCTGTGTGGCTTTGGTGAAGCCTGCCGCACCCTTGCTGGCGGCCATCATGTCGGACACGGTGAGCATCACCGCGCCCATAGCAAGAATACCCTTACGGGCGAAGGCTGAGTTGCCGAGGCGTGAGATAGCACGCTGACACTTTGATTTGATTTTCTGCATATACGCTGATTGATAAGTTCTTGAAAAGGTTATCGGGCGTTAAAGGCAATGCAGGGCGTTAAAGGCAGTGTCGGGCAGTAAAGACAACTTAGTTCAATAAAGGCATCGGTTCGGGGAGAGAGGTATCGGGTGATACGAATATGGTTAGCGGTAAGTTGGTCGAAGTCAGGCAGCAGACTCGCATCTGTGAACTATATCAGCAAGGTCTTTATCCATACCTGTATCAGCGGCTTTGTTGGTCTTGCACAAAAGATTATCCACCGGGTATCCGTTTGTCATAATCGGTTCCTTATATTTGGTTGGAGCGTCTTTAGGAATTTCCGGTGTCGGTTTCGTGATAATGCGTTTTATCTCCACCGGTTCAAAACTTTCTGCAAGTCCGGATATGTCGATTTCGGTCTCTTCGGCCTTTGCATCCTCGCTTGCCTTTGCTTTGTTGGCGGCAAGAATATCCATCGTTATCATTCCGGCATAATACAGAGCCAGCAGAATGATGAGTAAAACTATTATTTGTCCGTAAAGCATTGTATCAGAAATTTACACATAGTTTGTTGTTGCAGTTATCCCACGGCTCGAATCTCAATCCGAGCTTGCGGCCTATATCCTCGCGTGAAAGGTCGCGTTCCATGTCGGGGTGGTAATACATGACATTCTGACCACGGATTACCAGATAGCCTGCCTTTTTCAGGGAGTGGCGCATCTTTATCCTCGGCTTGTTTGTAACAACCTTTATTCTCGTGATTGGCGGCAGGCCAAAAATCACACGTCTTTTCTCTCGTTTCATAATATCCTGACGGATACGGGAACGGATACTTTGTTCTTCTTTCTTGGTGCGCCGGAGGCAGAGGACAGCAACTATTCTTGATACTGAGCGCGACGATATGCCGGTTATGGCAGCGATTTCAGCATTTGAGTGAGAGCCGTGGAGTTCGCGTACCCTTTCCGCCAAATCAAGCCATTCGGGTCTGATACCCTTTTCAAGACCGAGTTCTTTGGCTTTAAGTGATACGGTCTTTCGGTTGACGCATAGATGTTGGGCTATTGCCGTGTCCGTTGTGTGCGGATAATTCTCTTTGAGATAGGCAATACTGTCGTCAGTCCAGATTGTCTTTTTCATATCTATTTGGTGTTATCGTTATCAAGAAGTGATTTGCTTTTCTTCCTGTATGCCCTAAGACGTGGAAGATATATAGTGATGAATGTTCTCACGATGGCGTTTATCACATCGGAACGGCATTTGCGGTCAATGTCGCACTCATCAATAGAATCGGCAAGATCTTTGTCAATCATGCAGACTTTCCGCTCATCTTTCCGCTCCCTGAATCCGTATGCTGAAAGATTTGCCATGAAAGCGTCCCACATTCCGGCCGGGTCTTCCGGATTTTCATTATCGGGTATATTTTCTTTGGACTCGGTTGTTGTCCCGTCAGGTTCATCGGACACCGTATGCTGTCCGACAGGGGTAGCGACATGGCGGATGCTTCCGAGCAGTCCATCTATATCAGGGAATGTTGGCTTATCCATTGTTTGTTTCAATTTCAAGGTGTCCGAATATCTTGTTATATATAAGGTCGTAGGCCTCCTGCGTTATCTCCAGTTGACCGTCCAGATCTGAAAGCGTGCAGAATCGTTCCATGTCTGCTTTCATGCTTATTCGCGGTGTCACGAGTCCATATCGGCTGAAGGTCTTGCCTGTCTCGTCCCAAAGCTCCCGTTCAGTCTTTGTCCCGACTCTGGCATCGTGCCTGTTGGGAACAAGGATAAGCTCTGCGGTCATCTTTCGTCCCATAGCCTTTTTGAGATTTTGAATAAACGCTATGAATGTGGCGGTTGATGGAATAGTGGTGCGGTCATAATGGTAAGGACATATTATATAGTCGGAATTGGCAAACAGAGTCACAAGTCCCTGCTGTTTCAGATTGCCGGGAGAATCAAAGATTGCCACACATCGGGTCTTGCGGATGTTTCCTATGAAATTGAACAGTGCTTCCTCCTTGCTGAGTGAGAACGGCAGCACCTCATAAGGGATTTCCACTTCTTCAGAGCCATAGCGTTTCAAATCGCTATCACGCCGTTGTGCGAGGCTTTCTTGTGAATCGCAGTCAACGACAATCACCGGAAGACCTTTCTTGACAAGAAAGTTTGCGAAGGTGACGCAAAGGGTGGTTTTCCCTACGCCTCCTTTTTGATTTGCAAATGTTATGATGATTGATTCGTCCATTGTGGTCCGTTTGAATTATTTATGCGCAAAATTATTATCCGGAGGCAAGGCAACAGGCCACTTTGGACACCTTTCTTAAAGACATTATCATTTTATGTTTTGAACATCGCATATTATATAGGAATAGAGCCTTGAAGACATCAAAGGCGATTGTCTTCAAGACTCTATGTCACAATATTGGCATGGTAATAAAATTCCGACGCTATACTTTCAGGCTGTTTTCATCATCAATCCTGTCATAATTTCCACGGTAGCCAACCTCCCATTCCCGGTTTTCGCCTCGCCCGGAAGCTGCATCGCGCAGACCTTTGGCTTTTGCAGACAGTTGTCCCTTGCCGGCTCCGCGCAGCCCTCGGTTGGATAATTTGGCCGGACTTGCATTTCTAAACTTTCTACGGGCAAGCCTTTTCAAATCAAATCCCTCTTCCGAGAGGTTGATTACTTGCTTGGATGAGAAATTAATGGCAAAATAATCCTCTCCGCTCTGACGTATATAGAACCCGGCGTTGCGTATTTCGGAACGCAGCTTAACTATGCTGTCATCGTTAAATAATCGGCGCAGCTTGTCAACATCATTATAATAGTGTTGGCTTTTATTCTGAGATAGAGTTACAAGCTCAGGCTCGTTCACCTTATATATACTGCACAGCAGATCCCGTTCAGACGCAGTTGTCGGTTGAAATGATTCTATCCTTTTTATTTTGTCATTTCTAAGAATGGTTGCGGCCATGAAACCTTTGAGTGGGCGTGTAGTATTTCGGTAGTGGAGCACTCCGCGCCGTATGAAGGCATTATAGCGGAATATTTTTGAGTTTATGCCCCATGTGTCTATTGTGGGATTGTTTTCAAGAAGTCTGTCGATGTAGGCATCAATACGCTCCATCTTGTCATCAGGAGTAGTGAAATCAAGGAGTGACTTAATGGATAATACCCAAGCTCCGTTATATACAGTTTTGTTGGCATGGTCAACTATCATATATCCATAAGGATTATCGGATTTTCCAAAGAAAACAAGGTCTATGCCTAATTTCCGCTTCACCTCTGCCTGGAGTTCTTTCCTGTCTGCACTCACATCACGGTATTTCTTAAGCATAGCCCACAGTTGCCTGCGTCGTGTCTTGTCAAGTTGCACCTTATGGAACTTGCCGCATATATCAGCATATCCAATCTTTGCCTGAACCGCTCCGTCACGTTTGACATATACAATATCGTTCTTTTCATAAACCTCATACCCCATTGAGGTCATAAGAGCTTTGTATTGAGCAAAGGTAGAGAATGAATAGCCGAGTGAAGCAGCAAGATCCTCTGCGGCTTTCGCCTTGACATCCTTGCCGACAAGTTTGTTGAGTACTGCCTGAGAACGCACTCTTTCGTGATGGTCGCTGATTTTCTTTCCGTCCGGAGATATTCTGGATGTTACTATATGTATATGCGTGTTGTCAGTGTCGGTATGAGCATATACCAACAACGGCTGACCTTCGTTCCCGTAGCCCATTCCCTTGAGATATTCGTGGGCGAACTGCAATAGTTCTTCCTCTGTCTTTTCATGCCCCTTGCAAGAAATGGCAAGGTGGAACTGTGCTTTTTTTATCCTTGAATTTCTGGAAGAGTAGGCTATCATATAATCCTGCATTTCCTTTGCAGTCGGTTTTGAAAGCACGCCGATATGTCCGAGGTTGCTCATTTCAAGAAGTCGCGCCACACCCTTTGCCACTTTTTTCTCATTGTATGCGACAGCATGGAAATTGGCACTCGACGGAAGAATAGTAGCTATCATCGCTTAATGTCTTGGTATCTTTATGTCTTGTTCGGATATTTCCATACAGTCATAAAGACTTGTGTTTATGGTCTCAGTCTTATCGCTTTTCTGGCAATGTCAGCTTGTTCCGATTTGACTGCCTTAATCATCTTCTCCACACCCTCAATCATGGGAGCAAGTATATCCTTGAAATAACTCTCGGATAACAGCCCTGCAACAGCAAGCTCGTTGGCACGTTTGACCGCCTGGTTGAGATTGCTTCCCATCCATGAGAGTTCGTCCTGAAATTTCCTGCACAGTCTGGCTGTGTCATTGCACAATTCAAGACGGGTTTTGGCGTCTGTGTCTGAAAACTCATTGACTGCCATTCTTATAAAGTTGCTGACGCTATGGTAGCGTTTTGATTTTTCACGTATTCCGGCTGCTTCCTCCGGAGTAAGTCTCATCTCAAATCTTTCGGTACGCTGCTTCATATTCTAAGATTAATTCACGAGGTACGAAGTGATTTCCCACCGCCACGGAGTGGTCGGCAAGTCGCTTTTCTACGGTCAAAACTTGGTTTTGTACGGAGAAAAGCACAACTTGCTACCTAAACTCTGTAACACTGGTACACTCCCGTCCTCAGTTCATTCACCCACGAAGTTACTCACCGCAACAATACCAATCATGCAGTTTGGACACCTTTTATTGATTATCCCTATATCTCTGCAAGACATCATGGCTATAATCCTGTATGACATCAAGACTATATGTCTGCAAGAAATATAAACTTAATTCCATCAAGTGACAAATTGATAATGCTATCCAACATTATTGCCTATGTAATATCAAGTCTGCAATATAAGCTATCATCATATCAGGATTTCATTATGGAACACAGTCATAATAAATGTATGCCACAAAGTCGGCAACGCATAATGTCTTTATGGCTTCCAGGGAAGAAGTCATTAAGGCTTCAAGGGATAAAGAAATGGAAGCTCCGATACACGACAAAACCGTGCAAACTCTTGATTTATAAGTTTTTTTAAGGTTTGAAATTTGCTTAATTCGCTGATTTTTAGTATATTTACATTCCAATAATAGTGTTGGGACGTATAAAAATAAGTCTGTCATGTTTGAACTTCTGTTTATGATTTTCCTTGTGCCGGTATTCACGGTGATATTCCTGCTGCTCAGATTCGGGCTGTATCTGCTGAAACTTTCAGCGAGGGGTTGTTTATGGATAGTCAGAACCATTTTAAGGCTCGGCTGGCAATTTTTGGTTTGGGTATGGCATAAGATTTACCGGGCATATCGGTCACGCCACCCGGTCACATATTGATAAATCCGTCGTGGGTTGTTGACAGGATTTTGACGTGGCATGAATAGTGAGTCTGTTCCCTGCGGTGAGAGCTTTGCTGAATGTGGGGTAGCAGGTCGTTCAGGAGGCAACAGTCGGCGCAAATGATTATGCGTGACATGATGTGAAATCAAATGCCTACCCAAATGCAGACCTAAACGCGATACCAAACGCAGAAGCAGATGCAAGGCAAGCGAGCATAAGAATCGGTTGCCCGACCATGTAACGATGTTCGGACTTGAACCTACCTGAATAATAATGAAAGGGTATGCTTGAAGATGACAAGGAGTGCCTATAAAGTAGCCAAACTTTAACACTCATTAACTTCATTCATGTCTCCTCCGATGTAAAATCGAGGATGCCGGAACGACTTTTTGAGGGAAAATCAAGGCTGCGCTGAGGACGAAAATTCCGTAGAATTGAAATAGGAGGACAAAAGGAGGACAAAAATTAAAAGAGAAATCCCGCAACTCTTGATTTTCAATGAGTTACGGGATTAATCGGTGCCCAGAACAGGAGCACGAATATTAGATTATGTTAGACTGAGATGAAATTTGA
>CATZGB010000016.1 GCA_958418815.1 uncultured Bacteroidales bacterium | reverse complement strand
AAGTTCGCAACCAAAAACGCTTTGATAAAGTCGGCCTATTTCGGACGGATACGGCGAAACGCTCGCGGTGGCCGTCCTCGACCTCGGCGATGGCACGGAAGTGTGAGGCGATTTCGGGGAAGCCCTCCTCGTCGGCCACCTTGGCAGCCTCGGTGTAGAGCTTGACGCCCTCATTCTCCTCCTCCTTCATCGCGGTCTCGAGATTGGAGGCTGTGTCGCCGATCACACCGGCATCGATGCCCAGGGGCACCTCTACATTTCCGCCTTCAAGGAATTTGAAGAACACCTTGCCGTGATGCAGCTCGTTGTCGGCTGTCTCGCGGAAAATCTCGCCGATAGGATAATAGTTCTCCTTGTCGGCCTGTTTCGCATAGTAAGTGTAACGTGAGTAAGCCATCGATTCGGCGGCGTAAGCCGTCACCAGGTTCTTTTCAGTCTGGGTTCCCTTGATGGATTTTTTTGTTGCCATAGTCTTTACAGGTTTGAAAGTTTGTATCTATATAACCCTTGTGGAGGCAACAATGTTTTCATTCGCCCGTAAAACCCAGATGACGGCCAATGCGCGGCGGCAATCAGCGCCGACGCGGCACACGGGAGAAGGCGTTGAAGTCACACCGCGCTTCAACGTCATCCTCGACCGAGTCGGGCAACGCCGAGAAGAAATCATAACCGGTAAGCGCCTCGACCTCGTCGACCGACACCGCGGCACTCTGCATTCCCCCGGCAACATACCCGTTGGGCATTATGAATCCGATTGCCCAGGGATGCTCCACGAACGGAGCGAGTATCACCTTGAAAAAGCTTTGCGGCACAGCCACCCCGGTGGCACCGATGCGCGCGGCCGGGCCGGACTTGTCAAACACCGGGCCGCAAACTATCACCAGGGCACTGTCGGCCTGCGCCCTCTGGCGGCATTTCTCCTCAAGCTTTTTCCAGGCCCCGCGGTTGAGGTCGCCCGCCTGCGGGCATATGTTTGTCATGTAGAACGACTCGCGCATCGCCTGCGGATGCCATTTCATATCCCCCGCCGGAGCCATATGCCCCCGGTCGAAGCCTGTATGGCGATAGTCGGCAGGCAACGCGCAGCCATCCACGGCGGGGTCGACCAGGAATCCGGGCTCACGGCCCGACTCCCCCGTCACTTCGCTGCCGAGCAGCTCCCACGCCACCCAATTGGGCTGGTGGGTGTCGCGGTTGAACGACACCGTCATCCCCGTGTAGGGGATAATCTCCTCCCGCAGTCCGGCGGGATTCTTCACCACCTGGAGCTGCTCTGCCGTCGTGGTGGCCCTGGAGGAATTCCCGCCATGGCGCGCCTCCTTGGCGGTCGACACAAGGTAGCCCACCACAGCCCCCACCACCAACAACAGGATGACACCAAGGAGGGTGACTCCCTTGGATTTCGGAGAATTGGCCTTTGATGCCCCTCGCCGAGAAGACGCGGAGCGGCTGGCTGCGGGCCGAGGGGAGGCGCTACCCCGGCGTGATGAGGATGGAGACTGTCGGCGGGGCGAGGGCTGCGCCCCCGGTGCTGGTTTTGTAGAAGTGCTGCGTGAAGCCATAACTGTGGGTAACAAAACAGATTGGGACGCGCCATGTGTAGCCACAGGCCGCGTCCCAATCCTTATTCAGTCAGAATCAGAGAATCGTCGAAAGGTTGAAGTTTTTGAACTCAAGGTCGTTCATTGCGCGGGTCGCAAGAGTGCGGTCGAGCTTCACAGCCTGGCGGAGGTTGGAGCTTACCATCTTGTCATTGTTGGTGCGCGCGCCCAGCACAGCGGTGAGATAATAGGTCATCGCGTCAGGATTGTTGATGGCCCCGAGGGTCGACTTCGCCTTGCTGTAATCCTTGGTAAGAATCTGGGCGAGGGCGGCGTTGTTGCTCTTTGCCTGTCCGAAAGCCTTGACGGCCGACTGCGCGTCGCCAGTCATCAGGTAATATGTGCCCATGGCATCGCCAAGTTCCTCCACACCTGCGGCCGAACCGAATTTCTGGTTGGCGATGCGGTAGTCTTTGTTGACCAGCGAGATAAGGCCAAGATTCATCTGAGGCTCTGCGGCGGCAGGGTTGAGACGGGCGGCCTGGTTGAAGTTGGAGCGCGCGCCGTCATAGTCGCCGGCCACATACTGGGTCAGGCCCAGGTCGTTGTAGACACGGTAATCGTTGGGGTAAAGCTCGGCGGCCTTGTTGTAGACCTTCATCTTGTCGCTGTTGTTGTCATAGAGAGTCGCGGCATAGAGAATCTCGTCGACCGAAAGCTTGGAGGGATCGGTATCGAGGTATTTGAGGATTTCCTCGTCGCTCTTTCCGATCACGTTGATAGAAGCGGTGATGCGGCTCTTGCGCAGCTGGGGCAGAATCTGATCGGCGAGCTGGTCGAAAATCGAGGAGAGGTTGCGGATTTCCTTCTCACGCTGCTCGGGGTCTTTGTACATCGACAGCACACTGAGAATCAGTTCCTTGTCCTGAATATTGCTGGCAGCCACGAGTTTCTGGAATCCTTCCCAGTCCTCGGGAGTGAAGTTGGCGGTCAGTTCGCCAAACTCAGTGACATTGTCCTTCTTCAGGCGGTTCTTCATGAAACTTGTGGTCGTGGCCTCACGCTTCTCGGCCAGACGGGTGTTGAAATCGAGCGAACCCTCGGGCGAAGCGTATGAGGAGATGTTGATTTCCTCGATCTGACGGGTGGAGTCACCCTTCGCGTTCAGAATCTGCTGGTTGAGGGCGGTCATCTCGGCTGACTTTGTCTGCGCGTCGCGGATGTTGGCCTGGTTGATGAGGAAATGTATGTCGGCGTTGTATTTCTCATTTATCACTCGCTGGAACTTGTCAGGGGCAAGCGCGGGATTGACCGTGCGGGCATCGGCCAAGGCAGCCGTCGCCACCACACCCTCGGCCACTGTCACGCGGGGCAGCACATACTGCTTGTTGCCTTGGGTGACGTTGAAAGCGAGCTGGAGCGTGGACTTGAGCATCTCCGGCGAATAGTTGTACATCACGGGGATTGTCACAGTGCCGCCATTCTCATAGTTGATGACGGGGGCGTTGCCACGCACCTTCTCACCCTGGAACGAATAGGGCTGGGAGCTGACCTCTCCCCCCTCGAAACAGAGATAGGGGGTCACGGTGACCTGGGCGTTTTTCACGAAGAACTTCGCCGGGATACGGGCGGTCACGGTGGCAGGCACACGGTCGCCTGTCACTTCCAGCGGATTGGGATTCACCGAGAAATAATCGGCCTGGAACTGGTTGAGCTTCTTGCTGCAACCGGTCAGCATCATCAGGGTGGCGCCTGCGGCAAGCGCGAAACCCGAAAAGCGGTTTAAGGTTGACATCTTAATGTTATTTTATTCTTCTGATGCAAAATTAACCAATTCCTTTAGATTCTCAGCATCAATAAAAGGAAATATCACCTAATTTAGGTTAGAAAAACACCGGTTTTTGTTAATCTTGGTTAATAATTGAATTGTCCCAAAATTGTACAAAAGATGTAACAACATCGTAATATCAACATGTTAACTTTGCAGACGTAATCCGAAAGGGTTACCACCAACTAAGTTAATAGCACTTAAATCACCATACCTCAAGAAACACAGTCTACAATTCATAAGTATTAGAGCAAAGTAAATAAAAGATACATCATTATCCCAGAGAACGGGCCGTCGTGATTGACGCCCCGTTCTTGTTTTATGCCATTGCGAATCCGCGCCCACTCCGGCAACCACATCGCATCAACCAACCTTTCACAACACAGGCGCCACCTCCTTGAAGCTGAACACCCGCAACTCGCCAGACCTGGTCCTGAGCGTGATGGGGCCGTCAGGGGCCACCCCGACAATCTCCGCCTCGAAACATCCGGCACGCCCGCAATCTCCGCCAACCTTGACAGCTGTCGGAGCCGGGGCCGCCGAGGCCACGAGCGAGATATACGGATGGAATCCACGGCTGCGCCACAACCTGCCGCGATAACGCAAGTCAAGCTCAGCGTCTTCAAGAGGAAGTGTGGCAACGAGAGCCTGGCGGAGCCAGCCAGCCACCAGTTCAGGCGGAGTTTCGCGGCCTGTGATGTTGACCGCGGATACGGGGTTTGGAGCGCCGGAACGGAACTCGCGCTGGTTGACGTTAAGGCCCACGCCGATGATGGAATGCGCGATGCGTGTCGAAGACTGCAGGGCGTTCTCTATCAATATGCCGGCGATTTTCCGGTCGCCGACATAGATGTCATTGGGCCATTTTATGCAGACCTCGGGATGGTCAGTGCCGTCAAGGAGGCGGTCGACGGTCTCGGCCACCGCCAAGGCCACCGCCTTTGAAATCTGGAACTGGCGCGACGGGGGGAGGTCAGCAGGGGGGTAATACAGCATCGAGAAGAGGAGGTTGCGCCCAGGCTCAGACTCCCAGCCGTTGCCCCTCTGGCCGCGGCCTGCCGTCTGGTATGCCGCCGTCACCACCGCATGCTGCGGCATCCCCTGGTGGTTCTGCCGCAGGTAGCTGTTGGTCGACTCAAGTTGGTCGAAGTGCGTTATCATCTCCGCAGGTCAGTCGGGGATGTTGACCGTCAGCAGGCGGGAATCGTCGGCAGGGTCGACGGTGATTTTCACCACGACGGTGTCATCGGGCAGAAGCGGCTCGATGCGTTCGGGCCACTCAAGCAGGCAGAGCGCACCGGAGTCGAAGTAGTCTTCCACCCCTATCTCAAGGGCCTCCTCAACGCTTTCAAGGCGGTAGAGGTCGAAATGATATATCAGTTCGGCCGTGGTGTCAGAGCGGTATTCGTTGATGATGGAGAATGAGGGGGAATTGGCCTCATCAGAGTCAACGCCGAGCTGCTCTACAAGCGCGCGGATGAAAGTGGTCTTTCCGGCCCCCATCTCTCCATGGAAGGCATATACTGTCTGGTCCCCCATCAGGGCGACAAAACTGCGGGCGGCCTCGGGAAGCGAGGCGGTGTCTGGGATTCTTATTTCGTGAAGCATAGTCTTGAGATGTTTAACGTGGAGTAAGGGTGACAAGCGGAATCAGCATCTCCTCCATGGAGATGCCCCCGTGCTGGAACGTGTCGGCGTAATACTGCACGTAATAGTTGTAATTGTTGGGATAGGCGAAGAAATCGTTGTTCCCGGCGAAGATATATGCCGACGACACATTCGGGGCCGGAAGGCCAAACTGCCTGGGGCGTTTGATTTCAAACACCTGCCCGGACTTGTAGCCGAGGTTCTTGCCGACCTTGTAGCGCAGGTTGGTGTTAGTGTTCTTGTCGCCGACCACCTTAACCGGCTTGTCCACTCGGATGGTGCCGTGGTCGGTGGTCACCACCACCTTCCATCCCGCCTGGGCCGCCATCTTGAAAAGCTCCAGGGCCGGGGAATGGCGGAACCATGACTCGGCCAACGAACGGTAAGCGGCATCGGTGCGGGCCAGCTCGCGTATCATCCGGCTCTCGGTACGGGCGTGGGACAGCATGTCGATGAAGTTCAGCACCACGATGTTGAGGTCGTTCTGCCTCAGATTGGCAAACTCACGCAGCAGTTTCTCGCCACCGGCCGAGTCGTTGATTTTGTTGTAAGAGAAACGACACCTGCGGCGGTAACGGTCAAACTGGGTGGCGACCAGCTCGCTTTCATTGAGGTTTTTCCCCTCATCCTCATCCTCGTCGACCCAAAGGTGGGGAAACATGGCGGCGATGTCGGAAGGCATTAGCCCAGAGAATATGGCGTTGCGGGCATACTGGGTGGCGGTGGGGAGAATCGAAGTGTAAAGCGACTCCTCGAATGTGAAGAACTCGGCGAGGATGGGCTTTATCGACATCCACAGGTCGAGGCGGAAATTGTCTATCACCACGAAAAACAGCTTCTCGCCATCTTCAAGGCGCGGGAATATGGCAGACTTGAACACCTGGGGCGACATGACGGGATGATTGTCGGTGGTCACCCACTCCTCATAGTTGCGCTTGACGAACTTGTAGAAAGCCGCGTCAGCGTCGGCCTTCTGCATCTTAAGCATCTCATCCATATTGGTGTCGGCCGCGGCCAGGCGCAGCTCCCAACCGGTCAGCTTCTCATAGGCCGCATACCAGTCCTCGATGGAAGATGCTGTGTCAATCATCCGTGAAATCTCGGGGAACTCGCGGCGGTAGGCGTCGGTCGCGGTCTCGCTGACCAGCTTCCCCCCATGGAGATTGCGCTTTATCGACATCAGAATCTGCATCGGGTTGACCGGCTTTATCAGGTAATCGGCGATTTTGTTGCCTACAGCCTGGTCCATGATGTTCTCCTCCTCACTCTTGGTGATCATGATCACAGGAGTCTGGGGAGAAATCTCCTTCACCCGCTGCAATGTCTCCAGCCCCGTCAGGCCAGGCATGTTCTCGTCGAGAATCACCAGGTCAAACGGACGCGAGGCCACAAGCTCGAGCGCGTCACGGCCGTTGTTGACCGTCACCGGCTCGTAGCCTTTGGATTTCAGGAAAAGTACGTGGGGCTTGAGGAGGTCTATCTCGTCGTCAGCCCATAGGATATTGTATTCGCTCATCGGTCTGTCAGTCTAACAATGGGTCATCACCCTCCGATCCCTCGGGATAATCGGGGAGCGCCGGAGGGGCGGGGGCAGGGGCAGGCTTTGGAGCCGCTGTGACAGGGGCGGCAGGCTCAGGTTTGGCGGGTTCAGGTTTCACCTGTTCCGGTTTCGCGGATTCAGGTTTGGCTGGTTCCGGTTTCGCCTGTTCCGGCTTGACCGGTTCAGCCACGGGCGCGGCAGGCGACACCTCCGGTTCATCCGGCATGGCAGGCCCGGCAGGCTCAGAGGTGGATTCCCGGTCAGAGAGGCCATCTACTTCAGCAGGAATGTCGCCACCCTCATACCCCTCCGGAGCTACCCCCGGAGGCTCGTGTTCGAAGAATTCGGATGGAAGCACCCTCTCCTGGGTGTCCTCGTAAGTCTTGTCACGCATATACCTGAAATACTCGTCAAACGAACCGCCACCGCGCAGCAGCGTGTCGAAGTTGTCGACCGAGATCACCACCGGCCTAACCTGCGGGGGCAGCTCTAGCTGGGTCGACGAGTTCATCACCTTCAGGTAATGGTTGATTTCGTTGACATTGGAGAATCCTTTTATTATAAGGAGCCCGAGGCGCCCGAAGTTCATCTGCTCAAGGTCGAAATCCTTCACCACGAATGAAGAGAAGTTGTGGCGGGCCACCTCGAAGAGCAACGCGTTGGGGTTGATTTCATCCGTCGGGAAGAGCAACACCAGAAGTTGTTGCCGCGATGGGTCGAGGTCAAACTTAAGCTCGGTCGAGTCAGATGGTATGAAGTCATTGCCAAGACGAGTGTCCCAGAGCATGCCTCTCATGTTCGACACCCCGTGCTGCAGCTTGCGGCCTTGCGCGAGCCCTTTGAGGTAAGAGGAGGCAAACTCCGTGAGGTCGGTGTTGGGGTAACGCTCCAGCAACTCCATCAGCGTCTGCTTGAACTCGTCAGGCTTCCGGTCGGTGACATACGACAATGCTTCGAGGAACATGAATTTGGGCATCAGCTTGCTCAGCGGGAAATCCTTGCTGACCGTGGCGTAGAGCGAATGCACCTCGGCGTTGCGGCTGTCAAGGTAAGCGTCGAGGGCCTGGTCGTAAAGCTGCCCCTCCATCTCCTGCATTCGCCTGAGCGAGCCGATATAGTCGGGGTCGCGCAAGGCGAGTCCATACTTCGTGTCGGGGAACTCGTCGAGTATCAACCGGCGGTATTTCTCGGCCTTGGCCACATCGCCCGAGCGCATGTACATCAGATACATGTTGTAGTAAGCGTCGAGACGGTAGACATTGTCGGGATAACGGCGCAGCAACGTCTCAAACTCGGTCTCGGCCGCCGGCAAATCCTCCATCTTGTCTTTCAGGATGACACCCATGTTGTAAAGCCCCTCCTGTATGATATCGTTGGCCGTCTGTTTCTCCATGTCGGTCTTCGGTATCTGCTTGAGGTAATATTCCGGGAAATGAGGGTCATTCTCTTTCTGGAGCGCCTCCTGGTCGGGGGCGGCCACCGAGTCAGCCGGCAAGTCTCCATCCTCCGGGGAATCATCACCCGAGGGGGTATCCATCCCGAAATCGTTGAAACTGAATGTCTGCTTGTTGCGGCGGCGCCAGTCATCCTCAAGCTTGCGGTTACCCCAGCGGCGCTGGAACTCGGTGCGTCCGGCGTTCTTCGTGGCCGTGTTGTAGAAATACCACGAGTCGTCGCCATTGTTCATCGTGAACACCTGGTTGTTCTGGTCCTGCAGGCCATCCTGCCCCCTGTTGGCGAGGAACTCCTCTCGGGCGGCGGCCTCGGCCTCCTTCTTCTCCTTCTCTTTCAGTTCGTCGATAAGCTTCTCTATCACCTTCATCTGCTGCTCGGGAGTCATCGCCGCCAACCTCAGCAGCGAGTCCTGGAGCTCGACATTCTGGGAATAGACCGCAAGCTCGTCAAGCACGTCGCTGCGGCGTTTCAGTCCGGCATATCCGGGATAGTTGTCGGGAATCACCGGCAACGCCTCAGAGTAGCATGGCTGCGCTTTGGCATAGAGTCTCCGGTCATAATACAGACCGCCGAGGGTCAGCTGCGCCATAGCCTTGTCGATGCCCGAACGGGTCGACTTCTCCACAGCCAGCTCGTAATTCTCAATCGCCCGGACGGTGTCGCGGCGCGACAGGTAGAGGTTTCCGATGGCGTAATAAATCTGGTCGAGATACTCTTTGTTGCGGTCATAGCGGGTCATGCGGCGCAGAGCGGCCACCTCCTTTGACACATCCTCACCTGTGAAGACCTCGCTCTGTTTTATGCGGGCGTTGAACTTGGTGCGGTAAGACGCCGACGAGCTGCCGCCTGCAGCCTGGAACGCCTTGTAAGCCTGCTGTTTCTTGCCTGCGAGCGCATAAACCTGACCAAGCAGGAAGTTGAGGCGCGTGCGCTGCGCCTTGGAGACATGGCTCATTGCCTTGCTCAGCATCTCGGCCCCCTTGTCCCACTCCTTCTGCTTGATGAGCAGGTCTGCCTCCGTGGTGTAATAAAGACCTTTCAGCTCTCCGCTGACAAGGTCGGCCTCTGGCTTCACCCGCCGCAGTATCGTCTCCGCCTCGAAAAGCCAGTCCATGGCCAGGTATGCCCGGGCTTCCCAGAGTCGCGCCTCCGTGACGGTGTTGGGGAGCCATGAGAAATGACGCGAGATGTAGAAGAACGTGGAGGCCGCGCCGAGGAAATCGCCGTTGAGATACTGGCTCCGCCCCATCATCATCCAGGCATTGTGGAGAAACGGGTTGTACTCCTCTCGTTTCATCCATTCCTTATAGGCTGGGTCAGACGACTTTCCGGCCTGTTTCTTTGGCTTCTTCTTTATCGAGCGGAGCTGGATGGCTTTCTGGGCCTTTTCAATCGACCTGTCGAAACTCCCGCTGGGCTGCGGGGCCTTGGAGTTGCCCCTGGCCACAGCCGGATGTATGAGGAGCAGCGAGGAGTAGTCATCCTGATACCCCTCCTCCATCTCCTTCAACGTCTCCTTGTAATGGGTGTCGCCGTTGTAATATATGTTGTAACGGGTGATGAAAGCCTGGTATTTCCTGGTGGCGGCATTGTTTTTTTTCGGAGAGCATGACGGCAAAGCGGTGGCCGCCACGGCCACTGCCACCAAGAGCCACAACAGGAATTTCGGAGCGCAGGGTTTCGTCATTGTCTCTACTGTGTTAGGGAGGTGGGGGCCAAGGCCGCCACCTTGTATTATAACGTCTCCGCAGGGCGGTTTATTACGCCTGCGTGGAGACACCTCCAGGGGCGGAATCCCCTTCGGTTACGGCCGGCGGCACATCCTCGGCCTGCGCGTTGTCGGCTGTGGAGGGCTGCCGGGGGGATTCCTTTACCCGGCGCAGGGTGAATATGAATTCCAGGCCGCCACCGCGGCGGTTGCGCACTGATATGCTTCCGCCCATGGTGTTGACGGCGCTCTTGACGATGGGAAGCCCGAGGCCGGTCCCGCCTACCTTCCGCGAACGCCCGGTGTCGATGCGGTAGAAGCGGTCGAATAGATGTCCCAGATGCTCCTCCCCCACCCCGACTCCATTGTCGTAGAATGAGAATGTGTAGAAGTTTTCGTTGCGTCCGATCAACACCACCCCCGTTTCCGTGCCCTGGGAATATGCCACGGCGTTCTTGGCGAGGTTGGACAACATCCCTATCAGCAGTTCACCGTTGCCATACACATGGCAGTCGAGCGGGATGTTGTAGTTGAAATCCATCGACTTAAGAAGTCCGCTCTGGGTGAAATCCTCGGCCAGCGAGAACACCAGGTCGTGGAAGTCGATATCGGAGATCGGAATCTTCCCGTTTGACTCCTCGAGGCGCGTCATGGTCGACAGGTCGTTCATCATCGAGACCAGCCGCTCGACATTGTTCTGCGCCTTCCCGAGGAAATGGGTCCTCTCCTCGGCGCTCATGTCAGGATTTGAGAGAATCATCTCCAGATATGAGCGGATGATGCCTATCGGGGTTTTCAGCTCATGGGAGATGTTGTTTGTCATAGCCCGTTTGAGGTTGTTTTTCTCCTCTGTGGCCTTGAGGGCGATGACATGCTCGCGCTCGCGGCGCACATTCGCCTGCATTCGGGCGTTGTATATGGCCACTATCTGGCGTGAGATGTCGCCGATCTCATCTTTGGGGAAGTCGCCCATCGGGATGAATTCCCTGTCGGATGCCGCGCGCGACGCGAAATCGTGGAGGAGGGTGATGTTCTTGGCCTGATGGGCCGTCACCACCCAGGCTGTCACTGTGCCGACCAGGCCCACGAACAGCACAATCAGCCAGAAGGCCGATCCGATTGTCAAAGCGTTGTCAACCTCGCCCGACTGGGGAAGGTATGTGTGGATGATTATCTCCCCGTCGGAAGACTCTCCCCGGTTGTAAAGGAATATCTTACGGCCATCCCTGAGGCGGATGTTGAAAATCTGCAACGAGCGTGTGCCGTCGGCACGCAGCACAGGCTCCATCCCTGCGGCCTCGACCGGAATCTCGCCGATCGCCGGGCCGTGGGAGTAAAGCAGGCGCCCTGACGCGGCGTCATACACCGACATGCTCATGCCATTCAGGGGTGAGTCCTCAAGGTAGCTTTCGAGGAAGTTCATGAAGGGCCTCATGTCGCGCCCGTCTTCATGGCCGGCGAGGATGTTTCCCACCGCGAGGTCGACGCTGCTCGCGAGCGACGCGATGCGGTAATGCTTCACGTTGCGGTATTCCAGCCCCGCGAAGACACCCACGACTCCCCATAGGCAGACTATGGCGATAAGAAACAGCTTCAGATGGTATCTTATCCGCCGTTTGCCCTGGAAGAGATGCTTGCCTGAGGTGATGTTTGTCTTGCTGGTGTCCACTGTCAGATTTCAGCCTTGAAGCCATAACCGAAACCGAGACGGGTGACGATATGGTCGCCATACTGCCCGATTTTCTGGCGCAGACGGGTGATGTTGGTGTCGATGGCCCGGTTTGAGACCTCCTGGTGGCCCCATACCTGGTTCATTATCTCATCACGCGAATGAATGCGCTCGCGGTGGGTAAGGAAGAACAGCAACAGCTGTATCTCCTTTTTTGTCAGCACCACCTCCTTGCCGTCGATATAGCAGATCTTGTTGTTGCGGTCGAGGCGCAGGGTCTTGAAAGTGATGTCAGGCTCGTAGTTGCTCTGAGAGGCGTTGTATGCCACCTGCTGGGAAGCCTGGGTACGCCTCAACACGGCCCTGACCCTGGCGATGACCTCTCCGATGGTGAACGGCTTGGTGATGTAGTCGTCGGCGCCGATGTTAAGCCCCATGACAGTGTCATCCTCCCCGTTGAGGGCGGAGCAGAAGATTATGGGGGTGTTCTCGGTGGCAGGATTGTTGCGCACCCGTTTGGCGAAGTCGAATCCGCTGAGCCGCTCCATCATGATGTCGACAATCATCAGCTGGTAAATCGACAAGTCAAGCCTCAGGGCCTCCTCGGCCGACTCGGCGGTGTCTACCTCGTAGCCTTCGCGCTGGAGGTTATATTTAAGAATCTCGCAGTAAGATTCCTCATCATCAATCACAAGGATTCTGATTCTCATTGCTGTCAGTAATATTTATATGATAACGTGTCCCTCGGGAGGCAACGCCGGCCCGGGGAACGCCTTGTTATGTTTCCGTGTTGTCGCGAGTCTGTTTTCGCGACATAAAGTTAGGCAGTTTTCACGAGGCGGGAAAACTTCCTGATGTTAAAGAAAGTTAAACCAATAGTCGTGATGAACCTTCCCCGCCCAAGGATGTTTTGATGGTATAAATACTATATTTGCACTGTGTTTTTTCATGGTATTAGATTTAAGGTTAAAGATAAACAACAAGGGCTGTCGTGAGACAGCCCTTGTTGCATATACACCTCTGGCCGACGTTCATTCCACGCGCCTGACAGTGAAGAGTGAATCACCCGGGGAGGCCGACACCAGTATCCCCCTCATACCGGCCGACGACAGCATAGAGGCGGCCTCCTCCACTCCGGGCGAAGCCATGGCCGCGGTGGCGTAAGCGTCGGCCTCGGCGCATGACGGGGCTATGACGGTGACCGACAGCAATGGGCTTGAGCATGGCTGCCCGGTCAAAGGGTCGATTGTGTGGCCGACCCTGCCACGCGAGCTTTGATGGAAGTTGCGGTAGTTGCCCGACGTAGCGACACCGCAATCGGTGACCTCGACCGTCTCAAGCCGCTCATGGCCCGGGACTCCATCCGTCTCCTCCACCGGGGCATCTATCTGCAGCCGCCACAGGCCGCCACGCGGGCTGCGCCCCCTGACGACCACCTCCCCTCCGATTTCCACCATCGCGTTCTCCACGCCGTTGCGCCGGAGCATGTCGGCAATCAGGTCGCAGGCATAGCCTTTGGTGACGGCCGAGAAATTGAAAGTGGTCAGGGGGTGTTTCTTGTGCATGGTCCCGGCGGAATCTATCCGGCAGTCAAGGATGCCGACATACTCCATCACGCTGTCGATTTCAGCCTGCGACGGCTCCCAGCTCTCCTCAGCGCCGACCTTTCCGGTATAGCCGAATTTCCACAGGTTCACAGCCGGAGACACCGTAGGGTCAAATCGGCCGCCCGACCGGCGGCTGACTTCCGTCGAGACCGTGAACACATGGCGCATAAGGCTGTCTGTGGCCGTGGTTTCCCCACGGTTGATCCGCGACACAAGAGAGCTGTCGTTGAAGGGCGACAATGACAGTTCCACCTCACGGAAAATCCGCTGGATGGAGTCTGACATGTCACGATTCCCCTCATATGTTATGTTATAGACGGTATTCCACACGGCCCCACGCGCCTGCCGCCATTCCGCCCCCCCGGAGCATCCCGACAAGACCGCAGCAAACGCGAGCGCGAATGTCAGAGCGCCGCCCCAAAAAAAATTCGCGGCCATAACCGGCCGCCTTTCCATAAGCCTCATACAGGTATCGTCATATAAATGATACCACAAAATTATGAAATTTTTTCTTGCATCTCAGAACAAACATTAGTAATTTTGTGTTATCTAACAAGACGTACCTCAAAAAAGGGAACTTTCTCCCCACTATGTCTCTTTTAAAACAAACCTAACTGCAACCAACCAAAACCGATTTTGTCATGAACACTTCTTACATTTTTCTTGCCGCGGGCTTCGAGGAAATAGAGGCCCTGACCGTGGTAGACGTGATGCGCCGCGCGGGAATGGACATCAAGACCGTCTCCATCACAGACAGCCACACAGTCATAGGCGCCCACGGAATCCCCGTGACCACCGACCTGCTTTATGACAAGACCGATTTCGTCACCCCCGAATGGCTGATAATCCCCGGCGGGATGCCCGGGGCCGAGAACCTGTCAAAGTTCGCCCCCCTCAACACCCTGCTCATCAACCAGTCGGCCTCAGGAAAGATTGCCGCGATATGCGCCGCCCCCGCCGTGGTGCTTGGCCCTCTGGGCATACTTGACGGCAAGGAGGCCACATGCTATCCCGGTTTCGAGAAAAAGATGGGTGCCGCCATACGACGCGACTCCCCGGTGATCGCGCTCAACAACCTTATCACCGCCAACGGCCCTTCGGCCGCCATGCGCTTCGCCCTGGCCATCGTGGCCAACTCCATGGGAGAGGCTGTGGCCCAGGAGGTTGGTTCAGGAATGCTCTTCTACCCCAAAAGCATGAATTTCTATTTCTGACCCGCCATCAGACGATTTTGCGGGACAGCCCCGAGCTTGGAAAAATGAGGGCTGTCATACCCCGCTTAACAAATTATATTAAAAAAATGAGGCCTGCGATTCTTTTCGTGGGCCTCATTTGTTGTATCTTTGCAAAGATGTTTCCCGGATGAGGATATTTCCCGATTTTCGATATTCGACAGTTTCGCGCGATAAGCCTCCGGATGAAACCCCGACACATAGTTACGTTTTATTTATGACATTTGAAGAATTAGGCGTCAGCGAGCCTTTAAGAAAAGCTGTCGAAGAACTCGGTTTTGAAACCCCCATGCCCGTCCAGGAACGGGTAATCCCCCATCTCCTCAACGAAGACGGAGATGTGGTCGCCCTTGCCCAGACCGGCACCGGAAAGACTGCCGCTTTCGGCATACCGGTGCTCCAACGCCTCGACCCGGAGCTGAACAAGCCCCAGGCCCTCATCCTTTCCCCCACCCGCGAGCTTTGCCTGCAGATCGCGTCAGACCTTGCCGACTTCTCGAAGTACATGCCCGACATCAAGGTGATTCCGGTCTACGGAGGGTCGAGCATACAGAGCCAGATAAAGGCCCTCAAGAGCGGCGCGCAGGTGATCGTGGCCACCCCGGGCCGACTGATCGACCTCATCAACCGTGGGGTGGTGAAACTCGAGGATGTACACACCGTGATACTCGACGAGGCTGACGAGATGCTCAACATGGGCTTCCTCGACTCCATCAACGAAATCCTCGACCATGTGCCCGACAACCGCAAGATGCTGATGTTCTCGGCAACCATGCCCAAGGAAATCGCCCGCATCGCCAGCAAATACATGCACAACCCGCAGGAGTTTGTCGTCGGCACCCGCAACGAGGGAGCCGCAAACGTGCGCCATGTGTACTACATGGTCAACGCGCGCGACAAATACCTGGCCCTGAAACGCATCGCCGACGACAGCCCCAACATCTACGCCATCATTTTCTGCCGCACCCGCCGCGACACCCAGGAAATCGCCGAGAACCTGATCCGCGACGGCTACAACGCCGACTCGCTCCATGGCGACCTCTCGCAGCAGCAGCGCGACATGGTGATGCAGAAATTCCGCGACAGGGTGATCACCATGCTGGTGGCCACCGACGTGGCTGCCCGAGGTCTCGATGTCGACGACCTCACCCATGTCATCAACTACGGTCTGCCCGACGACGCGGCGGTATACACCCACCGCTCGGGCCGTACCGGACGCGCCGGCAAGTCAGGCGTGTCAGTGGCCATCATCCACTCCCGCGAGAAAGGCCGCCTGCGCGAAATCGAGCGAATCATCGGCAAGACATTCGAGCGCAAGGAGGTGCCGACCCCCGAGCATATCATCGAGAAGCAGCTCTTCTCGCTGGCCGACCGCATAGAACGCGTCGAGGTAAATGACAGCGAGATGGAGAAATACCTCCCCGGAGTGATGAAGAAACTGGGATGGCTCACCTCGGAAGACCTCATCAAGCGTGTGCTGTCACTCGAGTTCCGCAGGCTCCTAGAATATTACAAGGACGCGCCCAAAATCGACCTCATCGACGAGAAACCGGCCAAGAACCGCAAGGACAAGAAAAAAGAGGAGCCGCGCTCGATGGAGGAGAAAGACCGCCGCACCGCCTCGAAGGGCATGGAACGCGTGTATGTCAATGTCGGCAAGCGCGACGGTTTCTTCGCGGGCAACCTCATCGAGACGCTCAACAAGAATGTCGCAGGCCCCAGGGTGGATGTCGGACGCATTGACCTGATGCCCTCCTACTCGCTGTTCGATGTGAAGAAATCCGATGCCAAGCGTGTGGTCAACAGCCTCAAAGGCGCGGAATTCTTCGGCAAACGCCTTTACAGCGAAATCGCCGAGGCTGACAAGGACTATGCCCACGCCGCCACCCGCCGCAGCAAGGAACGCCGTGGCGCGGAGCCTGAAGAGGACCACTACGCAATCTTCAAAAAGAAATCACGCCGCAAATGACCCGGCGCACTTTTTAAAGACCAGACGATATGAGACACAAACCAACCGCCGCTTCATACCGCATCGCCCCGATGGTCGCCGCCGCCCTGGCGGTGGCGACCGCGGCCTGCGGATTCCGGGCTGCCGGGGAGACTCCGGCTGACCAGCACCCCGCGGCTGTCACCACCGCCGAGGCCGACTCGGTGGAGGCCATGTCCCCACAGGAGGCAGCGGCAGCCCTCGCGTCAGGCATCTACCAGGCCACCGATTCTGACAAGACCGAAAAGGTCGAGGAGGCAGCCACCGCAGCCGACTTCTTTGTCAGCGCTCCGCTGTCTGTGTTCCCCACCATCGACCCCATGACACGCATGGACATGATCGACTACTTCAATGCCGGGTCTGACAAGGCTTCGAAAAACCTTATCGGGGGGGAATGCCGCATACTGGAGGAGACAGCGGAGAAACTTGTGTTCACGACATCGCCGGTCTCGGAATACACCCTCGCCTTGCTCCCTTCCCCCGGGAGGAAAGGCAACGCGGTGATAATGCTGGCCCGCACCCTCAAGACCCCGGCCGACGACTCGGCAGTGAAATTTTACGACACTGACTGGAAAGAGATAAAAGGCCTTTTCACAGTGCCGACCCTTGACGACTGGATGCTTCCCGAGGGGAAAAAGAAACGCGACGACGTGGAGAATGCCGTTCCTTTCGTTCTGGCAAAGCTCGAATATTTCCCTGAAAGCAAATCAGCCGTCTTCACCAACAACCTGCCCGACTATATCCCGGAGGAATCTCTGGGCATAGCCGAGTCTTCGATACGCAAGTCGATAACCTTCCACTGGAACGGCAAACGCCTGGTGATGGAGAAATGACCACCGCCCGAGCCTGCGGCCTTCCGCATCCATGACGATGAACAGCAACCCGATTTCACTCCTCGAACTCACAAATCGCATATCCGACCTCGTACGACAGCCTGAGACCCAGAATGTCTGGATCACGGCGGAGCTGCAGGATGTCGCGTCGCGGGGCGGCCACTGTTACATGGAGCTGCTCCAGAAAGATGAGGAGGGGCATCAGGTGGCCCGCATACGCGGCTGCTGCTGGGCCAACATCTACGGCCCGCTGAGCCGTCGTTTCCTGGAAGCCACCGGACAGCCGTTAACCTCTGGCCTGAAAGTGATGCTGCGTGTGTCCGCGTCGATGCATTCCGTCTTCGGGTTGTCCCTCGTGATACATGAGGCAAACCCCGAATACACCATGGGCGACCTTGTGCGCCGCCGCAACGAAATCCTGCGCAAGCTCCAGGAGGAGGGGATACTCGAAGACAACCGTTCGCTGAAATGGCCCACGGTAGTCCAGCGCGTGGCTGTCATCTCCGCCCCCGGAGCCGCCGGATACGGCGACTTCATGAACCAGCTCGCCAACAACCCGTCGCGCATCAAGTTCACCACCAAGCTTTTCCCGGCGGTGATGCAAGGGGCCTCGGCCCCGCGCTCCATTATCGCCGCCCTGGAGAAGGTGGCCGACGAGCAAGGCGCATGGGACGGGGTGGTGATAATCCGGGGAGGGGGCGCGACCTCCGACCTGCAGGCATTCGAGGACTACGAGCTGGCCGCGTCTGTGGCCCAGTTCCCGCTCCCGGTGGCGATAGGCATCGGCCACGAACGCGATGTGACCGTACTCGACTGGGTGGCCAACATCCGCCTGAAGACCCCCACAGCCGTGGCCGAATGGCTCATCGGCAAAGGTGAAGCGATACTTGGCGCGCTGATGGCAGCCGGAAACAAGATAGTGCAGTTCGCGACTCAACGCATAGCGGGCGACAAGGAGCAGCTTGCCCAGGCCGAGGCGCTGTTGCCGGTGGCCGCCAGAGGAGCCGTCGAACGCTCTAAAGCCGCTATGACACGTGCCGTCGCGTCGCTATACGGCCTCTCGGCCGTGAAAATCGAGCCATCGCGCTCGCGCCTCGACATGGCGGTCAACACTATCTCCAACGCTACCCGCGACCTGCTACGCCGCCACGCCGAACGGCTCGACGCCTCGGCGCAGCTACTTGAGGTGCTGTCGCCCGCAGCCACCTTGGCCCGTGGCTACTCCATCACCCGAATCGACGGCCACGCCGTGACCTCTGTCAAGGATGTGCCTCTGGGCGCGCTGCTCGAAATCACCCTTGCAGACGGCTCATTCCTCGCCCACACACCATAAAACCTCAATCCACCATGCCTGAAAATAACAGACCTGTAAAAGAACTGACCTACAACGAAGCTTTCGAGGAACTCTCGACAATTCTCAAGACGATGCAGAGCGACCAGTGTGACATCGACCGCCTGGCCGCGCTCACCCGCCGCGCCACAGAGCTGATCGCCGAATGCCGCGCAAGGCTCACCGCCACCGACGAGGAGCTGCGCTCCATCCTCACACAACTCGAGAACTGACAGCGCCGACCTTCCTCAGATGAACATCTACGACATCCGACGCTTCGGCACCGCCCTTTTCTTCGTCGTATCCATCGCCGTGGTGGTGGTATTCGTCCTTGTGTCAAACAGCCTGGTGGCCGACCTGTCGGCCCAGGAGAGGGAGCGCATGCAGATATGGGCCGACGCGACAAAGCAGATTGCCGACATCGGCCAGAATCCTGACGCGCCGGATGTGTCGCCCGAAAACCTCGAGTTCCTTTTCGGTATAATCGAGCAGAACCACACCATCCCCGTGCTGCTCACCGACGACGAGGGCAACATACTGCTCCACCGCAACTTCGACCTCCCCGAGGATGTCGATTCGCTGACACCCTGGATCATATCCCCGGCCAACGAGAGCTACCTGCGGGGCAAGCTGGCCTCGCTCGAGAAGAGGGCGAATGTGATTCACATCATCATCTCCCCTGACAACCTGCAGCATCTCTATTACGACGATTCCAAGCTGCTCAGACGGCTCAGCTACTACCCCTACATACAGCTGCTGGTGATGCTGGCGTTCATCGCCATCGTCTATTTCGCCGTCAACTCCACCCGCAAGGCCGAGCAAAACAAGGTTTGGGTGGGGCTCTCAAAGGAGACCGCCCACCAGCTCGGCACACCAATCTCGTCGCTGATGGCCTGGACCGAACTGCTCCGCTCGACCGGCACAGACGAGGAGATGGTCAGGGAGATGGACAAAGACATCAGCCGCCTGTCGATGATAGCCTCGCGCTTCTCAAAAATCGGGTCGCGCCCCAACATAGAGCGTGAAGACCTAAACGATGTCGTGGCGCGGGCCGCCGGCTACATGCAGACACGCATATCATCGCGCATAAGCCTCACCACCAGCCTGTCGCCGCAACCATTACCCGTTGACATGAGCGCACCGCTTTTTGAATGGGTCATGGAAAACCTGATAAAGAACGCCGTCGACGCGATGGAAGGCTCAGGCTCAATCGATGTGGCGACCTCTGCCGAAGGCAACCGCGCCTGCGTCACCGTGACCGACACCGGGAAGGGAATCCCGCGCAAGAACCACAAGACCGTGTTCAATCCCGGATTCACGACCAAGAAGCGGGGATGGGGCCTGGGACTCGCCCTGGCCAAACGCATCGTCGAGCAATACCACCGGGGACGCATCTTCGTGGCCTGGTCAGAACCGTCGCGCGGCACCACCTTCCGCATCGAGCTGCCTCTGCAAAAAACTGACCATGCAGCTCCAGACTGCGGTCGACATTCTTAATTTTAACTATTGGATGGAAAAGAAATGCTAAAAACCGCCCCTTTTGGTTAAAATTCAAGAAGTCAACCCATTATGTTTTGGAAAATTCAAAACAAAGAGGTAATTTTGTAGTGGATTTGGCAACGGACCGTTTTCCATGGCCTCTCCTGTCGCCTGCCGGATTGACCACTTGGCTCACCCCCTGGGGTCAACTCCTTAAAAGGTCCACTCTCTCCGCAAGACAGGCGGCCATGGCCGGCCGGTTCCAATTATATGGAATCCGTGAGGCTTCTTATGTCGAACTTTGACTTTCGGTTCTTTTGACTCCATGTCCCCGGCGAGGCCCGTCGAGGGCATCTCCCCGGACAAATTGTCATAGTGATAGTGAACAAGGCAATATGCTTAAGTTTTCATGATGATATGTATGTGTGTTGGGGGAACCGGCCGCCAAAAGAAACGGAATGGTGACCATGCTTCGCGATGAAACGAGTTCATTTCCGGCGTTTAAATCCTTTCGGAACTCACTCCTCTCTCAAAACCGGAGCGGATGCGCTTGAATCAAATCTTTTGCAACCATGTGAATTCCAACCAAGCCGTGGCCCCGCGCCACGGCTTTATTTTTGACATACGGCCTCCCGGCGGAGAGCTTCCGGGATTCCAAAAGCTTGTTTTGTCATCTTAATTTGTTAACTTTGCCCCCCTTTCGGTCTTTCTCCACGGGCATCCCCGGGAAAGGAATCGCCAGAAGAATCAATAACATAACCCTGAAACCCCTGACTTTTTATGTTCAACATCATTGGATACGCAGCCGCCCTCTGCATGATTTTCGGCTACCTCCCCCAGGCCATCTACACCATCCGCACACGCGAGACCGACTCCATCGCCCTCCCGACCTTCATGCTCATGGGCCTCGGCTCAGCCTTCTTCGTCGCCCAGGGATTCCTGAGCGACCCCGTCAACTGGCCGCTGATAATCACCAACCTCATCACCCTGGCATGCTCGGCGACGGTGTTCGCCATCAAGATGCACAACGATTATTTCTCCAAGAAAAAGAAGAAATGACAGCCTCGCGCCGGTAATGCCGGGACGCGGCGGCCGCCATGCCGTCTCATCGGCGTGGGGGGCCGCTTCCCGACAAAAATTTGCGATTTTGACCGAAATGAGCTACCTTTGCACTCTGGAAAACTGATTTTGCGATGGCCACCACGAAGATAGCCGCCATAATGCGAGCCGGGGCATTCTCCCCCAACCATGTCGGAAACGACGCCACGATACTCAACACCGTGGCCGAGCAGTTGCGCAAACGCGGCTGCGAGGTGCGCATTTACTCCGAGGAGCAATTCTGCTCGGGGGCTGTCACCGAGCCGGTGATCATAAACATGTGTCGCGAACGCCGTTCGACCGACCTGCTGCAGCAGCTCGAGGAGCAAGGGCAGCTGGTCATAAACTCAGGCTACGGCATCGAGAACTGCATCCGTGAGCGCCAGGCCCGCATACTGCTCGGCTCCAACATCCCCTACCCCGCCAGCATCATCGTCGACACCGACGAGGTGGTCAAAGGTCGCCTCCAGAAGCTCGGCTTCAGCCAGTGCTGGATAAAGCGCGGCGACTTCCACGCCCAGCATGCCGAGGATGTGAGCTATGTGCGCACCCCCGCCGAGGCCCAGGATGTCCTCCAGGAGTATTTCCTGCGCGGGTTCAAGAGGGCCGTCATCTCGCGCCACCTTCCCGGCAAGCTCGTGAAATTCTACGGTGTCGCCGACACCCCCTTCTTCCATTGGTTCCGCCCCTACGAGCCTGAGACCATCAAGCCCAAGGACGAGGAGACCCGCCGCACCGACGAGGCCCTCAAGGCGATATGCCGCCGCGCGGCCAAGGAGCTCAACCTCATCGTCTACGGCGGGGAGTGCATCCAGGCCGAAGACGGCTCGCTGAGCATAATCGACTTCAACGACTGGCCAAGCTTCTCGGCCTGCCGCGCCGAGGCAGCCACCAACATCGCCAAGGCAGTGATGGCCGCCATCAAAGAGCGACGCCAGTAACAATTGACTCACCCCAACACCCCAAAATGCAACCCCAGACAAATCAGATGGGCATAAAGACACTGTCAAACAAAATCGCCGACAAGTTTCTGCACGGGAAAGGCATCTTCACCTTCCTCCGCTCATCGGTTTCATCCCAGCTCGCGTCGTGGACCGACATGGGGGTATGCTTCGTGTTCTACGCCTGGGTATTCTCTCCGCTCGGCTCGGCCCCCATGCGCACCTTCCTGGCCACAGCCATCGGCCTCGTGGTCGGCGGAATCGTCAACTGCATCGTCAACTACAAGTTCACCTTCCAGGCCGACAACTGCTCGGTCAAGGCGGTGGCCATCAAATACCTCCTCATCTGGGGAGGCAGCTTCGTCCTCAACCTCGGGGGCACAACGCTCCTCGAACAGGGGCTGCAACGTTTCGAACTGATAACCAACATACATTGGATAAAGCCTGACGGGATTTTCGCATTCGCCCGCTTGTCGGTGTCGCTCATCGTCTCCCTGGCCTGGAATTTCGTCATGCAGAAGAACTTCGTCTACCGGCCGACCCGTTTCGACCCCTTCGCCATAAGGATGGTCGACGCGTTGACCTTGAAAAAGAAGAAAAATACAAGCGACAAATGACCGCCAAGAATACCTTCAAGAAAAAACGCGACGGAATACAAAAGGGTATCTACTTCATCATCAACCCATTTGTGAAATTCCTCATACGCCTCGGCGTCACCCCCAACATAGTGACGACCATCGGTCTGCTCGGCAACCTCGCGGCAGCCTGCATCATCGCCTGGGCAGGCTACCTGGCCGCCATCGACCCGACCCACCTGAGATTCGACCTCATCACCTGGGGAGGGGCCGTGACGATAATCTTCTCGCTTTTCGACATGCTCGACGGACAGGTCGCGCGCCTGGGCAACATGGAGTCACGGTTTGGCGCGCTATACGACTCGGTGCTCGACCGCTACTGCGAGCTGCTCACCCTGGGCGCGCTGAGCTATTTCCTCATAATGGCAGGCTACCCCGTCGGGGCCCTGGTCACTTTCGTGGCCCTGGTCGGCTCCATCATGGTCAGCTACGTCCGCGCCCGCGCCGAAGGGGTAGGTATAGAGTGCAAGGTCGGATTCATGCAACGCCCTGAGCGAGTGGTGGTGACCTCTGTCGGATGCCTCGCGTGTGGCATCACAGGCCTGGCTTCGCCCAACACCCCCTACGCCGCGATGATGATACTCGTCATCGCCATGGCCATAATCGCCATCTTCGCCAACATCACGGCTTTCGCCCGCGTAGGTGCCTGCCGCGCCACACTGTCGGCCGACAAGAAAGCAAACAAATGACCGACCGCAGGATGACGAAGGCTTTACCCTCTCGCCGCGAGTCGGCGACCGTAGTGGCCGCGCTGGCCATATGGCTGGCGGTCACAGCCCTGTGTGTCGGCTTCCGTCCTGAGCACCTGTGGATGGCCCTGCTGCTTGCTGCGCTTTTCTTTGCCTGCCCTGCCTCACGCAAGGCGGTCGTGGCCCTGCTGCCGTTCATAATCTTCGGCATCTCATACGACTGGATGAACATCGTCCACAACTACGAGGTCAACCCTGTCGACATCGAGGGGATATACAACGCCGAGAAAACCCTCTTCGGCATCACAGCCGCCGACGGCACACTGCTGACCCCCAACGAGTTCTTCGCCCTCCACACCACACCGCTGATGGACTTCCTCGGAGGAGTTTTCTACCTCTGCTGGGTGCCAGTGCCGATACTCTTCGGCCTTTGGCTATACTTCGGCGGACAAGACAAAGCCTATCTCCATTTCGCCCTGGTGTTCCTGCTTGTCAACTTCATCGGCTTCGCCGGATATTACATCCATCCCGCCGCTCCGCCATGGTATGTGGCCCTCCACGGATTCGGGCTCGACCTCTCGACCCCGGGAGAGGTGGCCGGACTCGGCAGATTCGACGAGATGACCGGCCTGGGTATTTTCCACGGCCTTTACGGGCGCAACGCCAATGTGTTCGCCGCCGTGCCGTCGCTCCATTCGGCCTACACCTTCGTGGCGTTCATCTACTCGCTCAAATCCAAATCCCCCCTCTGGATTCGCGTAATGCTCGCGGTGATTACAGTCGGCATATGGTTCACCGCCGTCTACTCCTCCCATCATTACATCATAGACGTGACGCTGGGCATACTCTGCAGTCTCCTGGCATACGCGCTGTTTGAACACGGCCTGATGCGCATCCCGACATTCTCGCGGTTCATCTACCGTTACGCCCGATATGTGAATCCGGCCAAAGTTAACAAACCTTAACCAGGACGGTTCCCCTGCCCGAAACCTCCTCTCTCCCTCAAAAGGAGTGCTGAATATGTGATTTTTGGCCAAAACTACATTAACGCATTTTAACATACACAACCACACAAAGGCCATCGTTAACTCATTTTAACCACATAGCGGCATATTAAATATTTATTCACGAAACAAAACAAATATTTCACCAAAAATATTTTCACAATCCGAAATATCTCCGTACTTTTGGGGGCAATTTTGCTTTGGCCAGTCGATTCCACTCTCTTCCCCGGCAAAACGGGCAACCGACAGCCAATCATCACGACTCTAAAGTTGCCAACTGAAAAAACAAACCATACTATTTAAAATGAGTAACGTTAAGAAGGCCGAGGGCAAACTCGGCGTATTAGTCGTTGGTCTCGGCGCTGTCACCAGCACCTTCATGACCGGTGTGTTGATGGCCCGCAAAGGTCTTTCCAAGCCTGTCGGCTCAATGACCCAGTACGACAAAATCCGTGTCGGAGAAGGCGAGAACAAGAAATACCTCAAATACAACGAGATAGTTCCCATCGCAGACCTCAACGACATCGTGTTCGGCGCATGGGACGTTTATCCCGCCAACGCATACGAGGCTGCCATCAACGCCGAGGTTCTCAAAGAGAAGGACATCAACCCGGTGAAGGATGAGCTTGAGAACATCAAGCCCATGAAGGCCGCTTTCGACCACAACTACGCCAAGCGTCTCGACGGCGATAACATCATGGTCGGCAAGACCCGTTGGGAGATGACAGAGCAGCTCCGCGAAGACATCCGCAACTTCAAGAAGGAAAACGGCGTTGACCGCGTGGTTGTCCTCTGGGCCGCATCCACCGAGGTGTACGTTCCCGTCGACGAGAACATCCACATGACCCTCGACCAGCTCGAGGCCGCCATGAAGGCCGACGACAAGGAGCATATCGCCCCCTCGATGTGCTACGCATACGCAGCCCTCACCGAAGGCGCTCCCTTCATCATGGGCGCCCCCAACACCACCGTCGACATCCCCGCCATGTGGGAGCTCGCCGAGAAGACCAAGATGCCCATCGCCGGCAAGGACTTCAAGACCGGCCAGACCCTCGTGAAGTCGGGCTTCGCCCCCATCATCGGCACCCGTTGCCTCGGTCTCAACGGCTGGTTCTCCACCAACATCCTCGGCAACCGCGACGGCCTCGTGCTTGACGAGCCCGCCAACTTCCGCACCAAGGAGGTTTCCAAGCTCTCCACACTCGAGTCCATCCTCGTTCCCGAAGAGCAGCCCGACCTCTACGGCGTAAACTGCGGTGGCGAAGGCAACGACCACAACGGCTACTACCACAAAGTGCGCATCAACTACTATCCCCCCCGCAACGACAACAAGGAGGGATGGGACAACATCGACATCTTCGGCTGGATGGGCTACCCCATGCAGATCAAGATCAACTTCCTCTGCCGCGACTCAATCCTCGCAGCTCCCCTCTGCCTCGACCTCGTGCTGCTCAGCGACCTCGCTGCCCGCAACGGCCGTTACGGCATCCAGCGCTTCCTGAGCTTCTTCCTCAAGAGCCCGATGCACGACTACACCAAGAACGAGGTGCCCGTCAACCACCTCTTCCAGCAGTATGTGATGCTGAAGAACGCCATCCGCGAGATGGGAGGCTACCCCGCTGACGAGACCATCGACTAATCCCGCATCTTCCCCCTCGCGGAAGCTCCAACAAGCCCCGCAGGGATGACAGATAACCAACCGCACCCCGGCTTTGATGACAAAATCACCGAAGCCGGGGTGCAGTGCATCTACCCCTTAATCCATTTAATCCTCTTAATCGTAAAGGCATCTGCGGAAATCTGCGTATCTGCGGAATCTGCGTGAGTTTTTATGTGAATGAAAACCACACCAGGACTGACGGCCTGATACTCACCGCGCCAGCATCCTCGTGGCGACAAGTGAAGCCGCAACCTCCGCGCTTTTGGCCGACCAATGGCTGTCATCCGCCATGAAGAGGTCTTTCTCCCCGGCCTCAAGACGGCGCGAAAGCTCAGGGAGCGGATTCACCACGAAGCCGAGCGAGTCGAGAGCCAGAAGCTGGGAGCCGAGCGGACGCGCCGGATATGGATTGTCAACCGCAAGATGCTGATAAAGCTCATATTTGTCAGGCGCGAGCATGAAGAGCATCCCGATTCTCCGCGCGGCGAAACGACGGTGGAGGGCTGAAAGCTTCGCCGCCACTTCCGAGATTTCCCCGTCGGTGGCCGACAGGCAATTCAGGTCGTCCTGGTAAAAATAGAGCATGGCCTC
Source organism: uncultured Bacteroidales bacterium (assembly GCA_958418815.1). Taxonomy (GTDB): domain Bacteria; phylum Bacteroidota; class Bacteroidia; order Bacteroidales; family Muribaculaceae; genus UBA7173. The sequence continues at coordinate 37,955 of CATZGB010000016.1, read as the reverse complement.
CTTGCCCGGCAGGGTGAAGCATTCCCTGTCAAGTCTCACCGACTTGACAGGACTGTCGGCCAGCCCGGCCGACAATTTCAGCCAGTCGACCCCTTGTCGGAAAATCCGTCCGGCCAGTCCGCGGGAATCAGCACCCTCATCAGGAGATTTCTGACGGACAACAGGATAATGGTTCGTCGTGCGGGCCGTGTCAACTGCCAGCCAGCGGCTTATGAACTCTCTCTCGACAGTCTCCACCACGACCCACTCAACGGCGGGATGGCTGTCGAAAAATCCGGAATTCACCATGTCCCAAACAGCCTGCTCGGGAGACACCTGATGGTGATCCAGCGCGACGTTGCTGACCGGCATCCCAATGCGCTCGGCCAGGAACGCCTGGTAGCCGTTGGGACGCTGCTGGCTGAATGAGTCGCCTATCGTGACCACAGCCGCAAGCGAGTCGCCGGGCTGGTAAATCAGTGGCATGCCGTTTGACAGCACCGGACGATACATGCTGTCGCAATACGCGCAGTCAAACCGTATCTTCCCGAGTTCGCCGAGGTCTCCCACCATCTGCGGCCGCAGAAAGAGGGCGAAGTAGAGTATCGCCACACAGAAAACCATCGCGGGAATCGCGCCTATGAGCAGACGGCGCAGGAATTTCACGAGACCTATGTTGTTGCCTGATTCCATGACGTTTCAAAACTGGAAATAGATGAATGTCTCAACCCCCTCGCCGAAAAGGAGGCTGACAAGTATCGCGTAATACACTATCCACCGCAGCCAGCGGGGCTTGACAAGTCCGAGCGCCAGCCCATGGTCGCGTCGCCGCTGAATCCATTCCACCGCCAGCATCACCACAATCCATGCGATGGTAACCCAGAGGTCATGCTCGCGCCCGTAACCCGTAGGCTTGGCAAACAGCGAGCGGCTGAAAATACCACACAGGTAATGCCAGGCATCGGCAATGGTCTCAGCCCTGAAGAAAATCCAGCCGACCACCACCAGGCAGAATGTCACCGCCATACCGCGCATCTCGGCGAACGATGGCAGCCGCCTGTCCTGGGCCACAGTGTCTGTGTGCTTGCGGTTGCGCTTTGACACGATAAGGGGCACGAAGAGCAGCGCGTGGTAGCCGCCCCACACCAGGAAGGTCCAGTTGGCCCCGTGCCACAACCCGCTGAGCAGGAAGATGACAAAGGTGTTGCGCACCACCTTGTGCTTGCTTATCCGGCTCCCGCCAAGCGGGATATAGACATAGTCGCGAAACCAGGTGTTGAGCGAAATGTGCCACCTGCGCCAGAACTCACCTATGTCGCGCGAGAAATAAGGGTTGCGGAAGTTCTGCATCAGGCTGAACCCGAAGAGGCGCGCCGTGCCGATGGCGATGTCGGAGTAGCCCGAGAAATCGCCGTAAATCTGGAACGCGAACAACACCGCCCCTATCAGCAACGTGCTGCCCGGCAGCGTGGAATAATCGGCGAAGACCGTGTTGACCATGACGGCACAGCTGTCGGCGACAACCACCTTCTTGAACAAACCCCACAGGATGCGGCGCATCCCGTCGACCGCTCCCTCGTAATCAAAGGCGCGCAGGCTGTAAAACTGCGGCAGCAGGTTTGTGGCGCGCTCGATAGGCCCGGCCACAAGCTGCGGGAAAAAAGCGATGTAGGCGAAGAATGCCGTGATGTCAGAGGTGGCCTCAAGCTTGCGGCGATATACATCAATCGAATAGCTCAGTGCCTGGAATGTGTAGAACGAGATTCCCACCGGCAGCACCAGCTTGACCAGCAGCCCTGACGTGTCTCCACCAAGAAACCTCGCGGCAAACTCAGTCATGAAGAAGTTGTAATACTTGAACAGGCAGAGGATGGCCAGGTTGACCGCCACGTTCAACCCGCAGGCCCAACGGGCCTTGCCTTGACGCCCAAGCCGGTGGCTGCGGCTTATTACAAGGCCGCTGACAAAGCTACACAGCGACGTGAAGGCGATGAGCAACAGGAAACGCCAGTCCCACCATCCGTAAAACAGATAGCTGACGGCAATCACAAACAGATTGCGCACCCGCTCCCGGCGATTGAACACAAACCAGTAGAGCAGGAACACGACAACCAGAAACACAGCGAACTCTATCGAGTTGAACAACATCGGGAATAGTAACAGATAAGCGGAAACAGAATGTGGAGTATCTCGTAACTCGGCTGCAAAGTTACGACTTTTCCGCGTCTTCCGCCAATCGCCGCCCATTATATTTCCATCCCCCGGGCCACGAATGAATCAAACCATCCACACCCGTCGCGCCACATTTGCAACCTATGTCGGATGAAAACCGTCACAAAAAAGGCCAATTATTTGGGCAACTTGCAGAAAAAACGTATCTTTGCGCATTATTTAACGGCCAAAACAGCACCAAAAACGCCTCGGCGCAATGCCGGAGCGCGGCTTTGCCGGCCGTCAGGCCTGCGATTAGCAAGCCATACCGCCATTTTTTGCAAAAGAAAAAACAATAACATAAACCATTTAATTCTAAATGTCAGCACTCGAACAAATTCGACAGAGGCCCATACTGATCATTTCCATACTTGGAATCGCGCTTCTGTTGTTTATCCTCACCGCGGTCGACCGCCCGGGAGAACTATTCTCCGACAACCACACCGTCGCTGAAGTCGGCGGCAAGAAAATCGACTACATGGACTTCCAGCGCCGCGTCGAGCAGCAGTCCGAGCAGATGCGCAACCAGGGCTACACCAACATCGACAACGCCCGCATCCAGACAATGGTGTTGCAGCAGATGGTCAACGAGACCCTTCTCAACCAGGAATTCGAAGACCTCGGCCTGGTAGTGACCGACAACGAACTCTCAAAGGCCATGCTCGGCGAGACACCCCACCCCATGGTGGCCCGCATGGTGCAGCAGTGGGGCTTCCCCTCCGCACAGGTCCTCTACGACTACGCCTACAACCCCCAGAAATACGGCCTCGAGCCCGCCCAGTCGCAGCAGCTCCAGCAGGCCTGGCAGTCGCTCGAGCAGGACACCGAGAAGATGCTCCTGAGCCAGAAGTTCAGCAACCTCTTCTCCGGCGCGCTCCCCGCCAACAAGCTCGACGCCAAGGCTTACTACGAAGACAACGCCTCGACCTCGACCATCGCCTACGTCCGCAAAGATTACTCGACCCTCGCCGATGACGACTTCAAGCCCACCGACGCTGACATCGAGGCAATCTACAACGAGGAGAAAAACCGATTCCGCATCGACGAGAACCAGTTTGTGATTGACTACATCACCGTAGACATCGCCCCCTCGAAGGCCGACCTCGACCTCGCGGCCGCCGACGTGAACAAGGCCCTCGCCGACCTGAAGCTCACCGAAGGCACCGAGGCCCTCGCCGGCAACTCCAAGTTCTATGTCAACCGCGTCAACGCCCCCAAGAGCAAGCTCGCCCCCACGCTGAGCCGCGCGCTTGACAAGATAACCGCCGACACCGTGGTACAGGTATCTTTCTTTGACAACAAGTACACACTGGCCAAACTCCTCTCCGTGACCGAGGACACAGATTCAGTGCTGCTCGATATGGCTGTATTCGCCGAAGGCGCAGCCGCCGACTCCGTCCTCAACCGCCTCAACACCGGAGCCACCCCCGCCGACCTCGGCGAGAAGCTCATCGCCCAGAGCCAGGACAGTGTATGGGTGTCGCTCGTCGATCCCCAGCTCGCCCTCGTGAAGGATGACATCTCCGGCGCGCAGACCGGCACCTATTTCATGTCGAAGAACAACCCCGGAGTGGCAATGAAGGTACGCTCACGCAAGGCTCCCGTGGCCGTGTACGAGATCGCCGAAATCACCTACGATGTGATTCCCTCCGCCGCCACCGTCAACCAGCTCAACAGCGACTTCCGCAAGTTCCTCGAGGCCAACAACACCCCCGAGAAATTCGCCGCTGAGGCTCCCAAGGCCGGCTACAACGTGATGGAAGGTCTCGTGACCCCCTCCACCCTGTCGGTAAACAACCTCCCCGAAAGCCGCAACGCCGCCAAGTGGACCATCGACAACAAGAAGGGCAACGTCTCTGGAGTCTTCACCGACGACACCGAAAGCCGCCTTATGGCAGTGGCCATCAAGGAGGTATTCAAGGGTGATTTCATCCCCTCCTCATACAGCCGCGTCCGCACATACCTCGAAGACAAGGCCCGCAACCGCATGAAGGGTGAGAAGCTCGTGGCCGACTTCAAGGGCAAGGCTTCCAACGTGGCCGGTTTCGCCTCTGTGATGAAGGCTTCGGTTGACACCACCCAGGTGACCTTCGGCCAGGCCATGGTACGCAACTTCCCCCCGTATGAGTCAGCCCTCAACGCCAACGTGGCCGTAGCCCAGAAAGGCCAGCTCGTAGGCCCCGTGGCCCTCAACAACTCGGTGGTTGTCTTTGAAGTGGTGAATGTTGACAACCAGGGCCGTCCCTTCGACTTCCAGAACGACGCCATGGTGTTCAACCAGCGTGAAGGCGCAATCGCCCTCCAGAACTCGATGTCGGGCATCCTCCTTGGCAACAAGAAGGTGAAGAACCGCATCCAGAAGTTCTACTCCGACCGTCAGTAAGACAATTCTTCAATATCACATAACGCAGCCCCGCCGGTTGTCCGGCGGGGCTGCTGTGTTTCACACGGCATTCAACAATCCGACGCACACAGCCGTTTAATATATAATCATCACGGAATAGCTTGCAAGCCGTGGAATACACCTATGACAACAGACCGCAACATCTCTCATAACGCCCATCCGGTGACCGCCCTGGGGCTACTGGTGACACTCGGAATCGTCTTCGGCGACATCGGGACATCCCCGCTGTATGTGATGAAGACCATCTGCCACGCCAACCCGGCTTTCGACCCAGACTACATCCTCGGGGCGGTATCGCTCGTGTTCTGGACCCTCACCCTCCAGACCTCCATCAAATATGTGCTGATAGCCTTGCGGGCCGACAACAAAGGGGAGGGAGGCATCCTGGCCCTGTATTCCCTTGTCAAGTCAAAAGGCAAGAAGTGGCTTTACCTGCTGGCCGCGCTGGGGGCAGCCACGTTGATTGCCGACGGCGTGATAACCCCCGCGATCACCGTCACCACCTCAATCGAAGGGTTGTCGGCCATTATGCCCGACCCACCTGTCATTCCTGTGACCTTGCTTATAATCACGCTTATATTCGCCGCGCAACGGTTTGGCACCTCGGCCATAGGACGGTGCTTCGGCCCCTTCATGCTGCTGTGGTTCCTGATGCTCGGAGTGTTGGGGGTATGCAACATCGGGCTTGAGCCGTCAGTGCTGAAAGCCTTCAACCCCTGGTATGCCGTGAAGATTCTGATCGACTACCCGGGATGGTTCCTTGTCCTCGGGGCGGTCTTTCTCTGCACCACCGGCGCGGAGGCACTTTACTCCGACCTGGGACATTGCGGCCGCTGGAACATATCGATAGCGTGGCTGTTCGTCAAGATAATGCTTGTGCTTAATTACCTCGGGCAGGGGGCGTGGATAATGTCACACCACACTGAGGCGGCTTCGGGCAGCGTCAACCCCTTCTACGCCATAATGCCCGGATGGTTCGTCCTGATCGGCATCATAATGTCGGCCGGGGCCTCAATCATCGCGTCGCAGGCGCTCATCAGCGGCTCTTTCACGATTTTCTCCGAGGCTGTCAATCTCAATTTCTGGCCTCGGCTGAAAATCAAATATCCATCCACCGTCAAGGGGCAGCTCTACATCCCATCGGTCAACCTCTTCCTGTTTGTCGGCTGCGTGCTGACGGTGGTCATCTTCGGTTCGTCAGCTCATATGGAGGGGGCGTATGGCCTTGCCATCACCGTTACGATGCTGATGACCACCATCCTCATTGCCTTCTGGATGAGGCAGCGGCGCATGCCGATGTGGGTCGTTTCGGCCTTCCTTCTGGTGTTCGCTGGCATCGAGACCACATTCCTGTGTGCCAACCTGTTCAAATTCCTCCATGGCGGATGGTACACCCTGCTGATTGCCTGCCTGCTGATGACGGTCATATACCTGTGGTTCAACGCGAGCAAGATACGCCGCCGTTATTTCCAGTATGCCGACATACGCAAGAGCCTCGGACTGATCGCGGGGATAAGCCGCGACAGGGAGATTCCCAAGTCGGCCTCCAACATGGTCTACATCAGCGAGTCGCCAGACCCGACCCTCATCGAGACCAAAATCCTGTACTCCATCATCAACAAACATCCCAAAAGGGCCGACCATTACTGGCTGATACGCGTGGAGTACACCGACGAGCCATCCACGCTCGACTACACGGTCGACGAACTGATTCCCGGCTGCCTTTTCTCCATCGGACTCAAGCTCGGTTTCCGCATCGACCCGAAGATAAATGTCTATCTGCGCCAGGTCATCAACGACCTCGTCAAGGAGGGACGCGTCGACCTGACCTCCACCTACCCCTCCCTGCGGCAGGAGGGGATTCCGGGCGATTTCCATTTCACGGTCATCCACCGCGTCTTCTCCCCGTCGAGCAACTGCACAGCCTACGAACAGTTTGTGATGTCGTTCTATGAGCGTCTGCGCCGCTTCGGGGTGGCCACCGACGAAGCCCTCGGGCTTGACACCTCCTCGGTCAGCGTCGAGCAGGTGCCGCTGATACTCAACTCGGGTGTGCCACACCGCAAGATACGCCGCGTCAGCTGACCGCGGCGATACGGTATGAAAACAACAGCAACCGTGGGCTGTCCTGGCGGGAAAGGTGATTATCCGTTTCCGCCAGGCCAGCCCACGGTCGTTTATGGGCAATAAGGCCAGTGGCTGATTATTCCTCGTACTTCTTCACGATGACGGTGGCGTTGTGGCCGCCGAAACCGAAGGAGTTTGAGAGGGCAGCACGCACGGGGCGTTTCTGGGCCTTGTTGAATGTGAAGTTGAGGGTGTAGTCGATTTCCTCATCCTCGTCACCCTCCTCATGGTTGATGGTGGGGGGCACGATGTCGTTCTGACATGCCAGGATGCTGAACATCGCCTCCATCGCACCGGTCGCGCCGAGCAGGTGGCCGGTCATCGACTTGGTTGATGAGATGTTGAGCTTGTGGGCGTTTTCGCCGAACACCTCCACGATGGCCTTGACCTCCGAGATGTCACCCACCGGGGTGGATGTGCCGTGAACATTGATGTAATCGATGTCTTCGGGCTTCATCTCGGCATCCTCGAGGGCGTTCTGCATCGACAGGATCGCGCCGAGACCTTCGGGATGGGTGGCGGTGAGGTGGTAAGCGTCGGCCGACATGCCGCCTCCGGCAACCTCGGCGTAAATCTTCGCGCCGCGGGCCTTTGCATGCTCGAGTTCCTCAAGGATGAGGACCACAGAGCCTTCACCGATCACGAAGCCGTCGCGGCTCTTGGAGAAGGGACGCGAAGCGGTCTGGGGGGAGTCGTTGCGGGTAGACAGGGCATGCATCGAGTTGAAGCCGCCCACACCTGCGGGGTATACGGCAGCCTCGGCGCCACCGGTCACCATCACGTCAGCCTTGCCGAGACGGATGAGGTTGAACGCGTCGATGATGGCGTTGTTGGATGAGGCGCAGGCCGACACCACTCCGTAGTTGGGCCCGTGGTAGCCGTAATCCATCGAGATGTGGCCCGACGCGATGTCGGCGATCATCTTGGGGATGAAGAAGGGGTTGTATTTGGGGCCCTTGTCGGCGTTGATGGCGTAATATCCGGCCTCCTCCTCGAAAGTGTGGAGACCGCCGATGCCGGCAGCCACGATGACGCCGACACGGTTCTTGTTGAGGTTTTCGTCCTTCTCGATGCCGGAATCGTCGACAGCCTGGCGGGCAGCCACGAGGGCATACTGCGCGTAAAGGTCAAGCTGGCGGAGCTTCTTGCGGTCGATATGGTCGGCGCCGTTGAAACCCTTTACCTCGCAGGCAAACTGGGTCTTGAACAGAGAGGCGTCGAAATGGGTAATGGGTCCGGCACCAGACACACCGTTGATGGCGTTCTGCCACGAGGTCTCGACATCGTTTCCGATAGGAGTGAGGGCGCCCATGCCGGTTACTACTACTCTTTTAAGTTCCATTGTATCAATATGGGTAAAAAACGCAATGCGCCCTTGGGCGCATTGTATTCGGTTATCGGAGCCAGAAACTCGCTTACTGCTTTGCTGCCTCGATGTAGTTGATGGCGTCGCCCACGGTAGAGATGGTCTCTGCCTTGTCATCGGGGATGGTGATGCCGAATTCCTTTTCGAACTCCATGATGAGCTCAACGGTGTCGAGGCTGTCTGCGCCGAGGTCGGTGGTGAAAGCGGCGGTTTCGGTTACCTGGTTTTCGTCCACGCCGAGCTTGTCGACGATGATGGCTTTAACTCGAGATGCGATTTCTGACATAATAAATAAGGTGTTTAATTTTTGAATGTTCAGTTTTGCGGGAGAAAAGCATGGCTGAAAAAAAGACTGGTGCCTTACTTTTCGGATGCAAAATTACAAAAAGTAGCCCAAACGGCAATATAATATGCTGAAAAAATTCCTTAATCGGCTTATTTTGGGCCTGAAAGCGCCCAATTATGTTACATCTCGGTTACAATCGCGGGCATATCCAGCTGGAGCGGGTGAAAAATGAGAGCAAAAAATATTTAAAATTATGTAAATGGCTTTATTCCCGGAGGAATAATCCGCCGGAATTTGTTAAATTTGTTGTCAAACTTCACAATGGACGAATTTTACCTCATATCCGGAGCCTTGCTGATGAGCGCCGCAATAGTGATGGCGTTCCGCACCTCTTCGGGAGGCGCCGTGGCCGCCTACGCAGGAGCGTGGGCGATGCGGGCGTCAGGCTACGCGCCCATCGATTCCACCCTGCTGCTCTTCTGGGCAATCGCGGTGATGATAGTGGTCTGCATCGACATGACCCGCAGGTCGCCGGTGGGAGCGCCCGGGCGCGCCCGCTATTTCATCGTGGGGGGCGCAATCGTCGGGACAGTGACCGCCGGGCTGACATTCCATCAGGCCGGAGCGATTATCGGGGCAGCCACCGGGGCGATCCTCGGGGCAGCGGCTTACAGGGGACTCTCACGGCAAGCCGACCTCCGCCGCCTCGGACGCTGGACGGTAGCTATAGGGCTGCCGGCGGTGGTCACGATGGCCCTTGTCGCCATCAGCCTCCAGGGCATCCTCCTCCGCGCATCCCTCCAATGACTCCCCGCGCGGGCAGTCCGTCCATCGCCATAAACCATTAACCTGACCCGACAATGAGAAAGCTCATTTTTGCAATAACGGCGTTGCTGCTCCTGTCAGGAGCATTGCTGGCGGCCCCCGTCTCACAGAAAAAGGGGACCGTCACAGAGACCCCCGACCTCGACCAGATAAGGCGGGAGGTGACCGACCCGGCCTCACGGTATTACTACCCCAAACTCATGGGCCGCTATGAGCAGAACGAGACCATCATGAACCTCGACGACTACCGTCACCTCTATTACGGCTATCTCTTCCAGGAGGATTTCAACCCCTACCGCCACAACGAGGCGTCGACCAAAAACGAGAGCCTTTATTACAAAAGCACCCACACCCGCGCCGAGCTCGACTCCATAATCTCATACGCCGAGACAGCCCTCGAAGACAACCCCTTCGACCTGTCGCAGATGAACTTCCTGATATACGCCCTGCGCGCCCGTGGCAAGGTGAACAGGGCCAACATCTGGCAATACCGCCTCAACCACCTCATCCAGGCAATCATATCATCGGGCACAGGGGCCGACGCAGACCACGCCTGGTATGTCATCAACCCGCGCCACGAGTATGACATCGTCAACTTCCAGAACGCCGTGGTCAAAGGGCAACATTACGAGGAACCATATTTCGACCTCATCGAGGTGGAGAAGAAAGACTCCAAGGGGAAAGCCTCAAGCGAGACCTACTACTTCAACATCAAGAACCTCCTGGAGGAATACTACCGCAAGTTCCCCGGGGGGGAGTGACCCCTGCGCGCGCCCCACTCGCCGCCTCCCCCCTCCATATCCAACCTTAAATCATACACCAATGAAACGTATCCTCTTTTTCCTGTCGCTGTGCCTGGCCGCTGTGTCATGGGCATCAGCCGAGACCGCCGTGCAGTATTTCGACGCGGGCAATCCCATCACCTATTGCGGCGAGAAATTCCACCTGGCCTGGAGCACGCGCCCCTACGACTTCTACATCCTCCAGGAATACCTGCCCGAAGGGGAGACTCTCGACAATTACACCCAGATGTTCACCGTCAGCGTCATCTTCTACGGCGACGCCCCCTACAACTCAGCCAAGGCCATCGACATGAAAATCGCCGAACTGACCGAGCGCAAGAAGACCGACAAAATCTGCAACTGGGTCGTGGCAGAGAATGACGGGGAGAAAATCCTCGACTTCATCGTCAGCGACGGCAAAGACGGGCGCCTCGACTGCGTGGAAGCCGACATCCATTACTACCGCGACCTTGTGATCCAGGGGCGCAAGGCTTCGGTGCTGCTCTTCTACTCGCGCCGGGCCTACGGCGACGACATCCTCCCGTTCATCGAATCCATACCCTCGCAGAGGGAAAAATGGTACCAGGGGATGACCGACCTGCGGCTTGTCCCGAAATTCCAGTTCAAGTGATTCATTCCGGATTTCCGCAAGGCATGTTTTTAAACATAAGCGGTTTTCTGGAAAGCTCTTGAAATTTGAGTAAATTTGTAGCGTCGGGGAGAACACCTCCGGCGCTACAAATTTTCATCAGCATGAACGAGAACAAGCCTACCGACCACAGTGCCTCCAAAGTGATGAAGCTCCTCCTCGGCGACGAAGCCCTCGCCCTGGGAGCCATCAACGCCGGCCTGTCCGGCGCATACGCCTATCCCGGCACGCCCTCCACAGAAATCCTTGAATTCGTACAAGCCAACCCGACCGCCCGCGAGCGCGGCCTCCACTCCCACTGGTCATCCAACGAGAAGACAGCCGTGGAGGAAGCCCTCGGAATGAGTTTCTGCGGCAAACGGTCGATGGTGTCGATGAAACATGTCGGCCTAAACGTGGCCGCCGACGCGTTTGTCAACTCCGCGATGACCGGAGCCAACGGCGGCATGCTGGTGATTTCGGCCGACGACCCCTCGATGCACTCATCCCAGAACGAGCAGGATTCACGGTTCTACGCCCGGTTTGCGATGACACCCTGCCTGGAGCCGTCCAACCAGCAGGAAGCCTACGATATGGCGGCCTACGGATTCGGCCTGTCAGAGCGGCTCCGCATCCCCGTGATGGTGCGCCTGGTGACCCGCCTGAGCCACTCCCGCGCCCAAGTGGCCACCGAGCCGGAAGCGGCCGCAGAGAACACCCTGAGCTACCCGCAGAATCCACGCCAGTGGGTGCTGATGCCCGGCAACTCGCGTGTGCGCTACCGCGAGCTAATCGCCGACCGCGAGAAGATGGAGCAGGAATCTGTCGAGTCCCCCTTCAACCGCCTGAGCCAGGGCAGCGACAACTCCCTGGGCATAATCGCGTCAGGAATCGCCTACAACTACGTCATGGAGTGCTTCCCGCAGGGATGCCCCTTCCCGGTGCTGAAAATATCCCAGTACCCCCTGCCCAAGAAACTGATAAGCGAGCTTTTCGCGAAGGTCGACCGCGTGCTGGTGGCCGAAGAGGGGCAGCCGGTCATCGAGGAGATGCTCCGGGGCCTGCTCGACACCCCCTCACGCCCGGTTCTCGGCAAACTCGACGGCCACCTGCCCCGCACAGGCGAACTCACACCCGACTCCGTGATGGAGGCCCTGATGAAAGCAGTCCCCTCGCTGCGCGCCGGCAGCGTGGAGGTCCCCGCGGCCTTCAGCCTCCAGGCCGAGCTTAAAGACCTCGTCGTCGCCCGTCCGCCCGCCCTCTGCCAGGGTTGCGGCCACCGCGACGTTTACGCGGCCTTGACAGCGGCGATGAAGATGTATGATGCCCCGAAAGTGTTTGGCGACATCGGCTGCTACACCCTCGGATGGCTCTCCCCCTTCAACGCCATCGACACATGTCTCGACATGGGAGCCTCGATAACCATGGCCAAGGGCGCGGCTGATGCCGGACAGCATCCCTCGGTGGCCATCATCGGCGACTCCACATTCACCCACTCCGGAATGACCGGCCTGCTCGACGCAGTCAACGAGGACACCCCGATGACGGTGATCATCTCTGACAACCTCACCACCGGCATGACCGGCGGCCAGGACTCGCAAGGCACAGGCAAGCTGGAGCAGATATGCCTCGGCCTCGGTGTCGACCCGGCCCATCTCCACACCATCGACTCCCTGCCAAAGACCGTCGAGGAGATGAAATCACTGTTCCTCTCCGAGTTTGAGCACAAGGGCCTCTCCGTCATAGTGGCGCGCCGCGAGTGCATCCAGACAGCCCGCCGTCACGCCAAGAAGGCATGACGCCCCGGCTGGCAAGGCAACCACAATCCCTAACCACAAAACAACGTCAACCATGAAATGCGACATAATCCTGGCAGGGGTCGGCGGCCAGGGAATCCTCTCGATAGCCACCATTCTCGGCGCGGCAGCCCTGCGCGAGAATCTCCATCTCAAACAAGCCGAGGTGCATGGTATGAGCCAGCGCGGCGGCGACGTGATGTCATGCCTCCGCCTCAGCTCCGACCCGATAGCGTCAGACCTCATCCCGACAGGGAAGGCCGACCTCATCGTGGCCCTCGAACCCATGGAGGCCCTGCGCCATATCGGCTGGCTCTCACCCGCCGGACGCGTGGTGACATCCACTGTGCCGTTTGTCAACATCCCTACCTATCCCGACACCGCCAGGATACTCGACACCCTCGGCAAGCTACCCAATGTGACAGCGTTCGACATGGAGCAGGTGGCCAAGGAGAAAGCCACCCTGCGCGCCTCCAACATGGTGCTGCTGGGAGCCGCCTCCCCCTACATCGACCTCTCACCTGAGAAAATCGAGGCCGGCATACAAGCCGTCTTCGGGCCCAAGGGTGAAAAGATGGTGGAGACAAACATAGCCGCGTTCCGCGCAGGCCGGGAGACCGCCCTCTCGCTCTGACCCCACACGTCAACCGCCCCCTCACAGACATACAATCGCAAGCGTTTTTACCCCGACACTTATGATACCCGTTTCAACCGACATGTTCAGGCAGGCCCTGGACATGATGAACATACCCAACATCGCCTCCGCGACCATACGCCAGATCATGGCGCTCGCCTCCCACCTCCAGGAACCGCTGGGCGAGGAGTTTGTCCATCTCGAGATGGGCAATCCCGGCCTGCCCGCCTCCGAGGCCGGAATCGAGGCCGAGCGCGAGGCCCTGGCCAACGGCGTGGCCAACATGTATCCCAACATCGCCGGAATCAAGCCCCTCAAAGACGCCGGGAGCGATTTCCTCAAGGCGTTCTTCGACATAGACATCCCCGGACGCTGCATAGTGCCCACAGTCGGCTCCATGCAAGGCACATTCACCCTGTTCCTGCTCATGGGACAGCGCATAAAGGGGAAGGACACCATCCTCTTCCTTGACCCCGGTTTCCCCGCGCAACACAACCAGGTGAAGCTCCTCGGACTGGAGCAACGCTCGGTCGACATATACGACTGCCGAGGCGAACTGCTTGAGCAACGCCTCGAGGAGGCCCTGGCCGACGGCAAGGTGTCAGCCATCATATACAGCAACCCCAACAATCCGGCGTGGACCAACCTCACCGAGACCGAGTTCAGGATTCTCGCCCGCATGGCCGAGAAACATGACATCATCCTCATCGAGGACAACGCATATCTCGGCATGGACTTCCGCCGCCGTTACGGCATCCCCGGGCAGGCCCCGTTCATCCCCACCGTGGCCAAGTACACCGACCGCTGCATACTGCTCGTGTCGGCCTCCAAGATATTCTCCTACGCCGGGCAGCGAATCTCGATTGTCTGCGTCTCCCCCGCCGTGGCCGACCGCCGGTATGAGTTCTTCGAGCAATTCTACGAGATGCCGACGCTGCTCGACGCTTACATCTACGGAGTCTTGTATTGCGCCTCGTCTGGAACCGCCCACTCGGCCCAGCACGCCTACGCGGCGATGCTCCGCAAGGCTGTCGACGGCGAGCTCGACTTCGTGGCCGAGACCCGCGAATATGGCCGTCGCGCCGCGCTGGCCAAGAAACTGTTCCTTGACAACGGTTTCCACCTTGTCTACGCCCTCGACGGGGAGGAACCGATTTCCGACGGATTCTTCTTCACGGTCGGTTACCCCGGACTCACCGGCGCCGAGCTGCAGAGCGAGCTTCTCCGCTACGGGGTGTCGACCATCTCCCTGCCGTCGACAGGCAGCCGCCAGCAAGGTGTGCGCGTATGCGTCTCCCTGCTCAACTCACCCGAGATTCTCGACCGCCTCGGCCAGCGCCTGGCGCTGTTTCACCGAGACCATCCCGCTGGCTGAAAACCGGCCTGACTCCGGGAAACGCGGATGATTCACATTTTGATGTCACAGAATTTATGAACCACGAACTCAAGACTTGCTCAGCCGACGAAGCCGTCAGGCTGATAAAGAGCGGAGACCACGTCTACATACAAGGCTCCACCTCCATACCCGAGACACTGGTGGCAGCCATGACACGCCGGGGCGACCAGCTCAGGGGTGTGGTGCTGTACTCAGGTTTCTCGGTCGCCGACCGCGAGGCCCCGTATTGCCGTCCGGAATACAAAGACTCCTTCCTGGTCGACACCTGCTTCGTGTCAAACAATGTCCGCAAATGGATAAACGAGGGCTACGGAGCCACCACTCCCCGCTTCCTCGGCGAGGTTCCGGCACTGTTCCGCGACGGCACCTGGCCGGTGGATGTGGTGCTGCTCAACTGCTCGCGTCCCAACGACGAGGGTTATGTCAGCTACGGAGTGTCGGCCGACCTGGCCACCTCAGCCACCGAGTGTGCCCGTGTCGTCATAGCCCAGATCAACCCCCACATGCCATTCTCCTACGGAGACCCGGTAATCCACGTCTCAAAGATAGACGCGGCGGTGGAGGTCGACGATCCCCTGGTGGAGGTGCCGACCGCCATACCCGGCGAGAAAGAGACCGCCATCGGCAATGCCATCGCTGAGATCATCCCCGACGGGGCCACACTGCAGATCGGGGTGGGAGGCATCCCCAACGCCGTGATTCGCGCCCTGGAGAACCACAAGCACCTGGGGCTTCACACCGAGGCGATGACCGACGGTGTGCTGCCTCTGATCGAGAAAGGCATCATCGACAACTCCCTGAAGAAAATCTATCCCGGCAAATCAGTGGCATGCCTCGCCCTTGGCTCGCGCCGGCTCTACGACCTGATGGACTACAACAAGGACATGATATTCAAGGATGTCGCGTGGACCAACGATCCGTTTATCATCTCCCAGAACCCCAAAGTGATGTCAATCAACTCTTGCCTTGAAATCGACCTCACCGGCCAGATATGCGCCGACTCCATCGGCCAGCGCCTCTTCTCAGGCGTAGGTGGCCAGCACGACTTCGTCTATGGCACGTCGCGCAGCGAAGGGGGACTATCATTCCTGGCGATGACATCCTCGACCAAGGGCATCTCCAAAATCAAGCCGGTGCTTACCCTGGGGGCCGGTGTGGTGACCACCCGGTTCCAGACCAATTACATTGTGACCGAACACGGGGCCGTCAACCTGCGCGGCAAGTCGTTGCCCGAGCGCGCCAAACTGCTCATCTCGATAGCCGACCCCGCTTTCCGCGAGGAACTCGACCGCGCCGCCGCCGAGCGGTTCGGCTACTCATACCTCCGCCTGCGATAGCATCCGGCCATAATCCACCTTTTCCAGCTCCCCGCCGTAAGCGTCACACGCCACGGCGGGGAGCCTGTTTGCCGAGAAATTCGTAACTTTGCACGAGATTCACATTCCCCGACAAAATCATGACAAAAAGCAACGACAACAGCTGGTTACACAAGATATTCCCCCGCGCGCTGTGGAGCCGCCGGTTCACCATCATATGGGCAGGCAGTTTCGCCACGGTGCTGGCCTTCGACCTGCTGTGGAGCATGGCGACCTCATTCCGCGGGCTCGGCTTCGCCTCGACCTACATCTTCGGGGCGACACTCGCCCTGGCCATGGCCGCGCCGTCGGCTATCTGGCGCAGCCGCTGGCCCTCGGCCATAATCCTCGTGGCCGCCGACCTGCTGGCAATCGCCAACCTCATGTATTGCCGCACATACTTCGGTCCGATTCCCCCGGCGAGCTACCTGCTTGGAGGGAATGTGGCGGAATTCGGCGACGCGATACGCCATTCACTCCGGCTCTCTGACCTGGTTTTCCCCGCGATAACGATACTGACTCTTCTATTGTCTACCGCCAATTCTACCGACAGCCCGGAACCTCCGGCGCGCAAGCGCCTGAAGGCCACCCTGGCGGCACTCGCCGCCGGGGTAGCCGCATGCCTGGCATGCGGCGCCCTCCAAGGAGGCGGGGTGATGAGCCATATCGCCCATCTGAAAGAGGAATGCTATTACCGCGCCACACCGCCTGTAGCATACACCCTGCCAGTGAGCATACTGGCCGACCTGCTCGAAAGCAACCGCCCCATATCAGACCGAGAGCTGGCCGATGCCCGCCAATGGCTCCGGGAGGGGGATATGCTGCGCAGCGAGCCTGCAGCCAATCTGGCTTACAAGCCCGGCAATGTGGTAATGATAATCGTGGAGTCGCTCGAAGCGTGGCCCCTGGGCAAGAGTGTCGAGGGACAGGAAATCACACCCTGTCTCAACAGGCTGCTCGCCGACACCGCCACGACCTGGATGGCGCCACGCGTGCTGTCGCAGGTAGGCCCGGGACGCAGCATCGACGGACAGCTGCTTATGACCACGGGGCTTCTGCCGATGGCCGATTATGTCTATTCCATGCGTTTCCCCGACCACACCTATCCACATCTCGCGCAGGCCATGCGCGCCGACAGCGGCATGAAAAGCTACCTGCTGAGCGGCGACCGCGCCACAACCTGGAACCAGGGGGCCGTCGCGAAGTCATTCGGCATAGATGAGACCCGTTTCCGCGACAGCTGGGATTCATCAGAGTCCTTCGGCCATCCCCGCAACCCCTCCGACGGCAGTTTCCTGCGCCAGGTCGCCGACCGCATGAAGAAAGGAGAGATATGGCCCGAGGGGGAAAAGGCCCTGGTCGAGGTCATCACCTATTCGAGCCATTTCCCGTTCACCATCCCCGAGGAGCACCGCCGCCTGAGACTGTCGGCCGATTATCCGGCACCCCTGGGCGATTATATGACAGCCATCAACTACACCGACCACGCCGTTGGGGAATTCATCAGCTACCTGCGGTCACGCAGCGACGCGCCGGAGACAATGATTGTCATAGTCGGCGACCACGAAGGTCTCGCCTCTTGGCGCGACCCGATACGCGCCGCCTCCCCTCAGCTCGCCTCACTTGTCGACGCAGAGTCATTCGTGCCGATGATTGTGGTAAACTCCCCGGTAGCCGGACGGTATGAAACGGTGATGGGGCAGGTTGACATCTACCCCACCATCCTTGACCTTGCCGGAATACCGCGCACCCAGGGCATCTTCCCCGGCCTGGGCTTCTCGGCCCTCTCCCCCTCGGCTCCGGGCGCGGCAATCGACATAACAGGCCGCCTGACAGGTGCCAGCGACAGCATCCCCGCCACGATGGCCGACCATCTGCGCCGCTCTTACGGAGTCTCCTCCACCATCATCCGCGCCGACATGCTGCGCTGAGCCTCCCCCCTCACGAGGGAAGCCCGAGCGAGAAAAGGGCGTAGTCGTAGATGACAGGGTCGGCGGGGTTGAAGCGGCGCAGCGTAGCCGTCAGCTCCTCCACCGACCGGCGGTCGTTGGCGTTGCGCGACAGCAACCCCAGTTCGCGTGAAGTGTCGCCCACATGCACATCCAGGGGGATGTAAAGCTGTGAGGGCTTTATCACATCCCACACCCCGAGGTCGACTATGCCGTCGTCGCGCACAAGCCACCGCAGGGCCATGTTAAGGCGTTTCAGGGCGGTGGTCTTCAGGTTCTGGGGGAGACACCGCGAGAGGATCACATCGTCGTGGCCCCGGTTGGCCTCCTCAAGGGAGGCGTTTATGGCGGCGGCCAAGGCCCAGGCCGGATGCTCGGCCAGGCCAACCCCTTTGGCGCGGGCAAACTCATGCAGCGACCCGTGGCGGCTGTATATCGGATACAGCCCGCGCAGGAAAGCGCGCAGGTCGCGGGCGAAGAATGTGCGGTGGATGTTCATGTCGGGCAGCTCCTCATACCCCTTGTCAAGCAGGTATGCCGCCGGGGCCCACTCCATCAGCGCCAGCATCTTGTTGATGTTGGCGCAAATCATCTTGCGGTTGCCCCAGGCTACCGTGGAGGCCAGCAACGAGGCAATCTCTATGTCGGCGAGGCTGTCGAAGCGGCGCGGGAACTGCACCGGGTCGGCGGCGATGAAATCCGGGGTGTTGAACCGCGCCGCCTCCCGGTCGAGCAATTCCCTGAGGTCATCCTCGCTCCCCTCGAAGAGGGGGGCTGACTGTTTTTTCACCATCGCGGGTCAGGATTTTTTGCGGGGACTGCGCACCATGCGCAACACCTGGGCCGAACGAGCCGGCAGGTAAAGTTTCAGCCACTCCTTGCCGATGGGCTGGTAGAGCGGGTCGTGGATGGTGAGATGCTCCACCTTCTCGTCGATGTTGCCGAATCCGCCGAATGCCGGGGAGTCCGAAGAGAGAACCACCTTGTATTTCCCGGCGGGGGCGAGGATGCCGTAGCCGTTGAACGACTTGTCGGGGGAGAAGTTGAACACAAACACGAGGTTTCCGCGCCTGAAGGCCAGCACCTGGTCGTCATCCTTCTCCCAGAGCTTCTCGATGGCGAGCGCCTGGAAGTTGTTGACACCCGAGACAAGTTCGACCATCGCGTTGTCAAACGCGTTGAGGAACTTGTACTGCAGATCCTCGCGGTCGACAAGGTCCCACTGGCGGCGGGCATACTTGTGGCTCCAGCCGTTGCCCTCGCGCGGGAAGTCAATCCACTCGGGGTGGCCGAACTCGTTGCCCATAAAGTTGAGGTAGCCGCCATTGATGGTGGCCAGGGTGACAAGACGTATCATCTTGTGGAGGGCGATGCCTCGGGTCACCATCATGTTCTCGTCGCCGACCATCATATGCCAGTACATCTCCTTGTCAATAAGGCGGAAAATCACCGTCTTGTCACCGACAAGCGCCTGGTCGTGGCTCTCGACATAAGAGATTGTCTTCTCCTCGTCGCGGCGGTTGGTAAGCTCCCAGAAAATTGAGGTCGGGTGCCAGTCCTCATCCTTCTTCTCCTTGAGGGTCTTGATCCAGTAGTCAGGGATGCCCATCGCCATGCGGTAGTCGAACCCAATGCCGCCATCCTTGAAGCGGATGGCCAGACCCGGCATGCCGCTCATCTCCTCGGCTATGGTTATCGCGTGGGAATTCACGGTGTGGATGAGCTTGTTGGCCAGGGTGAGGTAAGTTATCGCGTTGGTGTCCTGGCCTCCGTCGTAATAGTCGCCATATCCGCCAAAAGCCTTCCCCAGGCCGTGGTCGTAATAGAGCATCGAGGTCACGCCGTCAAAGCGGAAGCCGTCAAACTTGAACTCCTCCAGCCAGTATTTGCAGTTGGAGAGCAGGAAGTGCAGCACCTCGTTTTTCCCGTAGTCGAAACAGAGGGAGTCCCAGGCGGGATGCTCCCCCCGCTGGTCGGGGTAGAAGTAGAGGCTGCGGGTGCCGTCGAGACGGCCCAGCCCTTCGTTCTCATTCTTCACGGCGTGGGAATGGACGATGTCCATTATCACGGCGATTCCCATCTCATGGGCCCGGTCGATGAGGCTCTTCAGCTCCTCAGGTGTGCCGAAGCGTGACGAGGGGGCGAAGAAAGAAGAGACATGGTAGCCAAACGAGCCGTAATAGGGATGCTCCTGTATGGCCATCACCTGTATGGCGTTGTAGCCGTCGGCGGCGATTCGGGGAAGTATCTTGTCGCGGAACTCGACATAGGTTCCCACCTTCTCCTCCTGCTGGGCCATGCCGATATGGCATTCGTAGATGAGCAGCGGGCGAGTGTCGGGGTGGAACTCCTTGACTTTCCACTCATAGGGGGCTGGCTGCCACACCTGCGCGGAGAAAATCTTGGTCTGGTCATCCTGCACCACCCTGTTGGCGTAGGCCGGGATGCGGTCACCCTGGCCTCCCGGCCAGTGTACCCTCATCTTGTAGAGCTGGCCGTTTTTCAGGGCCTTGGCGGGCAGTTTGAGCTCCCAGACCCCGTTGCCAACGGGAGACAGCTGGTAGTCGGGGCGTTCCTCCCAGTTTGAGAAATCTCCAACCAGGCAGATGGAGGTGGCGTTGGGGGCCCACTCGCGGAAGACCCATCCTCCTCGCGGGCTCACTCGGTGGAGCCCAAAATATTTATGTGCGTTCGCAAAATCATTAAGCGTGCCGCAGGCCTGTGTAAGCTCGGCCTCCTTGCGGAGGACATCCTGGTGGCGTCCGTCGATGGCCGGAGCATACGGTTCAAGCCAAGGGTCATTCTTGTAGATTGCTAATTTTTTTTTCATCGGGTTTATAATACAGGTAAGGCGTTGGAAAGCCAAAATTAAACAAATTCCTCTGATTCAACAAGTATATCCCGGAAAATTTCAACTTATTTCGTAACTTTGTCCCCGTAATATATATTTTTCAACATCATCAGCTCCAGGTTATGACAGACGACGAGAAGTTCATGCTGGCGGCCCTGGCCGAGGCCCGGGCGGCGTTTGACGCCGGGGAGATTCCCGTGGGGGCCGTGGTGGTGGCCGGAGGCCGCATCATCGGCCGTGGCCACAACCTGACCGAGCAGCTGACCGATGTCACCGCCCACGCCGAGATGCTCGCCCTGACAGCCGCCGCCCAG
The DNA here is from genome assembly GCA_958418815.1 of uncultured Bacteroidales bacterium. Classification (GTDB taxonomy): domain Bacteria; phylum Bacteroidota; class Bacteroidia; order Bacteroidales; family Muribaculaceae; genus UBA7173. Next base: position 17,052 of record CATZGB010000016.1, on the reverse strand, counting down.
ACCCTTGGAGGGAAATACCTGCCGGAGGCCACCCTTTATGTCACCGTCGAGCCATGCCTGATGTGTGCCGGCGCAATAGGCTGGGCCCAGGTGGGCCGTGTGGTCTATGGGGCCGATGACTCCAAGCGCGGCTACGCCACAATGACAGCCGGGGCCCCGCGCGGGCCGTTCCACCCCAAGGCCACGGTGACTCGCGGAGTGCTTGCCGACGAGTGCGGCGAGCTGATGAAATCCTTTTTCGCCAGCCGCCGGTGACCGCGCCCGGCTGACGACGACACTTCAAGACAACACAGACAAGAATGACCAACTCAGCGACAAACCAGCCATCCGACCAGCTCAAGAAAGGGAGCCTGGGGGGGAGGCTCCTGAAATTCGGTATTCCGCTGGCCATCAGCGTGGGGCTTTGCGTGGCCCTCTTCCGCGACATCGATTTCGGGGAGATGATGAGAATCATACGCGAAGACTGCAACTTCTGGTTTATCGGCCTCAACCTGCTCATAGGCCTCATCCCCATCATCGTCAGGGCAGCCCGCTGGGGCATCCAGCTCAAGGCGATAGATGTCAGGCCCCCGTTCAGGATACTATTTTACTCCATCTTCGGCACCTACGCCTTCAACGTCGTCTTCCCCCGCCTTGGAGAGGTATGGCGGTCGGGCTATATCGCCTACCGGCAGAAAGCGCCCTTCCCGGCGGTCTTCGGGTCGATGATCGCCGACAGGTTGGCCGACACAGTGGTTGTGGCCCTGCTGACACTTCTGACCTTCGCTTTCGCCTCGGCCCCGTTCATCAAATTTGTCCACACCTACCCGGCGGCTTACGCCAAGATAGAGGCGCTGCTGACCTCACCCCTCGTGTGGGGCTGCGTCATCGCGGCGGCAATCGGATTCTGGGCGTTGCTCAGATTTGGCAAGGGGAAACTCATGGCCGGCATCCGCAACTTCTTCAAAGGCATCTGGGAAGGTTTCGCCGCCATAGCACGGATGGACGGCAAAGGCCGGTGGCTGCTGCTGACGGCCATACTCTGGAGCTGCTATTTCCTGCAGCTTTATGTGGCCTTCTTCGCCTTCCCGATGACCCGCGGGCTGCTTGAGACCCACGGCATAATCGTAGCCGTCATCTGCTACATGCTGACCACCATAGCCATGGGCATCCCGTCAAACGGCGGCATCGGGCCATACCAGACCGCGCTGCTCTTCGGCCTGCAGCTGTTTGCCCCGGCGGCGGTCTCACAGGCAGTCGACCCGGTGGCCCACAAGGCATTCATCACCGCCGGAGCCGCCTTCGGCAACACCGTCATCGCCGCCCAGACCCTGACTTTCATCGTCGGAGGCATAATAGTCTTCCTGCTCATCGCCGCCGACCGCCGACGCAACGCAGCGGCCTGAAAATGCCCGTTTGTGGATTTTTAAGCAAATTTATTGGCCATTCCGGGAATAAACGATTAACTTTGCATCAGTTTAGTTCCGCGAATCAATTCATTGCATTGCCTTATGAAGCATACTCCGAAATTCCGGGAAACCCCGATAAGATTCTCCCAGCTGTCAGTGCTTGAGAAGGTGTCAGACAACTACATCCACCTGGGAGACGACTACATACTGACACGCGTCACAAGCTCTAACGACAAGTTTGAGGCTCCGGTGGCGCGCCGGTTCGACGGCATGACAATGTGTATCTGCGCCAAAGGGCATATGCGCATCATCATCAACCTCGACGAGATAGATGTGGCTCCCAACTCGCTGCTCTTCATCCCCCCCGACACCATCTTCAAGGTGCTTGACTGGCAGGGCGAGGAACTTGAAGCCTACCTGCTGTTTCTCTCCAACCGGTTTGCCCATGACATCAACATCGACCTCAACGCGATAAACACCTCGGTGTTCACCCCCTCATCGCCGGTGCTGGGACTCGACCCCGAGAAGGTGGCGCTGCTGCTGCGCTATTTCGACCTGCTCCATCTCAACGCCGCCGAGCAGAACAACTACAACCGCTACATAGCCCGCGCCCTCGTATCGGCCGCCGGCTACCAGATAATGGCATTCGGAGAGGAGGCCACCGAGCGCGACACCAGCCGCCACACCCACTCCCGCAAGCTCATATACGTGCAGAAATTCCTCCGGCTTGTACGCGAATACCACCGCTCGCAACGCGCCATCAGCTTCTACGCCGAGAAGATGTACATATCCCCCAAATACCTCTCCCTGGTAATCAAGGAGGCCACCGGCAAATCAGCCGGAGAGTGGATAGACCAGTATGTCATCCAGGAGGCCAAGAACCTGCTGCGCTACTCCGGCAAGAATGTGCAGCAGATAGCCTATGAGCTGAACTTCTCAAACCAGTCGTCGTTTGGCAAATACTTCAAGAACCTGACCGGCCTCTCCCCCACCGCCTTCCAGAACTCCCACTGACCGGGCCACCCTGCCGCCGCCCCAGGTTCCAGGCATTGACACGCATATCCCCCAGCCACTCAGAAGCCATCCCGGAAAACTGGCATCTGGGCCGTCCCGGGCGGCATTGATTCTATCCCGTCTGGCAGCAGCCCCGTCCGCGAATCCGTAGGATTCATTAACCATTAGCCCCGGGTTGACGCGAGGGAGCCCCTTGCGGGCGACCAGGCGGCAACCCGGGGTCGTCGACATCAGGCGTGGGATTCTGAAAGAATCTTTTATATAGGCAACCTCTTTTAAAGGCAACATCTATAAAAGATTCTTTCAGAATCTCACGCCTGGCGTATTTACCGGGGGTTACCGGCCTGTCGGCCGCCAACCCCCGGCTAATGGTTAATGAATCCTACGGATTCGTGGGCGAACCATACACGAACCACAATCGAGGCGTTATTCCTAAAACAATCAAAAAACAACCAGTTAAATACACTTATCGGACACCAACAAACACAAACAGACCATCTCCAGGACAATACTCATAAAATTAGTATCAACGCATCAAATGAGTATCAACGCATCATCCCAATCTTTTCAGATGATTTTTGGGGTACGCATTGACGACGTCATGAAAAATCCCGGCTTGGTTGCTTCGCGGGGAAGCAACCGGGCCGGGATGATTTATGGTCGGAGGGCTGTCGCCGGGGTTACCTGACGAGCAGCTTGAAGGTGTTGTTGCCGACGGTCACGAGGTAGACAGCAGGGGTGACGGTCAGGCGGAGGTCGCCGGTGACGCGGCGCAGCACCTTGCCGTCGACACTCACGACTGCCACAGGCTGGTCGCCCGCCCCGCTGACAATGATGTCGCGGTCTTCAACCCCGACATGCAGGCTGCCAGCCATAGCGCTGTCGACTCCCGAACGGTCAAGGGTGACGGCGTTGGAAAGCTCGGAGTCACCTTCGGCATACTTGGCCACCACATGGTAGGTGTGGCTGCCGTTAAATGCCTCTGTGTCGAGGTATTCTCCGCCGGTGACGGGCGCATCGTTGATCTTAACCCCGTCGCGGTAGATGTCGTAACCCACCAGGGTCGGCACACTGAGATATGGATCGGGGGTGAAGGTGACATCGTCGACCATCAGCATGTATGTGTCATTGGAGACATAGCGGATGGCGAAGTGGAGCGCCCCGGCGGGGAGGTCGTATTCATACCTGGTCCAGGTGTCGGGCACTGCTCCGTCGGAGTCAATCTCGATGTAATCGGCAGGGTCAAACGAGTCCTTGGTAGTGTAAAGAATCTCGATGGACTCAGGATATGCCGGGCTGTAGCTCTGGGCGTAGAACGAGATGGTCTGCGCGTCGCCGCTCAGTCGGGGCGAGATGGCCCAGTCGTCGTTGTCCTCGTGGTTTGCGTTGTAGAGGGCAACGAGATACTGCTCGCCGCTGTGTCCGGCAAGCGAGGTGTTGCCGGGCATCGACTCCTCGCGGTTGAAGACGAAGAATGAAGACTTGGTCACACCGGAGACGATGCCGGGGAATGTCACAGGATAGAAATCGCTGACAGGCTTCTGGTCTACATCAAGGAAAGTCCAGTCGCCGAACTCATGGGCCCACGGGGTGGCACCCTCGAAGTCCTCGGTGATCTCAACGCCCTGCAGCTCGCCTGTCTCATAGACGCTCCAGGTAAGCTTGTTTCCGGCTTCGGTCGACACACCCGACAGATCGGTCACGGCGGGCATGCTGGAAACGGGACGGCTCACGGCAATCTCATCGGTCGCATCATTGGTTGTGTCCTTGTCTCCGTCGAAAACAACCTCGGCGGAATAGAATGCCTCGCCGGCGGCGTCGAAGTAAGACAGCACGTCATTGAACACCACTGTCATAAGCCCGTCAGGCTCGAGCGACGCGATGTCGCGTGTCTCCATCAGGTCGCCGTCGCGGTAGAGGTTGACCTGGAAGCCGGTCGCTGCCTCGTAGCCCCAGTTGGCCACCTCGACATTGATGTCGAATTCCTCGCCGGCCTTGACTGTCGCGGGAGCAGAAATCGCGATGGCAGCCAGATCCTTGTCGGGGGTCTCCTTGACAGTAATCTCATCGACAAATGTGTAAGCCATCGTCTTGGTGACGGCGCGCACCATCACCTGGATGTTCTTGCCGGCATAGGCCTGGAGGCTGTAACGCACCTTGGTCCACTTGCCGGGCTGCATCGCGCTGTGGAGCGCGCCGCCAAGACGCTCGGTCTTGCCGTCGGCGACAACGAATACTTCCACAAAATTCTCGTCACCGTCGTTGAGACAATAGGTGTAGAACGACAGCTCGGGACGCGAGGCCGATGTGAGGTCTATTTTTCCGGTCGAGAGGTCGCCGTAAGCCTCGCTCGACCCGGCATAGCATCCGAAGTAGTCAAACGAAGCGACCGGCTCGGGGGCATCCTCAAGGTTCTCGGGGCTGTACACACCCCAGAAACCACGGCCCTGGGCGTTGATGTTGAGTATCTGGTATGTCAGTTCGGCGCTGCCCGAATATACCACGGGGAGGGTGTAGCCCTGGCCGACAGGCACCATGGCGGTGGTGGCAACGTTTTCAGAAACGGCGTCGCGGTTGAACGCCTTGACGGCGTACTGCACGAACTGCTGCTTAGAGGCGTCAGCGACAGCCTTGAAAGTCACTGACTCGCCGGTGACATTGCTGTCGAACACTGCGACGAGGTTCCTGTCCTCGTCAATGGTGTAGACCATGTATGACACATTGGCAGCATCAAGCTTATTGCCGTTGACATCGGTGGTCACAGGGGACCATGAGACGGTCACACTGCCGGCCTCGGCAGTCTCGGCCACTGTGGCCGATTCAGGGGCGGCGGCGGCATACGGGCCGACAAAGACCGATGCAGAAGCCGACACACCGATGATTTCGCCGATTGACGGTGTCACGGTGTAAGTGTAGGTGCCCTTTTCAGGGAGAGTGTCATCAAACTGCACCTCAGCTCCGGGCGCGCCCGACAGAGTGGCCACAAGACGGTCGCCACACCTCACCTCGGCGCTCACGGAGGAGGAGGTGACATCGCCACCCGATATGGTCTTCACCGGGAGGCGGAAGCTTCCTGAAAGTGTTGTCAGGCCTGACGGCTCAGGCACCAGGGTCAGTTCGTCGACAGCCACGGGAGCGTCAGCGTCGACCCCTTCGCCTACCGAAAGGGAAAGCACGGTAAGCCAATATTTGAAGGCATCAGATATGCCATGCACACCGATGTTGTACTCACCGTCTGCATCAGGAACCACGAATCCGGTGAAGGTATGGGGGTTGTCTGAAAGATTCCTGACCTCCACAGGCGCGATCACCTCGAGGGTCATTGCCTCGGGGGTAACGCCGCGTCCGGCCTTGACCTCCAGGCGCTCCTGGTCATAGTTGCCTTCGGCATGGGCCACAATGGAGAAGGGGTACACTTTCCCGGCCTCCATCCTTACCGGCGGGGTAATCAGCCAGTCATCAGCGGGTTTGGAGGAGTTATAGGGGAGGAACACACCTTTGGCGAATCCTCTCATCGACCAGACCTTTCCATCCTCGTTGGCGTCCACGATGGTGTAGCCGTAATCGTCAAGGACGGTGTAGGTGTTGAACTGGGTCTCGAACGGCGCGGCGTAGGCACCCACCCACACGACATTAGACGCGGCCATGCCCGAGGTCTTGCCGTCATAAACGGCAACGACATCATAGCTGTGGGAGGAGCGCACCTCGGGCGAGGGGAAATCAAACTCATATTCCGGGGCGGTCAGGCCCGAGGCTATGACATCGGTCCCTTCAGACACCGTGTAGGTGACAGCCGCAGGGTCGAGATAACCGCCGTCCATCGACTCGGTGACGGCATCCCAGGTAATCTTCATCTTGCCGTCGGCCCAGGAGGCGGTGACATTGCCGGGCACGGAGGGAAGCCCCTTGCCGACATAGAGGGTCTGGCGCACACGGGGTGACTTGCCTGCGGCGTTGGAGACCTGGGCGACAAAATCGGTCATACCGCTCTTCGAGGCCACAAACTCACCGGTCACTGTGTCTCCGGCGGGGGCAGACCCTTCAGCCACAACCTCGCCGTCGGCCCACAGGGTGTAGCCGAGGTCGCCGGTCACAGGTGTGCCGTCACGCAACACATCGGGAATCGCGATGGTGTAGCTCACCGTCATAGCCCCGTCGGGAGCCGACACGGTCAGCTCGGGCGCGGCTGGCGACTTCTCATCGGCGGCAGCGGGAGCTACGTACAGCCCGACGGCGACGACATCTTTCTGGAAGTCGACCGCACGCGAGGCCGCGCCTGTGGCGAGGTCGATCTCATATATGCCGGCCCCGTCGCCTGATGTGTTGTAGGAGACCAGGAACTTGCCATGGGCGGTGTCGACACATCCGCCGGCCATGTACTCATAAGGGATATTGGCGTGGGAGATGGTCTGGAACTCACCGGTATGCTTGTTGATTCTTACGAAATCACCTCCGACGGTCACGCCGTAGAACTGGCCGTCAGCGTCGCAGCCCACGCCTGCGAGCCACTCGTATGTCTGAAGGTCTCGGATGGCGGTGCGGGTACCGGCGGCATAGTCACCTTTACCCCAGCAACGGCCCTCGCCGGTGAGATAACATCCGTAGACATCCCCTGTGACAGGGTCCATGGCAACGTCATCGGCCACCATCATCCCGCCGTCAGAAAGGGTCTGGCTGTCTATGATGTCGAGCGACTGGCTGTCGAGATGGTAGATGGTCACGGATGCCAGGCTGCCCGAAGAGGAGGCCTCGTAGAAAACGCCGTGATACTGCCCCTCACCGTCGTCGTAACCGCCGCCGTTGATGACAGCCACCAGATCGGTGGTGCCGTAGGGCACAAACTCACCCCCGTCGGTCTTGGGCAGGGTGTGGAATCCCAGCAACGAGTTGGGATACAGCACGCATCCGCGCAGGTCGACATCCGCGGCAATCGAACGCGAGGCGGCCGTGGCCGAGCGCAAAGCGGCCTTGCGTTTGAGGTCGGAGGGAGAGGCCACCCGTCGCAGACCTGAGACGGGAGCGGATGACACAGTCTTCATCTTCGGCAGAACAGAGGCCGGAGCTTTTGCAGGCATCGCGCTTTCATAAGCGGAGCCTATGCCCGTCCTGGCTGGAGAGTGTGACAGCGGGGCTCCTGTGGAGGATGATACTGTCACTGCTGCCAGAAACGCGGCAAACATCAGCGAATTGCTTTTCTTCATTGATACTATGATAATATTAATCGATTAGTGTTAAATTAAATGCATGTCTTCTTAAGACGATAAAGGTCATCGCGGCCGTCGCGGCCGGAATGGGGTATGGAATCAAGCCGGGGAGAATGACGGTTCACGCCGTGGGCCTCCCCAACCGAGACATATCAGTACCATTGGACACCGTTGGACTGAGAGGAACGTTTGTCATACTTGAGGTCGGACAGCAGCGACGATTTCACGGAGATGTGGAAATTGTAGCTTTTGTATGGACCGACCGGTATTATCGAGGCCCTCATCGTGAAGCAATGCAGGTCGCGCGACACGTTGAGGTTCATATACGCGAGTTTGTGTTGCTGGAAGTCATACGACGCTGTCGCCGACAGTTCCCAGTTTTTTGTCGGGCGGATATTGCCCGAGAGGCTGAGGTTTTGTGTGAACTTCCCGTTGTATTCCATCTTCTCGTAATTGAAGTCGCCATAGGCATAGTTGATGGAATAGTTGAGTGTCAGGCTCCATGGCACACTCCAGGCGGCATACCCGTCGCTGTCGAGCTGCAGGTCGCCATCCCCTCCGGAGTTGTCGCGCGGACTTCGGGGGCGGCCGTCGGTGCCGGGATTGTCGAATGACGAATTGCCGTCATCGTCTGTGCCACCGGTGTTGTCATTGCCGTTTTTCCCCTTTCCGTTCCCCTTGTCCTTCTTGTCGCCACGCTTGAATGTGTCGTTGTTGAAGGTGTAGGAGAATGATGTTCCGGTCGAGGAGAGCTTGCCCCACCCCTTTCCGGCTTTCCAGCGTGGGATGTTGACCCTCACCGGGTTTCCGGCGGAGTTGAGCTGATAGGTGTAGACATCCCAGGTGGCGTTGAGGTTAAGGTTGAACTGCTTTGTCAGGCGCAACAGAATCGAGGTGTTCAGGTTGCTCCAGTTGAGCGAGTCGGCGGCGAAGTTGTAGCTCTGCGATATGGTGAAGTTCTCGATAAGCGAGACCTTCTTCTCCCCGATGGAGTCGTTGGTCTTGACCTTCATCTCCAGGTTGTTTGACAGGGAGACCGACACGGCTCCGGTCTCGCCCTGGCCGGGAACCCCGAACAGGCCGTTGGGAAACAGCGAGTACTTGCGGCTCTGGGCGCGGCCGTCGGGGTCGACATAGGAGTACTGGCCGTAATACCCGAACCATGGCGACGAGAAGTCGGGGGCGTAGGAGAAGGAGACGGTCGGGGTAAGCACATGGCGGATCATCTTCACCTTGTCGCCCAGGAAAGGCAGCGGCTGGAAGAAGCCGTAGATTTTCGTGTCGAGCGAGACGGAGGAGGTGAAGTCCCACACGTTGTAGAAGCTGTATGTGGTGTCGGCGATTTCGGCCGACTTGGCGGGATCCCAGTCGCGGCGTATCTTGGAGGTGTACATGCGGTCGGTCACGTTGATCGACGGCGTGAGGTTGAAATACTTGAAGAGGTTGAATGTCGCCGATATGGGGACGTTGTGCTTCATTCCGTTGCGCCAGTCCTTTACCAGAGACTTCTTGAAGAATTCGTCCTGCTTGGCGGTCAGCGAGTTCTGGAGCTGTCCCGAATAAGAAATGCGGATTTTCTCATACCACTTCTCATCTCCGACTGCCTTCTTGCGCTTGAAGGGGTAGGTCTGCGACATGGAGACATTCACATTGGGGAAGGAGACGGCCAGGGTGGAGTCCTGGGTGCGCTGCGAGACATTGAGCGATGTCGACAGCTGCCACTTGGAGTCGGGGAAGCGGTAGGTCATATTGACCGTAGAGCTCTTGGTGTTCTCGGTGAACGCGCTTGAATAGTAGGAGTTGACGCTGCTGCGCGAATATCCCGAGGTCGTGAAGTTGACCGAGGCCGAGAGGGTCATGTTTGGGTTGGCCTTGGCGTCCTGGGAGTGGCTCCACAACACCTGGAAGTTGGTGGCGGTGGCGTAGTCGGGATCCCCTTTCTCGCCGTTGATGGTCTTGAGATAGTTGATGTTGAAGCGTCCGCTGAACTTGTATCTCTTGGCATATGTCGACTGTGCCGACAGTCCCCACGAGCCTTTCGTGTAGATTTCCCCGGTCAGGGCGAGGTCGACATAATCGTTTATGGCGAAGTAATATCCGCCGTCGCTGAGGTAGAATCCACGGTTGTAGTCGTCGCCGAATGTCGGCACGATGACTCCCGAGGCGTATTTGTCGCTGAACGGGAAATATCCGAACGGCACAGCCAGGGGGAGCGGCAATCCGGCCAGCACCATGTAGGCGGGCCCTGTGACGATGTTTTTCTTCGGCCTGACCTTGGCGCGTGTCAGCTGGAGGTAGAAGTGGGGACACTCATGGTCGTCGCATGTGGTGTAGCGGCCGTTCTCGACATAGAAGTCCTCGCCGTCGGTCTTCTTGGTGGTGCCTCCGGTGAGATAGCCCTCTCCCTGTTGGGTGATCACATTGGTTATGTAGCCGCGCTTGCTCTTGAAGTTGTAGCGCATCGTGCCTGACTCATAGGCGGTGCCCCCCTCCTCGAAGACAGGCGAGCCTATCACCTCCCCGAGCGAGTCCTCGACACCGACAGCGTAGACCTCTGATTTCGCCATGTCAAGCTCTATGTCCTCGGCGGTCAGCTTCAGGTCGCCGTAGTCAATCTGGCCGTCGCCATACATATAGGTCATCTCGCGCCCTACCATTATCATCGAGTCTTTCGATGAGAACACCACCTGGTTGTCGAGGTCGGCCTTTGTGCGGCGTATGCGCGAGCCTTTGACGGAGTCGTGAACGGTGAAGAATGTCGAGTCGACCCCGAATGCCGCCGGCTTACGTCCTGCCGAGGCCAGGCTGTCGGCCCCGGGCGGGACGATGCTGTCAAGGGGCATCCCCGGCATGGAAGCGACCGTGTCTGCCTGAACCCCGAAAGCTTCGTGGGCAGCCGGCATTGAAGCCTCCATGGAGTCCACAGCCTCATTGACGGCGGAGTCGGCACGGCTGCGGATGTCGCGCAGCGAACCCTCCCCGTCGCGCGACAGCAGGTTGGCCGCGACGAAGAAAGCCATCAAGAGGAATATTATATAGAATTGAAGACGTTTCAATTTGGGATGTCGGAGACAGATGACAGTGCATTATAGCGCCGCAAAGTTACGATTTTCCGTCCAATCCATAGACAACGGGCCATGCTTTTTTCGTATTCCACCCATATTAAATAATCTTAACGCCTGTGACACACAAATGAAAAGCCTCTGGAGGCCGGCTCAAAAAAGTTTAAACCTGATGATTGGAATTTCGGGATGATTTGACTAACTTTGTGCTTACCCCCAGATGACCAACCTATATTAGATTATCACCTATGCCTAACTTCATGCCCCTTCATGAAATACTGAAGGTCGTTCATCCGGTGCCAGAAAGCATCACCGGCCAACTCGAAAGGATCGCGACCTTGAAGATATACCCCCGCCGCAGCCGCCTCGTCACACAGGACACCAGATGCGATGCGGTCTTTTTCATTGCCGACGGCCTGTGCAGGGGGCTGTATGAAAAAGAGGACAAGGAAGACACACGATGGTTCGCGTCGGCCGGGGATGTGGTGACCTCCATCACCTCCTGGCGCACCGGAGGCCCGGCGATATTCTCCATCGAGGCGATAACCGAGATGACCGTCTATGAGATAAGCTTCGAAGATATGAAAGCGATGCTCGGCGAGCACATCGAGTTGCGCGACTGGGAGATCAAGGTGCTGATCGAGCAGCTGTATGTGCTGGAGAAACGGTATATGATTTTAGGCACCGGCGACGCGCGCTCGCGCTATGAGGCGCTGCTCAACGGCCGACCGCAGGAGATACTCAACGCCATACCCCTGAAATACATCGCCCAATACCTCAATATCACCCAGGAGACACTCTCAAGGGTAAGGAAAGCTTATGGCAAATCTTAATATTCCACATTTTATAAATTTATTGATTCATATCAAAAGCCATCTTCCTTTCTTTTTAATACCTTTGGGACGTAATCTTTAACCGTTATTCATATGAAGCATCTTTCTACCATCTTACTGGGACTGGGCGGGGCCCTCGGACTGGGTTGCCTCCAGTCAAACGCCGCGCCCACGGTGTATGTCAGCAACCAGACCAATTTCGAGGCCCCTCTCGTGTATGTGTGCGGATTCGGCGTGCCCGACGACTGGTCGACATGGTTTGACTTCGGTTACAACGGTGTGTCTGAAGGGCAAATCACTGTCGACGGCCTCACCTACGACAAGTTCTCTCTGCCGGATGAAGCAATCGGCGTGACAGCCAACATCCAGTATTCCGACACCTGGAAAAACAACAAGCCCGACTACGAGGTGACCTTCGAGGACAAGGATTACTACCTTATCGCCAAGCCCTCGGGGCTGCAGGAGTACACTCCCGGAGGCATCAACGAGTATATGATCCTGTATCTCGACAACAAGACCACCATCGAGGCCGACAAGAACAGCCTGAGGGTATACGCAGTGGCTGACGACGGCACAGAGCTGTTTGGTCCCTACCCCGGAGCCAAGTACGGCTGCACCGGCAATGTCGACGGCCAGGGATTCTACCTCTACGACATGCCCAAGGGCAACAAGAAATACAAGTTCACTTTCAGCAACGAGGACTGCAACTTCAAGCTGGAGTCAGACTTCACCCATATCCCCTCGGGACACGCTTTCGTGACCGTGACCGACAACGCCTGCGAGTCGCTCGGCAACCTGCTGCAGGCCGACATCACCGAGGGGCTGCTCAGCTACACCCTCGACAAGTCGGCCAAGATAGCCATTGTGAATGGTCTGGCCGACCCCACTGAAGGGGCCGCCAACCTCGTGATTCCCTCGACCCTCACCCACGACAACAAGGAGTATGCCGTGACCGCCATCAAGGAGGGCGCTTTCAACGGCCTCAGGAACCTCACCGGCTCTCTTACCCTCAGCGACAATCTCGTCACCATCGGGGACAACGCTTTCAACGGATGCCAGAACCTCACCGGCTCACTGACAATCGGCGACAAGGTGACTTACATAGGCTCGGGCGCGTTCTCTGCCTGCATCAGCATGAACGGCGCGCTCTCCATCGGTTCAAGCGTGGCCGTCATCAAAGACAACGCGTTCCTGATGTGCAGCAAGCTCACCGGCGCGCTCAACCTCCCCGCCCCGCTGACCGAAATCGGCCAGGGAGCATTCTCTGGCTGCTCAAGCCTTGACGGCGAACTGACGTTCGGCGACAACCTTACCTACATCGGCAAACAGGCATTCCTAGGCTGCAGCAAGCTCACCGGCGCGCTCGCCATCCCCTCAGCTGTGACTTTCATCGGCGAAGGAGCTTTCATGAGCTGCGACGGCCTGAACGGCGCACTGACCCTCCCCTCGGGCATCACCGAACTGGCCGAGAACCTCTTCTTCGGATGCTCGGGCCTGACCGGCACCCTCTCGATTCCCTCCTCTGTCACCACCATCGGCCGTGGCGCCTTCTATGAGTGCAAGGGATTCACCGGCACCCTCTCGATTCCCTCTTCCGTCACCACCATCGGCGACAACGCATTCCTCAACTGCACCGGCTTCAACGGTTCGCTCGAACTGGGCAGCGGCCTGACCACCATCGGAAAGGCGGCATTCCAGAACTGCAGCAAGTTCTTCGGCTGGCTGACTCTCCCCACCTCCCTCCAGAAAATCGGCGACAACGCGTTCTACGGATGCGAGAAGTTCTCAGGCCCCCTCACCATCCCTGAAAATGTCACCTACATCGGCGAACTCGCTTTCGGTATGTGTGAAGGCTTCAAGGGGAAACTGACCATCGGCAAGAGCGTCACCTTCATCGGCAACCAGGCATTCGTGAGCTGCCCCGGATTCACCGGCACCCTCACCATCCCCGAAGGTGTGGTCGAAATCGGATTCCGCACATTCGCCTGGAACTGGAGCCTCACCGCCCTCGAGCTTCCCTCCACCCTCGAGGCCCTCGGCGACCTGGCATTCTACGGCTGCTGGAACCTGACCTCCATCACCTGCAACGCCGAGACAGCCCCCGCAATCACCTCCCCCAACAAGGCGTTTGACAACGACAACTACACCAACGCCACCCTCTATGTGCCGGCCGCCGACTTCATGTCGTACAAGAATGGCTACGAGTGGAGCAATTTCGAGAAAATCGTGGCCGTCGACGGCATCGCCGCAGAGGAAGTCACCCTGAACTCCACCGAGATTTCCATAAAGGTCGACGAGACATTCACCCTCACCGCAACTGTGGCTCCCGCCGACACCACCGACCCGACCGTCACCTGGACATCGTCTGACGAGTCAATCGCGACAGTCGAGGATGGTGTCGTCAAAGGCATCGCCGCCGGAACCGCAAAAATCACCGCCACCTGTGGCGACGTGACCGCCGAGTGCGCCGTGACCGTCACCGAGAAGAGCGGCATGGAGGAAATCCTCAGCGACGACAACCAGGCAGCGGAATACTACAATCTCCAGGGCATCCGCATCAGCGAGCCTGAAAACGGCGAGGTCGTGATCATGAAGAAATCCGGCACCGTGACCAAGGTGGTCTTCACCAAGTGACACACACCTGAATCCGCTACATAATCCAACAAATCATCCAGGCAGAGGCGGCCATCAGCCCCGATGCCTGGCTGATTTCACTTAAGATTCGGCCAAACCTGACGTTTTCAGCGATTTGTTTGTTATATTTGCAGAAACAAACAGACTTTCGCGTATGAACAGCCAACGAGACTCACAGACCACAGCCATAGGCAGCTTCCCCACCCTGCAGGCCGCCGAAATCGCCGCCGGGATGCTGCGCAGCAACGGCATCCCCTGCGAAGTGACCAACCAGACCATCGCGTCGGTGATGCCGATGACAGACACCTGGACTCCGCTACGGCTGGTGGTGCCGGCCTCATACGGCTCACGCGCCCGCCAGCTCCTCTCCGACCATCTCGACATCGGGGAATGACAAGGGGCCGTCAGCCCCCCTATACGCTGCCGCCGCCTATGGATGTGAAAAATCCCGGACAACGCCAATCTTGGCTGTCCGGGATTTTTATCGCAAAGTTATGGTAAGTTTCTTGGGTGGCAGTACCCGCGTAGGGGGGATTACTGCTTGCCGGAAACCGCGACATCGCGGCTCACCTTGCTGACCAGGCCCTGGAGCACCTTGCCGGGTCCAAGCTCAACGAACTCGGTAGCGCCGTCGGCCACCATGTTTGCCACGGTCTGGGTCCAGCGCACGGGGGCTGTCAGCTGGGCGATGAGGTTGGCCTTGATTTCAGCGGGGTCGGTGTGGGGAGCGGCGTCCACGTTCTGGTAAACGGGGCATACGGGTGTGTGGAACTCGGTGGCGGCGATGGCCTCGGCGAGCTCCTGACGGGCGGGCTCCATCAGCGGGGAGTGGAACGCGCCGCCGACCTTCAGGGGGAGGGCACGCTTGGCACCGGCGGCCTTGGCGGCCTCGCAGGCGGCGTTGACAGCCTCGATTTCGCCGGAAATCACAATCTGCCCGGGGCAGTTGTAGTTGGCGGCGACGACAACGCCGTCGACACCTTCGCAGATTTCCTCAACCTTCTCGTCTGAGAGGGCGATGATGGCAGCCATGGTGGAGGGCTTGATCTCGCAGGCTTTCTGCATGGCCTGCGCGCGGGCGCTGACCAGCTTGAGGCCATCCTCGAAGCTGAGGGCTCCGGCGGCGGTGAGAGCCGAAAGCTCGCCGAGCGAGTGTCCGGCAACCATCTCGGGCTTGAACTCGTCGCCAATCACCTTCGAGAGAATCACTGAATGGAGGAACACGGCGGGCTGGGTCACCTTTGTCTGCTTGAGATCCTCCTCGGTGCCGTCAAACATGAGGTCGGTGATACGGAAGCCCAGGATATCGTTGGCTTTCTCAAACATCTCCTTGGCTTCGGCGCTCTGCTCGTACAGGTCTTTGCCCATACCTACAAACTGCGCGCCCTGGCCGGGAAACACGAATGCTTTCATATGTCAGTCTGTTAATAAATTCAAATCCGGGCGCAAAGTTACAAAAAAAATCCCACACCCCGATGAAATTCAACCCAAAAGCCGTAACTTTGCTATCCGCTAAAGGCCAATCCCATATCACGGCCCATCTTTTTCCAACATTTCTGATTTTTCCCAAACCCCTGACATATGACATCCTGTCTCATCCCCCTGCTCAGCCTTCCCGGCGGCTCAGAATGGATCATCATCGCCCTGGTGGTGCTGCTGCTTTTCGGCGGCAAGAAAATTCCCGAGCTGATGAAGGGTCTCGGCAAAGGGGTCCGCTCCTTCAAGGAGGGGCTCAACGACGCCTCCCGTGAGATAAAAGACGCCGCCGACTCCGTGAACGACACGGAGGAGCCGAGGAAATAACCCCGCGACGGCCCTGCCGCCACGCCTAAGCCCCCAAACTTCTTGCCCACCACACCGGACTCCCGAGAAATGACATTCTGGGACCATCTCGACGCGCTGCGCGGGGTGCTGTTCCGGATGGGTGCCACGTTGACTGTGGCCGCCATCGCCCTGTTCTGCCTGATGCCACGGATTTTCGACTCCGTGATTCTCGCCCCGTGTCACGGCTCTTTCCCCCTATACACCCTCTTTGACCGGCTCTCGGCGATGGCCGGCGAGGCCCCGGCCGACACTGCCGACTTCGCGGTGAGCCTCATCAACACCCAGCTCGCCTCGCAGTTTTTCATCCACCTGACCCTATCTTTCCAGCTCGCCCTGGTGGTGACCTTCCCGCTGCTCGTCTACCAGCTATGGGGATTCGTCTCACCCGCCCTTTACCCCCACGAACGGCGCAATGCCTCGGCGGCGTTCATCTCCGGCATCACGCTATTCTATCTCGGGATGGCCACGGCCTATTACCTCGTCTTCCCGCTGACCCTGCGTTTCCTCGCGGGATACCAGCTCTCGGCTGACATCCCCAACACCATCACGCTCGACTCCTACATGGACAATTTCATGTCGATGCTTTTCGTCATGGGGCTCACTTTCGAGATACCCCTCCTGACTTGGGCCTTGGGACGCGCCGGGATAATGACCCGGGAGTTCTTCACGCGTTACCGCCGCCACGCGATCGTGGCTCTCGTGATTGCCGCCGCAGTGATCACCCCTACCTCCGACCCCTTCACCCTCGCCGCCGTCTTCCTCCCCCTATACCTTCTTTGGGAGCTTTCAGCGCGGCTGCTCCCCTCCTCCTGAGCGACATTCATCTATAAAAGATTCTTTCAGAATCCCCCGCCTGACGCATTCACCGGGGGTTACCGGCCTATGGCCGCCAACCCCCGGCTAATAGTTAAGGAATCCTCCGGATTCCCCGGGCCTACAGTCTTATCTGTGAAATCCGCCTCAATCCTTGGAATCAACCCCCATCCTTGGAATCAACCCCAATCTGTGGAATCTACCTCAATCCGTGGAATCAATTTTAAAATTATTACTGTCCGCTAAACCATAAAAAGGCGAGTCCAACTTCCTGAACGGC
>CATZGB010000015.1 GCA_958418815.1 uncultured Bacteroidales bacterium | reverse complement strand
GGCTTGGGGCTGGCGGCGACACTGTCGCCTGTTTCAGAATGGAATGCATTGCAAATGCAGCAAGAATTCCGGAACCGGCAAACAAATCTGAAAAAAATCAGAGCAAAAATATGCGGATATGAAGAAAGCCCTCCCGCAATGAGCGGTTAGGGCTTTCGGGGTCTTTAGACCTGTGTTTAGTGTCCAATTAAACAGAGAGCGAGACCAATTCCTTTCCGAGGCGGTTCAACGCCCCGACGATTTTTTCCGCCTGTCTCGGACGGGGCTTGGAACGTCCGGCGGCGTAGTGCCACAACTGGCGTTGGTTGACCCCGGTGATATACTGGAGGGCGGCGAAAGAGAAGATGTTCTGATAATGCGCGAGCAGGCTCTGGACATCAAATTTGTAAGACAGCACAAGGTCATCGGCCGCGAGGATTTCCGGAAAAAACTCCCCGTCAGCCTTGGCGCAGTCGACATAAAAGCGGATGCTTTCAAGGACATAATCCTCGAAACCTGGGAAATCGCCTTCGTAAGCGACCACCCACCCGGGTATGAGGTCGCACGACGCGCAATATCCTTTAGGTGTCTTTGACGTGTTGATGGTCAATTGTCGCATATATGATAATAACAAATAATCGGTTGAAATAGCGCGGGCGCGAAACCCGCGCTATTGTGTCCAAACCAAAAAAGAACAGGAGGATGAAAGATTAAAGAGGGGGGAGCGGGAACCACTCCCCCACTCTATCGTCAGAATTTCAGGCCTGACTGTCTCTCCACACTGGCAAGCTCTTTCCCGTAGATGTCGGAGGATGGTTTCCCGTTCAGGGTCACTTTTCCCGTCTTCAGGGGGTGTTTGAGCTGTCTGTGGCTTCCTTGGATGGCTACGATTCGCCACCCATCGGCAAGCAGCGCTTTCAGCACCGCTCCAGTCTTTAAAACTTTCATATCAATGTTCTCTTTTAATTGGACACTGCAAAGATAGTAATTTTACTATTAATTGCCAAATTTTCCGACAGGAAAAATATGAGGACAAGACAATTTTTCAGGATTTCTCATCGTGAGGGAGGGAGGAGCGCATCCATCCAGTCAGCCGAGGCCGTTCCCGACCGCAAATTGTCGGAAGCCTCACAGATGGAAGTCACCGGGTCAAGGCCGAGGCGCGGCAACATGTCGGATGGCCGGATGCCCGGGCGGTGATAGCGAAAGATCTCGCCAACATTGGAGAAGATTGAGATGTCGCGTCTACTCGGCCACACGGTAGAAATCCCCCTTAAGCAGCTGCGACATCCCGTCCTCCGTGAACGTCGCCGTTATCTGTGCGCACACATATTTCTTCCCCCTGATGAAGAACATCGCGCGGGGATTCGGAATCCCCCTGACTGGCCCGGAGGCGTTGGCCGCCGACCCGGCGAGGAAACTGAAAGTGAACTTCTGGGTCGGGTTGATCCGCGTGACCTTCTCCTTGCTGAACGCGTTACGGTCGTTGAGCCGGAGGGAGAACCGGGGCAGGTAATAAGAGCGCCAGTCGGAGGCGACCACCACATTCTCCACGAACGGGAACGGCAGCAGGCCGTCCATCTGGAGGGCCCCGTCCCAGTAGGCGATGTAAATCTTGTCGAAATACTGGGCCGCCGCCACCTCCCCCCTCTCGAGGACATACTGGTACTGAGTGAGCTGGAACAGGTTCTCGAAATACGACTTCATGTCGGATGACGAGCTTGGCGGCAGCTCCACGTCCGCGCCGGAGTCGACAGAGCCGTCGCCCACGTCGACGAACAGGCACCACCCGTATTTCGGCTCCGTGAAGTCGACACGCGCCGGGATGAAATCAATCTCCTCAGCCTCCGCGTCGTCTGACTCGTCCATTATCCGCGCGCCGAAGATGTTGACCGGCTGCAGCACACAGGCGTAACGGTTGTAATACCTGCCCTTGTCATCGACAAGCTCCTTTGAAACCGGACGGCATATGAAATACATGTCAACGTCGGCGGCGTACATAAGGCGCTGGCGGTTTGACTGCCGGTCGGCCCCGCCAGTCCATTCCCTGAGCCTCCAGTTGTCATCGAGCAGCTGCTGGAGTGTGTCGTAGGCCGTCGCCGCGATTTTCCCGGCAGGCCACACGGAATTAACCGACGGGACGTGGGCCACGCGCTCCATCAGCCAGTCGCACGAGTAGTAGTTCCACAGCTTGTAGCCGCCGTCGGAATACTTGAGGTTCTTGGCGTAGAGATAGTCGCAATCTGGCGACTCGACCTGCACGGCCACCGTGTGCTGGTCGACGACATCCTCGAGGCACACATCCTCGATGGTGGCCAGCACGTCGCGCGAGAAACTGAACGTGACCGACCTCGCGCGGTGGTCGATGTCGAATTCCCCCTCAAGCAGCAGCTCCAGACGCTCGAAGAACTCCGCCACCGTCCAGTGGGGCAACGCCTTCGAGAACTCAAACTGCCCCAGGATGGCCGGGAGGACGTTGCACACCAGCAGGTATGCCTTTGACTCATCCTCCTCCCAGGGGCGGAAGTCGCAGGTGTAGCCCACCGCGCCGCAAATCCTCCTGGCGATGAATATCAGGTAAGGCTGCCACGAGAGGGAGACCACGCCGTCGGCCCAGGAGTAATCCCGTCCGTCCCACTCGGCGAAGTTCTGCGGCGCGCCGTTGGTGTCGTTGACCCAGGGGAGCGCCACGCAGGTCAAATCGGCCACTCCCCTCGTCCAGGCCTGCACGGGGGAGAGGCCCGAGGCAGCCCCTGAGCCACCCCCGGGGCGCAGCGAGTCGCCCGAGCCGAACGAGAAGCTGTCATCCTCCGGGTCGTGCCCTCCCTCGACGACCTGGCCGAGGCTGTTGGCGCGCCCCAGGTCGAGCTCGTCGACATAGGTGTTGTCGAACGTCTGCGAGAAGTTCTGCTCAGACCTCCCCTCGAGAAACTGCGCCTCGACCTCGGTCTCAGAGATTGAGGTCACGGCCAGCGACCCGAATCGGTGGAAAGCCACGTCTCGCACCTCGCAGTCAAACACCACCTTGCCGGCTGCCACGTCTGGACGGTGGATGTTGCCGAAGACCGCGAGGTTCTCCGGACACCCCCGCAGGGGGAACGTTATAGCCAGCGAGTAACCGTCGCTTCCGGAGAACAGGCGGTTCTCGGCCACGAAATCAAAAGATGTGCCGGATTTCAAGGCCACCGGCTTGCCATTCACGAAAACATCCATCACGAATCATTTACGAAGTTTTGGCCTCTTGTTCCTCATAAGCCGGTCGTAATCATCCTGGGCCTTCTTCATGCCCTTGTCGCCCGTGACGGTGTTGACCGTCACGAAAGGCTCGTCGAGCCTCCTGGCCAGGCGGCCCAGCACCTCCGCGGCGCGCGAATCGCCGCGCTCCGGAGCCGGGGCCGGGGCAGGGACGTTGACCACCACCGGCTCCTGGCGCTGGGCGGCCAGCACCATCGGGGCCGCCACCGACCTGGAGACATCGGCCTGGGTGATGGAGCCGATGGTGTTGGCGCGCTGGGCGCGGTCAAGAGCCTCCAGGAGCGGGCGGACGCGGGGATTGTTGACGAGCTTCTGCGAGGCCACCCACTCCCCGGCGTGAACCACGCCCACCTCCCGGTCTTTAGGGCCGGCCGGGGTGAAACCGCCCTCCGAATACCCGGAGGCAGCAGCGGCCTGCTGCTGCTTCTTGATCAACGCCACCTGCACCAAGCCGCTCGCCGTGGCCAGCCCGGCAAGCACCGCCGGCATCACAGTGTTGGCCGGGAAAGGGAACTTGAGACCCGCCCCATAAGCGGCAATCGCATTGGACGCGGTCTGCGCCACAGCCTCCACGACCTTCAACTTGAACTCCTCATTGACAGCCTTCGCCTTCAACTTCTCAAGTTCCGCCTCCTTCTCCTTCTCAAGCTTGCGGGTCATGTAGGAGTTACCCTCGGCCGCCTCGAGCATCGCGTCATACTTCTTCTCGGCGTTGGCGATGTCGATTTTTGACTGCGCCGCCGCGAACTGGCTGTAAGTCTGTAGGGCGGCCGTCATCGCCGCCACCGAGGACTCCGCCGCCGAGGCGATGTCATCCCAGCTCAGCCGCCCGGTCTCAGCCATGTTGCGGAACACGTCACAGACGGCCACGCCCATGTTCACGATCGAGGAGAAATCCTTTCCGACCAGAGGCTCAAGGAACTCATTCAACGCTTCCCGCAGGTTCTTGCGTGCGGTAGACAGCCCCTCCTGGAACTGCTCCAACGTGAGAGACCCGGCCTCGAAATCCTGGCGCAGCTTCTTGATCTGCACATTGGCCTCCTCATAAGCACCGTGGAGCTTGTCGTATGCCTTGCTGCCGGATGAACGCAGGTCAACACTTTTGGTCTCCACCGTGCCATCCTGATTTATCCCGGTCACCACCTCCAGACTCTTCAAGGCATTCTTGGACGCGCGCTTGTCACGCTCGGCCTCGATGCCGTCGAGATACTTGTTGTAAGTCTTGTCAAAAGCCTCGAAGTACTCCTCATCAGAGAGCTTTCGCTGGTCATTCAGTTCATTTATCAGGCCAAGCTCATATGTGAGCCGCCGCTGCGCCTGCCCCTCCCAGTCGTCGGAGCCGTTCCCGGCCCGGTACCGCTCAAGGTATTCCGCAAGCTCCTTCTGACGTTTGACCATATCCTCGTGCAGTTCCTCCTCGAGCTGCTCGTTGTACTTCACCCACTCCTTGGAATACTCCTTGTAGGTGTCGCGGTATTTCCTGAGGTATGTGACCTTGAGCTGGAACAGTCCCTGCACAAGGGCGCGGGAGTCAGTCACGCGCCGTTTCAGGTCGCGCTGCCGCATCTTGTACTCCTTCTCCAGCGACTTGACAGACTGCGCCGACTGTTTCTCCATGGCCGCTCGCTCTGCCTGCGCCCTTTCCAGGAGCAGTTTGCGGTAAGTCTCGTCATAATTCAGCAGCAGCTTCCGGGCTTGCGGGGTCTCGTCTTCGTAAAGCCCCTCGTAAATCCGGATTCGGGCATCTATGTATTCCCGGTCAAGCCTCTCCTTCTCATCGAGGAAATCCTGGTAAGTCTTCAATCCCTGGGCGTACTCGACCTCGTTGTCGGCCGCCCCGGTCTCCCAGTCACCCTTTGCCTTCGCCATGGCAGCCTTGAAGGAGGCCTTGGCCTTGGCGAGCTCGCGCTTGGCCTCAAGCTCCGACTTCTTTGCCTCCTTGGCGGCCTGCACAGTCGACACATACCCTTTCCCGAAATCGGCCTCAGGCTCCGTCTCAACCGTCGTGCCGAAGTAACGCTGGTTAAGGCCGAAGATGCCGTCATTGTATGCCTTGTTGGCCTTCGCCTCCGACATCGTCTCGCGGTCACGCTTAAGCTTCTCCTTCCACTTGTCGACCTCCTTGCGGTATTCCTCATTGCCCGCGTACAGCTCCCGGTTGATTTTGAGCATCATCGCGTTCTCCTCCTCGCGCCGGGCCTTGTCATCCTCCAGCTCCTTCTCCCGTTCCCCGGCGATAAGGCCCTCGAGGGCCTCCGTCTTCCGCCGGATCCCGAGCAGCTTTGCCTCATTCACACCACGGGCCACACCCGACTGCGCGGTGTACTGGGCCGCCGCCATCACCGGGTTGCCGGCGCCTCCGAGAATCGCCCAGGCCCCGCGCTCGTAGTTGAAGTCCTTGTCAGCCTCCATGTCTGTCTCGATGTCGAGCCTCTCCTTCTCCAGCTCGACCAGCTTGGCCTTGGCCGCTTCCGCGCGGGCCGCCTTCCGGAGCGACTCGACATAGTCGTCGATCGCCTTGGTGTTCTCGTTGATGATCTCACCCTCGCGGGTCAGCCATGCGTGGTAGCCGGGGATGATGCGCTCCAGCTCCTTGATGGCCTTTATGCGCTCGGCGTATGACAGGTTCTGGTCATTCATCGCCCGCCTGAGGTCATCAATCTTCCCTTTCTGCTCGGCGATAGTCTTGTTTGCCTCCTTGTTCACATCAGACAGCAGCTTGCTCACCGAGAAAGTATCTGTCATCACCTTGCAGAGGTAAGCCACGGCGGCAGCGACCCCAAGCACACCGGCGGCCCAGAGCTTCCAGTTCATCGCGGCCATGGCCTTGCTCCACCGCTCCTGCATAGTGTAGGTGACCTCAAGGCCGTTGCGCAGGTAATCCACCGAATTGCGGAAAGCGGCTGCGGCCACAGCCCCCAGACGAGTCACGACCGACCACGCCGACTGGGCCTTCGCGCCCACCAGCAGCAGCGCGTTGTAGGCCTTGACCCTCACGGAAACAGCCAGCACCGCGACGGAGTATGCAGCCACCGCCGCCGCGGCCATCGTGATGCCCGTCCTGTTCTTGAGGAAATAATCGACCATGACGGAAAGCACCTTCAAGGCCACCGTCGAGGATGAATAGAAAAGCTTCATCACCGGGCAGAGCTTCTCGCCAAGCTCCACGGCATACTCGTTGACACGCTTGCGCGCCTTCTCGAGGCCGGCCATCACGGTATTGTTCTGCACGTCGAACTCATTGCCGATAGACGTGGCCTCGGCGAAAGCCTTGTTAGCCTCGGCCTGCTGCGCCTTGACCTCCCCGACATGTCCCGCCAGAGTCGACAATGCAGCTATGGCCCGCGCGCCCGTCTCCCCCATGTCCTTGAACATCGGTGAGAGGGTGTCCATCCTCCCCGCCGACTTGAGCGCCGTGAGGAACTCGAGCAGGGCCGCGTTCATGTCCTCCTTCACCAGCTTGGAGAACCGCTTCACATCCAGGCCGGCCACCTTGGCGTACTTCGCCGGCTCCTGGTATATGCGCACGATCACCTGTGACAAGGCAGTCGCAGACGCTTCAACCTTCTGGTTGTTGCTGTCGAGAACCGCCGCGAAGCCCATGATCTGCTGGACGGTCATATTCGCCTGCTTGCCGACACCCCCGACACGCGAGGCGAACTCGGCCAGGTACGGGGCCGAGGCCGAGCAGTTCTGCGACAGCTCGTTGATGACCGAGCCGACCGAGAGCAGGGCCTTCTCGGTGCCGAGACGCTTCTCGTCGCCGAAAATCCCCGTCAGCTTCGACAGCGTCAGGGTCGCTCCCTTTCCGAGGTCATCGAGGGCCACGTTGACCTTGTCAGCCGCCTTCACATACCCCAGGACATCCTCCTGGGTCTGCTTTCCCAGGCGGCCTGCCTCCTGGGCGTATTGGTTGAGCTGCTCGCGGGACGAGCGCGTGTCCATCTTCTTGAACTCCTCGTTTAGCGCCCCGACCTCACGGGCCGCCATCCCGGTGTATTTCCTGACATTGGCCTCCTCCTGTTCCATCTCGGCGTAAGCGTCCACCGACTTGCGCCCGGCCATAAACATTCCAGAGAAAGCCCCGACAACTCCCAGCAAGGAAATCTTCAACCGATCGAAACTGTCCTTCAAACCAGAGGTGAGAACCTGCTGAGTCCGCATAGTGTCATTGACTCGGCGAATCTCTTCTTTGACAGCTCGAATCTTCACGATATGGGCATCCCAAGCCGAAGTTCCTCTCTCAAGTCCGTTGAGATCCATTTTCAGTCTGCGCAACGCGCTGTTCAACTCTTTCGGGGTGGCCTTATCCAATCGATGAAGGACATTCTCCACCGAATACGCTGCGCCATTTAGCTGATCCATCATTCGCTTCGTAGAGTTAAGCTCCTTTTGGAACTGCTTCATGGTGGCCTTGTCTCCCGCCCTTGCGGCCTTATCTATTTCACGTCCAAGCCTTTCCGCATCCTTTTCCAATTCGCGGAACATTTCTTTAGCTTTCTTTCCATTGACGGACAAAACGACAGTCGCATAAGATTCATAATTGGCCATACTATAACCATATTTGATTCAAGGCCAAAATTCATCATATTTTCATTTGCCCGAAAAGACACCTCCCGCAGGCCAGAACCGCCGGATTCCAAATGCCCTTGGAATTCGGCGTGGACTCCCGGCAAGGCGCTGGTTTGAAGCGGCTTGCTTCCTATTTCCCGCCCGCCGTTAAAGACATTTTAACGGCAATCCCCAAGAAAATTTTTCAATCTCCCTGAGTTGAAAAATTCAATCCGCTGCCACTGAGCGGATTGAGGGGGTAAAGGGGGCGATTTCGCCCCCTTATTGCGTCTCTGCACCCCCCACCGCCCTGAGCCGGGAGACTTCCTGGACCCCCTCCGACCCAAGCGGAATATGCCACGACCACCACACGTCCTGAATCCCTTTTGGTTTGACAGCCGTTTCAGGCGCGCTCCCGGACAACGCCCGGGAGCTTCCACACAAAGCCGCCCGGCGCGCAAAGCGTCGGGCGGCTGCTTTATTACCTTGGCACCTATGAGTGCCCCGTCATTTCCCCGATGGGGGCTTGATGCCGTTGGCGAGGATGTACTCCTCGATTCCATCCCTCAGGAGGTAGAGGTCTGATGGAGCGTCTACGACAATGAATCCCCCGCTGAACTCACCAACCTGGTATTCGACCACCCGCGCCCCCTTGTGGCCACGGGTCACCACCACCCTCTTTTCCATACTTGTCTTGCTGTCACGTTTCATACCTCACCTCCTTTCCGGCTTACGGTTGACGAGGGGCGGAGGAATGCGGCCGCCAGCAGGCTGGCCGACGCGCCCAGTATCACGGGCAGCGACGGAGTCCCGGCGACGCATTGCAGGTAGGCCACCGGCGCGAGGATGGCAGAGGCGGCCACGCTGATTACGCGGAGGGCCGGGATGATGGTTGTGGAGACCGCGCCCGGCAGGATGCGGGCTGACGCGCCCTGTTGGAGGGCGATGCTGTTGGTTGTTTTCATTTCGGTGAACAATTAAATGAAACCTAAGAAAGATGTTGAACTACTCTTCTGGAGCGAAAACAGAAAAGGTTCCGCTCCCCGTTGTTCACCACCTGATACAGGCTGTGGGCGCATTAACGCTCCACACGGGACGGAACCAATGTTATAGACAAACCTACGGCCATAAAAAAGGCCGATGGCTATTAGCTTCGGCGATTGACTCGCCTGTATCAAATGGTGAACACTGCAAAGGTAAGCAGTTTTTTTGAATCCGCAAGCGATTGCGCGGATTTTTGTGGAGACCGCGCCCGGCAGGATGCGGGCCGGCGCGCCCTGGCTCAGGGCGATGGTGTTGGTTGTTTTGGATTCCATACTGTTATGAGTTTCGCGTTAGACAGAAAAACGGCTGCCATATCCCGTCGCGAAACTCATAACAGTCAGCTCCGAAGAGCAAAAGTTATTTGGATATGACAGCCGTAGCTGGTATGTGAGGGCATAAAAAATGCCCGATAGAATGTCGAGCCTTTAACCGTGGCTCCTCGGAATGGACCGACCATTATGAGTTTCGCATTGCAAAGGTAAGCACAAAAAACGGATTCTGCAAATAAAAAACACCCCCGCCGTGATGGCGAGGGTGCTGCCAGTGCGAACAATGTTAAGGTGTAAATCAAACAAGCTGTAACTGGCTTAATTCTTTACCGAAAGCGTGAAGCGCAGTCTGAATCTTCTCAGTAGTTTTGGGCGACGGAGTGCGATAGCCTGAGATATACTGCGAGAGCTGAGCGGCAGACACGCCTGTGAGCTTGGCAAGACCTTTGTACGAGATAAGGTCTGCATAGTAGACGAGGAATGAGGGCAAATCATACGAGAACGCAAAATTCACTTCCTCAAAATGCTTTCCTTCCTCCATGAAGAAGGCTTTCATATCTTCATACTCAGCCTTAAAATCTTCAATGGCAGCAGCGGCAGTCGCACCATCGCCGATAATGCCATAAGAGAGATTGTTGTCATCGGGCATATAGGCGCCGAAAGTGCCATCTTTGCCGCGTTCAATAAATACACGTACTGTCCTCATATTTTATGCTATATATTTCTTTAACAAATGTCTTCCCATTCGGTTGTAAAGGGAGGGGCTTTTGCCCCTTCCCTTATTTTACTCCGGCATCTCGAAGGATTGATTTGAGAGTGCCGGTCTTGACTTCCTCCGAACCGTGATTACTTGTTCTGAAGTATTTGCCGGTAATCGGTGAGAACCACAGAGGATGTCCGCTTCGTTGTCGGCCTGTGTCGTAACATCCGGCCTTACTTAGCAACTTGTGGAGTTCTTTGTATTTCATTGTTCGCTGATTTGATTTACACCACAAAGATAATGCTAAATTTTTATTTAGCAAAATTTTCGGTAAGAATAATTGTTAAAAGCGTCCCGGCGGAGCCGCGGCATCCCAATCTTTTCCAATGTTGACGAGATTGGAAAAGATTGGGACAATTCCGGAACCGGCAAACAAATCTGAAAAAAATCGTGATTTTCTTGCGGGGATAAAAATTTATCCCTATCTTTGTGATGCAAACAAAACCACGAAATCATGCCAACAGTATTTGAGATATTAGGACTTCGCGGCTACTTCTTTTCCGGCGACCATCTCCCGGTGCATTTACATGTCGTAAAAGGCGACGCGTCGGCGAAGATACAGGTCGAGCCGGAGATAAAGGTGATGTCCAACTCCGGATTGAAGCCTAAAGAGATTTCCACCGCGTTAGACCTTGTGGAAAAATACCATGACGAGATAATGGAAATGTGGAACGAATATTGCAAATGAATTATGGAAAGAATAGCCAATGTATGGTTCACGCCAGACCGCATTTACATCCGCACCGACGCTGACGAGATTCACAGCCGTCCCCTCGAGGCTTTCCCGATACTGAAAGAGGCCTCGGCCGCGCAACGCGAGGAGTACACCATCGAGATGGGAGGGGAGGCATTGAGATGGAAAGCCATAGACGAGGACATCCACATCTCAAGCTTTTATGATACAACAGAGCCAGACGCGACAAACGAGGTGGCAGCCATTTTCAAGCGGTTCCCACAACTAAACGTGTCGGAGATAGCGCGTAACATCGGGATAAACAAGAGCCTATTGTCGAAATACATCTACGGCATAAAGAACCCGAGCGACTTGCGGGTCGCGCAGATCAAGGACGCGTTACGCGCGTTGGGCAACGAGCTGGCAACAGTGTGACACATTCAACCGATTCTCTCAACGGGATAAGTCATATCATCCAACAAACCTCAATTAAAGCAACTCATTGATTTCTTAAGACAGATGCCCCCGCAGACCGGTAACGGCCTGCGGGGGCATTCTTTATTTCCGCCTGGAGAGCCAGATGCCGACCGCCCCCGCGCCGACCACCAGCGCCAGCGGCAGCCACATCCGCCAGTCGGGAGGCTCGGCCACAACGACGGAGTCGGTGGCGGAATCCTCGGCGGCAGAAACGGATGACAGGCTCTCGCCCGCGGCCTCGGCGTGGATGGAGTCGGCCTTTGAGCTGGCCGACTCCCCCGCGAGGTCGAGACGGGGGCCCGAGGCGGAGGTGTCGATGGTGGGGTTGTGGATGACCGTCCCGCCGGGGGTGACGATGCTGTCGGCTCTCAGCCGGAGCGTCGTGGAGTCGGCCACCCACGACAGCAGCAGCCGCCGCCAGTCGACCGAGCCGGAGACAACCGTGACCGCCCCCGAGCCGCGCGTCTCAGACCAGGAGGCCTCCGACGACGCGGCAGACTTCTTAGTCCGGCACGACGCGGGCAGCATGGCCAGCGAAAGGATGACAAACAACGACAGGGCCGTCGACAGCCAGAACCCCGCCAATGGATGCGCGCCCCGCATGGCTCAGGAGATGTAAAGCACCTGCCCGCGGCGACGGGAGGCGCAGAATGAGACATGCACCCAGTCAGGCCCGACCGCCCTGTTGCCTTTCTCGAAAATGAGCTGGTCAAAGGGGAGCCTCATGGACTGGATCAACTTGAACAGGCGCATGTTCGCCTCGCGCGAGCCGGCGGTTATGTCGGCGGCCTCCCCCCTCATATGCTGGGAGGAGACAGCCCCGCCCACGGCCCTGTTCAGGGCCACGCAGCGGTAACCAGAGGTCACCGTCAACGGGCCGCCCCACTGGGCGCGCAACGGGTCGAGAATGTTTTCCACAAGCGCCCGCAGGCTCGCCTCGGCCTCAGGCGTGGGTGTGTTGTCGATGCCGCGACGGGCGGCCGTGTCAGACTTGCATAACTCTTCGATTGTGAAAAATCTCATTTGTCAGTGTCGTTTTGTGATGGTTCGTCAGATGACGGTTCGTTCGATTGTGATTCGGTGATGTCGCGCAGCGTGAACCGCTTGCCGATGATGCGAGGATTTGGAGGCCGCCTCCCCTTGGGGTCGGGACTCCCCTCCTGGCAGACCGACGAGCGGCAGTGCCACCCCTTGTAACGCTCCTTGAGCAGCCGCTCCGTGTCGCGCTGCTCAGTGAGCCTGGCAATCCTGAGGTTCGCGTCATCCAGCTTCCCCTCTGACACCAGCATCTTGTCGGTCAGCTCCCTTATGCGGTCGGTCTTGTCACGCAGCTCCTCCGCGTCGCGCTCCAGCATACTGTGCAGCTTCTCATTGGTCTTGGCCGCGTGGTCGAGCTGGTGTTCATACCTCTCCCAGCGCGCCTTCTCCACATTCGCCTCGGCAAGACGCGCCTCAGCCTCCCGCACCCGCGCCTCAGCCATCCTTATACGCTTCTCGGCGGCCCGGTGCAGCACATACGCCACTATGCCCGTGACGCTGCCGCAGCCCAGCAGCCCGACCAGCAGCGCCGTCATGCCGTTCAGGAGTTCCATTCCCCGGTGTTTCCAGGTTCCACCGCGCCGGCGGCCTGGGCTTCCGCCTCGGCCTGGGCCTGCATGAACTCTTCCTGGGTCGCGGCGAATATCTCGCGGCGCAGGGCCTCCCCCTCCTCGACTGTGATTTCTTTCCAGTCGTCGGGCGACTCCCCGGAGGCCAGGGCGACCTCCTCGGCCACCACGCGGCGCGCCATCGCGATGTCGGGGGATGACTGGGTGAGCAGGTGCCCCTCCTCGGGGACAAGCATCCTAACTGAGTATTCTGTCTCTTTCATTGATGAAATGGTTTTGATGGTTACACAAAAAACAGCGGCCCGGGCCGTCATCCGGCGTTGACAACCGTGAAGCCCTTGCGCGTGAGCGACGCGAGCATCGTCGAGGACAGCCGCGAGTAGCAGTCCTTGCTCAGCAGTATGCGCCAGCCCGACACGGCTGCCTTGGACGCGGTGTTGTTCAGCGACATATTCATGTCTGCCAAGGTCCAGCCGACAAGGCCTGACAGGTCGGTCTGCGGAGATGAGGCAGCGCCATACGAGCCAATACCGACGACAACACATCGGCGTGACGGGCCTGTCTCATAAGGTGGGCGGTCAGGATTCCGCTGGAACAAGTACGCTCCCGCGCAACCGTTAACTGACAAAAATGGGAACGTCCGGACATTCCTCAGTCCGGCACACATACAATCTATATCCAAGCCACCGGTTTGCCACTCGGCGGGAAGCGACAACAAATCCACCTCATTGTCAGGATTTCCTGAGGAAGCCCAGTCTTGGAACGCATAACGGAAGGCGGCCGAGGATGATGGACGGTCTTCTATTTCACATCCATATCCTTCAACCCGCTCCAGCCTGCTTCTGCCAGAGCCATCGATGAGTCTCAACGAACTGCATGCCCTCAGGTTTGTCAAACCGGATATGGATTTTGGGGGCAGGTACGGAATGGCTTCCTTGTCAAGTGAGGCATGATCCACCTCGGAAATCTCGAGACTGGGACATGTCGAGAAATTCCAATAACGGATGGAATCCACACATCTTGGCTGAGGGAAGTGGTAACGTGCAGCTTTGGACATACAGGAATCCAGGAGAAGTCCATTTGAAGCGAAATACACGCCTCCGGCCCCGTACTCCCCGCTATACTTCTCCACGAAACAAGCATCTGCGGGGGCAACAATGGCCACCACATCTGGAAAATGGTCGGCTATCTCCCGTGCCGTCAAGCCGCCATATGCCTCGTAGAGACTGGCGAGGATGCCAGGACACAGGTGTTCGGCCACATGGAGCATTGGGTCATAATTACCCGCCGGGAGAGAAACCGCATAGCGGATGATATGTTCAGCGAGGGCCTTGGGCCCTCCTGACATCAGAATGTCGTAAAACTCCGCGATGGCGGAGAGTTTCGCCAGCGGCTCCCGGAGGTCTTCGACGGTGAGCAGCGACAACACGTTCCGCGAGCCGTCGGCGGCAGGGATGATTATTTGTCTCAAAGATTCTGGCATAGCTTCAATGTTGATTGGTGGATTTCCGGGGACACCTTGGCAAGGGTCTCCTTGACTTTCCCCACAAGGTTGTATTTCGCGGCGGTGACTATGTGCTGGTAGCCTATCGCGGCGGCGGTGTCGCCCCAAAGGCCATAGTGGGGAAGCACCAGCTTGACCCGGCTGCCGTGGCGGGCGCAGAGCTGCATGACGAAACGCTGCTCCAGCATTATGTCCGGGGTCTGCACGGGATTCTCGTCGAGCATGCGGCGCGACAACCTGCTGAAATGCTTCGCAAGCGTGACATATGTGGAGCAGAACTCATCCCGCAGCGCGCGGTCGCGGAACCCAATAACCCCGGTGTTGTAGGCCCCGTAAGTCTCGAAGTGGAACCCCCCGCGAATGGCAAGCCCCGGCATCAGGGGCGAACACCGGAACCTCCATCTCGTAGCAATGCCTGGAGGACTCGTCCTCGACGCTCTGGGCGATGAAGTCCCACCCGGGAGCCGCGATGTCATCCACCAGGGACGCGCGTTTGATGAACACGTCGCCGTCGATATGCACCGTGCCAGGCTCCTCGGCCTGCAACGCGAATATCTTGCCGGCGGCCCAGAAACGGGGATGGATGTCATCAGGCATCGAGTCGAGCGTCAGATGAATCTCGGAATACGGCAGGTGGCCCAGAAGGGCCGCCCCGAGGGTGTCGGTGTGCAGCACGATGTCAGCCCCGCTGCGCAGGGCGTAAGCCACAGACAGGGCCGAGAACCACACCCCTCCGACAAGCTTGGAGAGCCGGTCGACCCCGTAACAGTCTATCGCCATCGGGCGACAACTGAACGAATGCATCAGCCTCAGTCGTCCCATACACCAAGACCTATCGGTTGATTTGACCCATAATTGCCATAGCCGTAATAACCATACCCGTATGACAGGGCGGGCAGCTCCTCGCGGGTCGCGGCCTCACCGGTCACCGGGACGCGGTAGACGGCCCTGTCGCTGACAAGCTCGATGTGGCCCAAGACATCGACCACCCCTTGGGCGTATTTGAGATGGAGTGTGCAATCAGCCTCGCCGGTGTCGCCCGGATTGACCGAGAGCATCACGCCGAGGTAACCCCGGAACACGGCGCGGCGGTTGCCGTCGGGAAACTGGTCATCGGGCGTCAGCACGGCAAGCTCACAATGGAGGGGGCCTGGCGGGAGTCCGTGGTTGTCGAACACCGCCGTTATGCGCCCGTCGTCGCCGACAGTGCAGTTCTCCAGCCGGCCACCGACGCGGGAGGCCGTGTATCGCGATCCCGGCTGTCCGGGAGCCGGGGGCCGCTTTCGTAATCCGGTGTGGAAGACCGCGGTGAAATCGCGGTCACCCACAACCACCTCTGCGCCATCGCGGTCGAGCAGCCGGATGGGGCAAGTGAAATCGTTCTTGTAGAAAACCTGGCTGGTCATAGTCGTGTGGTTTGAGATGAATCGTCGTTGTTGTCATACCCCGTCAGGTTCTCGACGGCCCTGAGCTTGCAGGCCTCGACATAGGCCAGGTACTCGGTGTACTTCTCCCCCGCCTCCTCCTTCTCGCGGGCAAACTGTATCTCCTGGCCGGTGGTGTAACGCTCGGCAATCAGCCGCTCCACCTCCCGGTCATAATCCCCCTTGGTGTAGGCCGGGGCCGAGTCAACCTCCTCCCACTCCCCCACCCGGGCGGCCAGCACCGGCACGCGCCTCACATAGGTGTCAGTCCCTTTCAGGTGGAGCCACATATCTGGCCCCGCCACAAGCTCCACCATCCCGTTAAGCTGTTCCATCTTTTCCATATGTCATCATTTTGTCGTGAATGTTATGTTTTTCTCCGCAGCCAGCACAGGAAGCTCCAGCCAACGGAAGTCAGCCGTCAAAGAATCCGTGTCGGTCATCTTGGCGTAGACATCGGGGTGGACGGTGATGGTCATGGCCGCCGAGCCTGCCCGCGCCTTGCTGATGATGCCCTGCCACGAGACCAGGGAAATCTTGGGGCTTTGAGACACGTCAAAGCTTTTCCCCGGGGTAACCTCCCCGTAAAAAGTCAATGTCTCCAAGGCGGGACACCCCATGAATGCGTCGCCGCCGCTGGAACCTTGGCTGTACACGGTTATAGACCTTAGCTTGAGGCAAGTGTTGAAGCAACAGCTTCCCGGGTTCAGCAGGTTCAGCCTCACCACCTCCACCTGCGAGTTCTGGAACGTGCGGACTCCGGTTATCACACCA
Organism: uncultured Bacteroidales bacterium; assembly: GCA_958418815.1. Lineage (GTDB taxonomy): Bacteria > Bacteroidota > Bacteroidia > Bacteroidales > Muribaculaceae > UBA7173. The sequence goes on along the minus strand of CATZGB010000015.1, from coordinate 48,716 downwards.
AAGTTGATGTTGCCCGGGAGATGGGTGCGGATATTCTTGTAATGATAAAACGGCACACCGTCCGCGTTTGTCATCACCCCGGCGGCGTAGACCGCCCGGGCCTCGGCGCACGACATCCCAAGCCCGTTGCAGACATACATCTCCGACGACTCCGCCGCCTCGTCGACAGAGCAGCCTGCCGACCTCCACAGCTCGCGGAAAGCAAGCTCGGGCGAGTCAGCGATGGCCCGCGCCTGCGCGGCGGTGATCGCCCCCGCCTGAGTCCCGGAGGCCATCGGGAAAGGCCACAGGCCATTGACCGGCACAGCCTCCGGGTTTCCATCCCCGTCAACCCACGGGTTGCCCCCGTTGAGCCGGTACTTGGGACGCGTGAAGCTCACCTGTTCCTCCGAGGCCGTGAAGCCGATGTCCCGGATGGCAGTCTCGTCCGCCAGCCCCGAGGCGAACTCCGCCGCGCTGTCGAAACGCCTGTAATCATCCCCGGTGATGATGCCCGCCTGCCCCGGCTGGGGCCTGACAGCCCCCTGGCCGGCCACAGGCCCATATGCCACCGGAAGCTCCGCATGTGTGTCTGCGAAACGCGCCTCTCCCAAGAGGTTGACCATCCCCATAAACATCGTCACGGCATCCTCCCCAGCTTCAAATTCGGCAGAGGAGACCATCAGGACAGACGATGCCTCCTTGCGCTCATCAGCACGTTCCTTGTCAATGCGCGTGATGCCTTCAGAATTCTGGGCGACACGCGAATGGAGGTAATTCAGGGTTGAAGCCAACCGCTCATTGTCCTTGAGGCCCGACAGAAAAGCCAAGACCTCATTGAAATTGTCGATGGCCTCGGAGGCGTTATTGCCCAACAGAGTATCGAACCGTTGCACCAATGACGCGAATTTGGACTCCAGCTCAGAGACAGCTGCATCAGCAGACTCGACACGCCGCAACGCAATCTCATCGATAGTGTCAAGAATAGACTGGAGCAGAAACCCGAGCGACTCCGGAGAAACCGAGTCCTTGGATCGGATTTGCCGGAAATCGGTGATGAGCCGCCCCAGCGTAGCAACATCTTTAGCCATAAGTAGAAAGATTAGAGTAAGACAAAATTACGGCACAGCCCCTGGCCTGGAAAAGACGCATCAGGCGAACCTCATTGCCAGATTGCGCGACAAGGCATTGGAGACGGTGTCCGCCATGTCCCGCCCGAGATTCTCGGCATAAAACTCCCGGATGTTCATCATCGAGGCATAATATTTCCTCGAGAACCACCTGCGCCTGACACGTGGATTGTCGCGCCCGATGTCCCCGGGATTTCCCAACGGCGTGTTCGACCCGACACCGAAGTCCACAAACAAACCGTACATCTTGAACCTGTGGGCAAAACTGACCTCAGTAAACCTACCATCCGACCTCACCCCCAAGGCGACGACAGAGCGGTACAAAGCCCCCGTGTCCACCACCCCGAGCGCCGCGATTTGCTCAAGCCAGATCTTGACCATCGTGGCATTGAAAGAATTGACATACCTCCGACGCTCATTCAGGGCCTTGTCACTGGATCCATTCATCGGGGTCGAAGCCAAGATCGGTGAAACAATCGACCGCGACCTGGAAATAAGCGCATGCGCAGCCCGAGAAGAAATACCTGTCGACCTCATTGAAAGAGATCCTGGGGTCGAGATAAATGCAATCCTGCTGCAGCTTCACCTTTTCCCGGACAAGCACCGAGGCGAACTGGCGGAAAAGCTCCCGCATGACATCCATGCACTCCTCCCTCGCGTCCATATCCTCCGCCGCATGCCGCATCGCGAGGAAAACAGTCTTGACACGGCGAGTACGCGGTGAATTGTTAAGCTCCATATAACCGTCGGCGACATCACTGACACAAACAAACGCGACGGCATCCTGGGCCTGGGCCAACGCTTCCTCGAACCCCTCAAGCCCCGACACACGACAGAAACGGAACCCATTGCCACGGGCAAGACGGTTCTTGGCGGTCAGACGCTCGAAAAACGCAGCAGCGTTCCATGTACCCTTAAGAATTTTTCCCATATTTTGAATTGATGTATTTATATTCGCGGGCCTGCGCGTTAAGCTCTGCAAGAGCCCGCCAGGTGTCAAGCGACAAAATCTCTTTTTCCTTGGAGATATCCCCTTTCGTCAGCGCCCGGATCTGCGCATTCATGGCATCCTCCACTGACGCGGGCGAAGCACCCAGTAGATTGCCGCCATCATCCCCAGCCAACTGGTAGAAATCACTGAAACGCCGGGCGAAAAAGCCTTTGAGCGACGCGAACCAATAAAAGACCGACACTCGCTCTGCTGGGCCAAGCGAGACGCGCCCACCATACAGCACCTCCGCCATATCATCCAGCAACGCTTCATCCCGTGTGGCCAGATAACCTTGGTATAGGTTGTCAGCCATAATGAAAGACCCGAATGGCACTTCCTCGAAATCCCCCGGCAGGGCCTTGCGCCACCCGATTCTCGACAACCTCACCGGCACATCAGGGAAAGAGTCCATCCAATCCAAGGCATGCAATATATCGGCTAACGCCAACACTTCAACCCGGAAGATACTCCTCCGGGACTTCAACAGCACACAGTCTCCATCCCTCGCGGCAACATTCACATTGTTCCATCTCAACAAGCACAACAATTTGATTTCCTCCGATGAGAACTGACCCGCCAACATTGAGAAAACCATACGGAGCTGCCTGTCAGACAAAGCCTCCCATCCGGTCGGGATTCGGAAGTCAAGCACAATCGTCTCCATGACATCAGAAGAAATAACCGCGACTGTCCTTCTCATTGCGGAACACCGGAGGTCTGAACAACTGGGCGGTCTCCGAGTCCACCCACAACGGGAAGTCGGATGGACGTTTGCGCACGAAATCCACCAAAGAGTCAAGGCGCGCGACATCGAGATCCGTGCCATCAAGCGCGGAGACAATCACTGGACGCAGCCTCGAGACCAGGGAAAACTCAACCGGAGACAGCACTCCGGCCACGTGCTTAACCCGGAGGTCGGCCAAAAGCTCAGGAGACAACCACCTTTCGGCGACCTCAGACTCGACAGATTCCACACGAGGACGAAGCTCGAGATATTTCTTCCAGCTTCCGGAGAACACCTCGGGACACAGCACATCATCAAGGAACGGGAAGAATGTGGCGGAAAACCACCGGCCCTGCGGAGATTCCAGCCAACCGGGCACAGACGGAAGCTCACGAAGCAGCAAGGCCAGCGCGGCATCACGTTCCCGGAGCAACCCGTCGACAAGTCGGTCAGTCCGCATCTTGGATGCCGGCACAAGGTTCTGGCTACCGACAGTCGCGAAGCCGTTTGGAGTAAGGACAATGTCGAGCTGAGGAACCGCGAGACGGTATGCCTCCACCGCCACCGCGTGGCCAGCAAGAGTCCCGCAACACCAAACAAGCTTCGCCGGCAGAAAATGGGCGCAAAGCCATTTCTGGGCGAGTTCAAGGAACGGCACCAGCTTGTCATACAAAGGGACTTCTCCCTTGACCTCCCTCAGCACATTGGGGAGGAACCCGCGCAACGCAGCGGGCCCGTTAATCAGAAGCTCCATCAGTCGTAACAGTTTTAGCGTCAGAATGCTTGTCAAGCGTCGTAAGCTGAATGAAAGGCACCTGGACTTTGACTCCACGCCATCCATTCAGGCGCACCACCAGCCGAGGCGCAAGGAAGAGCAAATCGTGATATGGTTTCTGCAGGGCCTGAGCAATCGTGTACAGCTCACGTTTGTCACTCCCGCTGTTGTTGGCCTGGGCTTTTCCCGGCACAGACCCTACCAGGTTGCTATGCACCCGCATCGTGAAACAGATCATGTTGATGGCCTCCTGGATGTCCGTCTGCCAGTCTCCGCCCTCCTTGTCGCTCTCTATCTTGTGGATGACCACGTCGTGCTGCTCCTTGCCGTCAGGAGTGACATAATATGTGGAAAACCAGACCTTGCCGCTGTTCTCCGCGCCTGTGAGGAAATCAAGGATCTGCTGTTTTTCCTTGACAACACGTTCCTGTCGCTTATGACGGTCAGTGATGCCCTCAGCCTGGAAAATACGGTCATAATACTTCGAGCCAATCTCGATATGGTACTTGATTGGCGCGGAGTTTTTGAGCTTGGCCTCCTTTGCCACACCGATAAGCTGCTTTATGTCGTACCACTTGCCCTTGAACAACGAGGCATAATACGGGATAGGATAATAAGTGTGATCCACCGTCGGAACCCGTGTGACAATCGCAAACTTGCGTTTTTTTCCTGGCTTCTTGAGACGCTCCTGCAAGTCAGACCACGGGGAGCGAGAGTCAAGAATGTCTATAACCTCGACATCGCCGGGAGCCACCGACTCACGCCAGTTGGCATAAAGCAGCCGGGTAAAACGCCCGGAACGGTCAGCCGGCGCAAACCGGCAGTAGCAAGCCTCCTTGCGCAAGAGACGCGTGACGCGTGTGCCCGCCTCATTCAGGATGATCACAGAGACAGCAAAAGCGAAGTATTTCAAGTCCTGACAAAGCCCCAGGAAGTAAGACGGGATGTCGTTGTCAATCAGGAAATCCTCCACTTGGCCGGCAACCTGCTCCGGCGCATTGTCCGTCACAAAAGTCAGCCCGGCCCCATAACAGACCTCGGCGTTGAACACCTGACAGGTGGTCATTGTCTCATCGCGCTCGATAAGGTCGATGATGTCGAAAGGCATCAAGTTGTCCCCACCCCATGGAATGTACGACAACGAATCCGAGAGCTTCGTCGGCACTATGTCGGTGTCTTCCCGGAACACAGTCGAGGAACCGACCGTGAACGCGGCATTGGCATCGAAACCGGGGAGAGACTCCACGGAACAAATATTGAGTGATAAGTCATCTGTCATAAGGCATTTATGATAAAGTCAAAGATAAACCTCGAGGTCATTCAACCGGAAGATGCAGCAGTCCCGGATTCGGCGCGTCTGCCCAGAAGCCGCAAGCCTCACATTCCGCCAGCCGCCGCTGAATGAGTAACGCAACGACACCACATTATGCAGCTCCATGACCGAGCCATCGGATTTCCACACCGACATATCGACAGGCTTTCCTGAATTTAGAATCGCGCGGGCTTGGGATATATGGATTGAAGAAGCCATCAGCAGAATACTGGATCGAATTGAAAAGTGAACACGCCCGGAGACACGGATAGCAACACCGCCGGGCGGTTGTCATCGAAACGCCAAGAGAACTTCACCGAATTAAGCGACGAGTCCCCGTCAGAGACATCGCTGGTGAAAGAGGTCACAAGCACCGGTTTCAGGAGCAGTCCGCCTCCGCCGGATTCCGGGATCAGAACAGACACATCCCTCGAGCAAAGGAACTGGTCGGCCCACACAGCCTCGGAATAACCGAGGTTGTCGGTCTCAGACTCGTAAGTCTTCACCACCGTATGGTCATAGAAGCTGGACTTGGAAGACAGCACCGCAACAGGGCGGGAGACCTCAGACTTCTCCAGTGTGACCATCCTCGACTGGAAAAGCTCGGGGACATTGAAGCAGTTGCGGAAGATGAAAGATTTCCCCCTGGAAAGGGCCTTGTCAACAAACACGTCAAGAGAACGTTGGCCACACGACACGGTGAAACCGAGCAGGTCGACATCCGCAAAGCCGGAAAGCCCGGAAACCGCCGATGCTATCGAGGCCAGGTCGAGATCCACCGACAGGCACACATCTCCCGACGACTGCTCAGCCGGGCGCAACGGGAATGAACAAGCACGCACCACACCATCGCCGGAGCTGCGAAACCTGGAAGAAATCCTGACCTCCGGCACATTTCCACCGACGCAGAGCATCGCCAGCGGGAAAGAGGATCCCGGGGCGACGCGCCTCACTCCAAGAGTGGTCAGGAAATTCCCGTCGGCGAACGACTCCAGATTTCCAGCTGCCACAAACCTGTCGCAGAACAAGACGGAAAGCTGCACCGAGTCATAATTGTCTCCGTCATCACTGGATGACACCTCAAGCAGAAAGACATCGGTCACGGCATTCCGGGCGCGCATATCCTCCTCGACAAGCGACCGCAGGTCACACAACGTCACCCGTCCATCATAAGGATACAGACGTTCATAAAACAGAGTACCCGACAACCGGTGAGAAAGACGCACGTAGACATAATCCCCATCGACATCCACCGGAACGTCGGGCAAAGATGATGTGAAGACCATCCCAACAGGACGGTATTTGATTTCGTGAGCCATGACGCAAAGATACAGGCAGCTCAAGACCGGCCAAAAGACATCCGGGTCAGACCACTCCTCCGGCAGAACCCTCATAGGAATCCCGGTAGGGGAATTTCTCGCATCCGATATACAGCGTGTCGAAAGCGTCTGTGCCGTCGGTACGGTGTTCAAGCAAGTCCTCCTCACTCTCGGCGAGCTTCTCCCCCGCCTTGTCCTTGCGGAAGCCGTTACGCCCCACACTCACTCCGGCGGCCTGGATTGCAAGAATCAGATCCTCATTGTTCGAGCGGTTGAAGAATGGCATCAGGCGTTGTTTGCCGGCGAACCCGCCGTTTATCAGAAGATGCTTCTCGTGGTGGTGCATAGGATTGCCGAGATACACCTCTTCCACCCGCCACCCGTGACGCTCGAACTCATCCACCACCACCCAACGGAAATCCTGCTCGTTGACAGCGTAGTTCGAGCCAAGGGCTGTGGAGTCATAATAGAACACCACGGTCTTGTTCCTGTGCGACGCGTAATAGACGCAGAAGTCATCGACAAGCGCAGGGAGTTTGCGGTCGAACTTCACATAGAATGATTTCACCACATTCAGCCTGCGGCCTTTCGGCTGTCCCGCCACGATCCAGTTGATGTTGGCGTTGTAGTCCATCCCGATGCAGATAGGCTCATCGGGATTTATGTCGGAATCAGCCATGGCAGACATCATCTCCACCACATCAGGATGACGCACCCCGGCATCAAGGCCAAGCGAATCGAGGAAGCTGTTGTCATTGGCATCATACTTGTGCCGTTCCCGCATCGAGGAATAAAAACCATCTTTCGCGATGCCTACGCGCCGGCAGAGGATGGAGGTCATGAAAGTCAGAGGCGTAAGGTCTCGTTTCATCTGTTTTATGTAATTTTCGCCAAGCAGCTGCAGATTCTCGATCGTGGAATATTCCTTGTAATACACCGCCACCGAACGCATCCTGTTGAGTTTCCTGTCAAGAGAGCGCAAGCGAGTCTTGAGATAGGCCGGAATCGGCTGTTTGTCGCGACGCAGGCTCCTCACACGTTCCTTGACACGCCATATCTCGTAAACCGTCCCCTCGATGGCCCCAATCAGCTCAGCATCCATCTTTTCCCGGTAGTGCAGAAACCAGGAACCTTTCTTGGTCTGAGGCATGTCACTGAGAATCATAACCGAATGATTGCACGAGTGACGGCCGAAATGAGACTTTATCCCACCATTTGCAGGGAACGTCTCCTCTTTCAGCTTCTCGAAGTTTATGAATTTGGCCTCGTCGATGAGAAGCCACGACAGAGTGAGACCGTTTGAGGAACCAGCACGATCCTGGGAGATGAGAATCGCCACCGACCCGTTGTGGAAAGCTATCACATTCTCCCACTGCCGAGGCTGTGTGACAGGCTTGGCAAAACCAGGCGGAGGCTTTTTGCCAACCACATAATGCACACCCTCGATGTACCCCCAACGGCCCCAGGCAGCCAACAGGCCCGGGATCGTGTTGGTCAGTCCGTGCTTGAACGTGGGCACGACAATTCCTCCAGAACTGCCTGGCATACGCTGCATGTTGCGCAACACGAAAGGAGCGCCGATGGAGTCGGTCTTCCCCGTGCGGCGTCCGGCAACAATGACTGTGGTGTTCGCCCCGACAAGTTGCGCGAGATGCTGCGGACGGTTAAAATATACCAGCGGCCTCTGAGTCTTCGTCTGATTCTTCATAAGGAGCAAAAAGTTCGTCCTCCTCCAGGTCCGCCTCCTCGAAATCGACATCCTCGATGTCGACAAGCTCCGAGGTGTATTTGGCCAACAGCCGGTCTATCTTCTCCTCGATACCTGGGACTGGAGTTATCCCAAGCACAGACGGGTCGAAAGTCGGCACAAACGGCTGCACCATCAGAAGATGGTAAGGAACCCTGGCCTGCTCGGTCTCATCTATGCGGTTAAGACGGCCAAGCGAAGTCGCGGCCCGCTCCATCGTCTTCGCGTCCTTCCGGGCCTTCGCCATCTGGTATGCCTCGAGCAGCATCTCGTTTGTCCTCCACCTGCAAAAATCACGGCTTTGGTCAGACAAGGCCGGCAACAACGTGTCAACCACCTTGAGATACTCCCGGGCAGCATTCTTGCCCATGGGGAAACGGGAGTTGAACTCACTGACAAACTGCCGGTCGGTGGCCGCCGGGTTCGCCATACGCCAATTGTACATCGCCCGGGCGCGCATGACACGGTCTGCAGCGCCCCGGCCATACCTGGCGACGACATCCGCCTCAGGGTCAAACAGGCATTCCCGACAAAGGTCAATTGTGGAAATATTACTCATCGTCCTCCATGTCAAGCAGATTAACCCTGGCATTCTCAAGGGCGAGCGGAGAGCCCACCTGCGCGAGCATCATCTCCTGGGAGTGGAGCTTTACCTTCGAGCCGGCCTTGCCACGGCGGTAAGCCCTTGAGACATCAGTCGAGCGGTCGGCGATGTCAGAACGCAGCTCATCAGCCGGGACATCGACAAGCACGGCGATGTCCGAGATCTTCATATATATCGAGGCATACTCCTCAATTTTCCTCAATTCGGTTTCTGAATAATTCATGGAGGGCAACAGAATGGTTGTCAATCAAATCCCTCACCTGGCCAGACAGGGAGGAAAAAACATCCGGGTCAGTAGAGACAAACGCAGACTCGTGGCGGTTACCCCTTGTAAGGTCCTGGGATGTGACGACCGACACGACATCACCGTTTGCCCCCCGGACCAGAAGGAGCTTGCTGTGGTTGTCGGCCAGGTAAGTGTTCTCCACCACCTGGGAAAGGAACGCCCACAGGCCAAGCGTCTTGTTTGTGGCCTTGTGGTCAAGCACGAGGGTTAAACGCGAGACCAGTCCGGATCTTGAGATATGGAAAATCCTGCGCAGAAACTCTTCCGAGATGGAGAAAGATGTCAGCCAGACCTCGGCAGGCCCGGTCTGCCCGAGAATCCACTCCAACAGATCCGCCACCTGCAGGATGTCGCTCAGATAAGCCTGGCAAGGAGCCTCCGCCAAAGGACGGAGGCAGTCTGACACCGAAAGGCCACGTCTCATCCGGCGGAGGATTTCGCCGTCTTGCGGGTCGATTTCCGTGAAGTCCTGGCGGAAGCGCTTCCAGACGGCTGCGCCCCGTCAGCCACAGGCTCCGGGATGTAGCCGTCATATGCCGACCAGTTGTCATGCAACCGCTTGTCAAGCTCGATTATTTCCCGCACGAACGGATAACGCTCAGAATCCGGACAGGTCGCGTTGTCCAGGGAGAGATTGCGCAATCTCATATGCACCTCGCGCATACGATGGAGGATTGAAAGGTTCTCCTCGTAGCGCGCGACTATCTCCGCCGGCAGCGAGTCGTGATCGGGACGTTTGCCTTTCCGTGCCTTGTCGGCATTGGCCGCGAGCGGTATGTTTTTCGCCACGATCCGTTCGGCCTGCGCCGACATCTCCGCCACCTGGTCGTGGGTGAGTTCCCTGACGCGGAAATTATAATACTTCTGCAACTGGTACTCGATGTGCTCCTTTTTACCGGCGGGATTCACCATCAGAGTACGGTACAGAATCTGGTTGCCCGACAGCTTGAGCAGGTAAACAGCCCCCAGCCCATAATCGCGTTCATTGTCCGGAGTGTCGAGCCATGCTTTTATTTGCTCAGTGAATTTATGATCCATAACATATCAGAAAAACAGACCGGAGCCGGAGAACCGGCCCCGGTCATGTCATATGGAAAATGAAAAAGCGAACCGATCCAGCAGGTCAGGATCAGCCTTCCTCCGCGTCACCATTGCCGGAACAGTCAATGTCTCCGTCCTCGGTCTCGATCACACCGACATAGAACGGGGCAGGGACTTCGTCCGTGACCTCGACATTTATGGTGGTCGACGTGGTGCCGGTGGCCCCTTGGCCAAGATCCTGCGCCACCGTCGCCTTGGTGTCCCACTTGTCATTGCCAAGCACCCTGAAATTGCCTTTCATGTCCTCGACAATGAAGACATTGTTGGTGTTGTTGATGTAAGCGGCTGCGGCGGAAGCCTCCTGGCCCACACCGGGATGCACGGCCACCAGCTTGTTGAGCTGGGTCTGCGACGGCAGCTCGCCCTGGGCCTCGGACGTGAGCTGCGACTTGTCAGGAAGGATGTCGATGTATTTGAACTTGGCATCCGCGGCCAGGACAAATGACCCTTCAAGCACGGCGGAAGTGACACGGCCCAGCTCATCGCGGGGCAACTGAGGGTATTTCAGGATGAAATTTGACGCGAGGAAGAACACACGGCGTTTAACGCCGGGAAGCTCCGGAGTGCCCTGGCACCAACCGAGAGACTTCTGTATCGAAGTGCATTTTTTTGTCATATGGATATCGATGTTAACAGGTCAGACATATCAGCCACCCACCTGCCCTTCTCCGGCCTCGTCGGCAAGCTCGGCCACGAACAGCCTGCGGCGGTCGATGCTCTCGAACTGTGTGCCGAAGAAGAGGCGCATCATGAATGTAAGGATGTCAGGCTCGTACTCCTTGACCTTCACCGACTCGAGGTCGCTCTGCTGGTCGAATCCCACGAGCATGTTGCGTTTCGGAGAGACATGGATGAACCGCGAGCCATCCTTGGAAGCAAGAGGCACTATGATCAGCTTGTTGTTGGAACCTTCCACGGCCACCTGGTTGTAGCGGTCATTGTATACGATGCCCGCGTGGGTCAGCAGATAACCCTCGTTGTAAGCGTCGGCCGTGGCGTAATCGCAATAGAGGAAGCACTGCTCGCTGCGGAGCGATGGGTCAAGCGAGAACAGAATCTCCTTGAACACATCCACAGCGTTGGCCGCCGTGATTTTCCTGTCAAGCTTGAGATAATTCTTCTCGGAGGCGGCGATGGCCCCTGCGGCGATCTCAGTCTGCGTGATAGTGTCGAAACCGTCAAACAGGTCGGCAGTCCTGTTACCGTTCGCGTCACGTTTGGCCGACCAGATCGCCCTGTTGAGCGACTCGGAGACGCTCTTGGCCACCAGCCCGAGCACCTCGCGCGCGGTCGGCGTGGACTTCTGGGCATCATCCATCGCCATGGAGGCACGATGGCCGAGAAGAGTCTGGATGGCCGCGTTAGGCTCGAAATCGGCGTTGACCGACCCGAAATACGTGTGGAGCGTGCGGATTACCAGGTCAAGGTTAGCGTCAGTCTTTCGACCGGGCTTGTAAGGGGCCACTTCCACATTGACAGAAGTGGAACCCACCTGCTCGGCGTATGTGACCCCGGGACGGGCAGTCATATACTTGAGCGTGTCCTGGATGCCTATGACAGGCAGGCGCAGGAGCTCCTTGCGGAACGTTATGGCCGCTTTCTGGAAATCCTGCTCGGTAAAAACCAATTTACCCATAAAAAAAGATTAAGTTAAAGGTTTTGGAAAAAGGTCAGGGGAGCATGTCGTAGAGACTTTTGGCCGAAGCGCCCACCTGCAAGAAGTCATCAGCCGGGGCCTGATCCTCCTTGGAGGTCTCAGTGACCTGCTGAGACGACTCGGCAGGCTTTGAGTCGAGTTTGGCTTTGAGCTCAGCGATTTCAGCATCCTTGGAGCCGGAGCTCGCGGTCAGCTCGGCCACCTGGGCCTCAAGCGCGGCCCGCGTGTCGTCGGCCTTCTTGAGGCAATCCTCGATCTTGGAGAACTGCTCCTCCGAAAGCGAGGCCTTGTCGCCGGAGAAAGCGATTGCCTGGAGCCCCAGGGCCGCGCAGATGAATTTGTAGGTCTTATCCATAGCATTGTTGATGATAGGTGATGAGTTGCTGTTGAACACCGACGCGATCGAAGACAGCAAGCCTGACAACTGGCGTTGCCATCCTGACTGCGCCACAGGCATGTCGGGCAAAGGCAATCCGGCCACGGCGAGCGCAGAGGCCACAGACTCGGTGAGCTCGGCGGCGGCATCCTCCTCATAGAAGGTGATCTCGTCGACAAATCCCCAGTCGAGAGCCTCCTGCGGGGTGAGCCATCCACCCCGCTTCATAAGCTCGAGCAGATCCTCGGTCTTGCGCTTGCACCTTCGCGCGTACAAGCCGGCGCAGTTAAGGTCGAGCTTGTCAAGATCCTCCTTGGCCTTCTCGCATTCCTCGATCATCCTGGAGAAATCGTCGGCGTTCATCGAGTCCCACTTGAAGAACCCCATCGAGCATTTATGCACGAGGTACATCGCGCCCGCGTCGATGGTCACGCGTTTGGCCCCGAGCGAGGCGATTGTCGCCGCCGAGGCGTTCAGCCCCACGAAATGGACTGTGACATCCCCATGGTTGCGGAAAGCCGCCGAGACGGAAAGCCCGGTGGCCAGTGAGCCGCCGGTGGAGTCAATCAGCACATCCACATGGCGGCCATCCATCTTGTCCAGCGTTTCTTCGACTTTGGAGAGGCGGAAATCCCCACCGCCAACATAACCTTTGAGCCTGAGATGATAATTTGTTTTTGACATTGAAAACCCGTATTAGCGACACAAATTTACGTCTCCCCACAAGTCGCCGAAAAGACTGAGTGACAGACCAGGAACGGTCGCAGCCTTCTGCCATAGTGACGAAAAAGACCGTCCACGCTCACGCGCAGGCGGTCTCCAGAACAAACTGTAGTTGGAAGCAATCCCTCTCCTCTCGGAGAATCAATCACACAAAATAGTTCAATAAATCCATGCAAAAAATCAACCAATCAGCGATGTCGCGGATTTATGTCGCAAGTCCGCGACAGGCTGTCTTACCATATAATCTTACTAAACTCTCAAAAAAACGGTCAATCCATCAAGGCGAGACAGGGCAGCATCGCCTGCAACGCCAGATGGGTGATTTCATAACTGAACCCGGCCCGTCCGCCATTGGCAGAGCCGGTTGTGCGGGTAACCGACACCACCGGCAACGGCGGTTCGCACGACCCTATGAGGAACATCGCGCCATCCGGAGCCTCCACCACGAAACCGAGAGGCACACCATCTGGCAACGCCTCGTCCGTGGAGAAGACGAGCGTGGCCTTCTCGGAGCGCTTGCCTCCGTCGCTGGAGGCATCACACCGGCAGGAGGCATCGGCAAACCACCCAATCCGGTGAACCGTGGTGCTCACCGCGACAAGCTCTCCGAAGCATTTGAAGAGCAGGCCGGTCGAGCGGTGCAGATGCCGGCAGTCAAGCCATCCGATGGACTTGACACCCGGCAATATCTGTGTTGGAGAATCCATATCGACTCAAATTAGACTCCAAGGGGGGAGGACAAATCGGACAACGCCGAAAAACGCCCCTTGAAGTCGGGTTTATTTCAATGAACTTTTTTTGCGGCGCAGCGCGCGTTTGTATATGTCGCGCTTGCGCTGGTAACGTTTCTGGATGGCGCAGAAATTAGCCTCGTTGATTTCTATGCCATGCTGTTCCATGAAGGCATAAATCAGATGATCCTGCCTGCGGAGGATGTTGGAGAAACGGTGGAGTGAGTCCCACATGCACAAGTCGAACCTCGTGCGTATGCAGTCGGCCAGCGCCTCCCTCGCTTTCTCCGGCAGATGGTAACAGCATCTGGTGTCCTTGTGGCGGAAGTTTGGCAGCTCGATGGCCAGTCGACCGTCCCCCGGCAGGTCTGGCACATATCCTTCCGGAGGAGCCTGGAGGAAAACCTCCAGTATTCCCGACTCAACAGACCCTTTCCTCAGCTTCACCGGGTTGTTGCCGCCCTGATCATTGACAAACCACTGCGCCAGATAGTCGCTAAGACTGATGTAGATTAACATAAACAAAAGGAATTCAGACACAAAGTTAGAAAATCCGGGGAAAAAGCAGAAACAATGTTTGCAACTTCCTTTTGAAACGCGTGTGTGTTTTTTCACACGATATAGAAAAGAGTGCGGGGTTTTTATGGTGCTTTGGTGCGCCCACGCGCAACACATTGCGACACAACCCATTACAGTCTCAAAAAATAGTACTTTTTCAAAAACCGTACTGTACGTGCCCGGTTTCGTACTGTACGAAAACCGAATAGTGCGCGAAAAGTGCGCAAATGGTGCATTTGCAAACAGCTGGTTTACAAACACAAACCTCTTTTTTGTACTTTTGCACCTCTTTTTTCAAATCAATATGAATGAAAAAAATAAAAACAACTGCCGATTTTCACCAAAAAGCCTGTTTACCGGGTAAGATGTGTATGCATCCCGGCTGTCTTGCAGGCCATATTGGTGCGCCCCCGCGCCCCCTCAGACCGCGACCTGGCCACCCGTGCCATCGTGCCGCGCACCGCCGCACCTGTCTCCATCCCTCTCTTGCGGGGGCGCGGGGGAAATCCCCAGGGCTTCCAGGCTGCGAGGGTTTTGAAAAATACCTCCCCGGGATGTTTTTCATCCTCCGCTGCGCTCCGCATGAAAAATCCCGAACGTCAACCACCCATGACGAAAAGCGGCCCCATCCTCCCGGACAGGGCCGCCATCCATATATGGTGATGGATCGCAGAAGAATCTAACGTCTGTCGACACGCTTGAGCATCCATCCGTGGACTCCATCTGAGTCGTGGTAAGAACGATAGCCTTTTCGTGTCATATGGGCCACAACGCCCCGGATGTCAAGGTCACACATCGAAGAGAGGTCGTTGATGATGTCGACCGTGGTGCGGAGCTCCACCTGGCCGTCATCGACCGAGACAGCTGGCTCGAAACGGGCAAGCCAGTCATCCAGCACGTTCAATGCCGATGGCACATTCAGGTCATCGTGCCCGGCTGGGCCTCCTGAAAGGCCGGAGGAAAATTCGGGGGGGGAAACCCCGGCTGCTTTCTGCTTGTAAATGATAGACTTGCGCTTACTCATAGGTCTCAGGCTCTTTGATTCCATGTTCGTTGATGTACTCGTCGAGCTTGTCACGGAGCAGACACAGGTCTTGAGGCTCGTCCACGACGATGAACCCCGAGCTGTAGCCATCAATCTTCAACTCCACGACGTGCGCGCCCATCACCTCCCGGGTGATGGCGACCTTCTTCTCAAAACGGAAGCTCATCTGTCACCTCCTTTCCGGCTTGAGGTTGACGAGGGGCGGAGGAATGCCGCCGCCAGCAGGCTGGCCGACGCGCCCAGTATCACGGGCAGCGACGGAGTCCCGGCGGCGCATTGCAGGTAGGCCACCGGCGCGAGGATGACAGAGGCGGCCACGCTGATGGCGCGGAGGGCCGGGATGATGGTTGTGGAGACCGCGCCCGGCAGAATGCGGGCCGGCGCGCCCTGACTCAGGGCGATGGTGTTGGTTGTTTTCATTTCGGAATGCTTTAAATGAAACTATATTAACTTGCCCAGGGAAGAAACAAAAAAAGGTTCCGCTCCCCGTTGCATTCCACCTTGAAACAGGCAGTGGGCGCATTAACGCTCCACACGGGACGGAACCAATATTGTAGGCCACAGACCTACGGCCACAAAAAAGGCCGACGGCTTGGCTGGCTGACGGCGACGCTGTCGCCTGTTTCAAATGGAAGACGCTGCAAAGGTAAGCAGATTTTTTGAATCCGCAAGCGATTGCGCGGATTTTTGTGGAGACCGCGCCCGGCAGAATGCGGGCCGACGCGCCCTGGCTCAGGGCGATGGTGTTGGTTGTTCTCATACGACTTTGATTGTAGCTATTAATAAAAAACGGCTGTCACCGTTGCTACAACCAAAGTCGTTCACTCCTAAGAGCACGTCAAATGATATCGGTGACAGCCGCATATGGCTGGTATGTCCGGGCATAAAAAAAGCCCGCAAAATATGTCGAGCATTTACCGCGCTCGTGCGGGGTGAACTAATCACCTTGGTTGTAGCACTGCAAAGTTACAACACAGCATTCATTCTGCCAAAGAAAATCTCAAAAAAATGATTAGTCAGAATCTCGTCAGCAAATCGTCAGCAAATCAGGCTATTTTCGTTTCACAACCATTCCGGAAACGATTATGAGCTTCGCAACGTCCTTATGCTTATTCCCGTTTAGTTGAATCCTATACCCCCACGACTTTATTTTAAGCCCGATAATGGCATCACCACCCATTTCAATGGCTTTTGTCGAAGCCGCCTGTAACGCGGATTCATAGTCAGCTCCTCGGTAAATGTTGCTGAGGTTTGCGGCTTCCTGCTCTTCCTTGCTCCAAGGGAGGTTGCCCGAATAGACATCATCCCCCTTTAGTTTGTGAACCTTGAAAGTGTCTTTATTCTTGGACACATAACCAGATTCTTCGGATACAACAATTGAGCCAAGAGGTTCATAATCAAACGACACGCTTGGAGATTCAGTGATAAACACCTTTCCATACAGACCACCAGAGTAGTAATCTACGTAGTACATTTGTTGGAGAAACATAGGTTTTGCACAGCCTGACACCAGCAACAACAGTGCCATTGAGCAAAACAACATAGCAAACTTAATCTTCTTCATATGTAAACATTTTCTAATTGCAATTTCACGATATGACACTCTCACTGCGCCAACATCTCGAGGAAGTCAAACTCGTTGACAACCTCTATCGGCAGGCCCTTCGAGCGCATCTCGGCGGCCTTCTTCATCTTGCCGGACAAGCCTTTCTCCCCGACAACCCGCAGGTCCTGGTTGCCGACCACAAGAAAGTCTGTCGAGTTGTTCAAAGAAGAGGGGGCGAAGCCGCCAACCTTGATGACAGCCTCACGGGCCATGTCACGGGTCATTGCCTCAAGAGTTCCGGTGAACACCACATTCATCCCGAACAACGGATTGTCAGGCCGGGCATCGACAGGAACCTGAGACGGGTCGAACCGGTGGGCTTTACGTTTCCCGTAGTCGCGCGTCACCACTGGCCGCAGCAACCCATCCCGTGCAATCTGCCCGGGGATGATCTTGGCCGCCGCCAGGTATTCGTCAAAGGACGAGCAATCGACACCGTCAAGGGAGGCCAGGAGCAAATCCCGCCAAGCGACGGCGATTTCCACAGGCTCGCCTTGAGGCACCTTCCGGCCAAGGACAGAACAACTGAGATAATCAAGGCTGTAAGACAGCTCGTCAATGGCGCGGCGGCAGACAGACTTGGCGTTGCAGTACCGGCGCGGGCGCGCGTCAACGCCGAGCCTCGCCAACGAATTGCACAGGGCCTCCGCGCTATATCCGTCAGCCGAGCTCACGAGCATGTCGAACTCATCGAGCAACCGCTCAACCTCCGGCCAACCGTCCCGCAACGGGGGGAACTTCTCCACATCGGCGGCGGAGAGTCCCGACTGCACAAAAACAAACCGGGCCTCGGGGTTAAAGAAGAACTCGACAGGCTCACGCGGGTCTCCGTCGACGACAGGACACAGAACCAGATGGCAGACCGCATCGCGGCATTCATTCACGCACTCGGCGTGAAACAACAGGAACGAGGGTTTCATAATGGTTGATTGCTGGATTTTCCTATGTCGCAAAAATACAACAATTCCGCGACTCCACAAAAAAACGCCCCCGCCGTGATGAGCGAGGGCGTGGCCGTTCCTGATGTCTTGAACGAAGTCAGACCGGCGGAGTCTCCGGATGCTCTCGCGCCCAAGTGGCCCCTGTGCTGAAACAGAGGCCGAGAAAAAGATAGGCCTTAACACTGGGGGCGGCATTGCCGTCACGCAAATGCGAGTCAACGGCAGAAGACAACCGGCCCAGGAAAACGGATTCAGATTCGACAACCGAGGCTGGAAGACCGTCACACCATTTTGCGCCAGCGATGAACAATGACATGATGGCCAGCCCCTCGATATAACCCGGGGTTATCTTCTCTGTGACGCGCTCAAGGAATGACAGAGCTTCAGAACGGACAGCGTCAGCGCGAGCGCGTCTCCTGGCTTCATTGGCAGCATCGTCATTGGTTGAATCTTTGCGGATCTCTTCAAAAGAGACATCCTCGATATCTCTTTCCTCGCGGGAGGCTCTGCGTCCAAACGCGGATTTCATACGTGAAAAATCAAACATTTCGGGAAAACAGTTTATAGATTACAAATTGGGTTGATTGCATGGTTGTCAGCACAGGTCAATTATGCTTGTCTGCGAATTTCGGCCAAT
This sequence comes from uncultured Bacteroidales bacterium, assembly GCA_958418815.1. GTDB lineage: Bacteria > Bacteroidota > Bacteroidia > Bacteroidales > Muribaculaceae > UBA7173. The sequence goes on along the minus strand of CATZGB010000015.1, from coordinate 30,474 downwards.
GGCCCTGCGGATCGCGTCCTGGTTAAGGGGGATGAAATACGCCAGGTATGTCGAAAAGAAACCGAGATAGAAGAGTATCGCGTCTCGGCGCGACGCAAACCATCCGTTCGTCAAGGATGGCTGCAGAAATGAGTGGCGGCGCCTGTTGGCCCAGTACACCGAGTACCCCCCCACCCATCTGCCCGGGGCCGGCTCGGCCAAAAGTATTGAGACCTGCTCATCAGGATGGTCGCTGACACAATAAGCCGAGTACTGGGTTTCCGGCGCGGAGTCGGGATATTCCTCGTGACGGAGGTGTTCATAGGGATTGCGTGGACGGTTGTCGTTTTGCATCTTCGATGGTTTGTTTCAGTGATTCGTAACGTTTGAGAAACAGCTTGTCGGTGGCGATGTAGCCCATCGCGCGGTGTCGCTGCAGCGTGACAGTGCAACGCGCCCGGTCGAGCAGGAATGCGATCCGGCTGTCGTGATAACCTTCACGGTACAGCAGAAGCATCACCAGCATCCTGGCCGCCACGATCCGGTAGAGACGGGATGCAGACCGCAGCTGCCGCCTCGTCAGCCCTGACTCGGCGCACACAGCGTCAAAAACAATATCGGGATTTATCATGCTCAGAAAGGTTTTAGGTTGTTCTCCTCCTGCGGAGAGAACACTGTGAAGTATTCAGCGCCGCCCGACTTGTCGGCAACGCCGAGGAATGACTCGGACTTGTGTTTCTTCCTCCAGTCGACATAGGAGCGTCCGGCCTTGTCCTTGCTCTTGATGTTAAGGTCATAGCCCTTGAACTTGCAGAATGCCTCCAGCTTGCGCCGGAACCCGGTCGGGGAGACACTGTGGCCGCCGTTGCCCACATTGTCGATGAAGGCGGAATACATCTCCTTGCGTGGCACCCGCTCGTTGAGCTTGGTTCCCGACGGGTCAAAATACTCTTCGGCCCACTGGAAGAATGCCTCCCCCATCTCCTGCCGGAGGGAGCGCAGCCGGATGTTATCCATCGGGGGCGGCACGGCCCCCATCCCCTCGCGGTGCCACATCTGCTCGAACGAGCGCAGGTAATACATCACGCATTCGGCCATCAGGTTGTCAAACAACACCCATTGGTCATCGGCCGCCCAGTCGTTGAACAGCATATGGTGGAAGTCGTCGATCACCGTGTGTTCAGGGTTGTACCATTCCGACACCTCCATGTAGATTATGCGCCGCCGGGTGGCATCCTCCTCGGATTTGTTGATGGCGTGGTTCGTGGTGATGAGAATCTTCGGGGACTTCTCAAGAGGAATCTCCAAAGCCCCGATGTTCTTCCTGTCGATGATCATGTCGCCGGTGATCATCGGGAACAGACGCTCGAAGTTGAAGTTTGTGCGCACGTCATCAATGAACAGGTTGCGAGTGGCAAGGCTCACACGCTCGAAAAAGAACTGGCCGGTCTCATCCTTCTTGCCGTCGAAAACAATCTGCGGCACGACCTTGCCGATGGCTGTCCCCAGGATAGATTTGCCCGAACCGCCATTGCTCGCGCCGACCTCGGCCATTCGGTGATCCTGGATCACCACCGCCTTGCATTCCGTGGGGAACTTGTAATCACAAAGGAGGAATCCGATGGATGTGATCTTGTTCACGAGATGACGCATAAGCTCGGAATGTTCGGCTTGTGTCAGCTCGCGGGGATCATCGTGGGGATAAAACGAGTTTGACGTGTTAAGGAGGTACTGCAGGAACTCGCAGCGGCGGCCGGCTTCGGTAAGAGTGACGCTGAATTCCCCATCGGCCACGCTGATGTCTGAGATGACAGGCACCCGCCGGAACTTGCGAGGCAGAATCCTGGTGCGCCACACGTTGCACATCGGTTGCTCGGCCACTATTCCTCCGGAGGTGATCTCCACGGTGCCGTTGTTGTAATACAACCTCTGGAGCTCCGGCCTGAAATCATCGAAATCATTATCGACACGGGCGAGATTCTCCATCTTCTTGTCAGCAAGTATTGAATCCATCTTCTCCCGGAAGAAATTCTTGACGATATACTCGCGGCAGGTGCTGTCGATATAGTCGCGGATAAAATCCCGGATCTCGATGGGCGACGTGCGTTCGATTATTCCATCATCGATGCGGATGAAGTCGAAGGTCACTGTCCCGTCTGAGTTGACGGTGCGCAGGCGGAAGAAGCCATTGGCCTTGAGGAACTCAAAAGTCTCAAGGGCGTTGAACACGACTTTCTTCCTGTCTTTGGAATCCGTCTCTATGCTCCATATGTCAATGTCGGAGGAATAACGGTTCACCTGCACGAGGCGACCGTTCTCCACCTTGTAGCGGATCCTCTTAATCTTGAACGTCTCGACATCAGCCAATCGCTCCTTATGCAGGTCATAAAAAGCCTGGTCGTCGTTTAGCAGCCAGAAATCCTCGATCTGCTTGTCGCTGATGGAGGTTATCTTGTGTATGTCGACAAGGGAGGATTTCCCGTTGTGGGAGTGCATGGCCTCATCGATTGAGCTGAGCAGGTCTCCCTCCCGGCCTTTCAACGTGTTGCACAGCAAGTCGTCCACCCCCTTGTCTCCGGCCTCGTTATCGTTGACGTGGCCCCACCAGACATCGACAGAATACCCCCGGTTGTGCAACGAGTTGATGAACACCTTGAATTTGATGACGGCCTTGCAGAACGAGTTTGGACGCTTGGTGATGTCATCACCGGTGATGATGTTGCGGTGAAGTCCCTGCCAGTCCGAGTCCATGAGCAACACGACATTGCGGACGGAGCATTTCTTGACCAGGTATTGGATGTCTTGCAGCAACCCGTCCTGGGTTGTGCCGAAATTGTTGATGCCCTGAATGCCTATCGACGGGACTCCATGCTTGCAGGCTTTCTCCGCCTTTTTCTCCCCTTCCTGAATGAAAAGGGTCTCAAGATGTTCCCCGGCCTGATATTTTGTCCGGATATACTGCGGGACGTAGACCTGGGAGGGGGCACCGGCTGGGGTCTTGTATTTTGTAGGTTTGCCATCGTTGTCAGGATGCAGGTCTGGGTTCGACCACCTGACACGAACATACGGCTTGGGGCGGCCGCCATTGCCCCTGGGGACATACGTCTTAGGGCGACCGTCAAGGCCGTAATAATGAATCAGCATCTCATCATCGGTGTCGTTGGGCTGAAAAGGCGCGTCGACACCTCCTTTGCGAAACGGCACCACCCAGTCTTCGCGGCCTTGCGAATCCAAAACCCGCGCGACAATGTCATCCATAGTGAGGCCGGACTCCTCGAGCTGCTGCGAACAAAACGACTTGAGGTTGCCACCCTTGAGCTTCTCAACCTTTGAACGGCGCTTCTGGTCGCGTGGCACAAGCACGAAATTAGCCCTCTCGGCCACATATTCAACCGCCGGAAGAAAATCCATACCATTGAGCTTCATCACCGCAGCCACACCGTTGGCGAAAGACACGTCACACCCAAAGCACTTTGCCAGGTTTTTGCCGTTCTTATGGACTACCGAGAATTTATTCTGTCCACAAAACGGACAGACAATCTTCTGGTCACGCTTGGACTCGTCGCAGCCGGGGATGAACAAACGAATGTCGGCATCACGTTTCAGCTCCTCAATCTGGAACTTGTCATATTTCTGGAAATCGCTCATCGGAAAAGGGAATGATCGGTTGCATACCGTATGAACTGGGCTTTTGAAACAACTCCCACACGAGCATACGCATTGCGAATGTGGTTATGCACCGTGTGAGGGCTCAGGCAAAGGCGCGAGGCAATGTCTGGCTCTGTAAGCCCGTCACACCACAACGACATCACCCTGATTTCAGCATCTGAAAGCCTGTGGTTGAAAGCCGGGCGGCAGATAACGCACTCGTGAGGGCATTCCCCACGCATCGGGCAGGAGATGTACTCGAAATTCCGGAACATACCTCCAGAGAAATCCGGAGAATTGTCAAGCACCGCAAAATTACATTTCAGGAAACGGCAGACAGCACGGTACCGAAAATAGGGCATATTTGGCCGGCAGGCCCGGTATTCATCACACAATGCCGCATAGGCCTGGGGAAAAAAACGCTCTATCACATCCAGAAGGGTTGACAACAATTCCGAATCTGACTCACGAAGCCTGGCGGTTGTGCCATCCTCAAGCCGATACCAGATTTCGCCCTCGTAGCCATAGAACTCTACATCAAACGATGGCCTGTTTGTGCCAATATTTTCAATTTGTGACATCTTCAAACAAATCAACACCAAGAATTCGTGTAATTTCGCGCTGTTGGAGTTTACGTATCGGAGTCCTTCCACAGCGCCAATTTGAATAGACAGGCGTGGAAATATCACAGGCATCCTTTATTGCCCGGATAATCTTTCGCGTTTCTGTTGGATTTTGTCGCATTAGTTCATCCATATGTCGAACAAAGACCTGATTAGCTGTCATCATCCTTGATTATTTGGACTTTTTTTGGTAATTTTATGTCGCAAAGTTACACAGAAAATCAAAACCATAATCAATCTGAGACATAATTCACAGATGGTTTAAGCATAATTAACAATTTCAAACTATGCAGAATTTTGGCCAGCTTCTAAAGAAGCACATTGAAACCAACGGATTAACGAAAAAAGAAGTGGCCCTATCAGCGGGAATCACCTATAACTATCTCTCCTCTATTTTTCACAAAAGCTCAATAGACGCAGCGCTTCTGGAAAAACTATGCCAAGCCAGTGGACTACCCATCTCCAAAGTGTTCGACTGCGCATTTCCCATAGTGAAAAACAATTCAGAGAACACAGCCTCTGCAGTTCTTGGTACTGCCAACATTACAATCGGAAGCAACGAAAAACTTTATAAGACAATCATCGACAATCAGGAGCGATACATCAGGCTCCTGGAATCCAACATAGCAGAATTAAAAGCTACAAAACAATAACACGGCCACAAATTACAAACCAGGAACCACCAACGGGAAAGCACCTTGGATGTTGCATCGAAGGTCGGATTGCTCCAGTCACCCCGACAAAAAAAACACGAAAAGCCTGTAATCCAAACGATTGCGGGCTTTTTTTTCATTACTGTGTTCCAATGAAGGCCGGAGGTGGTATCGCCGAGGGGATGACTTTATGGCATAAGCAGGTCGACAAAGATATTCCCCATGTTGAGGAGAACCACCAGGAGCATTACCAGGCTTATTGCAAATTCTCCCCAGCATTTTTGCCGTATGGCTGCTATGGAGTAGCCCGAGAAGACTATGAGCAGGGAGACAATGAGGGCGGGTTTGCACCATGTCAACACATCGATATCAATGCCGAACCAATCAAGCAGAAGGTTGGCTCCTGAAAACAGGTAGACCATCAGCCACACGCAAACCACTGCCATCGGTATGAACAACCAATACAATTTCCTTTCTGTTGACTTGTCTATTCGTTTAATCATCGGTTTGATTGCTATGTGATTGCCGTCAATCGGGGGACGTAATTCATTCCACACAAAGTTAAGAAAAAAAATGGCATTCCTGAGTAGAGGAACACCATTTTTCTTGTATATCGACTATAGCGACGGATATTGCGCACATCCGTTTGTGGCGTGTGGTCAGTTTTTCTTTTTCGACACGCCGTTTTTAGCGTTCTCCAGCTCTTCGGCGAATTTGCCGGGATAACTGATTTTCAGCTTCGGGGCCATCATGGAATATATGACAAAGCCGATGCCCATGAGTATGAACGGGACTGACAGCCATTGGCCCATGTTGAGCGTCATCCCCACCTCAAACTCCTCCTGCGGATTCTTTATGAACTCTATCAGGAAACGTGAGCCGAAAAGCACGATGAAGAACACACCGAAAATCAATCCGGGACGCTCGCCGGCGTTCTTCTTCCAGTACATCCACATCAGCAGGCCGAACAGCCCGAGGTAACACAGCGCCTCATATATCTGTGTCGGATGCGAGGGGAGGGAATATACCGGAGGCTGCATGCCTGCCATCCAAGGCCCGAGGTTGGTGACAAACCTGAATCCCCATGGCAAATCGGTCGGATGACCGTAGATTTCATGGTTCATCAGATTGCCGATCCTTATGAGCGCACCGACGAGGGCTATGGCGATGACCAGGCGGTCATACGTCCAGAAGGGCGTGCGCTTCGTGGTGAATATCGAGAACAGGATGACAGCGATGAGCAGGCCGATGGTGCCGCCATGGCTGGCAAGCCCTCCCTCCCAGGTGTAGAGTATTTCGATGGGATGCTGGGAGTAGTAATCCCACGCGTAAAAGAACACGTGGCCCAGGCGCGCGCCGACGATTGTGGCGACGATGACATATATCAGCAATATGCCGAGCCAGCTTTCAGGAGCGCCCTCCCTGCGAAACATCTTCTCGACAATCTTGTAGCCGAGGATGAAGCCTATGACGAACATCATTCCGTACCATCTCACTGTCAGCGGACCGAGATGAAACAGAACCGGATCGACATTCCATGTGATGAAATCGAGCATAAGCGACGTTTATTTGGAGGCGTTCACAATCGCCTCGGTGTCGCGGGCGATCATCAGCTCCTCGTCGGTTGGCACGACCACCACCTTCACTTTCGAGCCGGGAGTGGAGATCACAGTCTCGGTGCCTCTTGTGCGCGCGTTGAGTTCCTCGTCAATCTCGACGCCCATGAAGGCGAGAGGACGGCATACATTGCTGCGCACGCCGGTCTGGTTCTCACCCACACCGCCGGTGAAGACGATGATGTCGACACCGCCCATCTCGGCGGCATACGCGCCTACATATTTGATGATACGCTGCTCATACATCTCGAGCGCGAGGTGGGCACGCTCATCGCCGTTCTTGTCGGCAGACTCGATTTCGCGCATGTCTGACGAAAGCTCGGTTATGCCCATCACGCCGCTCTCCTTGTTGATCAGCTTCTGCAGGTCGTCGGCCGAGAGGTTGTGTTTCTTCATAAGGAAGACCAGCGCGCCGGGATCGACGTCGCCCACGCGTGTGCCCATCATCAGGCCCTCTGTGGGGGTCAGTCCCATGGAGGTGTCAACGCTCTTGCCGTTCAGCACAGCTGTCACCGACCCACCGTTGCCGACATGGCATGTGATGATTTTCTTATCGGTGATGTCCACCCCGAGAATCTCGCAGACGCGCTGTGAGACATAGCGGTGGCTGGTGCCGTGGAAGCCATAACGCCTCACTCCGTCCTCTTTGTAATATTTGTAAGGGAGGGCATACATGAATGACTTGGCGGGCATGGTCTGGTGGAAAGCGGTGTCGAACACGCCTACCTGCTTGATCCCGGGAAGGATTTCCTCCACAGCCTCGATACCGGTGACATTGGCGGGGTTATGCAGCGGAGCGAGGTCATAGCAATCCTTGACCTGCTGTATCACCTCGTCGGTAAGCAGCACGCTTTGGGAGAATTTCTCGGCTCCATGGACCACCCTGTGGCCGACAGCGTCGATTTCCGAATAGCTTTTAATGCAACCCAGCTCGGGGTCGGTCAGTATGTCAAGGACAGCCTTGACAGCCCCCTTGTGGTCTACCATCCCAAGCTCGCGGATGGCCTTGGAGCCATCGGCCAGACGGTATTTGAGGAATCCGTCGGGCAGACCGATTTTCTCCACACCACCCTCGGCGAGGACAGCCTCGTCGGCGGTGTCGATGAGTTTGTATTTCACAGAACTGCTTCCGCAGTTGAGCACGAGTATCTTCATTGGTATCGTTTGATTTTATTTTATGGATTGATTGGCTGTCATGATGATTGTCTTGTAGATGTCTTCGGCAGAGCATCCGCGGGAGAGGTCGCTCACGGGGGCGGCGAGGCCCTGCAGAAGCGGGCCCACGGCTTCCACGCCGGCAAGACGCTGCACGAGCTTGTAGGCGATGTTGCCCACCTCGAGGGAGGGGAACACCAGCACGTCGGCCTTTCCGGAGATGGGGCTTTCGGGGGCTTTCAACGCACCTACCGAGGGCACCATGGCCGCGTCGGCCTGGAGCTCGCCGTCAAGCTTCAGGTCGGGAGCCATCTCATGGGCGATGCGGGTCGCCTCGATTACTTTGTCGACACGTTCGTGGCGGGCGCTTCCCTTGGTTGAGAAGGAGAGAATGGCCACACGCGGCTCGATTCCGGCCACACGCTCGGCTGTCTGAGCCGCGCTGACAGCAATCTGGGCCAGCTGGCGCGCATCGGGATCAGGCACGACGGCGCAGTCGGCAAAAACCAGTATGCCGTTTTCGCCATAGGGGGAGTCTTTAGGCAGAAGCATCAGGAAAGCACCCGAGACAGTGTCAATGCCGGGGGCGGTCTTGATTACCTGGAAAGCCGCGCGCAGGACGTCGCCGGTGGAATGCACAGCGCCGGACACCATGCCGTCGGCATCTCCCGCCTTGACAAGCAGGGCTCCAAGGTAAAGAATGTCGGTGGTCTTCTTGCGGGCCTCCTCCATTGTCATCCCTTTCTTCTTCCTGAGTTCGAAAAGCAGCGGAGCGTATTTGTCAATGACAGCTTCGTCGGCGGGATTCACAATTGTGGCCTTGGAGATGTTTTTCAGTCCAAGCTCGGCGGCCTTGGCCATGATAGCCTCGGGTTCACCCAGAAGGATTATTTCCGCCACATTGTCGGCGAGAATCTGGTCAGCGGCAGTCAGATTCCTGGTCTCGTCTCCCTCAGGGAGCACGATTTTGCGAAGGTTGTCTTTCGCCCTCGCAGTCAATCTTGCAAAAAGACTCATAAATGAAACGTATGTTAGTCTGTTGTTATCAGAGTTTAAGCCCCGTCGCGGGTAAAGAGCGCCCGTGCATGGCAATCGCATTGCAAAATTAGCAATAAAGTCGGTTACGGCGGTCACGATTTCTTCACAAATTTCTTTAAAAGCCGTTTTTATTGCCAGACTTGCCGCTTTTTTGTAATTTTGAACCCGCAATGACAGACACCAAGACAGCAGTTAAACCAGCAGAAATCGAGTTGCTCGCCCCGGCCCGCGACGCGGCCACAGCCATCGCCGCAATCGACCATGGCGCAGACGCGGTCTATATGGGAGCCGCCTCATTCGGGGCGAGGGCCCAGGCCGGCAATCCGGTGGATGAAATCGCCGCAGTGGCCCGCCACGCCCACCGTTTCGGGGCGCGGGTCTATGTGACCGTCAACACCATCATCTATGACCACGAGCTTGAAGAGGCACGCAGACTGATGTGGGCCTTGTGGAGGGCCGACGTCGACGCTGTAATCGTGCAGGACCTCGCGCTGACAAGGATGGAGGGATTGCCCCCCATTGCGCTCCACGCCTCCACCCAATGCGACACACGCGACCCTGAGAAAGCCCGCTTCCTCGCGCAATGCGGGTTCACCCGTCTTGTCCTTGCCCGCGAACTCACCTTGGATGAAATCCGCCGTATCCGTGAAGCGGTCGACACAGACCTCGAGGTGTTTGTCCACGGAGCTTTGTGTGTCAGCTACAGCGGCGCCTGCCAGGCAAGCCTCGCCATCACCAGGCGCAGCGCCAACCGAGGAGAATGCTGCCAGGTGTGCCGTTTCAAGTTCGACCTTGAGGACAACGCTGGAAATACCCTTGTCAAAGGCAAACACCTGCTGTCACTGCGCGACATGAACCGCCTCGACAATCTTGAGGCACTGCTCGATGCCGGGGCCACCTCGCTCAAAATCGAGGGGAGACTGAAAGATGAGGCATATGTCAAGAATGTGGTCGGCGCATACCGCCGGAAACTCGACAGCATCATTGCTGCGCACCCCGAACGTTACCGCCGTGCATCATATGGAAAATCCGAGCTGACATTCACGCCTGATCCTGCACTCAGTTTCAACCGTGGATTCACAAATTATTTCCTCACCACCCCATCACCGGCAGCCGGCTCGCTCGCCACATTCGACTCGCCGAAATGGACCGGCACAAAGGTAGGCAAGGTGACCGGCCGCACACAAGGAGGCAAAGCCATCACCGCCACCCTTTACAAGCCGCTTAACAATGGCGACGGGCTTGGATTCTACACCCGCGACGGTGAGTTCAGAGGATTCCGCCTCAACCGCGTCGACGGCGACCGTCTCTACCCCGCCGGGGAAATAGCCGTGCCTCCCGGAGCCATCCTCTACCGCAACGCCGATAAGGAGCGCGCCGATATGCTCGCAGGCAAGACCGCCACACGGAAACTCGCTGTGGACATGGAACTGAAATGGACCGGTAATCAAGTGACGCTCTCTCTGCGCGACGAGACCGGACTCGAAGTGACCGTCGCCGAGGAAGCTGAGCGGCAGGAAGCACGGTCGCCGCAGGAGGAACGCCGCCGGAAAGAACTTGAGAAGCTTGGAGACACGATTTTCCACGCGGCATCCGTCAAAGACCTCTGCGGCCAGTCATTCATCCCGGCTTCGACCCTTGGGCGGCTGAGACGCAACGGCGCGCAGATGCTCGACATCGCCCGCCAGACGACACACAAGCGCGAATTGCCAGGCCGACCATCTGCCGGCGTGATGCTTCCGCAAGGCAAACATCTGTCGCGCCATGACAACATAGCCAACCATATCGCGGCTGATTTTTACGCCTCGCTGTCGCGCCAGGCCACCTCTTCCATCCCAAAAGCAATGGAAACCACCGACAAACCTGCCGGAGAGACCCGGGTCATGGAGACACGATATTGCCTGCGGCGCGAGATGGGGGCATGCCTTAAAAACAAAGAGGGGAACAAACTCCCCTCTCCGTTGTATCTCACATCCGAGGGGAAACGGTTCCGCCTCGATTTTGACTGCCGCAACTGCCGCATGCAGGTGGTCTACATCCCGTAGGACGTACCCCTGACACACTGCTTTGTCAGAATTTCAGCACCAGCTCAGCCACAATCTTGTTGTTTTGCCCAACAGGGGCGATGACTCCCGAGTCAAAGAAATATTTCTCGTAGTCAAGGATTATTTCGGCCTTCACCTTGTTGATATTGCAGGCCAATGAGGTACCGACAGTCACACGCCGGCGGGCCGCGTCATCCGTGACAAGATAACCGTCAGGGCCGGGGGCACCGGTCGAGTGGTCGGTCATAGCGTCAAATCTCCCGTGGAAGCTCCACAGGTTGAACGGCTTCCATTTGACCGGTATTCCATACGAGGCAAAAGCCAGCCAGGCATTCACATCCTTGTAAGAGTCGCCGCAATAGTCAAGATGCTGGTACTCTCCTTCGAGCAACAGGCGTGACACCCTCCATGACACCGACCCATCGACGATGTTCATCCTTACGCCCGACGGCTTCATCGACAGGAAGCTGGCCGAGAGCGTAACATTACCGATTCTGTATGATGCTTTGGCAGCATAGTCAAGGTCTTTCTGCCACACCTCCTGGTCGGCGCCTGCCGAGGAGTTGAACACTCCGGCCTCCAGGGTCAGGGGGAAGGACTCGGGATAATAGCCAAGCTGCACACCTACCTGGCGCACGTTTGCCATATCCTTGGCCATGAACGAGCGGTTGGCGAATATGTAGCCGCCGGGGCCACGGAACGCGTCCACGCCGAAGGGCACCCTGAACCGGCCCGCCTGCACAGCGAACTCACTGGCGAATTTCCATCTCGCCCACGCATCAAGAAACTTCATCGACCCGCGGTCACACAAATCCATACGGAAGTAGTAATCAAGGTCTTCCAGAATTTTACCTTCCAGCGACACACGAGCGTGGCGCACCTGGAACCGCTGACGGTAATCGGGCCACTCCCCTTCGTAACGACCGAGAAAGACTCCGTGGACTTTCGGAATACGGTCTACCTTCTCGACATCCGCCTCACCATCGGCAGGGGCGGAAAAGGCGCAGAATGACGTAAATGCGGCCAACGCGCCAATCACAAACTTTTTACACATAGCAAAATAACTGACCTGTATCAGTGATAATACATCAATAAATAGCGAAACGATAATGACAGCAGGGGGCAGGCACCCGTCAATGGGCCATACGCTGGCGGACAACCTCGTAAATCATAACACCGGCGGCCACAGAGACATTCAGCGACCCGATGTTGCCCCTCTGCGGGATGGCGGCGAGGGTGTCGGATATACGCAGGATTTCAGGAGATATGCCGATATCCTCAGCCCCCATCACGAGCCCGACAGGCCCAGTGTAATCACCGGACGTGTAGTCGCGCGCACCCTTCTCGGTGGCGGCCACAATCTGATAGCCGTTGTCTTTGAGGAAGCGCACAGCCGACAATATCGATTTCTCGCGGCAGACAGGGAGATAGTTGAGCGCGCCGGCCGATGTCTTCATGGCGTCGCCGTTGACACCGACCCCTCCCCTTTCGGGAATCACGATGGCGTCGACACCCGCACACTCGCATGTGCGGGCTATGGCCCCGAAGTTGCGCACATCGGTCACCCCGTCGAGCAGCACGACAAACGGCATTTTCCCCTCCTCGTAAAGCTGCGGGACAATGTTGTCAAGTGAATGATAGGTAACAGCCGAAAGGATGGCCAGCACCCCCTGGTGGTTCTTGCGCGTCACGCGGTCGATGCGTTCGGCCGGAACCCTCTGCAACACTATCCCGTAGCGTCTCGCCACCTCGAAGAACTCCTTGGCCAGCTCTCCCGACAGGTCTTTCCTGACAAGCACCTTGTCGATGTCCTTACCGGCCTCAATGGCCTCAATGACGGCCCTCAGGCCGAAAATATATTCGTTTTTTTCAAGCATCGCTGTTTGTTTTTTCTCATTATGATGGTTTGGCAACCGCTGTCACAGGCCGAGCAACGAGCGGGCATTGGCACGGGCGGCATCGTTGACAGCCGAGCCAGAAAGCATCACGGCCAATTCATCGACGCGTTCGTCATCGGTCAGCTCCCTGACACGGGTGACAGTGGATGTGTCAGTGTCCTCCTTGAAGACCTTGTAATGGGCGTTGCCCTGGGCGGCCACCTGCGGCAGATGGGTGATGGCCATAACCTGTATGTTGCGGGAAATCTCATGCATCATCTCACCCATACGGTTGGCGACATCGCCCGACACCCCTGTGTCGACCTCATCGAAGATGATTGACGGCAGCTGCATCTTGTCAGCCACAATCGACTTTATCGAGAGCATCAGACGGGAAATCTCGCCCCCCGAGGCTGTGTTGCCAACCGGCATCGGCTGCTGGTTTTTGTTGAAGGCAAACAGGAACTCGATGAAATCTATTCCGGTGGCTGTCAGTTCGGTCTCCTTCACCGCCACCTCCACCTGGAGGTTCTTCATGCCAAGCGGCAACGCCCTTTCACGCAGAATCCTCGCGAACTCCACAGCGGTCTCTTTCCTGACGGCTGAAATCTCGCGAGCGAGATCGAGCGCCTCCTTCTTGGCCCTTTTGGCGGCCAAGGCGAGAGAGTGGAGCGACTGGTCTCCGAGGTCTATCCCGCGAAGCTTCTCCTCCATACCGTCGCGAATCTCAATCAGGGCCTCAACGGAGTCGACCTTGTGGCGGCGTTCGAGGTCGTAAATCTCATTGAGACGCTCCTCTACGGCCTCTATCTCCCTGGGGTCGGCCGACAGCTGCCGGTCTGCATCAGAGAATGTCTGGTAGATGTCCTGGCATTCCACCCTCAGCACCTGCAGCCTTTCGGTGATACCCTCAGTGCCCTCAAGCAGGTCGGTCAGCGAGTCAGCCTCATCCGATGCTGTCTTGAGCAAGGAATCCACATTCTCATCGCCATCGCCGAGGGCATCCAGCAGCCGCCGGAGCGAGTCCTTGATGTCGGCCATGTTTATCAGCACCTCACGTTCGCGTTCAAGGGTGTCCTGCTCGCCAGCCTCCAGGCGGGCATCGGCCAGTTGCTGGTACTGGTAACGCAGGTATTCCTCCTCGTCACGGGCCTGCTCGATATTGCGGCGTGTCAGCTGGTAATGTTTCACGGCCTGGCGGTAACGTCCATACACCTCGGCGAACTTCTTCAGCCGCTCGCCGTTGCCGGCGAGAGAGTCGATGACCCTCAGCTGGTAAGGGGGAGAGACCAACAGCAGATTCTGGTGCTGGGAGTGGATGTCGACAAGCTGCAGGGCAATCTCCTGGAGGACAGCCACCGTCACCGGTGTGTCATTGACAAAGGCACGCGAACGGCCCCCGGGGGCTATCTCGCGCCTCAATATTATATGGTCGGCATCCCAGTCGATGTCGTTGTCTGTGCAGACAGCCTCAAGGGAGCCATACCCTTTCACCGAGAAAGTGGCCTCGATGACCGACTTGACCTTCGGGTCGCGGACAGCCTTGGTGTCGGCACGTCCGCCGAGCAGCAGCGAAAGCGCCCCGAGCATTATCGACTTCCCGGCCCCGGTCTCTCCGGTTATGATGTTGAAACCCGGATGAAACGCAATGTCGACACGGTCGATCAGAGCGTAGTTTGATATGTGGAGATTCTCTATCATCGTGGCGTCACTTGTTTACTGTTCCTTGTTTGTCCCGGCCTTGATCATGTTTATCCGCTTCATCTCGGTGGGATAAATCGGGGTGAGTATCTCTACCACCTTGTCGCGCTCGGTCTGGGAGGCTTTGGTGTAGATGTTGACAAGCTCGTCAAGCTTGGCATCCTTGAACATCGAAAGGCCCACTGACATACCGTCGACATCCATCACCGTTGTCAGCCCATCGAGCGAATCGGTGATTTTGGCTCTCCCCTTGTCGGGTGAAAGGGCCATCTCGTCAAGCCCGAGACGGTGGTAATCGTAGAGCATACGGCGCAGCACCGATGTCGACGGGTCGGTGAACGCCGACAGCACCGCCGACCTGTTGCGCTTGTCCTCAAACGCTTTCCAGCCGCTTTCGCCTGACGACTGGGCCATCTGCACAATCTGCGCCAGCTGGTCAAACATCGGCTGGCCGCCGTTGGGAGCGAAAGAGTCGCTGTCCAAGGCAATGAACAGGTAGGCGTAGAAATTCAGTATGGCTGTCAGCTGGCTCTCCATAGTGTTGAGGCTGAATGTCAGCGGCTCCCCCTCCTGATACTCGAATTCGATTTTGTTGTCCTTGAAATTCAGCAGCGTCGTGGTGTAACTGGTGTTGTAGACCGGCCGCGAGACCTGCACCTGCAGGTCGCCCGCCATCTTGTTGTCGGTGTACTCCTTTATGGTGAAATACATCCGGCAGTCGATGCGCTCGTTGGTGGCAAACTGCAGGTTGGTGAAATGATTTTCATTCATATACTCCGTGACCGCCTCTTTCAATGTCTCGAAGACACTCTTGTTGGTGGTCTGCACCTGGTCGGTGTTGAACTCCACCTGGCAGTTCAGCTCCTGGGCGCGGGCCATCGGGCAGACCGCCGACAATACCACAATCAGCCACACGGCCAACGGCAGGATGCCACGCGAGGCGTGTCGGTCAGACGGATTATGTTTTGAAAAATGATGTCTCATCTGAGGATTGTTCTGGAAAGAGTATGGCCCGGAGGGGAGAAACGCCCCTGCGGAGAGGATATAGATGACACTAAGCGGGAGTCAGACGCGGGCCTCCATCATGTCGGCCAGGTCGGCGGCCACTTCACGCTTTGACTTGAGGGGAAACTCAGCCGGCGATTCTTCGCCACGGGTAAAGACCGTCACCTTGTTGGTGTCGGTGGCAAACCCGGCACCATTGTCGCGGAGCGAGTTCAGCACAATCATATCAAGATTTTTGCGCCGCATCTTGTCGAGGGCATTGCATGCCTCATTGTCGGTCTCAAGGGCGAAACCGACCAGCATCTGGCCCGGTTTCTTCATCCCCCCGAGCAGACAGGCTATGTCGGGATTCTTCACCAGCTTGATTTCGGGGGGGAGGTTGCCCTCGCGTTTCAGCTTTGTCGCGGAGGGGTTCTCAACGGTGTAATCAGCGACCGCCGCACACATCACTGCGATGTCAGACGCGGGGAACAGCCCGAGACAAGCATCGGCCATCTCGCGGCCCGACTCCACCTCGACCACCTTGACGGAAGGCTCGGCGGCCTTGACTGTCACAGGCCCGGAGACCACTGTTACTTCGGCTCCACGCGAGGCAAGCTCATCGGCGACCGCATAGGCCATCTTGCCTGTGGAGTAATTTGATATGTACCTCACGGGGTCTATCTTCTCGCGTGTGGGCCCGGCGGTCACCAGCACCTTTTTCCCGGCCAGGGGGGATGTCAGTTCCTTGTCCCTGAAATATGAGGCCAGCACCTCGACGATTTTCTCAGGCTCCTCCATACGTCCCTTTCCCACAAGGTGGGAGGCAAGCTCCCCCTCGGCGGGTTCGATTATGATATTGCCGTAGTCTCGCAGACGGCGCAGGTTCTCTGTGGTGGAGGGATGGGCCATCATATCGAGATCCATCGCGGGGGCCACGAACACCTTTGCCTTTGACGAGAGGTAGGTGGTGACAAGCATGTTGTCGGCCACACCGTTGGCCATCTTTCCGATGGTGCAGGCGGTGGCAGGAGCAATCACCATGGCGTCAGCCCACAGTCCGAGGTCGATATGGCTGTGCCATTCGCCGCTGTTGGCGGTGAAGAACTCGCTCACCACCGGTTTTCCGCTCAGGGCCGACAGCGTCACAGGAGTGATGAACTCCTTTGCCGACGGAGTCATCACCACCTGCACTTCGGCTCCGGCCTTGACCAGCAGACGCAGGAGGATGGCCGACTTGTAGGCGGCGATGCCCCCTGTTATGCCGAGAACGATATGTTTTCCTTCAAGATGCTTTTTCATTTCTGGCGTGAATCAGTGTTTCTGGGCGCGGAGTTTTATGGCCATGAAAGCGCGTTTGGTGTTGGAGGGGAAATCGCCCTGCTGTATCCAGCTGAAATAGCCGGGATCGCGACGCAGCACATCGGCCGCGAGCTGTCCCTTGTATTTGCCGAAATTTATCACCTCCCGGCGCTGGTCGTCATATATCAGACGGCCCATCAGGTCGACATTCTTGTTCTGGGCCGAATAGTCAGACAGCAACGCGACATCGTTGGGGAGGTCGGAGTAACGGTCGAGCTGGGCCATCAGCACCTCATATGTGGCGCGTGTGTCGGCGTTGGCCGAGTGGGCGTCTTCAAGCTCCTTGCTGCAATAAAAACGGTAGGCAGCCGAGAGGGTGCGCTGCTCCTTCTTGTGGAAGATGGTCTGCACATCGATGAACCGGGCCGACGCGAAGTCGAAGTCAATGCCGACGCGGGCAAACTCCTCTGCCAGCAGCGGTATGTCGAAACGGTTGGAGTTGAAACCAGCCAGGTCACAGCCCGCGAAACTGTCGGCGAGCATCTGCGCTATTTCCCTGAAAGAAGGCTTGTCGGCGACATCCTCGTCGGTTATATGGTGGATGGCGGTCGCCTCGGCCGGGATAGGACACCCCGGGTTGACCCTGACGGTACGCTGCACGTCTGACCCGTCGGGCATCACTTTTATCATTGAGATCTCGACAATCCTGTCGCGCAGGATGTCGGTACCGGTTGTCTCCAGGTCGAAGAACATCACCGGTCTTTCGAGTTTCAGTTTCATTATCTTAGACCACACGCGCCCGAGACGTTTTGCGGAGTCAGGCGCGCGGTATGAGTTTGAGTTGTGATCAATCGGATTGTCAGAAATCCTGGACGGTCATCGGCATGAGGATGATGACCAGGTCGGTGTTCTCGGCGTTCTCTTCGGGCACGAAGACTCCGGGACGCGAGGGGTCGGCGAGCTTCATCAGAATGTTCTCGGTCGGGAGGGTGTTGAATATCTCGATGAGATATCCGGCGGAGAATCCTATGACGATGTCACGCCCGGTGTAGTCGCATGGCACCTTCTCGACGGCGAAAGTGGAGTGGCTCGTGTCGTCCACCTTTATTTCAAGCAGGCCGTGGGTGAACCGGAGCTTCATCAGCCCATGGGCGGGATCGGCGCACACGCTGACACGGCGCACTGCGGTGAGAATCGACTCGCGGTCGAATGTGGCCACATAGGGGTTGTCAGCCGGGATGACGCGCTCATACGGGGGGAAATTGCCCTTTATGAGGCGGCACGACAGGGTAAGTTTCTCGGTGGTGAACGTGGCGGACTTGTCGGTCAGCACCACCTTCACATCCTCCTCTTTGGCAAGAAGCTGCTTGAGCAGCACTGCCGGCTTGAGGGGCAGGATAAGACGGCGCTCTATGCCGGGGGCCGCCGACTTGTTTTCATATTTGACAAGCTTGCGGGTGTCGGTGGCCACGAATATGATGCCGTCGGGCTTCACATCCCAGAGGATACCCATCAGCTGGGGACGTATCTGGTCGGTCGCCACCGCGAAAATGGTGTTCTCGATTCCTGACATCAGCATCGACGATGGGAGAAGCAATTCAGCGGGGACATCGCCGTCAGCGGCGGAAATCTCCGAGAGAGGGTCGCTGCTCACCGGGTACTGGTTGGCGTCGAGGGCCACCAGGTCGAATTTGCCGCCCGGGAAGTCAATCTGCATCGCCAGGGAGTCGAGGTCGACTGAAATCTCGACATCGACAGCCGGAAGCTCCTTCCCGATGTCACAGAGACGCTTGGCATTGGCCAGAAACCTGCCGCTCTCATCGGCCTGGCCTATAGCCAGACGGGCGACCAGAGTGTTCTCGGAGTCGGAGGCCGTCACGGTCAGCAACTCCTTCTCGGCGTCAACTTCCAGGAGGAAATTGTCGAGAACCGTCAGGGTGTTTTTGGAATTGATGGTCTTGCTGACTCCCGAGAGAGTCGAGTACAAGGCCCGGCTGGATACAGTGAACTTCATTGTCGGTCTTGTATATTTTAGGAAAATATCGTTAGCTATGGTTTAACACGCAAATTTACGAAATTTATCCCGGTTTTCCCAACATTACCCCGAAAAACTTCCACGACCCTCTTTCCAAATGTCCCTACCGGCATCACGGCGGCCCAGACGGCTCCACTCCCCTATCTCCGGTTAATCCGAGGACAGGCGCTCCATAGCCAGGAGGGAGGCTTTGGCATCCACGCCGCCGGCGTATCCCGAGAGGGAGCCATCCGAGCCCACCACCCGGTGGCACGGCACAAGGAGCGAGACAGGATTAGAGGCGCAGGCCGAGGCCACGGCCCTTACCGCGTGAGGATTCCCTATGGCCGAGGCAAGGGCGGAGTATGAGAGTGTGCCTCCATACGGGATTCCGGCGATAACGGCCCACACGCTCTTCTGGAACGGAGTGCCGACCGGAGCGATGTCAAACGGCATGCCCTCATGCTCCCCGTCAAGGTAGCGGTCAATCCATCCCGCTACCGACGAGACAAGCTCCACATCGGCCTCACAAACCGTGTCAATTCCGGGGAATGCCTTTCGCGATGCGGCCAAGTGGCCGGGAAAGCGCCGCGACCCGACCCAGTCACACAGGCGTACCTGTCCTTGACATACACCTATGGCCATTTTCCCAAAACGGGTAGTCACAATCTCCAGCATATCTCTTAATATCTCTTAGAAAATCAACGCAGGTTGACCACCGTAATCCCGGCCCCGCCGAAACGCACATCCTCGTCGGAATATGAGACAACCCCGGGGACTGTGTCGAGATAACGGCGCAGGGCCTGGCGCAAAGCGCCTGTGCCGGTGCCGTGCAGAATCCTGACAGGCGACTGCTGAAACTGTATCGCGTCGTCAATGAAATAAGTCACCGCCTGGAGGGCTTCATCAGCCCTCATCCCCCTGACATCGATTTCCGGCCTGAACGACAGCTGCCGCTCCCTGAGGGAGTCGGTCGTAGAGCGGCTGAGGAACGATGAGGACTTGGCTCCTGACGAGGGTTTGCCCATGGTACGGCTCAGGCGCTGCACCTTGACGGTGGTCTTCAGCATGCCGAATGAGCACACGGCATTGTTCCCGGCTATTTCGATGACAGTACCTACCGTCCCGCCCCCGTCGAGCTTCACGAAATCGCCCGGCTTGAGCGGCTCTTCGGCCTTGCGTGGCTCCTTGGGATGGGTACCCGCTTTTTTGGGACGCGGGGCCTTTTTCAGCAACTTGTTTTCCGAGTCGTCCCTGCCGTCGGAGAGCCTGTCTGTCAGTTCCTGCTTCTCCTGGGCGAGCTTCTCACGCGCCAGGCGAGTGCGCTCCTTGTCGGCCTGGGCCTCACGAATCTCGCGGATGGCGCGCTCCACCGAGGCGTTGGAGGAGTCGAGAATCCGCCGGGCCTCCTCGCGGGCCTCGGCGATAATCTCCTTGCGCCGCGCCCTCAGAGTCTCGGCATCCTCCTCGTAATGGGCGAGGGTCTGGTCGAGCTGTTTCTCCTTGCGCTTGATGTCGAGCCTCTTGTTTTCCCAATAGCGCCTGTCGCGGGCGATGTCGAGCAAGTATTTGTCGAGATTGACATAGTCTGACCCTGCAATCTCGCGGGCATTGTCAATCACCTCCTTGGGTAACCCGGCGGTGCGGGCGATTTCAAGGGCGAACGAGCTTCCAGGCGAACCTATGGCGAGCCTGAAGAGCGGGCGCAGCTGCTGCCTGTCATAAAGCATCGAACCATTGACGAGCCCCTCAGTGTCGCGGGCGAAAAGCTTGAGATTCTGGAAATGGGTGGTGACCACTCCCCACACCCCGAGGCGGTTGAGCGAACCGAGAATCGCCTGTGCCATCGCCCCGCCAATCTGCGGCTCTGTGCCGGCACCAAACTCATCTATCAGCATCAACGAGCCCACACGTCCGTTTTTCAGGAACAGCTTCATGTTGCGTAGATGCGAGGAGTAGGTCGACAGGTCGTCGAGAATCGACTGGTCATCGCCTATGTCGATGAAAATGTCATCGAATATCCCCATCCTGGAGTTCTCGTAAAGCGGGGGCAGCACACCAGCCTGGGTCATATACTGGATAATGCCCACAGTCTTGAGACACACCGACTTTCCACCGGCATTCGGGCCGGAAATCACCAGGATGCGCTCGGCAGGGGTAAGGCGGATGTCAAGCGGCACCACCTCCTTCCCTTTCGACCGCAACGAGAGCAGCAACACCGGGTGGACGGCGTGGTACCATTCAAGTTCCTGCCCGGCAGAGAGGCGGGGCATCATGCCGCCGGTCTCCCCCGCATAACGCGCCTTGGCCAGCACGAAGTCAAACCAGCCGAGCCTGCGGGTGTTCTCCAGGATTTCCGCCATGAACGGCCGCAACGAGGCTGTCAGTTGAATCAGTATCCTGGCAATCTCGCGTTGCTCCTCAAGCTGCAGCTGGCGCTGGCGGTTGTTGACCTCAACCACCTCGGCAGGTTCGATGAAATAAGTCTTTCCCGAAGCCGACTGGTCATGGACTATACCCTGTATGCGCCGCTTGTTCATCGGCGGCACCGGAATCACAAGACGGCCGTCGCGCACCGACGGCGCGGCGTCTGACTCAAGCAGCCCCTCCTCCACCGCGCGGGCCATCACACGACGCAGTATCGCGTTTGCAGTGCCTGAGATGCGCGACAGCTCCGAGCGTATCCGCGCGAGTTCGGGCGAAGCGTTGTCGCGCACGTTGCCATAGGGGTCTATGACCTTGTCTATCTCCCTGGCCAACAACGGCAGCGGGTCAAGAGAGGAGGCCTGTTCGCGCAGCAACGGATAGGCGACATTTGCCTCGGTCGCGTCATCCTCCTCATAGGCTGGCCCGGCAGCAAAAAAACGCGCCACCTCAGCGGCGGTGGCCAATGACCTGGAGACAAGCAGGAACTCTTCGGCGGAGAGGAAAGCCCCCTCGGCACGCGCCCGGGCCATAGGTGCAGCAAGATCAGGCACAGCCCCAAGCGAGAAGCCCCCCTCGGCCGACACGGCGCTGACCATCTCGTCCACGGCACCAAGTGCCCGGGAGATGGCCGTGAAGTCTGTCATGAACGCCATATCCTCGACCTCCTTACGGCCTGCCGAGGATGCGCACAGTTCAGAAATCCGGGTTCTGACGGCGTTGAATCCGGTCTTGTGTTCAAAAGAATCGGGATATATCAATGGGGAAATAAGTTTTGTCTGTTTTCCAAGCGGGGAAGCGCGACTGCGCCCCATACCGCATATCCTTAACTGAAAGGACAATGCAAAATTACAAATTTCGGCGGAAACCACCAACCATTTCAGATTAACCATTGTTATAATATCACAAAACAATCAAGCCAACAACTGTTTCAAAAACCAAATATTATGAAAGCCTTATCATTAAACTTTTGGGGACAGACCAAATACTGGTGGATTGTCCTCATCGTGGGTATACTCCTCGTACTCGGCGGTTTCGCCTACTGGTTCTGGCCCGCAGCCGGATTTGCCGTGGCCTCTCAGATTTTCGGATGGCTATTGATTTTGGCCGGCATCGTGCAGCTGTGCGTGGCCGCAGGGGTCAACCGTCCAAGGGGCTGGGGATGGTGGATTTGCGGAGGCGTGATTGACATGTTTGTCGGCTTCCTGCTTGTCCGCTCAATCGTATTGTCAGAAATCGTATTCCCCTATTTCCTCGCCATCGTGTTCATTTTCTGGGGCGTGGCCTCAATCATCGCCTCGGTGTCGACACGCTCCCACAGCTACTGGTGGATGTATCTCATCAACGGTATCCTGCTCCTTCTCATCGGCTTCTTCTTCCTTGAGGCAGGCTGGGCACAGGACATGATGATGGTATCGTTCCTGTCGGCTCTCGCATTCATCTACTGGGGATTCACCATCGCGATGACCTCATACGACATGAAGCCCAGGGCAAGGGAATGAATCCAACGCGGCAGCCCTGACATCAGGCCAGCCAAAATGCAAGACACAGACCCGGAAGATGAGAGAAATCGACCCTTCCGGGTTGTTGTTTTCAGGATTACTCACAATGCCAGGATGAGGCCGGACACGCCACACACCGGCATTCGCATCAACGCTTCGGGACAAAAATTTGCCTCTTTCACAAGAAAAGCGTATCTTTGTGAACAATAGGCATTGTAACGGATTAAACTCAACGGTTTTTTCCGAGTCTAAACACAAAGAAACAGACTCCCGTGTTATGAAAACTCTCAAATCCATATTGGAGCGGAGACTCTCGTCGCTCCAGCCCAAGGCCCTGATTCTTCCGGCGGCGCTATGCGCCACCGTGATGCTGGCGTCCGCCCAGGGATATTATGACGATGACCTGTATTACGACGCGTCAAAGGCGAAGAAAGAAGCGCCCAAGACCGTAGCGCCCAAGCCATCGAAGGCCGCCACCACCTCACAGCCCGGGGCGGCTTCGGGAATGTATTATTACGACGGGGCGGCATATGTCCCCTGGGACAGTGTCGGCGACTTCCAGGCAGCAGGGTCATACCTGCCTTCCGGCGGCTCCACCCGTGATGTGGACGAGTACAACCGCCGTGGCGCATTCCAGACGGCGGCTCCCGACTCGATTTCGCTCCAGGACTTCGAGGCCATGTCGGCCACCGACTACCTTGCGCGTTTCGGAGACTCCCAGGTGGCGAAAGAGGCGCTCGCCTCACAGGCAATCGACCCCAGCCTGGGGGAACAATACGCCGACATTTACAATGCCGGATATTCCTCGGGCTATGACGCAGGCTACAACGCCAGTCCCCAGACAGCCCTGAGCATCAACTTCGGCCCCGGTTACCCCTACGGGTATTACAGCTACTACAACACGTGGGGATGGCCCTATTACTCTTGGCGCAATCCCTACTATTGGTACAACCCCTGGTGGGGATGGGACTACTATCCCTCCTGGAGCTGGGGATGGGGATGGACCTCCCCCTCCTGGGCATGGGGATATCCGGGATATTACCCCGGACACTGGGGCAGCGTCAACTACCGCCCCTCACCTTCGGCGGCCCACCGTCCGCGCGTACCCAGTTACAACTATGGAGCAGGGGGCCGTTACGGACACTCCTCCGCCGGCACATCCACACGTCCAGGGTATCGTCCGCCGGCTGCGGCAGGCTCAACCAACGGCGGCTATTATGGCGGTAACGGCGCCGGACGCAACTCTCATTTTGGCACCGGCACGTCAGGCTACAGGCCATCCACAGGTTACGGTTCAGGAAGCACCAGACAGCCAGGCACCACCAACGGCAATTACAACCGGGGGAATTTCGGAGCCTCGCAGTCGACCAGAAACGGCTCATCCAACAGCTACAACTCCAACCGTTCGGGAAGCTACAACTCCAACCGTTCGGGAAGCTACAACTCCAACCGCTCGTCGGGCGGCTACTCCGGAGGCAGCCGTTCAGGCGGGTATTCCGGCGGAGGACGTTCGGGAGGAGGAGGCGGACACCGCAGCCGCTGACAGCCACGCCACTCCCTACCCTCTCCAAAGGGCTTCCGGCATAAGCCCAACAACCCCTAAAACTTGACCAACATCGATTGAAAATGAGAAAGCTAATCATATCTGCCCTCGCGTTAGCCCCCGCAGCGGCGGCATTCGCCCAAAGTCCGGTTGACGCCATGGCGCTGTCTCAGACCGAACTGCGCGGCTCTGCACGATTCATGTCAATGGCCGGGGCCTTCACCGCCCTCGGGGCTGACATCTCTGCCGTGGGACAGAACCCGGCAGGCATCGGCATGTATCGCGGCAGCGACATCGGCCTCACCCTCGGCATAGACCTGAATTCCAACAAGACGCAATGGGACGGCGGCGTGAACTCCCAGAGCTCCACCCTCGCCAACCTCAACAGTGCTGGATATGTCGGCACGATGCTTTTCGGCGAGAACCGCGACAACAGTGTGTCATGGGGATTCACATACAACCGCCTGTACCGCTTCAACCGCACCTACACCGGTGGGCTCGGCAGTATGCAGACTTCGCTGTCAAACTACATAGCGGCTATCACCAACGGGGTCGACCCGTCTTCGCTGTGGGCTGTAGGAGCTGACGGCAAAGATCTCTATCCTTACAACAATTACGACTACAACGCGCCCGACTGGATGAGCGTCCTTTTTTACAACTCAGGCATGATCAATGCCGAGACATATACTGACGGCAACGTGATATATGAGGACAGCCAGTATCGAGGCTTGTGGCAGCACGGCGGCACCGACGCCCAGGGCAACAAGGTGGCCGCCTCGACCGGCGCGGCTGACTTCCAGATACGCGAGACAGGACACGCCGATGAATACAACATCTCCCTCGGCGGAAGCATCATGAATCTCGTCTACTGGGGCATAGGGGTAGGTATCACCGACCTCGATTACACACAGGAATACCGTTACAGCGAGCAAATCGATCGCGCGCTGGTCCCGAATTATCCTGCCGGATATCAACTCGGCACAGCCAACCATTCCGACCTGTATTCTTTCAAGAAGATTTCAGGAACAGGAGCCAACTTCAAGGTGGGAGCCATCATAAAGCCGATAAACGAGTTGAGAATCGGTGTGGCCGTGCATACGCCTACCTATTACACTTTGAACTCGTCGAGCTACGGTGTCACCGCCTTCAACTTTTCCACAGCAAACCCCTCCTACAAGTTCAGCGGTTCGGAGTCTACCCCCTGGGATGACTACCAGTTCGCCCTCAACACTCCATGGAAGCTAATGGCCGGTGTGGCCGGTGTCATCGGCGGACGCGCGATACTCAGCGTCGACTACCAGTATGACGCTTATGGAGATATGAAGCTCAAATACAGCGGAGGAGACGCGATGACGCTCAACAACGACAACATCGCCCGGTATTATAAAGGCACAAGCACCATCAGGGTGGGTGCCGAGTACAGATTGACCCCACAGCTCTCTTTGCGCGCGGGCTACAGCCACACCTCCACCGCCTCTGGCACAGAACTTGAAAACGCCAACACCGACCTCAACAAGTCGGGCATGGAGGTCTCGACCGCCGGTATGAACCCGTCATACAATGTCAACAACGCGACGCGCTACATCACATGCGGCCTGGGCTACAAGGTCAACGGATTCTACTTCGACCTGGCGTATGTCAACAAGCACCGCACGTCGACGTTCAATGCGTTCACCCCCTTTGTCGACTATGACTTGGTCTGGACACAGGCCCCGACAGCAAAGCTGACCGACAACAGCTCGCAAATCGTGGCCACCATCGGCTACCGTTTCTGATCAGCCGGTTCCCGGCCGCTACAAGATGTAAAACATAAGGATTATCTAAGATTGTCGCAGACCATAGACCTTGACAATCCTGAATTTCAGGATATCTGGAAGTTGATTTCCTATACCCGCCAGTCGGTCTTCATGACCGGGAAGGCCGGAACCGGGAAATCAACTTTCCTGCGTCATATAGTTGAGAACACCCGTAAACGCACTGTGGTGCTGGCACCCACGGGCATCGCCGCAGTCAACGCCGGCGGCGTTACGCTCCACTCTTTTTTCCACCTGCCATTCAAACCGCTCCTGCCTGATGACCCCGAGCTGCAGACACGCAACCTGAGACAACGCCTGAAGCACACCGCAGAGCAACAGAAGCTGATACGCGAGCTTGAGCTGATAGTGATCGACGAGGTATCCATGGTCAGGGCTGACATCATAGACTTCGTCGACAAGGTGCTGCGGCTTTATTCCGGACGTTTCCGCGAACCGTTCGGGGGAAAACAGCTGCTGCTTGTCGGCGACATCTTCCAACTTGAGCCGGTGGTGACATCAGACATGCGCGACATCTTCCGCGACCTCTACCCCAACCTATATTTCTTCTCGGCACGCGTGTTCAGGGAGTTTGCCCTCGTGCCTATCGAGCTGAGGAAGGTCTACCGCCAGTCAGACAGCATGTTCATCGGCATGCTCGACCGTATGAGGCTCGGGACAATATCGGCTGATGACATATCGCGCCTCAACGAGCGTGTCGACCCGGAAGCGGCGACCGCCGAGCGGCAGAAAGAGTTCACCATGACCCTCGCCCCCAAGCGCGACACGGTCGACGCGATAAACACTTCACGGCTCGGAAAGCTCCGCAGAAAGCTCCACACATTCCATGGCGAGGTCAGGGACAAATTCCCGGAGAATTCCCTGCCGGTACCGCTCGTGCTTGAGCTGAAAGTGGGCGCGCAGGTGGTGTTTGTAAGAAACGCCCCCGAGAAGCACTGGGTCAACGGCACCATCGGGAAGATACATTCAATCTCTGACAACACCCTCGAGGTGGCGCTTGAAAACGGACAGACCCATATAATCACCCGCGAGGTATGGGAGAATGTCAGCTACCGCTATGACAAGGAGACCCGGAAAATCGAGGAGGAGGTGCTGGGCACATACACGCAGTATCCCCTCCGGCTGGCCTGGGCATTGACCATCCACAAGAGCCAGGGTCTCACATTTCCCCGCGTCATAATAGACATGCGGGGTGGAGCTTTCGCCGCGGGCCAGGCCTATGTGGCCCTGTCAAGATGCCAGTCGCTGGAGGGTCTGACCCTCCTGACCAAGGTCAATCCATATGACTTCTTCGTCAATCCGGCCATACGGTCGTTCAGCGGATTCTTCAACAATCCAGCGATTTTCGCGGCGGCAATGACGGCGGCCAGGGCCGACGACTGTTTCCACCGGGCCGCGAAAGCATTCGACTCCGGTGACTTCGCCGGAGCGGTCGACTCATTCACCGAAGGGCTTTATGCCCGCGACGAACTGCGCAACCCGGCGGTGAACCATCTCGTGAAGCAGAAGCTCTACCGTCTGGGCAAAGCGGGTGATCGCATATCAATGCTGGAGGAGAAGCTCAAAGAGGCCGAGATGAGGTTTCTGGAACTTGCACGTGAATATGTCTCGATGGGGCTTGACTGCCTTTCCGACGAGAACTACGGGGCGGCCATCGCCAATTTCGACAAGGCGCTGAAAATCTCACCGGGATTCACCGAGGCCCTACGGCTCAAAGGGGAAGCGGCCATGGATGGCGGCGACCATATGAGCGCGGCCGAATGTTTCGGTGAAATCCTCAAGGAGCATCCCAAGGATTTCGACGCGCTGTTTGCCATCGGCAAGCTCCACTGTCTTATCGCCTCGCAGTCAGACAATCCAGACGAAGAGCGCTACAAGGCGCTCAATTACCTCCTGGCCGCCGAGGAAGCCAACCCGGGGTCGGCACCGCTGCATGACCGCCTGGCATCGCTCAACGAGGAGATGGGCGACAATGATGAGGCTGACCGACACCGCTCGATAGCCCGCAGGCTGCGCCGCAGAAAACGCGACTGAACATTTGCCGCCCGACGATGTTAGATTAGTAGCATTGAATCCAACTAATCCAGTTACTAACCTAACAATTATCGTCAGATATGAAATACACCCAGCCCCAGCTCCCCTACGCCAACGACGCTCTGGAGCCTGCAATCTCGCGCCGTACAGTGGATTTCCACTACGGAAAGCACGAAAAGACCTATATCGACAATCTCAACGCTCTCATCGAGGGCACCGAGTTTGAGGAACTCCCACTGGAGGAAATCATCCGTGACTCGAAAGGCGCGCTGTTCAACAACGCGTCGCAGGCATGGAACCATATCTTCTACTTCTTCTCCTTCTCTCCCGACGGCGGGGGCGAGCCTGAAGGGGAACTCCGCGAGGCCATCGACAAGCAGTTCGGGTCGTTTGACAACTTCAAGAAGGAGTTTGTCGATGCCGGAGTCAAGCTCTTCGGTTCCGGCTGGGTATGGCTGTCGCGCGACAATGACGGCAAGCTTTTCATCACCCAGGAGTCCAACGCCGGGAACCCGATGACACAGGGCCTCACCCCTATCCTGACTTTCGACGTATGGGAACATGCCTATTACCTCGACTACCAGAACCGCCGCAAGGATGCCCTGGAAAAGCTCTGGGACATCATCGACTGGCCCATAGTGGAGGGACGATTCTGACAAGGCAAGCCCCCGCTAACGATTGTTAATTAAACGATATTAATCACAAACATCTCAACCCTCGTATATCCATCGACGTTATAATATCAAACAAGCAGACATAGATAACGAGACAATAGAGACAGCAAGCATTTGAGATAACAAGATTGCACCCCGCTTGAACAGCGGAACAGCAACTAAAAGAGTGACATAGCACTTAATTGTAAGCATAATGTGATGAATGGAGAGAGAGGCAGCTGTGAAGCCCCCTCTCTTTTTCATTTTATTTTGCTACCTTTGCGGCATAATCAGCATCAGACATCATGAAAAAGACCATCACCGCGGCCCTTCTCGGGGTTACAGTCGCAATACTTGCAGGATGTTCAAGGGACACTGTCTGCACCAGCCTCTCCGGCCAAACCGGGGCCTCCCTGGAGTCGCAACTGCTGGATATCGTCAACGAGGCTCCAGGCACCGTCGGCATAGCGTTTGTAAGCGACAACGACACCGTGCTCATAAACAATGGGGCAAGATTCCCGATGATGAGTGTGTTCAAGCTCCACCAGGCCCTGGCCGTGGCTGATGCCCTCGAACGCAAAGGAGCGACGCTCGACAGCCTGCTCGTCATCCGCGCAGCCAACCTTGACCGGGCCACATGGAGTCCTATGCTAAAGACCTACGGCGACAGCGACTTCACCATCTCCGCAGGCGAACTTGTCAATTACGCCCTGGTGTCAAGCGACAACAACGCGAGCAATATTCTTTTCGACAGGATTGTGTCTCCGGCCGAGACCGACACTTACGTCAAATCAATAGCCGCCGACACCACTTTCATAATCCGCTACTCGGAGTCGGAGATGAAGAATGAACATCGACTGAGCTACCTCAATCACAGTTCGCCGCTTTCGGCCGCCCTCCTCATCGGCCAGGTCTTCAACACCAGGCTTCTCTCCACCCCACATCAGGAGGCAATCAAGAAGGCGCTGACCACCGCGACGACGGGCCAGGACCGGCTTGGCGCGCCATTCGTCGGGCGCGAAGATGTGGTGTTCGGCCATAAGACCGGCAGCGGTTACCGCAACGAGAATGGCGAGCTGGTGGCATTCAATGATGTCGCTTACATCAGCCTGCCTGACGGCAGGAGTTATTGTCTTGCCGTGATGATACGCGACTTCGCGGGAAGCGAAACAGAGGCCGCCGCCATCATGGCCCGGATTTCAGAGACAGTCCTCACGAGCCTCAGCCAAGACCAGGCATAAGGCCAGGCCACCCCTGTGTGACACACGTCTGCATATCACGCGCGGCGCAGAAAAAAATGAGCCGCACAACAAAAAGCCGGAAAAATTCCGTAGTTACATTTGCAGTCTAAACTCAGGCTGATATGGAAAAACTGAACGGGGGTGTGTCGTAATTAAAGTTTACGGCGCAGCCTCTCTTTTTGCGTCTATGCTCAGTAGCCATTATTACTGTCTCAGTAAGGACACATGGCAGAATCAACTGTTGCAATGCCCATTTTTGAGCCCATTTTCATTCACTGCCCCGAAAAACACACAAAAAAATTTGGCCAATTAAAAATAAATCCCTACCTTTGCATCGCTTTTGAGAGGAACAACACTATCTCTCCCAAGCCCAAGGAGATTCGCTAGCTCAGCTGGTAGAGCACAACACTTTTAATGTTGGGGTCCTGGGTTCGAGCCCCAGGCGGATCACTTGAAAACAAATCCAAATATCTGATATTCAGATGTTTGGATTTTGTTGTTTTAGGAGATTGTCCACGAATTGTCCACCAAATGCGGCGTTATGGTGGTGTGGACAAAAATTTTTCGATGTTGAGTGTTAAATTTTCTCAAACATTATGGCGGGGGTGCTTGTTTTGTATTTCGGTGC
>CATZGB010000014.1 GCA_958418815.1 uncultured Bacteroidales bacterium | reverse complement strand
AAGTTCGCAACCAAAAACGCTTTGATAAAGTCGGCCTATTTCGGACGGATACGTTCGAGGATGACACGACGCGGCCATTTTTCTGAATTGAATTCAACCACAGCTCCTTTTGAATCGGCCGTGATTTCATTTCCAGTGAATTCCTCTGTGGCTTTCTCAAAGGTAAACTCCACTTTTTCGGGCTTGGATGCGTTTGGGTTCTCCTTGGCAATCTGAGCCATACGATCAAGGTCTTTCATGCGATAATCGTCGGCGGGATTGACAAGGGTTTTCATTGTCTCATAGTCACGCGCGTGGTAGCACTCAAGTGCTTTTTCAGCCACAGAGCGAGGGTCAGAGTGATTAACTCCCCCTCCGCAAGATGTGAACACTGCCATCCAGGCCCTTAAATCTTTTGCAAGTTCTCGCAAAAGATTCGGCAAAAGATTCGCATATGTTTATTCACGAAAACATAATCTCATTATCGAAGCTCAATTCGACACCTGTCCGCAACGCGAAGTCTACGACATAATTTTGCTCCATCGCATTCATTCTTGGGAATGTGGACGACACCACCACAATGCCTACGACATCTGCCAGTTCAATAAAATCCAAGCCTACTACCTCAATTTTTTGCTTAAAAACAGACAATGTATGTTCAATCTGAGAGATTGCTTTTTCGTATGTCTCCCTTATGCTTTTAAGAGTGTTGCCTTGAGCATTGGATTTAAACTCAATGAATGCAAACTGACGGTCATCAAACAAGGCGCAATCGGCAATTCCATCAGGGACACTTCTCATAAGTTTATTGTCAATCGACAACAAGCAAATAAGTTTTTGAGATGGATTCAAAGCTGTAAAGGCGCCAGTAAGATTCTCCGTATTTCCCGCGAACCTGGATACTTTCAAGACATCGTCATCCACAACATGAATTTCGGGGTCTGTCGAAAAATCCACACAATCCAGCAATCCTGGATTATACCCTTTGAAGGCACTGATGAGTCGTAACCTACGGATTATGCTTGGAACCTGCTTAACCATTGGCATTCCTTACATATTGGACGAGCAGCCGGTTCATGGCATTAAACTCATACGAGATATTTTCCGACACGGAGTCAAGATAATTGACAGAAATCAGACCTGTATTTGCGTCAAGCAGACTTTCACATTGTGGACTTCCTTTCCCAGCCAGGGCATATACGCTTATGTCATCAGGGTTGACAATGTATTCCTTTGCCAACAAACTCTCAACCGCCTCTCTTGCCTGAGGATATTTCTTTATGATTGTGCCGGCCAATAGCGATATGTTAAGGATTGACAGTATATATGGACTGTGAGTGGTCAATGCCCAAGAGTCCACTTTGCTGTCATCACTCATTGTTCGAGACAGCACATACCTGAGCAATTCTTTTTGGTTTGACGGGAATAGATTGAGTTCTGGCTCTTCAATGGTGAAACTTGAAAAATATTTCTCCTTCAGACAGAAATCCATAACCATAAGAAGGGGCAAAATTGACTGGATTCCTGAAGATGCTTGTCTTAAAGGTACAGTCTTATCATCAAACTCTATGTAATCCTCATTATTTTTAATTGCATAATTGAGTTTCAGAAAATCCACACTGTACGTCTTGAAATAGTGTCTGGATTTTTCAAAAAAGCTCATATATTCCATCAACGTTGCTGGCAGAGGCACTTCATTGACAAGAATCGACGCTAACGAGTTAGACAGCACACCCACCATCCCCCTCTCAGCCGGACAGTAAAGAGACAACCGCATATTCGACATCAATGTGCGCCCGTGACTTTTAATATGCTTGTCAATCTCCTCGTTGCTACATTTGCTGATATCTATGCCTTGTTTTGAGAAAACGTGTTCAAGGCTATTAGCTATCAGGCGTTTTGTCAGGCGTTTGAAAGTGGCTTCGTCATAAACCCGATTCTCAATCCGGAACATTCCATCATTATAGGTCACAACGACATTCAAATCATCATTTGAATATGCCAATTCCGTATCATCATTAAACATCCCGTCCAACCCATAAATAGACAATATCTGCATGACCACCTCTTCTCGCTTGTTGAGGATGCAATCTTGAAGATATATGTCTCTTAGACAAGTCAGGAGCTTGGCAATAGTGCTTTTTCCGACACCTTGTTCTCCGATAAAGACATTGATTTTTTTAAGGACGATGTCTATATCTGAAACCGGACCGAAATTTTTTAGTTTGAGCCGTTCCATTACTCGTTTATTATTTTTGTGTTATTGGGCAGTGTTTAACTTCCGCAAAGTTACGTATTTATTTTTTAAATAAGGCCAGACATAATAAAATACTGGCCACAGACAATATCGTGATCGTGGCAACGTGCATTTCACGACAGGGTGATCTGGGTGGCGGCGACGGGTGTCTGGAGGAAGAGGGAGGCCATCGGAGAGAAGGTGGCAGCGCTCTCGGTGGTGAGGAATGAGGATGTGGCGCCACGCGACAATGTGGACTCCATCTCGGGATGGCGGCGAAGGTAGTCGGCCAGCGAGGCGGCGACAATCTCTCCCTGGGCGATGAGGTTCACTCCGTCGGGAATCGCTTCCCTTATCTTGGAATAAAGGATGGGGTAATGGGTGCAGCCGAGAATCACGGTGTCGATGGCCGGGTCTGCTGTCATCAACGCGTCGGCATCCTGCCTCACGAAATAGTCGGCTCCCGGCTTGTCAGCCTCGTTGTTTTCCACCAGTGGCACCCACATCGGGCATGCATGTCCTGTGAGGGTCATGCCGGGGTAAAGTTTTTCCACCTCAAGACGGTAGGAATCACTGCGGACGGTGCCAGGCGTGGCGAACAGTCCGACATGACCGCTGCGGGTCAGTCGCCCGAGGACCTCCACCGTCGGGCGTATCACCCCGAGGACACGCCTTGAGGGGTCAATCGTCGGCAAGTCGTTCTGCTGGATGGTGCGCAGGGCTTTGGCAGAAGCGGTGTTGCAGGCTAGGATAACCAAGCGGCATCCCCGCGAGAAAAGTTCGTTGACTGCCTGCAGGGTGAACCTGTATACGATGTCAAACGAGCGCGAACCGTAAGGGGCGCGGGCATTGTCGCCCAGATAGACATAGTCATACTGCGGAAGCAGTTTCCTCATTTCCCGCAGTATGG
This sequence comes from uncultured Bacteroidales bacterium, assembly GCA_958418815.1. Taxonomy (GTDB): domain Bacteria; phylum Bacteroidota; class Bacteroidia; order Bacteroidales; family Muribaculaceae; genus UBA7173. The sequence continues at coordinate 64,793 of CATZGB010000014.1, read as the reverse complement.
TCAGACCGCCATAGCCTGAGTCGAAAACCCCTATGGGGGATTCCATGGGATTAAGCGTCATTGTTGGGAACGGACGATTATGGCCGTGGCGTCATCGGCCTGTGATTTCAGGAACTCACGGGCTTCGGCCCAGGTGTAAAAGGGGGCAATCGGCGACTCGATCGGCAGCAAGACATCATTTTCGTTCATCATGAACTTCACCAGGATGTCTCCTTCCCCGGAGACCGGCCTGAAGAACACCGCCTGCATGTTGGAGGCCATCGGGGTGACTTTGAAGTTGGCCCACGCCTCCTCGACCTTCGCCGGATCAGACTCCTCGCCGCAAAAACCGTCGAATTTCATCAAGGCTGCCAGCGGTGTTATGTTGCCGTCATGTCCGAAACGCAGCGTGGCTCCGTGTTTCCCCTCCGCGATGTACTCGTCTGCGGTCAGTATGATGTTGTCGAGAAGATTGCGGGCGTTGGCGACAATCAGCCCATGCGACATCGGATAAGAAGCGTTATGGATGTAGAACGACAGGTTGTTGACGCGCCAGAGGGCATACAGCTCCTCGGGGGTGAACACGTCGAAGAAAGAAACGGGAGTCTCCATGTTCTGCATGTCTACAGCAACCCAATAAAGCCCCCACATCAATTCAGACGGGTTCAAGGGGAGATTGTCAGTGGCTGTGAAGAGGCTGCCCACAAGGCGGTCAGGATCGATGTTTTCCTTCTCGAATGTGTCATATGTCTCTTTCCACGGGCCTCGGTCGGAATTCCACTCGGCAGCCTGTGGTGTCCACCAGCAGAGATGACTCATCCATCGTTTTGAGGACTCTTTCGGGATGACCAGAGTGGGTTCAAGCTCTTTGAGTCCTTCGCAGAATGCCATCATCGAATGTGCGCAGCGCATCACCCGTGTCGAGCGCGCTGTTATCTCCGCGCTGTCTCGGAACACAGCGGGATAGCTCTGGAACATCCTCCGGGCGATACCCTTGTGCTGACGCGCGCCAAGCGGGGTAAGTTCCCCTCCCCTGCCGTCGGCCTCTTTCCACACCTCCCAAAGCCGCCTCAGGACATCCTGGCCCTCATCAGTCAGCAAGCCCAGAGAGTCAGCCGTCCTGAAATGGGACAATACCCGGGTGTAATCCTCATCGGAAATCAGGTAACGCGAGCCATGGCGTCCGTAATGAGATATGTAAAATGGCTCATATCCATCCGGAGCGACGGCCAGCGAGTCGGCCGGCCCGGGATAAGCGTAATACACACCTCCGGCCTTTTCCGGATTGCCGAGCACTTCATCCTTCACGCTCAGCGCATAGGCTGAAAACGCGCATGACAACGAAAGCGCGAAAGTCGCGACTGCGATATATTTCCTGATATTCCTCAACATTGACGAGATGAATGGTAAGATTATAACCGGCGGAGGAGGACAGCGCCGCATCATGAAGATGCCGCCACGCCATCACTCACCCCGCCTGTCATATTTATTTACTATGAAAACTTCTTAAAGCGAATCACATCACACCGCGTTCGCGGAGCTTGCACTGCCATGTCCACGCGTTACGCAGGGTCTCCTCGATGGGGGTCGAAGCCACCCAGCCCAGCACATTGTTGGCGCGTTCGGGATTGGCCCAGACTTTCTCGATGTCTCCCGCACGGCGGGGGGCAATCTTGTGGGGAACCTTTACTCCGGTGGCACGCTCGAAGGCATCGATAAGCCCCAGCACACTCATGCCGTTGCCTGTGCCGAGGTTGAAGATTTCCACCTTCTCGTCGGATTTGTCTTCAAGCATACGCTCCACGGCGATCACATGGGCCTTGGCCAGGTCCACGACATCGATATAGTCGCGGATACATGACCCGTCGGGGGTGTTGTAATCATTGCCGAACACACTCAGCTCCTTGCGGATGCCCATGGCGGCCTGGGTCAGGAACGGCACCAGGTTCTGGGGCACTCCGTTGGGCAACTCGCCGATTTCAGCCGAGGGATGGGCGCCTACCGGGTTGAAGTAACGCAGCAGCACGCTCTTGAACGGAGCGCCCGCGTTGATAACGTCGGTGATGATCTCCTCAGAAATCTGTTTGGTGTTGCCATAGGGGGAGGTAGCCTTCTTGATGGGGGACTCCTCTGTGACAGGATTCACGTCAGGCTCTCCATAAACAGTGCAGGATGATGAGAAGACGATGCCCTTGACATCATATTTGCCCATCATGTCAAGCAGGTTCATCAGGGTGTTGAGGTTGTTGCGGTAATAGAGCAACGGCTTCTGCATCGACTCCCCTACCGCCTTGGAGGCGGCGAAGTTGATGATACCCTTGATATTGGGATATGTGTCAAAGAGAATCTTGACGGCGGTCAGGTCGGTGCAGTCGGCTTCGACAAATTCGGGGCGGATGCCCGTGATGCGCTCGATGCCGTCAAGAACCTCGCGGTTGGAGTTTGAGAGATTGTCGATGATGACCACCGGATAACCGGCTTTCTGCAGCTCCACCACAGTGTGGGAGCCGATGTAGCCGGTACCGCCGGTCACAAGTATTGCGGGTTTCATTGTTGCGTTCAGGTTTTAGAACAACTTCTCGGGATAAGTGCCGTTTTTGTGGAGCTCGGCAAACTTCTCCACCACACCGGGACGGTCGGCGGCGTAGGTCACACCAAACCAGCGGGAATCGGTGTCAAGCACCTTGATTGTGGCTTCGCCGTTCTTGATGAGGGTGTCGATACAGAGGGGGATGAAAAATTCAGCCTTGGGGGTGTTGATGTCCTTCTCAAGGAACTTGCGGAACTCACGGTCAGAGAACTCGAAATAATCGGGAGTGAATCCCCAGAGGTTCATCGACACGGGAGTCATCGGGTCGAGGGTCTGCTCCACACCATTCTCATCGGTGAACACGATGCGGCCATCGGGAGCGTAAGAAATCGCTGTGCGCTCCACCACACCAGTCAGGTTGCCGTCGGCTGTCGAACACACACCACGGGCTACCGAGCCATTCTCGGTCATCGTGTTGCCAACACGGAAACCGACCATGCAGTAGTCGCCCTTGCGGTCGCGGGGACGGTTGAGCTCATCGGCAATCACCTTGAAAGCGTCGCGACCGTAGAAATCGTCGGCATTGATGACTGCGAAGGGCTCATTGATCACCTCCTTGCCCATCAGCACAGCGTGGTTGGTTCCCCAGGGTTTTGTGCGGTCTTCGGGGCAAGTGAAACCCTCGGGGAGCTTGTCGGTCGACTGGAAGACAACCTCCACGGGGACATGTCCCTCATATTTTGACAGAATCTTCTCGCGGAAGTCATTCTCGAAATCCTTGCGAATCACGAAAACAACCTTGCCGAATCCGGCCTGCAACGCATCGTAGATGGAGTAGTCCATGATCGTTTCACCATTGGGGCCGAGAGGATCGAGCTGCTTGAGGCCGCCGTAACGGCTGCCCATTCCGGCAGCGAGAACAAAGAGTGTAGGTTTCATTTATGCTATTATCATTTACTGTAGTTGTACAAGTCAGTCTGGAGAATCGAGAAAGAGAAGGAGCATGTGAGGCAGGCGCTTTACTCTGACACCTTGTGGGCGCCGTCAGAGATTATTACAGGTATCACCACCGGCTCATGGCCATACTGGGCCTTGAATTTCTCTTTGGCAGTGACGATGAAGTTGTCATAGAGTTCATCTTTCACCAGGTTGATGGTGCAACCGCCGAAGCCGCCGCCCATGATGCGCGAGCCGGTCACGCCGCACTCGCGGGCGATGTCATTGAGATAGTCAAGCTCCACACAGCTCACCTCGTAATCTTTCGACAGGCCGTCGTGGGTCTCATACATCTTGGCACCTACAGTCTCGAAGTCGCCCTTCACAAGCGCGTCGCAGACGGCAAGCACGCGGTCTTTCTCCTCGATGACGAATTTCGCGCGGAAGTAGTCTTCAGCGGTGATGTCGCTTCGCACCCCGTTGAGCATCTCCATAGTCGCGTCGCGGAGAGTCTCCACACCGAGGGTCTTTGCCACACGCTCGCAGCTCTGGCGGCGTTTGTTGTAGGGGGAGTCGACAAGGGCATGCTTGACCTTGGAGTCGAGCAGGACGAGCTTGTATCCGTCGGCCTTGAAGGGGAAATATTCAAATTCCATCGAACGGCAGTCGAGACGCATGAGGTTGTCTTTTTTTCCGAAGACAGACGCGAACTGGTCCATAATGCCGCAGTTCACGCCGCAATAGTTGTGTTCGGTAGACTGTCCGATGCGGGCAAGCTCGAATTTGTCAATCGTGTTGCCGTTGAAAAGGTCATTGAGGGCGAATGCGAAGCAGCTCTCAAGGGCGGCCGAGGAGCTGAGGCCTGCGCCGAGAGGCACATTGCCGGCGAAAACCGCGTCGAAGCCTTCAACCTTGCCGCCACGCTTGATGATTTCGCGGCAGATGCCGAAAATGTAGCGGGCCCACTGCTGGGTCGGCGCGTCCTCCTCTTTGAGGCCGAACTCGGCGTACTCGTTGATGTCGATTGAGAACACGCGCACCATGTCGGTGGCGTTGGGGGCGATCTCTGCCATGATCATCTTGTCGATGGCTCCGGGGAAAACGAATCCGCCGTTGTAATCGGTATGCTCGCCTATGAGGTTGATACGGCCGGCAGAGGCGTAGACGACACCCTCTTTGCCGAATTTCTCCTTGAAAATGGAGTTGATTTTTGTTTGCATGATTTTTATTAAGGTAATCAGTTATTTGGTTTGAAGTTCTTGAATGGTGAAAGGGCCTTTGTGGGACGTCCATCTTTGAAGCAGCTCTTGTCGTAGCCGCCATTGTAGCCCGCAGGGGCTTCGGGTTCCCAGTAGAAAATGCCCTCGAATGACTTGTTGGCTTTGTACTCGTCAAGCAGGCGGGTCAGCATCTCGGCGCATTCGCGGTCCATATCATAATGGAGACCAATCTCGCATATCATGACCGGCTTGCCATAGCGCTCCTTCACACGCTTGATATTGGCGATAAGCTCGTCTGTCTGCTCTTCCCATTTGTCATACGGCCAGGGGTAGAACGACATGCCCATCATGTCATAGTTGACATTGTTTTTCTCCATAAGGTCGAAGAACCAGGTGTAAAGCTCCTCGTTGTTGCCCCGGTCGATATGCAATATCACCGGGGTGTCGGGATAGACTGCCTTTGAGGCTTTGTATCCGGCCTCGAAAAGTTCGGGGAAATGATGGGCGTCCTGGTCTTTGACCGCTCCGGCGGGAAGCATCATGCCATTTGGCACCTCGTTGCCCACCTGCACCCACTTCACATCAATGCCAGCCTCCTTGAGGGCAGAAAGCACATCCGTGACATGGGCAGCCACCGCTTCCGTAAGCTGCGGCAACGAGTACTCTTTCCATGCAGCCGGCATCCGCTGCTGGCTGGGGTCCGCCCATGAGTCGGAGAAATGGAAGTCAATCATCAAGGGGAGGTTGAGCTGCTGGGCGCGTCTGGACTTGAGCAAGACATCCTCCTTGCCGTTCCATCCCCCCTCGGGATTCACCCACACACGCAGGCGTATGGCGTTGACACCACACTCATCCTTCAGCAACCGCATGCAGTCTGTCTGGTTACCCTCAGAATCAAAGAATTTCTCCCCACCTGCCTCAAGCTCGGTGAGCCAGCCGACATCGGCCCCCAGTGGAAAACCGTGGTAATTGACCACTGAATCGGAGGGGAACTCCGCAAGCACAGACGGGGCGACAGCCTCCATTTGAACCGGGACAATGGCTGCGCCACACACAGCGAGAGAAGCAAGGAAGACCCTTGCAGAGGATAAGATCCTTGACGGGAATTTGTTCATGTTATTAAATAGGTTTGCCTGGAGAAAGAGATACCGGGAAGGTTGTCGTCCCTAATTTTTTGCAAATATAGCAAAAATATCAATACCACAGATGTCAAAATTTAGAAAAAATTGTTAGTTTTGTAGGATGGTATAACCACGGGCAACTTTATCCGCCCTCTCCCCGCCACAGCCCGTCCTACTATTTGAAACATAAAAAACAGATTCTATAAAGACTTCATTTATGAAAATCCAACATTCCCTAAAGCTTGCAACACTTTCAGCACTATGCACGGTGGCGCTAACCGGCTGCGGCTCGCTCCAGAAGTCAGGGGTTTCAGGCACAGAAGGCAGGGTTGTGACCCTCGCCGACGGTCGCCAGGTGGTTGTCAGTGGTCAAAAGGACGCCACGCAATCTTCCGGATTGACAACAGACAAAAAGAACGACAAGAAACTCGCCCCACCGAAAAACGACGGAAAGAACAGCCAGTCAAAGAACAAGAAATCAAAAAAGAAAAAAGACCCGCAGCTCACCCCTGACAGGGAGGCCGTAGACACCACAGTCATCTGCAATGACAACGCCCATAAGCACGACGCCACATCCGAGGAAGGCTCCAAAGACCTGCTGAACGCCACCGCAATCGAAGATTTCTCGCTCAACGGCGAATGGACTATCCAGTCTGTGAGGGGCAACGCTGTCTCCGGCGAGGAACGCCCATATGTGACATTCGACCTTGCGGCAAAACGTTTTTACGGCAACAACGGCTGCAACTACATAAACGGCGACCTCGCCGTAGGCACAGGCCATGCCCTTAAATTCTCAAACATGATATCGACAATGAAGATGTGTCAGGACGACCAATACCAGTACCTCATCAACCTGGCCCTCGACGATGTCACCTCATATGCCGCGCGCCAGGACAAGCATGAAATAATGCTCGACCTCAAAGATTCGACAGGCCGCACAATCCTCGTGTTGCGCAGGCACAACATGGACTTCCTCAACGGTGCCTGGAAAGTCACCGAACTAAACGGCACCCCCCTGGTCCAGGAAGATGAGGCCACGATGACTTTCGACACCACCGACCTGAAAATCCATGGCACCACCGGATGCAACATCTTCAACGGAGAGCTGTTCATCGACCCTGACAAGACCACCTCGTTGCAGATACTGAAACTTGCCACCACGCGCATGGCCTGCCCCCCTGACTCACGGGAGACTGAGTTCCTGCTCGCGCTGGAATCAGTGGAGACCGCACGGCCCGACGGCACTGACAGCGTAACCCTCTACGACACCCAGGGCACTCCCCTTTTCAAACTGACAAAGATTGACCTGCGCGACGCGGCAGCCTCCGAATAAGGGGAGCTGCGGCATCATCCGCCGGCAGCAAAAGGCCAGACGACGTTATCAGGAATGATTCCGAATAACGTCGTCTGCTATTTTATTTGCAGTTTTGCATTAAAAACATAGTTTCGTGGTAGTTAGATAACACCCGGCCAAATCTCCCAAACTCATCAAAACAGACATCTGCCTGACTACAACCCTTTTGCGACAAATATTTAAAGCGTCGGTTTATGCACATAGATAAAATGCTGAAAAACAGTCGCCTTTAAATCCCTCTGAAATTTCCAAGAGAAAAGGGGTTTGTTTTTTTGAAAATTTAATCCGAATTTTGTAGTGGAAAAGACAATTTCAGACTGAGTTTCAAACTATGCAGAAATCCCACCAACAGCTCTGGGAGGAATGTCGCACCATTTTACGTGACAACCTTCCGGAAGAGCAGTTCCGCGCCTGGTTCGAGCCGATTGCCTCGCTGGGCTTTGAGGACGGAAAGCTGACGCTTGCCGTTCCGTCACCTTTCTGTTCCGAGTACATCGAGAACAACTACCTCTCATTGCTCGGCCCCACCCTCCGCCGCGTCTATGGCGAAGGGGTGAAACTCTTTTACAAATTCAACCAGATCAGCAACCACCCCGAGACAGCAATCACCGAGGGTGGACTCTCGTCGTCTCCGGTTCTCAGCCGCCAGGGACACGGTCTTTTCCAGACTCCGGTAGCCGCTACTTTCGATTCACAGCTCAATCCGCGCTACACTTTCGAGAACTATTGCAGCTCCACCTCCAACAAAATCGCCCGCGCGATTGGCGAGGCCATAGCCAACGACCCAAAGCTCAAGACCTTCAACCCGCTTTTTGTATTCGGCCCGACAGGTGTCGGCAAGACCCACCTCATACAGGCCATCGGCATCAAGATAAAGGAGCATAATCCTCTTGCCCGCATATTGTATGTGAGCGCCCGATTGTTTGAGAGCCAGTTCACCGTGGCCGCCCGCAACGGAAAGGTCAATGAGTTCATCAACTTCTACCAGAGCATCGACACCCTCATCATCGATGACATACAGGATCTGGTTGACAAAGACAAGACCCAGAACACATTCTTCCATATCTTCAACCATCTCCATCAGAACCAGAAACAGATAATCCTGTCGAGCGACTGCTGCCCCACACAGCTGAAAGGGATGACTGCCCGACTGATTTCCCGTTTCAAATGGGGTATGACCGTCGAGCTTGAGAAGCCCGACCTGGCCCTGCGCCGCATGGTGCTTCAACTCAAATCTGAGCAAGACGGCCTCTCGCTGGCTCCGGAAGTGATGGATTTCATCGCCGAGAATGTCACCAACTCCGTGCGCGAGCTTGAGGGCATCGTCGTCTCGCTGCTCGCCCACGCCACAGTGCTAAACCGGGAGGTGACCGTCGACCTCGCGCGCCATGTGATGAACAATGTGGTCAAGCTCCACAAAAAGGCATCAATCAATTTCGAGATGATAGCCCAGGGTGTGGCCAGCCACTACAAAATCGACTCAGACCTGCTGTTTGCCAAGACCCGCAAGCGCGAGGTGTCTGACGCGCGCCAGATGGTGATGTACATGGCCAAGAAATATGCCAAGATGTCGCTTACCGCAATCGGCGCACGCCTGTCGCGCAACTATGCGACAGTGATTCACGGCTGCAAGAACATCGAGGAGCGTCTCCCCTACGAGAAGCAGCTCCAGGAAGATGTGGCCTCTATAGAAAAAGCCATACTTGCCTGACACCAACGGCAGGCATACCATAAACCGAAGGCGGCGCGAATCAGATTCGCGCCGCCTTCGGTTTATGGGGTTGCGAGACAACAATCAGCCATCACCCCTTCAGGAAGCCCGACTCGGCGAGAAACTCAAGGAACTTCCCAGAGAAAAGCTCGTTGTTGGCCCGGGGATAACGGATGTCGGTGAAAACCTGCGCGAGCGTCTGTTTGCCGTTCTCCTCGACAAACCTCCTGGAATCATCGCGCGATTCCTTCTCGCCGTAGAGCGCATCAATGCCTTCGGCAGTATAAGGGTGATACTTGCCTTCATGAATTATCGCCTCGACAGGCAGACGGCCGACATCCACCCCCTCTTCACCGGGATAGCCCACTGTCAGCGTGATCACCGGCACTACAAGGCGGGGAAGCTCAAGCGCGTCAGCTATCTCGCGCGCGTTGTAAGTTGTGGTGCCGAGCCAACACACACCGAGCCCGGCCTGCTCTGCCAAAGTGTTAAACTGTTGCGCGAAGGCAATCGCGTCAATCATCGCAGCCATAAAGGATTGCAGATTGTCATAACACGGCTCGGCGTCACGTTCCTCACACCACCGCGAAAACCGATGGAAATCAGCGCACACCGTAATCACAGCCTGAGCGCCGACAACCTGAGGCTGGTTGAAATGCGCCGGGGCAAGGCGGCGTTTCCCCTCCTCGTCGCGCGTCACAACAGCCGAATAAAGCTGCATATTGCCGGTGGTCGGAGCGTGGGCCGCCTTGCCCAGCAGCTCTGACAGCAGTTCGTCGGGCACTGCCCGGTCGGAATAGCGCCTGATGGTGCGGCGCCCGGTCCAATAGTCTCTCATTTCAGTAAAAATGGATAGTTGGGTTGCAAGTATTACTTGCCTGCAAAGTTAGTTCATATTTTCCAAACCTCATCACACAGCTGCCGTCAGGGGAGAGATTTTTCACCCCTACTCATGAACGCGCCAGGATGATGAAGGCAGAACCAATATTGGCAATCTGTTGTTTTGAAGTTGTAACAAGTAACAACCTCACACTATATACAATATGGACAACCTAATCAACTCCCCTTTAGACCAGGAACTGTCAAAACTTTCCCCATTCGAGCTGAAAGGCCACATAATAGCCATGGCCAACGAGAAGGTGAAAAAATCTGCCAACACGATGCTCAACGCAGGCCGAGGCAACCCCAACTGGGTCGCCGACCAGGCGCGCGACGCTTTTTTCGCGCTTGGCCAATTTGCGATGACCGAATGCCGCCGCGATTTCGCCATGGCCGAAGGGATAGCCGGAGTGCCGCAGAAAGAGGGAATCTCGGTAAGATTCCAGACATGGCTGCGCGACAACTCCACCCTGCCCGGTGTCAGCTTCCTCGCCAAAGCCTATGAATATTGCCTGATGGAGCTGTCGGCCGACTCCGACGGACTTGTCGAGGAATGGGCCGGAGGCATCGTCGGCCACGAGTACCCCACCCCGCCGCGCATCCTGCAATACACCGAGACCATCTGCCGCCGCTATCTCGACTGGGCCATCTGCGCCGGCAACCAGCCTGCCGACACCACCTTCGACCTTTTTGCCGTCGAAGGCTCAACCGCCGGAATGTGTTACTGCTTCGATGTGTTGAAGCGCAACTTCCTGCTCGACAAAGGAGACTCGATAGCCATAATGGTGCCGGTGTTCACCCCATATCTCGAAATCCCCGAGCTTGAGGAATTCGACTACACGATGTTAAATGTCAAAGCCGACGGCATGACACCCGACGGCATGCACACCTGGCAATACAACCCCGACGACATCATGAAGCTCAAAGATCCGAGATACAAGATGCTTTTCGTCACCAACCCCTCCAACCCGCCCAGCTACGCCATCGACAGCCAGACGGTGGAGGCGCTGAAAGAGGTGGTGAAGGCCAATCCCGACCTGATGATTCTAACCGACGATGTTTATGGCACATTCGTCGACGGCTACCGCAGCCTGATCGCCGAACTGCCATTCAACGCGATGTCGTGTTACTCATTCTCGAAATATTTCGGGGCCACAGGATGGCGCATCGCCCTGACCGCCGTTAGCCGCGACAACATCTTCGACAGACTGATATCCCGCCTCCCCGCCGACAAGAAGGCTGCCCTCGCCAAGAGATACCAGTCGCTGACCATCGATGTCGACTCCCTGAAATTCATAGACCGCATGGTGGCCGAGAGCAGGCTCATCGCCCTCAACCATACCGCCGGACTGTCGACCCCGCAACAGATACAGATGTCGCTGTTCGCGCTCGGGGCGCTCATCGACAGCGACGGCACATACCACCGCCGGATGATCAAGCTCATCCACGACCGCTACGAGGCTTTGTGGAAGAGCTTCGGATTCCAGATGCCCGCCGACCCGCTCAGGGCCGACTACTACTCGGAGATAGACATGATGGTATGGGCGCGCAGGCTCCACGGAGAGGAGTTCGCCCGCTACATGGAGAAGACCTACAGCCCGCTGGCATTCGTCTTCCGACTGGCGTCTGAGACAGGCTGCGTGGTGCTCAACGGCGACGGATTCGACGGGCCGGCCTGGAGCATAAGGGTTTCGCTCGCCAACCTCAACGAGGACGACTATGTACGCCTCGGCACCAACATACGCCAGATTCTCAACCAGTTCGCCGACGATTGGAAAGCCTCCAAAACCACCACTGATTGACCCGGGCCAAACCTCCTGATAGTCATATCTCACCCCGTCTGCGCCACGCAGGCGGGGTGACTTTTGTCCCCCAAAAAACTTATCAACACTCAGGCCGATTTAACCCGACGGATTTGGCGGATTCCGTAAATTTTCCGAAGTTTGCATTGATTTGACACAAGATTACACAAAACCCATCTATAACCGGATAAACCCTCTCTGTTGATTGTGGAAAAACCTATTTACAGCTACGATGAAGCTTACGACGCGTCATTGAAATATTTCAATGGCGACGAACTGGCGGCCCGTGTCTGGGTCAGCAAGTACGCCCTCAAAGACTCCTTTGGCAACATCTACGAGCAGACCCCCGACGACATGCACCACCGCATAGCCTCGGAGCTCGCGCGTGTCGAACAGAAATATCCCAACCCAATGAGCCACGACGAAATCTTCTCATATCTGAAAGATTTCCGCTACATCGTGCCTCAGGGCAGCCCCATGACCGGCATCGGCAACGATTTCCAGGTCAGCTCGCTGTCAAACTGCTTCGTGATCGGGCTTGACGGCACCCCCGACTCATACGGGGGCATCATCCGCATCGACGAAGAGCAGGTGCAGTTGATGAAACGCCGTGGCGGTGTCGGCCACGACCTGAGCCATATACGCCCCAAGGGCACTCCTGTAAAGAACTCGGCGCTGACATCGACCGGCCTGGTGCCTTTTATGGAACGTTACTCCAACTCCACCCGCGAGGTGGCCCAGGATGGACGTCGCGGAGCGCTGATGCTCACCGTATCGGTGAAACATCCCGACTCGGAGGCTTTCGTTGACGCGAAGATGACCGAAGGCAAGGTCACCGGCGCCAACGTCTCGGTGAGAATCGACGACGCTTTCATGGAGGCCGCCACTGAGGGAAAGCCCTACCGCCAGCAATTCCCGGTCGACGCCGCCGAGCCTGATATTGTCAAGGAAATCGACGCGAAGGCTTTCTGGGGAAAGATAATCCACAACGCCTGGAAGTCGGCCGAGCCCGGGGTGCTGTTCTGGGACACCATCTCCCGCGAGTCAGTGCCCGACTGCTACGCCGACCTCGGCTTCCGCACCATCTCCACCAATCCCTGTGGCGAGATTCCCCTCTGCCCTTACGATTCCTGTCGCCTGCTGGCCATCAACCTCTACTCATATGTGAAGAACCCCTTCACCCCGGAGGCTAAATTTGATTTCGGCCTGTTCGGGGAGCATGTGGCCAAGGCACAGCGCATCATGGATGACATCATCGACCTCGAGATGGAGAAAATCGACCGGATTCTCGAAAAAATCGACTCCGACCCCGAGACCCTTGAGGTGCGCGGCCCTGAACGCCATCTGTGGGAAAAGATAAAACGCAAGACCCTCATGGGACGACGCACCGGCGTGGGCACAACCGCCGAGGGGGACATGATTGCAGCAATGGGCCTGCGTTACGGCACACCCGAGGCGACGGCGTTCTCGGAGGAGGTGCACAAGCAGCTCGCCCTGGCGGCCTACGGCTCTTCGGTGACAATGGCCGAGGAGCGCGGAGCGTTTGAGATTTTCGACGCATCCCGCGAGAAAGACAACCCCTTCCTCCTGCGTCTGAAAGAGGCGCAACCCTCGCTTTGGGAGCGCATGCAGAAATCAGGACGACGCAACATCGCCTGCCTCACCATTGCCCCCACCGGCACCACGAGCCTGATGACACGCACCACTTCGGGCATCGAGCCTGTCTTCCTCCCCGTCTACAAACGCCGCCGCAAGGTCAACCCGTCAGACACCGACGTGCGCATCGACTTTGTCGACGAGAACGGAGATGCTTTCGAGGAATACATCGTGTATCATCCCAAATTCCTCGACTGGATGAGGATAAACGGCATCGAGCAACGCCACGATTACACCCAGGAGGAACTTGACGAGCTGGTGGCCCGCTCGCCATACGCCGGGGCGACATCCAACGACATCGACTGGCTCGAGAAGGTCAAGATGCAGGGCCGCGTCCAGAAATGGGTCGACCACTCCATCTCGGTCACCATCAACCTGCCGTCGGATGTATCTGAGGAACTTGTCAACCGTCTGTATGTCGAGGCGTGGCGGTCGGGATGCAAGGGATGCACCGTCTACCGCGACGGCTCCCGCTCCGGTGTGCTGCTCTCAATCGAGAAAAAGAAAAAAACCGAGCCACAGCAGACTCCCGGCGAGATTCACCCCCATGTCATAAAGCGTCCCAACGAGCTTGAAGCCGATGTGGTACGTTTCCAGAACAACAAGGAGAAATGGATCGCTTTCGTCGGACTGATGAACGGCCGTCCATATGAGATTTTCACCGGTCTGGCCGATGACGAGGATGGCATCTTCTGCCCGAAATCCGTCAACCATGGCAAAATCATCAAGGCCATGAACCCTGACGGCACCAAGCGGTACGACTTCCAGTTTGTAAACAAGCGCGGCTACAAGACCACAATCGAGGGGCTTTCAGACAAGTTCAATCCCGAATACTGGAACTACGCCAAGCTCATCTCCGGGGTGTTGCGCTACGGCATGCCCATCGACCAGGTGCTGAAACTCGTCTCCGGACTGGAACTTGACTCCCAGAGCATCAACACATGGAAGATGGGGGTCGAGCGCGCGCTGAAGAAATACCTGCCCAACGGCACCCAGGCCTCGGGCCAGCGCTGCCCCAACTGCGGACAGGAGTCGCTCATCTACCAGGAAGGGTGTCTCATCTGCACATCCTGCGGGACCTCAAAATGCGGTTGATGCCGGGAAGATGAACTTTTTCAAACAGGTGGGCGTTATGATTTCTGAACGTAATTTCCACTATTTTATGAAAAAGTTATTCTTTTCGTCATTGGCGGTTGCCGCGGTCCTCATGACATCTTGCTCCTCCAAGACTACTGAAAAAGAAGCCACGGATGAGGGCGCAGCAATCAAGGCTAAAATCGAGAATTGCTCAGATCCCGACAGCCTCAAGATTTATGTGCAGCAGGCAAAAGACTATGCTGCCAAACTGGTGAAGGAGGGCAACGACACCGCCGCCCAGGCCTACCTCAACGAGGTAGCCCCGGTAGTGCAGACCAAAGATCCCACCGCTGTCAACATATTCGACCAGCTTGAGGCCAAGGCCGACAGCACTGTCAGCACGGTAGCCGAGAAAGCCGACTCCCTGAAGGACAAGGCCACCGACGCAGCCAAGGCTGCTGTCGAGAATGGCAAGGAGAAAGCTGCGGCTGCTGCCGACGAGGTGAAGGACAAGGCCGCAGCTGCCGCCGAGACTGCGAAGCAGAAGACCGCCGACGCGGCCCAGTCTGCCGCTGACAATGTCAAGAACGCACTCGGCCAGTAATCACCCTGCCACAGAGGAGCACATCGCTCTCAGACAATGAAATAAACGGGAGGCACCGCAACCAGGCGATGCCTCCCGTCTTGTTTAAGGATTTGTGTGATTTATACAGGATTTCCTATTGGTAATGCAGTCATCTGACAACCACCTTCGTGGCCGACGTCCCCTGTTGCCTGATATAGACACCCGGGGTCAGCTCGCCGCGCATCTCGATGCCCTGGAGGTTGAAGTAGCGGACTTCTTGGGTGGAAGCCTCCGCCCCGACACCCTCTATGCCCGAAATCACCTGACGGTCAAGAGTGATGGACCTGGAGGCTGATGAACGCACAAATTCGAGACTGTAATCTCCGGCTTTCTGCTGCGCGGAGAGAGGTGCCATATCCCGTCCGGAGACTACGGGCACAGGATTACGGTCGACAATGAATGGATATATCGCGTCCACACCCATATCCAATATGGTAGTCGTCTCCGCATCGGTGTAACCGTCCTTGTATTCAAAATATTTTACCTCGGGGAGATATATGGGCCAGTATGTGCCTGGCACACTGAGCATATGCGACCAGTCGTGGCTTTCACCAAACACATCGCCTTCATTCCACATATTCCAACCATCAAGTGCCTGGAATGCATAGCCGTCAAGATCGGAGAACACTCGATGGGAACTGTGGATGAGCTCTCCCCCTTTCGACAGGCCGTTGTAATCGGTCCAGTCTCTCGGGGTGACCTCGAAATCGGCATACCAGTTGAGCGTGGTCGCATTCTCCACCGGGACGTTCATATACGCACCGAATGTGAAGTTGCTGTCATATTCCTTGCCATTGGTGTAGAATTTGGAGACCGGTTCTTTGATTTCAGGCACTCCCACCTGGAGGTTGACCTTGACATCATCTTCGGAGTATTTCGAGTGGAAGGTGAATCCGGTCTCATTGTCAGTGTATTTGGCGCGCACGCCGAGATGTCCGTCATCCTTTACCGGGATTCCCGACAGGGAAATCATCCCGGGATTCCCGGAATAGACAGTGCTCATCTCGCGGTTCCAGTACAGCTCGTAGCCAACCGAGTAGCCCGACTGCTGTATGGTGGAGCTGTTGGGGGCCTGAACATCGACAGACGCTGTGGCCATATTGTATTTCATATACTTGACCGGCCCGTTGACCTCAGTCCCCTTGAATTCGGGAGTTGTCGCCCCCAATATCCCGGTGGCCGCCTCGTATGAATCAAAGAAGCCTGTCGACAAGGAGACATCAGTGGTTTTGGCGTTGGGATGCGGCACGAACGGGAGCAATGTGGCAGAGTAGCATTCCTTGTCGAGATCGACCACGAGAGTAAACTTCACGTCGCCGAGGAACTTCTTTTCCACAAACCAGTCATACTGGTTGAAGTTGTTGCAGGGGAATGTCTCGGAAGATTTGAAATACACCTCACGGTTGGTCTTGGTGACACCATATTTCAATTCGATATCCTTCTCGGTGGCACGCATGAGGCTGAATCCGACGATACCGAGGTTGAAAGTGGCCCATGCGCGCTGCTGGCGGATGTCACCTCCCGACTTTCCGGAGTCAATCCAGCGTTTCCAAGGATAAAGCCATGACATCTTGAACTTAGCACCCTCGTTTACCTCGTCTGAATCAAGGACATAGCTCTTTGTAAGCTCATGGGCGGTAAGGTCCTCGACATAGAACACATTCATTGTGGCCGGAGAGGAGAATATCGTCTCATCCACGATACGGTCCCAACCGGTAGTGCCAGGAGTGACCGGAGCCAGGCGCTGCAGCCCCTCGCCGACAATGTAGAGGTCGGTCTTGTCATTGTCGCGCACAGGAGAAAGTTCCTCCCATGTGATATATGACTGGGCGGCCTTGGCATTGTAATTGTCGGCCACATCGGTGTAATAGATATACTTGCGCCAGTTCTGGAAATCCCAGTTGAAGTCATCTCCGTTGACATGACGTCCGCAAGTGTATTTCTCAAGCGAGCCGTCAGGCTTCTCGAAGAAGAATGTCGCATCCTCGGCCCAGTTCATCTGGTCATCAGTCAATTCATAATACCAGAGGTCATATGTAAGATCAGAGGGGTCAACCCGTTTCAGTTCGAAGGTCTCGGCGCCTCTCAACTCATCGTCGGAGGGGTTGAGGAAGCATGTGGTGTCATACAGCCTCACACGCGGAGTGACATCCTGGTTTCCGCCATACCTGCGGTTCTGCCCGAAATGGATATACAGTCGGTTGCTGCGGTCGGTGACGCTGGTGTAGTTTGGAGCGTTGATGCGGAAACTATTGTTGTTGTAGTCAAAGATGACCTCAGCCGGAGCGGGGATATCCTCGGGGATGCTCATGTTGCTGCCTGAGCGGTTGTTCTCGTCACACATGTATGTGTGGTTGGGGAGAATCCCCCTGTTGGCCGAGAATGAGAGGTTCCAGTCGGCGGTTGAAACCTTGAAATAGCTCCCTTGGGGGATTCCATGGGCGAAGGTATAGACATAGACCCCGTTGCCCTTGTGTTCGAGGCAACGGTCAGCAGAGGCGTTCCAGCCCTGCACATCCGACATGATATACAGGTCGGGATAGGCTACGGGGGTCTTCAGTTCCCCGATGCTGAGCATATACCCATTGTCGCGCCATTCAGCAGTGATGGTGTATGAGCCAGCCGGGATATGGAAAGCGGCAGTGCCATCAGCCTGTGTGGCCAACTCGTTGTCATACATATACACATCCCGGTCGATATTGTCTTTTGGACCATACTCGTTCCACTCTGTGCGGATTCTGAACCAGCACTCAGACTCGCTGGAGAGCCTGAACACATATGCCCCCTGGCTGTTGCGGACAGCCTTCAGCGCATCGCGTCCGCCATTCCAGTCTTCATTGCCCTTTATGTTGCCAAACAGATAAAGGTAATCAGCGCCCTGCGACGCGCCGTCGAATCCGGGCGAAAGGATGTAAGGGGCGGAATATTTATAGCCGCTCTCGCCATTCTTCGTGTCGGAGAGGATATACAGCGCGCCATTCACAAACGGCCTGGCCATAGCCTGCGCGTTGGAATCCCAGTTGCCACCGGGACGGTTGTGGAAAAGCAGATAATCGTGACGGTCGCCATAGAAAGTGTACTTATACACCGACTTACCATTGTATTTGAGATCGGTAAGTTCAAGGGGCACGCCATCCACCTCATTGACATCAGAGCCTCCAATATTGGCCCACGCGCTGAGGCAGACATTGTCCCAGCCCTCGGGTATATTGGTCAGATAAACACAGGGGGCATCGGTCGACGCGCCGGCATCCTGTTTCCATGCCTCATATTTCCATTGACCTCCGTCAGACACGCGCCAGTCGCTGAGCCAGTATATCGCGCCATCCTCGAAATCAAGGTTCAGCGTCTGGTCGGTCGACACCCAGTTGCCATTGCCGTCGAGATGGCGGTTGTTGAGAATGATGTATTTGTGGGCATGGCCTGAGAATGTGTATTTCCATACAGGTTTACCTTTGTAAGTCATGTCGGTCAGTACAACCTCGTTGCCGGGCCATCCACCTTCATTAACGTTGTCACCATCGGTCCAGGCGTAAAGCCCCACTGATGTCCAGCTCGCGGGGACATTGGTGAAATAAACCGTCTCAGGCTGGGCATATGCGGCCAGAGTCCGTGTGGCGGGGAGGGCGCGACCGTCATTCGAGTCGAAAAGCGGAGAGCTGTACCAGCCGTCCCACGTCTCGCCGTCATATTTCACATAATCCTTTTTGTTGAATTCGGGCCACCACCAGATAAGCCCGTTAGCGTTGCCATGGCGGTTGAGCATGTCAATCACAGCCTGCGTGATTTTCACTTGGCCGTCAGGAGTGTGGGGATATTTCTCATACAGCGCGTTTTGGCCGTCTGCCTCCCAGCCATACGGCCAATTGAACTCCACTATCCATATCTTCTTGTCAGGGAAACATATCTCAAGGTCGGCTATCTCCTCCTCGGCCTTGTCGACATCGACATGCCAATAGGGGTAATAGCTCAGACCGATTATGTCGTAGTCTACTCCGAACTCACCCATCCAACGGTAGAAGTTCCAGAGATTCCAGTGGTTGGTAATCTGCTCGGTATGCAACACAATCTGGGCCTGGGGACAGATTTCGCGGCAGGCCCGTCCGGCCTCCTTGAGCATCTTGGTCAGCCGTTCCCAACAGCTGCGGTCATTCTCACCGGTAGCTTTCTTGAGGTCTCCCTCAGCCGTGCCGGCAGGGCCCCACAACATACCGAAACTGATTTCATTTCCGGTCTGAATCATGTCGGGCACCACACCGCGGTCGCGAAGCCATATCAGAGACTCGCGTGTGTATTCATACAATTTGTTGGCCAGGCCATTGTCATCAAGGTATTTCCAGTCTTCCGGGGTCCACTGGTGATAGGGATCGGCCCAGTAATCCGTGTAATGGAAATCAAGCAGCAGATCCATCCCGGCCTCCTTTACGCGGCGGCAGATAGGCAGAATGTAATCAAGAGTCTGGCAGCAATTGGGATCATATCCCAGCCACTGTGGATTGCCGCCATACGAATTGGAGCCGGGGAAGGCGCTTGGGTTGACCATGAGGCGCACCCTCATAAGGTTCATGCCCTCATCGGCATAAAATTTCACGACATCATCAATCGGGTTGCCGTCATAATCGTAATATTTCGACTGTATCTGCTCATACAGAGGCAACAGTGAAATATCTCCTCCGGCGTAAGTGCGGGCCGCTTTCACCTGCCATAAGGACGTGAATAGCAACAACAGCACTATGAAGTTCTGTTTCATGTAAGGTTAAGTTTGATTATAGTGTGATTAGTGTGGTTAGTATGGCAAAATAAAACCGGCCTGCGGGAATGCTGTCCGCAGGCCGGCGAAGCAGGTTCAGCGAATATACTCCTTGGTCACATTCGCGCCACGGCGGACTATGTAGAGGCCGGGGCCAGGATTGGCGGTCTTCACTCCGGAGAGGGAGAAGTACTCAGCCGGGGCATCATCGAAGTCGGCCGACACATTGTCGACCCCGGCAGTGCCACGGACTGAAAGTTTCCTGTTCTCGACATCGAGGACCAGTTCGGCATCTTCGATGTCACAGGCGAAAGCCATATTGTCAAGTCCGTCGCCGGTGACCACATCATAGGTCTTGCCGGTGGTCATGTTGTAGTCGCGGGTGGTGTAGGCGTTCTTCCAGTTCCTGTCAGAGAGCTTGAAGGATATGCCGCCACGTATCACACCAGTGGTGTAGGTGTAGATATCACCCTCAACGCTCATCTTGTACTCGTCAAGGAACTGCCAGTCGTTCACCTCGCCGACAAAGAAGAGGTCATCCTTGACCACGGGAGGAGTGGGGTCGTCGCCTCCGCCACCTGTTGACTCGCTCAGGATGAATTTCATGGTGTTGGTGTCGACCTTGAAATGATATTTTCCGGCATCGAGGTCCCAGGAATAGTCTGTGGTGTCGCCGGTGTAGAACATCTCGTTCTCCCCCATCTGCGGCACAGTGCTGGCCGCCGCCGGAGTGTAACGGCATGAGTTGAAAGCGTCCCAGTCACCGCCGATGTTCTTGACGAAGCCGAAACTGTTCTTTCCTCCGAGGTCAACGTTGATTTCAAAGACACCGTCGGCGGTCTTGGTCATTTCAAGTCCCTTGGATGTGTCCCATCCCCCAGCGGGTTCTCCGATCAGATATAACGTCTGGGCAACTTCGGCACGCATCACAAGCGCCGCGAACACCCCAGCCGTGAATAACAGTATTTTTTTCATCGCGATATGGTATGTCTATTGATTGGTTATTAATATATGACTTGTCATTTGGCTTGCGCGCTCATACCGGGGACAAACTCAATCACGGCCGGTTTGAGCAGAGGGGAGGTGAATTTCACTTTGACCGGCGCGTCAGACTCGCCACGGCCGACATAAGCAAGCACGCGGCCATTGTCGGCCCGGCGCTCGGTGGCTCGCGGATGGCTCATGTCTGTGTTGCCGGTTCCTTCGAGTCCGAGCAGCACACCCGACTCCACCTCACACTTGACCATGTTGTCGGCCAGCGGAATCCTCACACCATTCTCATCGACCACCTCCACGGTCACATGGGCCAGGGGGCAGCTTTCATCAAGGCGGTCTGTGTCGGCGCTCACCCGCAACGCGTAGGGGCGGCCTGTTGTCAGCAGGCGATCTGTGGCGGCGACATCTCCATTGCCGTCAAGGGCCTCCACCTTTAGCTCGCCTGCCGAGAATGGGATATCCCACGCCATCATTCCCTCTTTCATGTCAGCGGCTGTCGCTGTCGCGAGGGGCTTACCGTTGAGCAGCAGCCGGGCCGACGGGCAATTGGTGTAGCACACAACCCTTACAGGGCGGCCATCCTCGAAATCCCAGATTTCAGGTGCGTCTATCGAATATCCGGCATCTTTCCCCTCTGATATGGGATATGCGCCGAGATATGCCACAGGAGTGTCGCTCCAGAGCGACGCGCGGAATTTGCCACGCGGCTTGAGGAAACTTCCGAAATCAAGCAGACCTGTGCCAAGGCCTCGTGAAGGCCACGGGTTTGACTCACCGAGATAATCGGTGCCGGTCCACAGAAACTGTCCGAAAATATGGTCATTGTCCTTGACAGCCTCCCAGGCCCAATAACTGTGGATGTTCTCGCTGCCGTAAATCACACGGTCGGGATATGTCTTATGGTCAATGTCATAACGGTCCTCGGTGTAGTTATAGCCGACGATGTCCACCGCGCCGGGATAGGCTGTCTGGTTTGACATCACCACACCGGCCAACGCGCCTGTCACCGGACGGCTTGAATCGATGGCCCGCACTATCGGAGCAAGACGCTCGGCAATCTCTCCGATACGCATCGCCGACGGAGCCGTCGGGTCGTAACCGCCGAAATTGGGCTGGTTGATGCCTCCCGCGTGGTCGAGAATCGGGTGGGAATAGGGATCATTGGGGTAATCGACCTCATTCCCGATGCTCCAGAACGCCACACTTGGATGGTTGCGGTCGCGTCTGACCATGTCGGCGACATCCCGCTCTATCCATTCGTTGAAGAAGTCATAGCTTCCCTCGAACTTCGGAGTGCCGACATTCCATCCGGTCACCCATTTGCGTTTGGGAAATTCCCATTCGTCGCTCGCCTCATCCATAACCAACAGGCCCAGCTCATCGCAAAGGTCGTAGACCACCGGAGCCTGGGGATTGTGGCTCATACGGATGGCGTTGACACCGATTTCCTTGAGGTTCTTCAGCTTGCGCTTCCACACCTCCCGGGGTACCACCGAGCCAAGGACACCGGCGTCATGGTGGAGACAGACACCTTTCACCTTGGTGTTGCGCCCGTTGAGGAAGAAACCCTTGTCGGGGTCGAACTTCAATGTGCGCAGCCCCACATTGCATGATGTCGCGTCGATTTTCTTTCCATCGGCCAGCAGCTCCACATCAAGCTTGTACAGCTCCGGAGAATCAATGTCCCAAAGACGGGGATTCGCGAGCTTGAGTTTCAGGCTTCCTTTCTCGCCACCTTTTGAAGAGGCGTTTCCACGGGCCACGACTCGTCCCTCGGAGTCGGTCAGAGTGGCTTTCACCTTGACCGGCTTGCTGTCGGGCGAGAGGGTCTCGAATGTGACATCCACTGTGGCAGCCTTAGGTGTGATGGTGGAAGCGGTCCACCCTACCCCCCATGGGGCGAGATGGGTGGCGGCCGAATGGACGAGATAGACATCACGGTAGATGCCCGAGCCCGTATACCAGCGGGAATCAGCCTCCCTGGTGTGGTCGACCTTGACGGCAATCAGATTCTCCCCTTCCTTGAGATAAGGGGAAATGTCATAATAGAATGAGATGTATCCATTGGGACGCTTCCCGACCAACTGGCCGTTGACATACACCTCGCTGCGGTTGTAGACCCCCTCGAAGTAGACATAGTGTACCGGCAGGGAATCGTTGACAGTGAAATGCTTGCGATACCAGCCCAGACCTCCGGGGAAGAATCCGGTGCAGGCGTTGAGGCTCGGCGAGGGAAGCTTCTCGATGCTCCAGTCATGGGGCACAGACAGGCTGCGCCACGACGAGTCGTCGAAGCCGGGAGCCGACGGGGCGACGGAGTCACAATCAAGGGAAAAGACCCATCCCTTGTTGAAGTTTTCCGCCACACCCGTCGAGAGCTGAGCGCTCCCGGCCTGTGACAGGCCCAGCAGCATGCCGACGGCAGCTGCGAGGCGACAGGTATCTAATTTCAAATTATGTTTCATCATCGACATAATGTTAGAGATCATACACGACAGTTGTCACACTCTGGGGATCAAGCACCACTTGCGCTCCCTTCTCCAGAGCCACACCGGCGAGGTTCTTTGACGCGGAAGTGGTGAACATGCTCACCGACGCGTCAGCCCACCCCTCAGCCGACACGGCAAGTCTCACCGGCTTGTTGCCCATATTGGTGTAGACCGCCACCAGACGACGTCCGTCGGGTGAGATGTAAGCCGAGCCGAAGAAATTCTTGCTCTCCTTGGTCGCGAGGTCGACGCGCTTGAATCCGGGACGCACAAAGAGGCTGAAATTCCCCAGTGCCCAGAGATTTGAGGAGGCCGCGTATGTGCCCTCTCCATCAAAGACGCTGTCACCGGCCAGGTTGAGGTAAATCAGCAGCCAACGGTTGCCGTTCTGCTCATAAGGGGCATCCATGGCCACCCAGTAGCACCACGAGCTGACATTGGCGACAGTGAAGTCATTGTGCATCACCTTGGTCATGTGTAACGCACGGTCCATATCTGAAGCCGCCGCATGGCCGGGGAACTCATCCTTGGGGATGTCGTCACCCAGCATGCACCATTCGCTCTGCCATACCTCCAGGCCATATCGCCGGGCCATGTCATCCACCTGCCCGCGCACATTGCGCTGGGTGTCCCAGGCCGTGTCGGTCCAGTAGCTGTGACAGCAATACAACGGAGCAACATGCTCGAGGTCGCCTATGTAAGCGGCATCACCCGGGGTCCAGAAATGTGACGGGGCTCCGCCGGAAGTCCATTTGTCGCCGATGAAGCAGTCCCAGCTGTCACCCTCGCCCAGCAGGTTGCCGGTGGAGAGTGAACGCTCGCCCAGGGCGCGGTCAAGCTCTCGGGTCAGACGGGCGGCCTCCTCGACGGTCCAGGCCGACCCTTCCTGGTCATGGCCGTTCCAGCTGACGTTTGGCTCATTGATCGGGGAGATATGTGTGATATTGTAGCCCTCGTCAGTGAAATGACGGGTAACGTCGGCAAGATAATCGGCATATTTGCCATAACATGATGGCATAAGGTTTGACTTGTTGCCACGGTCGTTGCGGGCCTGCCCGTTGTAGGTGTACTCCACCAGCGGACTGTTGCTGAACAGCACGAACTTCTCGGTGCCCATCTCGCGGGCCTGCCGCATGAAGTACTGCTGTCCGGCGCATTTCGACCAGTCATATCCGCCGTCGGCTCCACGGAAGCTCTCGGCACGGCGGTGGACGGTCTGCACACCTGACTTGTCGCCACGCTCGGCCGATCCGGCCCCGGCATTGACACGCCACATCGACATGCCTATGCCCTGGGGCTGCCCGTCGACAATCTGACGGGAGAACATAAGCCGGGCAATACCCTCACGCGCGCCGGTCCAGTCGCGGCCCACCCAGTTGCCCATCCAGCAGTCGCTCGCGCCTATGCCCTGAATAGTCTGGTAGGTCATGGCGGGGTTGATGGTCACCGCCTTATCGACAGCCGACTCCATCGGGTCGCGGGCCGGCGACGGTTCGCCGGGATCATACGCGTAATCGCTGCATGACGACATCATCGCCACCCCGGCCAGTATAAATGGAAATATCTGAGGTTTCATCATTCTCAAAGCTGTTAAAATGGTTTGTTACTGCCAGCCGGGATTCTGGGCTATGCGGCCCTCCGACATTGTCACTTCATAGAGAGGAATGGGGAAGACCAGGTCACGCCCCTCGACAAATGTTATACCCTTGTCTGAAGCCTCGTTCTGGTTGGCCATCTCAAGGGGATCAGCCTGCGAGCCGGTGTTCCACTGCACGAACGTGCCGTTGGGGCCCATCAGATTGCAGACCATCTTCTTGCCGTTGTCATCGGTCCAGCGGCGGATGTCATAGAGACGCTGTGACTCCGTGGCCAGCTCAAGACGGCGCTCACGGCGGATTGCGTCGCGCAGCTCGGTGCCTGACGAGGTCACGTCAGAGAGCCCTACCCTTTTGCGCACCCTGTTGAGAGCCTGGCGGGCAAGACCGTCCTGGCCGGTCTCATTGCAAGCCTCGGCATAGAGGAGCAGGATGTCGGCATAACGGAGGATGATGTAGTTCATCGGCGACATGCTCTCCTGGCCGAATTTGGCCGGACGCTTGTCGAAAGGCAGGTAATATTTGCGGCTGATGCGCTGTGACTTGTTGTCGGCAGGGTTGATGTAGTAAGTGCCGTTTCCGTTGCGGTTGCCCTGCTTGGCGACGATTCCGGCGAAGTTGTCCTCTCCGGCGATTTCGTTGGCGCCGTTCTTGACAATGGTCCAGCGCAGGCGCTCGAAGTCACCCGCCTCGATGAACGCCGCTTCAAGGTTGGCGGTAGGTGTTCCCCATCCCCAGCCATCCATGTCGCCGCTATTGCGGTTGCCGCTGATCATCGGTATGTTGCCGCCGAGCTTGTAGGTCTCGTCATAGATGTTCTGCACCTCGAAGAGCGACTCGCGGTTGTTTTTGTAATCGACATTCCAGATCTGGCCGAAATTGTCGACAAGGTCATACTGGTTGGTCAGCACAAGGTCGCCGAGAGTCTTGGCAGCAGCCGCGAACTCACCGTTGTAGACCTGCACCTTGCCGAGGAAACCAAGGGCGGCTCCGCTTGTGGCTCGTCCGGCCTCAGAGGCCGAGAGACGCGCGCGGTCGGGAAGGAACGGTGCGGCCTCGCTGAAATCCTTCTCTATGAAAGCGTAACACTCCTCGACGCTCGAACGGGTGATGCCTTCCACCTCGTGGGGCATCAGGAAGCCGGTCACCAGAGGCACCCCGCCGAAATTCTTGACGAGGTCGAAATAGAAATAGCCCCTGAGGAATTTGGCCTCGGCTATGAGGCGAGACTTCAAAGTCTCGTCCATCTCCACTTCAGGCAGACGGTCGAGGGCGATGTTGCATCTGAGAATGCCCTTGTAACGGTATTGCCAGAAATCGGATATGGATCCGTTTGACTGGCCCACACCCTGGTAATGGGCCAGGGAGATATACTCCTCCTGGGCCTGTCCGGTGTTGCCCATCCAGTAGTCATCGGTACACATGTCGGAGAGAATCCACATGCGCTCGATTTTCCACCAGGTGTACTCGGTGATTGATCCGTAGCAGCCCATGATGAACGACTCCGCGTCCTCGGGGCCCTGGAAGTAGGTGTCAAGGTTCTCCTGTCCTCTGACATTCTCTTCAAGGAAGTCGTTGCAAGAGGAGAAAATCACCCCGATTACCGCCATTGCGATAACATATATCTTTTTCATTTCTTAAATACAATGGTTTAGAATTTGAAATCCACACCGAACAGGAATGTGCGGGGATTGGGATAAGAGGTCCAGTCTATGCCGGTGGCGATGGCGTCGCCGTCGTTCTGGGGGCGTTCGGGGTCCATACCTGAGTACTTCGTGATGGTAAACAGGTTCTGGGTCGAGAAATACACCCTGAGCGAGGTGCCACGGGTCAGTTTTGAGGGAAGTGTGTAGCCGATCTGCATCATCTTGCAGCGGAAGTAAGAGCCATCCTCGACATAGAAACTCGACACGCGGTTGTAATTCTGGTTGAGGTCGGTGGATGTCAGGCGGGGAATATCGTTAGATGTGCCCTCGCCGTGCCAGGCCTTCTCAAGCACATCGCCCAGGAAATTCTCGCCGCTTGCCCCGGCGTAACGGGTACGGGCGGTGTTGAAGACATCATTGCCGAAAGTGCCGTAGAAGTTTGTGGAGAAATCCCAGTTCTTGTAAGCGAGCGATAGGTTAACACCCATCATCAGCTTGGGATAGCCGCGTCCGATGTAAGTCTTGTCTCCGTCATCTATCTCTCCATTGTTGTTGAGGTCGAGGAAACGGATGTCGCCGGGCTGGGCGTTGGGCTGAATCAGGTTGCCGCGTTCGTCGGTATGGGCATAGACCTCGGTCCAGTTCTGGAAAATGCCGTCGGCGACGAATCCGTAGAAGCGGCTGATTTCACCACCGTCCTCATTACGGATGATCTTGTCCATACGGAAGTCAGACGAAAGAATCGGGCCGTCGCCACTGAGCTTGATGGCCTTGTTCTTGACCCCGGAGAGGTTCACCCCTGCCGAGTAACGGAAATCTCCGACACGGTCGTTCCAGTTCACTGAAAGCTCCCATCCGGTGGCCTGCATCTTGCCGATGTTCATCGTCACGGCTCCGTTCCAGTTAGGATACCCCAGGGCGAGGATGTTCTCCTTCTTGTAAAGCATGTCGTGGGATTTCTTGCGGTAGAGGTCAAATGTGACATCGAGGCGTGAGTTCAGCACACTGATGTCAAGTCCGAGGTCGAAATCCTCGACAGTCTCCCATTTGAGCTTGTTGTTGCCCACGGAGGAGATTGTGGTGCCGGGGACACGCACACCACCGATCACCACATCACGGGTGTCAAGCAGGGTCAGATAAGCCGACGAGTCGATGTTCTGGTTGCCCACACGTCCCCAGCCCAGACGGAGCTTGAGGTTGTCGACCACGGTCTGGTCACGCATGAAAGGCTCGTTGCTGATACGCCAGGCTCCGCTGACAGAGGGGAATGTGGCATATTTGTTGCCTTCTGCGAACTTAGAGGAACCGTCGACACGCACAGACGCAGTCAGGTAATACCTGCCGTCGAAGTTGTACATAACGCGGCCGAGGTAAGACACCAGGGTGTTGTAGGAGGTGTTGCCGTCGGAGTTCTGGTTGAGAGTGCCGGCATGCACCTCATGGAGGGCATCGTTGTTGCTGGGGATTGCCTCGCGCGAGCCAAACACCCAGTAGTCGGCGAACTTCTCTGCGGTGAAGCCCACCATGGCAGTGAGGTTGTGTTTCTGGTTGAAACTGCGGGTATAGTTCAGGGTGTTGGTCCAGTTCCAGTCGGTGGCCTGGGTCATCTTGCGGCTTGCCTGGTTGGTGACATTCTGCTCCTGGGCATCGATATAGAATTTCGGGGAGAAATCGTCGCTGCGGCGGAAACGGGCGTTGAAACCGAACTGTGAGCGGAATGTCAGCCCGTCAAGCGGAGTAATCTGGATGTAGGGGGTGAGGAACATGCCGAACTCGCGGGAGTGGGCGTTGGCGCGGGCGATTCTCCCGGCGGGATTATGGACGGTGTTGTTGTAGCTGCGCTGGTAGTTGTTGAGCGGATTTTGGTCAACAACGCCGTCGGTGCGGAACACCGGGGTGGTGGGGTCCATCGCGATGATTGAACCGAAATCACCGGGGGTGTCGTCCCAGCTCTCCATACGGGGAGCCATATCAAGACCGGCCTTCACATATTTATTGAATGTGTATTCGGTGTTGAGGCGTATGTTGAGCTTGTCCCAGTAGCCGTAATCAAACTGCGAGTCGTTGCGGAAATACCCGACACTGAGGTTGTAGACATAGTTTTTGGTACCTCCCGATACTGAGAACTGGTAGTTTTGTATCATTGCGGTCTTGTTGACCACGGTGTCCCACCAGTCGGTGCCTTCACCTGAGGTGTAACCCGACTTGGGGCTGTTCCAGATCGGAGTACGTCCGTCGTTGGTGTAACGGGCCTTGTAAGCCTGCTCATATGCGTAAGCATCGGCTATCGAAGGTTTTTTGAGAGTCTGGAAACCGACCGAAGCGGCGAAGTTGAACTGTGGCTTGCCTTCGGCTCCTTTCTTTGTGGTCACGAGAATCACACCATTTGAACCACGCGTACCATATATCGCACACGCCGACGCGTCTTTCAACACCTCCATCGACTCGATGTCTCCGGTGTTGAGGAAGTTGATGTCGGTGCCGATGGGAATACCGTCGACCACATAGAGAGGAGAGCTACCGTTGACGGTAGTGACTCCGCGGATGATTACCTTGGGAGCTGTGCCGGGGCCACCGCCGGATGAAATCTGCACACCGTTGACCTTTCCCTGGAGGGCGTCCATCGGGTTACCTGTGGTGACTTCGGTGATTTTCTCACCCTTGACGGTCGAGATGGAGCTTGTGAGGTCGCTTTTCTTGACCACACCGTAACCCACCACCACTACCTCGTCGAGCACGGCGGTGTTCTCTTTCATCGTCACATTGATTTCCTTGCGTCCGTCGATGCTGACCTTCTGGGTCTCATAACCGACATAAGAGATTGTCAGCGAGCCTTTGGGGTCGACATTGATGGAGAAACGACCGTCGATGTCGGTCTGGGTGCCGTTGGCCCCCTGGGCAAGCACGCTCGCCCCGATCAGCGGTTCCCCTTGCGGGTCATATACCGTGCCGCTGACTTTCAGTTGCGCTCCGGCCAGGAATGCAGTCAGGAGGAGGCACATTGAAATTATATATCGTGTCATATCAAATGGTCTGGATTAGCTTACAGGTACGATCTTCGCCCGTCCGAGATGAGCGTCGAAATAAAGTTGATATTGGCCGTCGGCGGGAATCAGCGGCTTGAACCAGTAGTCGGCGGCCCGTTTTCCCTGCCATTGGGGATTGGTGTAGTTGCCGTAATAATCGACAGTCTCGGGATCCTGCTCGTCATCGGCTCGCCATGTGCAGTAGTTCCACCAGCCTTCGGCATGGTAATTGTGGATGATGAATCCAGAATGACGTCCGGCCGAGAGCGAAAGCGGCTGGTTGAGCCAGAAACGGTGGGGATTGTCGGGATCCTGTACAAACCTGGATATGTCCTGCGGGCCTGAAGTCGTGTATCCAAACCAGAATTCCACATATGATTCGCCATTCTCGTGGAGGTCCATGCTTTCTGAGCCGAACGGATGGGGAATCGGATCGACAGCCTCCTCCACGGAATAAGTCGAGATGGTGTATTCCTTGGTCATCAGGTCGAGGGTGAAGAGATAATAGACCTTCTCGCGGTCAAGCACAAACGGACGTGAGGATGATGGGTCGCCCGAGAGCTTGTTCATGTCGGCAGGGTCGATGCCAAGTCTTACCGGGAGGAAATCGGTGCGCTGGGGGAGGAAGTAAACCTCAGTGCCTGCTTTCTCATTGTAATACTTGGCTTCATATTTATAAGGAGCCACTCGGTCAATGAGCATCGGGACACCCATCACATCGCTGTTGAGCTGGGCCGCGGTCTTCACATCCGAAAGCCACATACAAGAATAGTCGGGGGTGTCGCTGACGCGCACCACACACTCGCGCGAGGTAGTGTTTCCCCATGCATCGGCTGCCGAGAGCAGCAGTGTGTATTCGGCGTTTGCAGCCGGGAGGGTCACGGTCTCGCTGAAGGTGTACTCGACCGGCACATCGAAGTCTGTGACGGTCTTGCTCCACACCCCGTCTATTTCAGCCGACACCGAGGCGAGTCCGCGGTCATCCTTGACTGTGAAAGTCAGATCAAGGAGGGCCTTGTCGGTCAGCACCACAAACATTTCATTGTCTGGAGCGACAGCGAACAGAGGAGCGTCCACATCGCCGTCGAGGTCGACTGTCACTGTCTCGGCGGTGGAGTTGCCTGCCACATCGGTGACAGTCACCACCACCTTGAAAATGTCGCCGGCCTCTTTGGTGTCGACATTCACCATGTAATCCAATTCGTAAGTTTTAAGAGGCTCGCCATAGATGGCCGGAATGTCGATGACTTTGTCAAGGTACAAAGAGGGGCAACGCAGGGAGATGGTGCTGATGCCATCGGCATCCTCAACAGTTCCTTTTATATGGAACGTTCCCCCGGCCCGACACCCGACAAGAGTTGAGGCCATCTTGAGGGTCGGGGTCTGCCCGTCGACCGTGGGCCAGTCATCCTTGTCGTCGCTACACGCCGAAGCCACGGAGAGAATCATCGCCCCCGCGGCATACAGCAAGAATCGGTTCAGTTTCATTGGTTAATAGATTGGTATTGTAGTTAGGTTAAAAATTCTTTCACAAAGTTATCTTGCTTTAACGCGTTGAGGTGAGACATAATTCGTCACAATGAGGCTGAAATCGGTCATTAACACCTCCTGACGGCTCCAGGGATTGTTTTTATGCATCCTTATGATTAATTTTGTATCATCTTCCAACCCAAGGCTCTACCCCCGAGCCAACCAGTCACGCCATGAAAATCATAAAGACCCTTATACTGGCCCTGATGTCGCTGGCCGTCATGAAAGCGGAGGCAGCGCCCCACGTCAGACGCCTCGGAAGCGAGGCCGGCCTTACCAACAATTATGTGATGGGCATCACCCAGGACCGCAACGGATTTGTCTGGATCTCCACCGAGTCAGGACTCAACCGTTTCGACGGGGAGACATTCAAGGCGTTCAAGGCTGGCGACGGGAGCATCGCAGCCAATGAGCTTAACCGGGTTGTCAGTGACCATCTGACAAATTCCATATGGATATGCACCCAACGCCATGGCCTTAACCTACTCGACTGCGACACATACGCCGTCACCCACTTCAACCATGGGGATGGGGAGTATGCCCTTGCCAGCAACGGGGTGACGGATGTATGCCCCACCCCGGAGGGAGATGCCTGGGTGGCGACATACACCTCCGGAGTGGATTTCATCGACCGCAAGACAGGAAAAGTGACCCACCACAACACCTCCACTGTAAAGGGGTGGCCCGATGACAAGACCTGGACGGTGGTGACCTCAAAAGATGACAGAATTTATCTGGGGCATGTGGATGCGGGCTTCTCCGTCTATGACCCATCTTCGGGCAAAATCAGGAATTACCGCCATGTCGCGGGGGATGACAGCTCTTTGCCCGGCAATGAGGTGAGGGCGTTGCTTGTCGACCGCCAGGGCAATGTATGGGTAGGCACAAACCGCGGACTGGCTTTGTTTGACGACAAGGGTGGACGGTTCACATCCTTCAGACACTCCGGCAATGACAGCAGCTCGCTTGTCTCAGACAACATATACCATATATACCAGACACGCGACGGACGCATATGGATTTCCACCGAAAACGGCGGTGTCAGCATCACCGACCCGCGTGAGGCGCTGTCTTCTGGCAAACTGACATTCTCCAACCTCACAGCCGAGCCCGACGAGGGGGTGTTCCTGGCCAACAAGACCATACACGCTACTTTTGAAGACTCGTTCGGCAACATATGGATAGGCACATACGGCGACGGGGCAGACATAATATGCCACCGGGAGAGCCTGTTGCGTCATTTCCACAAACACGCGTTCCGCAACCCGCTTTCCGACAACTCGGTCATGTCTGTGTGCGCGGCGGGCGACACCATTTATGTCGGGACAGACGGCCACGGCACAGACATTTTTATCGGTGACAGGTTTGTCCGCAATGTCAACTCATCTAATTCACCACTGAAAGACAACGCGGTGCTGGCGCTGATGAAAGGGCCGGGCGGAGAGGTATGGATGGGCACATACGGCGGCGATGTGATTATAAGCCGTCGCGACGGGTCTATCACCCCGATCAGGATTCCAGACGCCATAGATGTGAGGTGCTTCGCCCGCAAGCCCGACGGCACAGTAATCGCCGGAACCGGAAAAGGTCTGGCGGAAATATCCTCGAAAGGTGAAATCAAAACGCGGTATGCCTCAGACGGCGGTCCGGTCGACGAATGGATACGCAGCGTGGTGGTCACGCCGGAGGGTGACATATGGGTCGGTTCGTTTGGCAACGGCATTTCGGTGTATGACGCGTTTTACCGCAATAAAAACTCATTCGGCATATGGAACGGCCTGCGCACCAACACGGTCAACCACCTGTCGATAAGCTCAGACGGCAGGATATGGGCTGCCACCGGCGACGGGCTTGTATGCTTTTCCTCTTCCGGGGAGATAATCAAGACTTACCGTATGACCGAGGGACTGGCAGACAATGTGGTGAAGTCTTCTTGCGAAGACTCCAGGGGGAATATCTGGGTGACCACCGAGCAAGGAATCAGCATGGTTTCACCAACAGGCAAGACAAGCAATTTCAGCAAGGGGCATGGAATCACAACCTCTGACTTCCGTGGCGGATGTGTGACCCGGACAGTTGACGGCATCATGATATTCGGCTCACATGACGGTGTGTTCGCATTCAATCCCGACCTGTTGTCGGCCAACATTCCCCTACCCTCTCCGGTGGTCACGGGCGTGACAGTCTACGGCGACCACCAGGGTGCTGACGACAGGGAGATTTTCTGCCCCAAATCACCGCTGAGCCTCAGCCATACCGAAAACACCCTCAGGGTCGACTTCGGCATACTCGACCCGTCTGTCGCGCCTGCCATAATCTGGTCATACAATGTGGAGGGGGTCGACAACAGATGGCTGCCGGTCACGCCTGAGAGCGGGATACTGCTGCGCGAACTTCCTCCAGGCGACTACCGCCTGGCGATAAAAGCATCGGTGCCCAACCAGACGGAGGAAGCCATGACTGTGTTGCCATTCACCATCAAGCCTCCGATGTGGGCCACATGGTGGGCGAAATGCCTCTACGTTGTAATCTTTGCCATCATGATCTGGCTGGGCATGAGGTTTTACCGCAAACGCCTCGACCTTGAATATGACCTTGCGCTTGAAAGGAAAAAGAGCATCCACCAGCGCGAACTCAACGCTGAGAAACTGAGGTTCTTCACCAATATCACCCATGAGCTGCGCACCCCCCTGACCCTGATTCTCGGCCCGCTCGAGGACATGAAATCCGACCGGCAGCTGACAACAGCTCAATCGGGAAAAATCAATATGGTGCATAAATCGGCCCTGCGGCTGCTCGACCTGATAAACACCATCCTTGAATTCCGCAAGACCGAGACCCAAAACCGCCATCTGACGGTGAACAAGGCCGACCTGTCGGCCCTGGTGGCGGAGATAGGTACCCGCTACCGCGAGCTGAACACCAACAAAGACCTGATGGTGGTGACCGACATCGCGCCCGGCGACTACACCCTGTGGTTTGACCCTGAGACGGTAAACATCATCATTGACAACCTTATGTCGAATGCCTGCAAATACACCGTTTCTGGGCAGGTGACCCTCAGCCTGAACCACACATCCGAGTCAGGCGTGCCGTTCACCGAAGTCTCGGTGAGCGATACCGGCCTTGGTGTTGACCACGACAGCCTGCCCCGCATTTTCGACCGTTATTACCGCGACAGCCGTGGCTCCAACCGGCTCGGCACAGGCATTGGGCTTGCGCTGGTCTACAACCTCGTGCAGCTCCACCAGGGGGAGATTTTCGTAGACAGCGAGCCTGGCAAAGGCTCCACATTCCGGTTCCGCCTGCAGACCGAAAACACCTACCCCGACGCCCGGCGCGCCGCGGTGAAGGAGTCAGTCAAGAGCGAACCTGCAACGCAGCCTGAAGTCCCCGTCCAGACCGCCGACCAACCCCGGGTGCTGGTGGTGGATGACGACATCGACATACTGTCATACATCAGCGGCATACTGGAAGGACAATACACCGTCGACACCGCCACCGACGGCAAATCCGGCCTCGAAAAAGCCCTCGAGACCATGCCCGACATAATCGTGTCTGACGTGATGATGCCAAAGATGGATGGCATAGACATGGTGAAGAAGCTCAAGGAGTCGCCTGAGACATCACATATACCGGTGGTCATTGTCACGGCGAAAATAGCTGATGACGCGCGGCTTGAGGCATATGAGAGCGGTGCCGACTCTTTCATCACAAAGCCATTCTCTTCCAAGCTGCTGCTGGCCAGGCTGAAAAACATTGTCACGACCCGTCATCTCAGGGCGGCCCGCTCGGTTGAGAACCAACTGGCGGCCTCTGCCGTGGCTTCTGGTATGGCAAAACCGTCAGATGTCGATGCGTCTATGGCAACCGTGAACGAGGCCAACGACACTGTGGCTTCGGAGAACCCTATTGTGTCACAGCTGACTGTCGCCGACGAGGCGTTTCTCGACAAGGTCGGGAAAATCATCACCGACAATATCGGCGGTGAGAACCTCGATGTAGGTTACATTGCCGGTGAGATGTGCATGTCACACTCCACCCTATACCGCAAGGTGAAAGCCATCACCGGCATGTCTGTGGCCCGGCTGATACGCAAATACCGCGCCCGACGCGCCGCCGAACTGATGCGCACCGGCAAATACACCGTCTCTGAAATCGCCCTGATGGTAGGGATGGGCAGCATGGGCAATTTCCGCCAATGTTTCCGCGAGGAATTCAATTCCACCCCCTCTGAATACCTGCGGAATCTCGGATAGACACAATTGGACGCACTAAGTTCACCGGTTCAGACACAGCTGGCACACCAATTCTGAATTACCACATTATCCCCATTAAGCACACCATCCTGACGGGTCTCAGATTGAAGACCGTCAGGATGGTGTGTATTGGATATGCCTGGATGTTCAGCGGCTGGGGAGGGGTCAGAAGAAGTAGGTGGCTGACACTGCCCAGTAGCGGTTGCGGGCGGAATAATTCTCGAGCTTCACGGCTTTGGTGGTGTAGGTCATGCCCCATGTGTATGACCCGGCCACCTGCCAGCGCTTAAAGATTTCAGCACCGATACCTGCCCGCAGCCCGATTGAGCCGAATGGATATTCCATCGCCTTGCATGAGGAGTGGGCGATATTGAAGCTGAACACGGGACCGCCGAAGACAAATGGCGCAAGTATGTCCTCAAAACCGTTCATACGGGTCCACTTGAATTCCAGGTTGAGGGGAATCTCAAGTGTGTGGAGATACAGATGCTCTTTGCCGTAACCGTCGACAGCCCATATTTTGCGGCTTCCCAGATCAAGGGTGGCTCCTTTCATCGCATACAAGGCCCCGATTCTCAGACCGAGACCGATGCCGGGAAACATCATCTCCCCCTGCACACCGAGGCGCGGCCCTACGGCCCCGTCGACAGTGACCAGGTCTTGCTTGAAGTCGAGGGTGGTGAAACCCGCGCCTACCTGGGCTCCGTAACGAAACTCGGCTTTTGACTGGAATGACGCAACGGCCAGGGCCACACACACGAGAAGGTATTTCAGGAGTTTCATTCTTTGGGGAGGATTACGTTGATGATTGAGTCTGCGTCGGCGGTGACCGAGGTCTGCTCGCCGGTCGACATGTTTTTCAATGTCACTTTCCCCTCGGCCAGCTCGCTTTCGCCGATTATGGCCACGAACGGGATAGCCGAGGTGTCGGCGTAGCCCATCTGTTTCTTCATCTTCACCTGGTCAGGGTAAACCTCGGCTGCCACACCGGCTCCGCGGAGCTGCTTGGCCAGGCGGAGAGACATCGCGGCCTCGGCATCGCCGAAGTTGGCGAAGAGGACGGTGGTGGCTGTGGCTTTCGCCTCGGCAGGGAAAAGGTCGAGGGCGAGGAGCACGTCATATATACGGTCAGCGCCAAACGAAACCCCGACACCTGAAAGGCCGGGCATACCGAACACGCCTGTGAGGTTGTCGTAACGGCCTCCTCCTGAAATCGAGCCAATCTGCAAATCAGCGGCTTTGACCTCGATGATTGTGCCGGTGTAATAGTTGAGGCCACGGGCGAGCGAGACATCAAGGTCAAGCTCGGCGGTCAGCCCGAGGGCGGTGACCCCGCCTACCACGGTCTTGAGTTCCTTGACACCGAGGCTGCCGGTCTCAGAGGACGCCAGGAGCGACTCAAGCTGTGAAAGACGCTCGTCGAGCGAGCCTGAAATCGCGAGAATCGGCTGCAGCTTCGCGACTGCCTCCTGTGACAGCCCGCGCTCTACCAGCTCTTCGTTGACCTTGTCGAGGCCGATTTTGTCGAGCTTGTCGATGGCGGTGGTGATATCGATTATTTTGTCGGGATGGCCGATAAGCTCGGCGATTCCGGCAAGCACCTTGCGGTTGTTGAGTTTCAGGATCACCCGGATGCCGAGACGGCGGAACACCTCATCGACCATCTGGAGCAATTCAATCTCATTGATGAGCGAGTCAGAGCCGACCACATCGGCGTCACACTGGTAGAACTCGCGGTAGCGGCCTTTCTGAGGACGGTCGGCGCGCCATACGGGCTGGATCTGATACCTTTTGAAAGGCATCTGGAGGTCGTTGCGGTGCTGCACCACATAGCGGGCGAAAGGCACCGTCAGGTCGTAGCGCAATCCCTTCTCACTGATTTTGGAGGTCAGCTTGGGATAGTTGACATCGGCTACCTCAGCCGCGTCGACATTCTTCATGTATTCCCCCGAGTTGAGAATCTTGAAGAGGAGCTTGTCACCCTCCTCGCCATATTTCCCCATCAGCGTGGAGAGGTTTTCCAGGGCGGGAGTCTCCACGGGGTTATAGCCATAGAGGCGGAAGACGGTGCGGATGGTGTCGAAAATATAGTTGCGTCGAGCCATTTCCACCGGGGAAAAGTCGCGCGTTCCTTTGGGTATGGAGGGTTTCATCTTTAAGTGGGGGGATGCTTAATTTTTGTTGGCGCGTTTGCGTTCGAGTTCGTCAAGGATGATTTTGCGGAGTCGCAGATGGTTGGGGGTGACCTCCACATACTCATCCTCCTTGATGTATTCGAGAGCTTCCTCAAGGCTGAACACCACTGGGGGAACAATCTTCGCCTTGTCGTCAGCTCCGGAGGCGCGCATGTTGGTCAGCTTCTTTGACTTGGTGACATTGATAACGATGTCCTTGTCTTTGGAACTCTCACCGACCACCTGGCCTGCATAGACCTCCTCCTGGGGGAAGATGAAGAAGCGTCCGCGGTCTTGCAGCTTGTCGATGGCGTAGGCATAGGCCGTTCCGGCCTCCATGGCGATGAGCGAACCATTGGTGCGGCGCTCGATTTCACCTTTCCAGGGCTGGTATTCCATAAACCGGTGGGCCATGATGGCCTCTCCGGCCGACCCGGTCAGCACGTTGTTTCGCAGTCCGATGATACCGCGCGATGGTATCTGGAACTCCATATGGACGCGGTCGTTCTGGGTGGTCATCGACACCAGGTCACCCTTGCGGCGGGTCACCATGTCAATCATCTTGGAGGCGTATTCCTCGGTGACATTGATGGTCAGAAGCTCGACAGGCTCGCATTTGACCCCGTCGATTTCCTTGATGATCACCTGGGGCTGGCCCACCTGCAGCTCATATCCCTCACGGCGCATGGTCTCGATAAGCACCGAAAGATGCAGCACACCGCGGCCGAAGACGTTCCATTTGTCCTCGTTGTCGCTTTTGGTGACGCGCAGCGCGAGGTTCTTGTCAAGCTCGCGGGTGAGGCGTTCCTGGATGTGGCGGGAGGTGACAAACTTGCCGTCCTTGCCGAAGAAAGGAGAGTCATTGATGGTGAATGTCATCGACATCGTGGGCTCGTCTATGGCGATGCGGGGCAGCGGCTCGGGGTTGTCAAGCAATGTGACAGTGTCGCCAATCTCAAAATTCTCGAGACCCACCAACGCGCAGATGTCACCCGAAGAGACCTCCTGGACGCGCTTGCGTCCCATCCCCTCGAATGTGTGGAGCTCTTTGATTTTCTGGCGGGCCACCGAACCGTCGCGGCGGCTGAGGCCTATCTCCATACCCTCGCGGAGGGTGCCACGGTGGACACGTCCCACGGCGATACGTCCCACATAGCTTGAATAGTCAAGCGAGGTTATCAGCATCTGGGGGTCGCCATCAATCGTCTTGGGAGCCGGGATATGCTCGATGATGGCATCAAGCAGGGGGATGATGTTGTCGGTCGGCTTCTGCCAGTCGAGGCTCATCCAGCCGTTTTTGGCCGAACCGTATATTGTCGGGAAGTCAAGCTGTTCCTCCGTCGCGTCGAGATTGAACATCAAATCGAACACCATCTCCTGCACCTCCTCGGGGCGGCAGTTGGGCTTGTCGACCTTGTTGATTACCACCACCGGTTTCAACCCCATCTGTATGGCCTTCTGAAGCACGAAACGGGTCTGGGGCATCGGGCCTTCAAAAGCGTCTACCAGCAGCAGGCAGCCGTCGGCCATGTTCAGCACACGCTCCACCTCGCCGCCAAAGTCGGCGTGGCCCGGGGTGTCGATGATGTTTATCTTCGTGTCCTTATAATTGATGGAGACATTTTTGGAAAGGATCGTTATGCCCCTCTCCCTCTCCAGGTCGTTGTTGTCGAGGATAAGTTCGCCGGCATTCTGATTCTCGCGAAAGAGATGCCCGGCCAGAAGCATTTTGTCGACCAGCGTCGTCTTACCATGGTCGACGTGGGCGATGATTGCGATGTTGCGGATGTTCTGCATTACGGATGTAAACAGCTTTGATATTATTTTCAGTTCATTTTCAAGCCGCAAAGTTACGAAAAATTCCCGTAATCCTCCCCTACCGCCCCCGCTTTTTTATTCAACAGGCTGCCAGGCGCGCGAAAAGATAGTAAAGTTTTTCTACACCGATGTTTTCCGGAAACAGCTTGCTCTACAAACGGTTTTTCTCGGCAGCTCCTGCGCCCCGCCCCTTGTAACGCGAGCGGGTGGCGTTGAAAGCATAACGGACAAACAGCTGAACTTTGCGATGACCGAAATCAGAAACTCCGCTGTCGACCACAGCCTGACTGTAAGAAGTGAATCTGTTTATCTCCTGGTTAAACAAATCTTTGCCATACAACTGTATGGTCAGCATGTTTTTCAGGAAAGACTTCGAGATACCGACTGTCAGCATATGTGCATAACGCATATGCGATAATTGCCGGTCGCCCGATGAACGGAATCTATAGTTCCCGTAAATGGCAATACCCCATGGCAACTCCAAAGTGTTGTCAAATCCAATCGTGTAAATCGGTTGAGACATATTCATATTGTGATGATTTACCTCAATATGAAGGAATTGTTTCTGAAACCCAACACTAACAGAAGGTCTCAAGTGTCTTATAGCAGTCTGATATCCTCCACTTACATACATCGATTTCAGCTCCGGCAGATTTTCCCACCGTTGAAGTATTATGTCGGGATCTGGCTCGTAAAACAAAGACATGTGTATGATTGGCATCTTCTGATTTTGGTATCCTGATTGCAGCCAGAAATCCTTATATTGGGCGTTAAGATATACCTGCTGTTGCCTTACCGATTTCAACTGGGGATTACCAGACTGGTATGTATAACGATTGACATACATTATCTCTCCATTCATCATGCTGTAATTCGGGGGATATTTGTAGTAACGATAACCGACATCCCATGAGAACCTTCCAAAAACAGCTCCAAATTTCACACTCGGGAAGAGATTTTCATATACCTCCTTATAGGCGTCATCGCTTCCGTCATATTTCACACGACGACGCTCATAACGCAAGCCTATCTCCCAGAAAAACTTAGAGATTCGCTGTTTCCAGCTCATAAAGAGTGCAACAGTAGACTCATCGTTTTCCGAATATCCGGGCTTCATAACCCCATCCGGACAAAAGAAATTTGATTTATAATTCGTCCCGGTCCATTCCTGACCAAGGGAGAACTCGGCATTTTTCACAGGATATGTCAGAATCAGATTTTCAGCTAAAAGACGCGACGATGATGCTCCTTGTGTGGAAAATGACCTTGCCGGTTGCACCCCGCCAAATTCATCATATCTGGCATCTGTGTTTGAATAAATTCCATGATAATCGAAATTAGAGGAAATAGCCAAATCGCTGATTTTCCCTTCATAATAAACATTGGCATTATGCAACGGCCAGATTTTGGCATCTTCCTCCTCATATTGACACCAGTCATCAACCATTCCGGCCTCAACCAGTTTTGTGTCGCTTGACACATCACGTTCCCGATTGTTCCATAACACGTAATAGGCCCCCCCCGATGGAGTGATTGGAATTAAAGTCATAACTGAATCCGATTTTTCCATTAAGGCCATTACCTTTGTCTATGAACCTTGTGGAAAATTCCTGCCGGCGATGGGTCTGGGAAAATATATCCGAAACATAATCCATTGTTGACTCTGAATTAGAATGATTTTGGAATACCCGGACAAACAGTTCAAGTCCGCGCCATCGATATTGAAGATAAGCCCCGGCTGTGTTGGAGAATTGTCTGTTTAAGGACATTTCTTCTTGAATCCAGCCACTAAAGCCCTCCCCGCCCCGCTTCTTAGTCTTTATTAGGACAACCGCATTTACATCACCACCATAACGGCTACCAGGATTTGTAACAACCCTGATTGACGCGATTTCGGATGGCTGAAGGGTATTGAGGTCTGACTGATCCCTGACTTGACGGCCGTTGACATAGAACACCGGACTGCCTTTGCCGAAGACTGTGACATTCTCTCCTTGGACCGACAACATCGGGATGAACGAAAGGGTCTCAAAGACTGTCGGCATATTGGCCAGCGGAGTATTCTCCACCGATGTCACCATATCCCCTTCCACAAGCCGAGTCGCCGTGGTTTTAGCAGTCACAGCAACCTCTCTCAGCATTGTTTCTTTCGGTTGCATACTGATTGTCAACGGCTCTCCGCAATACTCATTTATTTGTATTGTCTGTTCTTCATATCCTATCATTTTGATATTTAGAAGAGCGATTCCATCTCCTGGCAAAGCAAACCTGCCGACGGAATCGGTCACCGTTCCCGCGACAAACGTGTAATCAGCCCCCAACCCTACGACATTGACATACTCCAAGGAAGATGAAGACTCGCCATCCTCCACTATGCCAACAATGTTCTCGCCATACCCTGCCATCCTGATAAAGAACACCAATATGGCTACGACAATTAATGTTTTTTTTGTCATCACAGAAAGAGTTTTAATCCAATGAATATATCACTGCGAATTTACCTCTTCCTGACTGCCGATTCAAAAATACTTTAACCTTCTTTCGTCACATCACACCTCAAACAAACCTCCTCTTCGGCCTTATTTTCACCCAATTATCAAGAGTGTGACAAAACAAACTCATCACATTCGCTCTATCGCCTGAAAGTCAAACTTATACAACCATTCTCATTCGCAATTGTAAGATAGTGTCACTCAAAAACAGCCACGTTTTCCACGGATATTCCGGCCTCACAGGTACGGTTGCGGATGCGCTGCCACTTGGTGTAGTAGTTAGTCGGGGTAAGATTCAACAGAAGGCATATTGATTTTGGGGAGAAACCGGCAAGTTTTAGGGCTATGAGATATCTGTCAGCTTTTTTCATTTTGGGTATCTCAACCTTTATCTTGGTCAAGATACCGTCATAGAGCATATCTATTTTTTCGCATACTTGGTCGAGGGACTCTTCCGACCGCAATTTCTCCAGTTGGGCCTCTATGCTTTTGACCATTGATTCGGGTGTTCCCCGCCCGGTCGATTTGGCTATGAAATACTCGGTAGTCAGCTTATCCAACGAGGTGAAACCGGATTTGAACAGTGACTCGACAACCGACTTGTCTATTTTTGCCGATGCCAACTGCTCACGGAGGCTATCCAGCTCCATCATCGTTGAGGCCTCACGCAACTGTTGACGTTTATGTCTCACACGTAGCCACACTATCAACAGTATTATGACAGTCAGAGAAAATGCCAGAATGGCAAAAATCATTGCGTTACGAGCTTCAACCCGAGCCGATTCCTCTTGTGCCTTTTTATTGTAATACTCACTGATGACGATTGATGGAGACTGGGTCACAGTGACATTATGG
The DNA here is from genome assembly GCA_958418815.1 of uncultured Bacteroidales bacterium. Lineage (GTDB taxonomy): Bacteria > Bacteroidota > Bacteroidia > Bacteroidales > Muribaculaceae > UBA7173. The sequence goes on along the minus strand of CATZGB010000014.1, from coordinate 22,273 downwards.
CGAAATTGGTTAATACTATCCACAAGCTTTGTGTAGTGATATGCCGTTGCATAATCACCCTGGGATTCCGCGACAAGCTGAGTATATTTATAATAAAAAAAGTTGCCGTCACCTCCATAATAATGCTCTCTCATTATAGGGAGATAATGTTCCACACTGTCGACTTTTCCAGCAGCAAAAAACATACTCAGGACATTACGCCAGTCAATTCTCCATAAGAAATCTTTGCCGGCATATCTCAGTGAATGCCGAAACGCATTCTCTGCCTGTTCAAGACTATCTTTTTCGACATATAGCTTAATATACCTGTTATAAATACATGACAACTCCACGGAATCAGTCAAAGGTGTGGCCCGCAGTATGCTATCCATCAAGACAAGGGCCTCATCAGTGCGTCCTACCGCATTAAGATAAACAGCCACAAGTCTCTTATTTATCCTATTATCACGGCTTCGGCCACATGCAGTGTAATACGAGCAACATTTTTGAGCATGATCAAGAACTGAATCTTTCTCATAAACCGGCTCAAACGCAAACATAAGCATTTTCTCAGCACGGGCCATCTGCAAAGTATCGTCACCATTCATTGCAATGTTTCTGGCTTCAAACGCATCTGCAAGTGCACCTGAGAGATGCCGATTGCGCAAGTTCCAAGAACTCCTGACTATCAATGCTTCTAATAACTGTTTGTCATCCTTTCTTTTTCTGAAAAACTCCACATATGCCGTCAACGCTGAATCATCAGGAGGATAATCACCGCAAAACAGACTGCCTTTCGCTCTCAAAAGGCCATACCGTTCCCGGCGGTAATCATTATCCAAAGCCTCCTGGGGGATGGAGTCGAGACGACATAACAGCGACCTGGCATCAGGTATCGAATCGTAAAATCCATTCTCGATTTCAGCCAGCAGGCAGTCGGTCTGCGTCTCCCTGCTGCAAGCGGTGAGAGCGAAAAGAAGATAGCCGAGAAACAGCACAAGGAGGAGATACATCTGTGGCCAGACACGGCTACGGTTGTTTTCGATTGCAGTTTTATTTTTTCGGAGAACAGCATTTCTGGCGATATTACATAGTTAGTGTCTGCAAATATACTACTTTCCCATTCCTTGCACAAATAAAATGCCCTGAGACGGGAATCCCCGCAATATAAATATCAAGGTCAGTCGGCGGCACTGACTCCGTCGAGCGAGAGGAGGCGGCCTGTGATTTCGGGGAAGATGTCGGCGCGCATTGACAGGGTCATCGTGCAGGAGTTGTCGAATGTCTGGCTGAGTATGTCAAGCTCGGCTGAGGATTTGACCACTTTCATCACGTCGTTCATGGCCAGGTAGGGGAATGTGAAGGTAAAGGTCTCTTTCTTGTGGCACTGGATTATTTCCCCCTCTTCGATGGCCAGGCGCGCGGCCTCACGGTAAGCGACGATAAGGCCGGGGGTGCCGAGCTTTATGCCCCCGAAATAGCGCACAACGATGATGACGATGTCGGTCAGGTTGGCCGAGTTGATCTGACCGAGAATCGGTTTCCCGGCTGTGCCCGACGGCTCCCCGTTGTCTGACGACAGGAAGTCGAGACGGTCGGCCCCGAGCATGAACGCCCAACAGACATGGCGGGCGTCGAAATACTCCTTGGAGACACGCTTTACCTCCTCCCGGGCCTGCTCGCGGGATGTGACCGGGATGGCGAAGCTGATGAATCGGCTCCGTTTCTCGGTGAAAACAGCTTTTGCGGGGGCGGCGAGGGTGTAGTAGGTATCCATCGGTGGGCGCAGGTTGTTTATGAGATTTCTCCCCGGGGAAACGCGTCAATCATTGACCCGGGGGTGGCGTTGAAAATCGACACACCGCGCGAGGCGGCATAAGCCTGGAGGCGGTGGTAGGAGCGGAAGGCAATAGCCATGCTGTCAAGCACTTCATGGAGCGGATGTCTCACATATTCCTGGCGGATGCGTTTCTCTTCCCGCTCATCCTCCTTGTAGAAATGGGGCTGCACCGACACCACTTCATTGCGGTCGTTGACCGTCAGGGTCGACAGCCATGAATGGTCGGCCCCGAGCAGGCATATCCGTTTGTAGCCGAGCCATATGCCGGCCATTATCGATGGCACCATCACGTTGCGGGGGCGTGGCATGCCCCGGCGCATTCCAAACATAGCGTCTTCAAACCATCCGAACCCCTCGACGGCCACGAAATTGAATGTATCGACCTTGAGCATCGGGTTGTCAAACAGACGTGCCCGGCGGCGGCAGGCAGCGGGGATGAGCAATGTCATCCCGAAATCAATGGCATTGAGATTGCCAATCAGCCGTCTCACATTCGGGTCGCTGTCGGCTTTGTCGAAAAAATGGGGATCGGCAAGCACATAATACCGGGGCTTCACTTGCATGAACTCGGGCGAATTGGCGAAGAAGTTGACGGCAAGGGTGTCTGACCTGCGCAACATCTCCATGTCCTCGTCAAGGCTGCGGCGCAGCGATGGGCCGTTGCCGAGAATCACAAGCGGCCTGCCGTCTGCCACCCCGTCAGCCCTGCGCGGCCCGCTGCCGCCGATTGCCGGAAGCAGCCGCAGGCAGCTCTTCAGCGTGGAGCCGAGGGAGTCAAAAAAAACTGCCAGTTTTGATATCGCGGAATTGCCCATTTATGCCTGACTGTATGCTTTGTCGTTAATTTTGTGCAAACTTAATAATTTTATAGGGATTTTCATCCCTGTTTCATCTAAAAATAGTAAATTTGCCCCTCTGAAAGGAGCCTATGACAGACAATGACGCGATGAGGATTGATCTTGATGGGGTGTTGCGCCAGCGGCTTCCCCGAATTTCCAGGTTCATTCCGCGGTTTGCCGTGGAATGGATGAAGCGCACCATACGCCAGGACGACCTCAACCGCATCCTGGAGGAGAACGCCGGGCTTGAGGGGGCTGACTTCGCCCGAGGGGCGTTGAAGTCGCTCGACATCAAGGTGGAGGCCAGGTTTGAGGACCGCCTCCCCTCCCCCGCCGAACGCCGGGTGCTGTATGTCAGCAACCATCCCCTGGGAGGTCTCGACGGGCTGGCCCTGATCGACTATGTGCAACGCCGCCACGGGGGAAATGTCTACTTCGTGGTCAACGACCTGCTGTCGGCGGTCAAGCCGCTTGAAAGCGTGTTCCTCCCCGTCAACAAGTTCGGCCGACAGAACCGCGAGGCGGTGAAGGCTGTCGACGACGCCTTCGCCGGCAATGACCCGGTCATCATGTTCCCGGCGGGGCTTGTGTCAAGGCTGCAGCGGGTCGCCTACATGGGCCGGAAACGCAAGATGGTGGCCGACCTGGCCTGGAACAAGATGTTTGTCAACAAGGCCCACCAATACAAGCGCGACATCATCCCCGTATTCTTCAGCGGCAAGAACTCGAGGAAATTCTACAAGATGGCCAACCTGCGCCGCCACCTGGGCCTCAGATTCAACTTCGAGATGATATACCTGCCCGGAGAGATGGTGAGGATGGCCCACAGCGCCCTGTCGATTTCGTTCGGTGTGCCGCTGTCATGGAAAATGCTGACTCCCGGGCGTGAGGCAGCCGCCTGCGCCGCCGCGGTGAGGGCTTCGGTATACCACATCAATGTGGTGGACGCCGACCAGCCTCCCGCCAGGAGGATTCTGTTTCCACAGGGCCCGTTCCCTAAAAACAAGAGAGAAAATGGCTGAAAAGATAATCGACCCGGTAGACCCCGGAAAAATAATCGCCGAGCTGACCCCCGAACGCTTGCTGCGCAAGACCAACAAGGGGGGCAACGAGATATATGTGGTCGACTGCCGCAACGCCCCGGAGACAATGCGCGAAATCGGCCGCCTGCGCGAAATAGCGTTCCGCGCCGCTGGCGGAGGCACCGGCAAGAGCTGCGACATCGACCAGTATGACACGATGGATCCCCCCTGCCGCCAGCTTATCGTATGGTCGCCCGAAGACCGCCAGATAATCGGCGGCTACCGGTTCATACTCGGCAAGGACATCAAGATTGAGGATGGTCGCCCGAGGATAGCGACATCACACATGTTCAGCTTCTCGCCCCGGTTCATCTCAGAATACCTCCCGCAGACCATCGAGCTTGGCCGGTCGTTCGTCAGGCTCGAATACCAGTCGTCGCGCGCCGGGGCAAAAGCGATATTCGCCCTTGACAACCTCTGGGACGGCCTTGGGGCCCTGACCGTGGAGCATCCCGAGATGAAATATCTCTTCGGGAAGTTCACCATGTATCCCAGCTATGACCGCGAATGCCGCGACATGCTGCTGTATTTCCTCAACAAACATTTCCCCGACTCAGACAATCTCTGCCGGCCGTACTGTCCGATCGTGCGTGGCGACGGCGAAGGGCGGTTCGAGACAATGTTTCCGGGCCATGACTTCAAGGAGGATTACAAAATCCTTAATTGCGCCATCCGGGAACACGGCATAAACATACCGCCACTGGTCAACGCTTACATGAGCCTCAGCCCGACACTCAAGGTGTTTGGCACAGCCATCAACGACGAATTCGGCGACGTTGAGGAGACCGGGATATTCCTCACCATCGCCGAGGTCTACGAGGAGAAGAAAGACCGTCATATCAACTCATACCATCCCGAGGAGGGGCATCACGCCGACATATGAACCACACTGACTCAAAAATGGCTGCCCTGGCCCTGCTGCTGGCCTCTGTCGCAGGCCCGACGGGGACAACGCTTCACGCGGCCGAGCCAGATTTCGATTCCGGCAACGGGATTGTGATGACAGGCCGCGCCGAGGGGATATTCGCCGCAGGCAGCGGCGGATTCGCCCCATATTACATCGCGTCAAACAATCATGGCATCCTGACCCAGAGCGGCGACGCCCTGCTGAGGCTTTCGCTCGACAAGAGCCCTGACACCACAAAACGGTTCAGCTATGGATTCGGGGTTGACTTCCTGACCGGCTACGCATCCTCAACCGACTATCTGCGTTTCTCGCCCTATGAGGCCGCTGGCGCGACAAAGGTGGCCGGCGGATGGCTGGCCCCGCACTCAGAGCATCCATCACGCATCTGGTTGCAACAGCTGTATGGCGAGGTGCGCTACCGTGGCGTCTTCCTTACCGCCGGAATGAAACAGCACTCCTCCGCGTTGCTGAGCCACACCCTGTCGAGTGGCGACCTCGTGGAGAGTGGCAACGCCCGGCCTGTCCCAGAGGTGAGAATCGGGTTCAACGACTTCCAGGACATACCCTTCACCAACGGATGGCTCCAGATACAGGGTGAGATTTCCTACGGCAAGATGACCGACAACGGATGGTTGCGCGACCATTACAACTATTACAACAGTCATCTCAACCAAGGGGCGCTTTACAGCTACAAGCGGTGCTATTTCCGCACAAAACCGTCGGAACGGTTCTCCGCGACATTCGGCATGCAGGTCGGGGCCTTCTTCGGAGGCAAAACAGACTGGTATGCCCACGGGGAGCTCTACCGCACGGCGACATACTCAAAAGGCATAAAGCAATTTTTCAAGATGCTGCTCCCCACCGACGGCGGTCTCGAATACTATTCGGGCAGCTCGCTCGGAAGCTGGGATGTGTTGTTCCGTTACCGTCTCAATGACGGCTCAACCATAAAGGCATACATGCAGAAGCCATGGGAGGATGGCTCAGGCATCGGGTTCCTCAACGGATTCGACGGAGTATGGGGTATACAGTTCACATCGGCCCGCAAAGGGTGGATTTCAGGAGCTGTGATAGAATACCTCGACTTCACCAACCAGTCAGGCCCGATGCACTGGGATCCGGACGACGCGCCCGGCACAGACATCACCAACCGTGCCGAGGGTGCTGACGACTATTACTACAACCAAGAATACAACGCTTATGCCAATTACGGCATGGCGATAGGCTCGCCGTTTCTTGTATCTCCCATATACAACACCGACGGCTACCTGCAATTCACTGCAAACCGCGTAAGGGGTTTCCATGTCGGGGTGGAGGGGAACCTTTCGCCACAGGTCTCGTACCGCGTCCTCGGAGGCTACCGCCGTTCATGGGGAAGCGGGCGTATCCCGTTCATATCGCCCAAGGATGACACCTCGGTGATGGTGGAAGCATCCTATTCCCCCCCCAAGGTGCCCGGACTGGCCATAAAGGGGGCAATCGGTCTCGACCGTGGCCAACTTTACGGCAACACCACAGGCGGAATGCTCACAGTCTCATACTCAGGTCTTATCAGAATACCCAAAAAGCGATGACAATTATCAGCAACATATCCCGGCGCGCGTCTATGCTCCGTAAGGCGGCATCGTTGATACCGTCAATCTGCCTGCTTCTGTCTGTCGTTTCGGGATGCACCCGCAACAATGGCGACATCGGCGACTGGTTCGGGAAATGGCAGGTGATGGAGGTCAAAGTCAATGGTCTGCCGGAAGAGGATTACGAGCCTCGGTATTTCTGGGAATTCCAGAATGACATAATCAGGATGGTATGGGTGGGGCCAGAAGGGTATGACCGCGACACCTACTACTGTTTCGGCACCTGGCAACAGCCCTCCGACAACACGATGATGTTTGATTTCTCCCACAGCGATGACGACGGGCGACTGCTTTACCGTCCGTTCAGCGCAATGCATTTCCCCGACGACCATCCTTTCACCCTCACCATAAGCGACAACGGAGGGAAAGAATGCGTCATGAAATATGTTGACGAAACCACATCCTCGGAATACACATACACGCTGCGCAAGAGGTAACCATCCGCCGCGTAATTTTCAAAACTGACAATAAATAACGACAATATGCCACGCGAAATATCCCACGCCCTCGTCACCGGTGCCGACGGTTTTATCGGCTCTCATCTCGTCGACCTTCTGCTTGACCGAGGAATCAAGGTAAGGGCCCTCTGCCAGTACAACTCCTTCAACAACTGGGGATGGCTTGAAGGCAAATCCCACCCGGCGCTGGAGATTGTATGCGGAGATGTGCGCGACGCGGCTTTCTGCCGCCACATCGCCAAGGATGTAGACACTATATTCCACCTTGCCGCCCTGATAGCCATACCATACAGCTATGTGGCCCCCGAGAGCTATGTCGACACCAACGTGACCGGCACACTCAACATCTGCCAGGCGGCTAAAGACATGGCCACGGAGCGTCTCATCGTCACCTCGACATCAGAAGTCTACGGCACGGCGCAGTATGTGCCCATCGACGAGAAGCATCCCCGTCAGCCCCAGTCGCCCTACTCGGCGACAAAGATTGGGGCCGACGCGATAGCCAAAAGCTTTTTCAACGCCTTCAACTTGCCGGTGGTCATCGCACGGCCTTTCAACACCTACGGCCCGCGCCAGAGCGCCCGGGCAATCATCCCCACCATAATCTCACAGATAGCCAACGGTGAGAGGAAAATCAAGGTGGGCGACCTCTCCCCCACCCGCGACTTCAATTTCGTCGAAGACACTTGCCGGGGATTCCTGGCATTGGCCCAGGCCGACGGCATAGAGGGGGAGGAAATCAACATCGCCACCGGCACAGAGGTGACCATGGCCGAGACACTGCGTCTCATTGCCGAGCTTATGGATGCCGATGTGGAGTATGTGGTCGACCCGCAGCGCCTGCGGCCCTCTAAGAGCGAGGTTTTCAGGCTGTGTGGAGACAACACCAAAATCACCGGACTGACACAATGGAGGCCGCAGGTGACATTGCGCGAGGGGCTGGCCCGCACCATCGAGTGGTTTACCGACAGCGGCAATCTTTCGCGATACAAGTCTGACATTTACAACCGATGACCCCCATGGAAAAGGTAGGCATACTTTTTCTCGGAGGGGCCAAAAGGGTCTCGATGGCCGAGAAATTCATCTCGGCGGGGCAACGCCTCGGCGTGGAGGTGGCAATCTACAGCTACGAGCTGTCGCGGGAAGTGCCTGTGGCCGCCGTGGCCGGGATACTGACCGGCCTCAAATGGGGAGACCCCGGGATATACGAAGACCTCTATGCCAAAGTCACAAGCCACGGCATCAGCCTGATGGTGCCGTTTGTCGACGGAGCCGTAGAGGTGGCCGCCCGATACCGCGATCTATACGGCGGTGTGACAGTCCCGGCAGGCGACGCGGCCTCAGCCGCCCTGATGTTTGACAAGGTCGAGGCAGACCGCGTTTTCAGGGAGAAAGGGTTGCCGGTGCCATCTTCTGACAGGTTCCCGCTTATAGCCAAACCCCGCTTCGGCTCAGCGTCAAAAGGGATAAAGATAATCGCCGACGAGACAGAGTTTCGTCCGTTCGCGGACAATCCCGAATATCTCCTGCAGGAATACATCTCACCCCGCAGGGAAATCACCGTCGACTGTTATGTCTCCCTGGCCGGGGAAATCATAGCCGCTGTGCCCCGTTACCGCCTTGAGACCCAGGGGGGAGAGGCGTCAGTCACCGAGACTTTCCGTGACAGGGAGGTCGAGGAACTGGCCCGGAAGACTCTCCGCCTGACAGGGCTGCGCGGCGCGGTGACCATACAGATGTTGCGCGACACCCGCGACAACAGGCTGATGCTGATGGAAATCAATCCACGGCTGGGGGGCGGGGCTGTCTGTGCCTGCCATGCCGGGGCAGACCTGCCGGGCTTCATACTGCGCGACACTCTCGGGCTGCCCGTCGAACCATTCGACGGCTGGAAAAGCCATATACGTATTTGCCGGTACATGTCGGAGGTGGCATTCGACATGTCGGCTTCACCCAATGACAACTGACCATAAGCAATGAAGCGAGTCATCATCATAGCCGAAGCAGGCGTGAACCATAACGGCGACTATCAGCGCGCCGTCGACATGGTGTATGCGGCCAAAGAAGCCGGGGCCGATTATGTGAAATTCCAGACAGCGGTCCCAGAGCTTGTGATCTCCTCCGTGGCCCCAAAAGCCGAATACCAGAAAGAGACCACAGGCGGCAATGAGAGCCAGCTGGAGATGTGTCGCAAGATTCATCTGAAACTTGAGGATTACCTGCCGCTGTCAGAACTGTGTCGCGAGGTTGGCATCGGATTCATGTCGACCCCTTTCGACCTTGTTTCAATTGATTGCCTGTCCCCCCTGGGGATGGATTTCTGGAAGATTCCATCAGGAGAAATCACCAACCTCCCCTACCTGCGCAAAATAGCTGCCAAAGGGGGAAAGGTGATTCTGTCGACAGGCATGTCTGAGCTGCCTGAGATAGAGGCCGCTATGAATGTGATAGAAGCCGGAGGCATCCCGCGCGACGACATATCGCTGTTGCACTGCAACACCCAATACCCCACCCCGATGCGCGATGTCAACCTGCGGGCGATGGAGCAGCTCCACTCCCTGCATCCCAGAATGGTGGGTTACAGCGACCACACGACAGGCATCGAGGTGCCGGTGGCGGCTGTAGCCATGGGGGCCGAAATCATAGAGAAGCATTTCACACTTGACAAATCGCTTCCCGGTCCTGACCACCGCGCGTCACTTGACACAGCCGAACTGCGGGCGATGGTGAATGCGATAAGAAACATCGAGCTGGCAATCGGCGACGGAGAGAAGCATGTCTCTGACTCCGAACGACCCAACATCGAGATTGCCCGCAAAAGCATAATCGCGGCCCGCGACATAAAAGCCGGAGAGATTCTGACCGAGGAGAACCTGACGGTGAAACGTCCCGGCAATGGCATCTCCCCGATGCGCTGGGACGAAGTGGTAGGATCTCGCGCAATCCGGGATTTCAAGGCCGACCACCTGATTGAACTCTGATTTGCCTGACACAGCCCCAAGCCTATCCATCCTTCGGATTGTTATATCTGTATGCACAACGAAAACATGACTCCAGAAGAAACCGGCACCCCGCTAAAGTCGGTCATAGCCGGAATAATCAACCGCCTCTCGCCCAAATATGGCGCGGGTGAGGCCAGGGAGATGTCACGCATTATTTTCGAGAACCTAAAAGGATGGAATCCTGTGGAAATCGCAATCCGGCAGGATGAACCGATCAGCAGCTTCATCACCGGAAAAGTAGACATGGTTGTCGGCCGCCTCCTCGACGACGAACCGATACAACAGATTTTCGGCAATGCCGATTTTTACGGGATGAAATTGAAGGTCACCCGAGACACTCTCATTCCCCGGCCCGAGACAGCCGAGCTTGTCGACATCATCGTCAAGGAGAATCCCGCCAAAGACCTGCGGGTGCTTGACGCCGGCACAGGTTCGGGATGCATAGCCATTGCCCTGTCGCGCAACCTTCTTTTCCCTGAGGTCACGGCTATCGACATTAGCGGCAAAGCTCTTGAGGTGGCGGCAGAGAACGCACGTCAGCTGCGGGCCGCGATAGACTTCAGGCATACCGACATCCTGTCGCTGCCCGACGGACTTGAGGGGGAGACATTCGACATCATCGTGAGCAACCCTCCCTACATTGCGGAGAAGGAGAAAGCGAAGATGGACCGCAATGTGCTTGACTATGAACCCGCATCGGCACTCTTCGTCCCTGACTCCGACCCGTTGAAATTCTACACCGCCCTGCTCCGCGTGGCCAATGGCTCCCTGCTGTCGCCCGGCGGCAAAATCTATTTTGAGATAAACCCCGAGTATGCCTCGCAGCTGCGACAGGAAGCTGAAAGCCTCGGATTCACAGAAGTGACATTAACCCGCGACTCATATGGCAAGCAACGCTTCCTTTCGGCCAAAAAAGAAACTGACTGAGGAGATAGCTCTTCAGCGTCTGGAATCATTATGCGCAGGCGGAGAGCATTGCCGCTATGAACTGTCAGAGAAGCTGCGCAAGTGGGGGATGTTCCCTGATGAGTCTGAGAGGATTCTTGACTCGCTCGAACGTCGCAGATTTTTTGACGACAGCCGTTTCGCCTCGGCGTTTGTCCGCGACAAGCTGCTCTACAACAAGTGGGGACGTATGAAAATCGTGATGGCACTGAAAGCCAAGCGAGTAGACACAACACTGATAGATGAGGCTTTCGACGAGATTGACGACGATGATTACCGCGAGATTGTCAGAGACTTCCTCTCGGCCAAGGCGCGCACGATTAAGGAAGGTTTCACTTATGAGGGACGCACAAAACTGTACCGCGCCGGACTCAGCCGGGGATTTGAGTCTTCAATCGTGTCAGGGTTAGTCAAAGACCCGGCAACCTGGGGAGAACAGGAATGAACACCCGCCACGACATAAGCCATCGCGTCAAAGAGACCGCGAGAAATCTGTGTCGCCATGCCGGGGAACTTGCGTATGACCTGTCGCGGATGTTTTTCCCGGTATGTTGCCCTGTATGCCACAAGGGACTGGTGAAAGGTGAGAACCTGTTGTGTCTTGAATGCCTGTGGAAACTGCCGCGCACGGGCTACCATCTGTCAGCCGACAACGAGCTGCTCCACAAGCTTGTCGACATAAACGCCCCCATCGAGAAAGCCGCATCATATTTCTTCTACAAGAACAGCAGCCCATACAGCCGTCTGATACGCGACGCGAAATACAACGACCAGCCGGCCATAAACCGTAGCCTCGCCCGCGAATTCGCCCGCGAACTGCGCCCTGCCGGGTTCCTTGATGACATAGACCTGATAATACCGGTGCCTGTACATTGGTCAAAAAGGCTGCGGCGCGGCTACAACCAGACAGATTACATAGCCCGGGGCATAAGCGATGTCTCTGCGATTCCCGTGTCATACAACCTCAGGGCGAAGCGCAGACACACTACCCAGACCCATAAAACAGGAAAGGAGCGCCGTTCGGCGCCCCTTGATGTGTTCAAAGTAATCGAGCCGGATATGCTCGCCGGAAAGCATGTGCTGCTTGTCGACGATGTGATAACCACCGGCTCCACCATATTGTCATGCGCGCGTGTCCTCCACAACAATGTCGAGGGGCTGCGACTGTCAATCCTCTCGCTCGCGGCGACACGCCTTGGCCAGTGAAAGGGGCACGGCAGCAATCAGCGGTCAAAAAACGGCGATTTGGAGGATGCCGACACCGGTATGGCGAAATACTGGCTGCAGCCGGGCAAAAGACCCATACGTTCCGCGCCCATTCCCGCAGAGAACATCACACGGGTGTCGACCCTCTCATCGGCAGCCGTGGCCACGGCCGAACCTATCGCTATGCCGACATCGGTAGGGTTGAACGCGCATGGCACGTTTCCAGGCTTGTCGCCACAGGAGGGGAAACCGCAGTGTCCGCAGTTGAGTCCCATCATCTGCGAGCGGGTGGCTATCACCAGCACACAGTCGGCCTGCAGGATGTTGCCGCTGTCGCGTTTGTAGACCGGGCGGCCAGTTTCCTCATGAAGTTCAAGCATGACCTCCGACAGCCGACGGATGTCATCACCTGTCAGCAGGCAGCACTCGAGGATATCCACTCCCTTGGCTTTGGGAGCTGTGCGGGCGGCGGTCATCATGCGGCGACCGGCCTCTATCACCCGCTCCCTGCGGCTCTCTCTTTCATCGATAATCATAGTCTCGGCTGTTTAATGCTATTACCTGTGACAAAATCAGTCAATGACCAGCATGGCATCGCCATAGGCACCGAACTTGTATCCCTCCTTCACGGCCACATCATATGCCTTCATGACAAGCTCATAGCCGCCAAAGGCGCAAACCATCATCAGCATCGTTGAGTACGGCATATGGAAGCCCGTAATCAGGGAGGTGCTGACAGTGAAGTCATATGGCGGGAAGATGAACTTGTTGGTCCATCCGGTGTAAGTCTTCATATGTCCGCCCATGCTGACCGCGCTCGCGATACCGCGCAGGGTCGAAGTGCCGACGGCGCATACCCTTTTGCCATTGTCTTTGGCATGGTTGACCATCTCCACAAGGTCCTCTGTGACAGACATGTCTTCCGAGTCCATACGATGTTTGGTCAGGTCTTCGACATCAATCTCGCGGAAAGCTCCAAGTCCGCAGTGAACGGTCAGGAATCCCTGCTCCACACCCTTGATTTCAAGCCTTTTCATCAATTCGCGGCTGAAATGTATGCCGGCAGAAGGCGCGACCACCGCCCCTTCGTTCTTGGCGAAAATGGTCTGGTAAGCCTCAGCATCCTCCTCGTTGGCCTCACGCTTGATATATTCGGGCAGCGGAGTCTGCCCCAAGGAGTAGAGGGCACCCTTGAACTCCTCATGGGGGCCGTCATAGAGGAAACGGAGTGTGCGGCCGCGCGATGTGGTGTTGTCTATCACCTCGGCCACCATCGATTCGTCCTCTCCGAAATACAGCTTGTTGCCGATGCGGATTTTGCGTGCCGGCTCCACCAGCACATCCCATAGTTTGTGCTCGGGATTCAGCTCCCTGAGCAGAAACACTTCGATTCGCGCTCCGGTCTTCTCCTTGTTGCCGTAAAGACGGGCCGGGAACACCTTCGTGTCGTTGAAAACCATCACGTCGCCATCGTCGAAATACTGGATGACATCTTTGAATTCCTTGTGCTCGATTTCTCCGGTCTTACGGTGAACCACCATCAGACGGCACTCGTCACGATGCAGGGCCGGGGTCTGGGCAATCAGGGCTTCTGGGAGCTTGAATTTGAACTGTGAAAGCTTCATATGATGTAAATGGGATATTTTGTGTTGGGATGGTGTATTTTTATGGTTGATTCAAATCTCAGTCACGGGTGTTTTTTGCCATCCGTTCCTGGTAGGTCAATATGTCGCGGCGGTCGGCTTGGGCGGTTTTCTCATCCTGATGATATTCTCCGGGAGGTATCACCAGCGGCTCTTCCCCATCGGGTTGGGCTATATGTATCTCCGAGCGGTATATCTCCGCCACGGCGTCATCAATTTCAAGGCAACGTTCTATGGGATAGTCACCCACCCGGGTGCGCCGCAATGCCGCAAGATGCGCTCCCGAGCCGAGGGCCTCCCCTATGTCGCGGGCAAGCGCCCTTATGTATGTGCCTTTCGAACAGACCACACGCAATGTCAACAGCATGGCAGAGGAGTCGAAATCGACAACTTCAATCTGGTCGATAACGAGGGTCTTGGGTTTAAGCTCCACCGCCTCCCCTCCGCGTGCCATCTTGTAGGCCCGTTTGCCGTCCACCTTGCAGGCCGAATATGCCGGAGGCACCTGGCTGATGGTGCCCACAAAACGGGGCAAGACATCGTCAATCAGCTTGCGGTCGATATGTTCTGTGGGATATACGGCATCCACGGGTGTCTCCTGGTCAAATGACGGGGTTGTGGCTCCGAGCTGCAATGTGGCCACATACTCTTTCACGCCTGCCTGCAGGATGTCAATCTGCTTGGTTGCTTTCCCGAGGCATATCAGCATGACCCCTGAGGCAAGCGGGTCAAGCGTCCCGGCATGGCCTACCTTGAGCTTCCTGACTCCGGCGTGGCGCACCCGTCCCAACAACGCTCCGCGCAGTTTCTTCACCACATGGAATGAAGACCATCCCAATGGTTTGTCAACTGCCCACACACATCCCTGATGTAGGTCGAGTGGTTGTGTTATCCCAGATTTGTTGTTGTTATCCAAGAGAAAAAATAGTTGTAACGTGGTTAAAACAGGTCAAAGCGGGGTGGTCACCAGCATATGCATAGGATTCCGACCACAACGCAATACAGAGAGAACCAGATGAGTTTGCCCTTCTTGACAATCTCAATCATCCATTTGCAGGCGGCGCAGCCCACTATGAAAGCGGCAAGGAAACCGACCAGCAATGGCAACCATCCGAGGGCGGTTTCAGCCTCTGGGGCCTTGAGCATCTTCAAGAAATCGAGAAGCGCCTCCCCGAGAATCGGGATGATGACCATGAAGAAAGAGAACTGGGCCACCTGCTCGCGGCGGTCACCGATGATGATACCGGTGGCAATGGTGGTGCCTGAACGGCTAAGACCGGGCAGCACGGCAATCGCCTGGCTGCAGCCGATGATGAACGCGTCATACCAGGTGATGTTGCGTCCGGGAGTCGCTCCTGTGTCCCCTTTCAGCATCGGGGCACGGCCACGCGTGGTGACAGCCGACAGGCCCTTGCGCCCTGTGAAATACGCGAAAGCCAGCAGGGTCGCTGTGACACAAAGGCATATTCCTATCAGTGTGAGGTTGTCGCCTCCCCCCTCGTTGACTCCGAAGAATTGCTCTACTTGATCCTTGAAAAGCACTCCGACAATGGCCACGGGGATACACGAAAGAAGAATCTTCCACACATACCGGCTGTTGGCATCATTGCGGAATGTGAAAAAGGAGGTGCAGAGGGGCACAAATTCGCGCCATAGCACCACAATAGTAGACAACACAGTGGCGACATGCAGCACCACATTCAACTGAAGGGCCTCTTCTCCCGGGAGATTGAGGCCGAGAATCTCGCGGAATATCTCGATATGTCCGCTTGAGCTTATGGGCAGATATTCGGCAAGTCCCTGGACTATGCCCAATATCAGAGCGTCTAACCAATCCATCTTATTCCTTGTTTATTCAATTCCGGTTTGTATCACTTTTCGCTCTCCTCCACCGAGGCTCCGGCGGAGTCAGAGGGACGGCGTATTATGGCGTACCCCATGAACAGGAACCCGAGGAACGAAATCGTGGGGCCGACAACAACGCGGCGAGCGCTGAAAATATCGGGATTGAAAGCTTCCTCGGTCGAACTTCCGCCGAGCATAAGCAGGAATCCGACGATTATCAGGGCTCCGGCGATTGCCATCATCACGAAATTTTTCTTTCCGAGAGGGAACTGGGAAAGGGACTCTTTCTCAAGGCGGCTGTCAGGCCGCTTTCCGGAATGGATTCCGGCTGTCGAGCCGGCTTTGTTGTGTTGTATTGCCATGTGGTGGGTGGATACTCAATGTTAGTTATCAGATGTCACGCTACTCGAACATGTCGTCATAGTCGGCCCGCAGATAGCGGTTGGTGGCGAAAAAGGCCGCGATGGCACATATGGCCATACCCGTGATGAAAATCGCCACGAATATGACCGCGACCGTGGCCCAGGGCAGCAGCGGGTCGAGGGCCTCGTCCCAGTTCTTGCCCCAGGCGATGAGCCCGGCAAGCAGTCCGGAGGCGACGATACCGGCCACCACCCCCTGCACGAGGTTTGACAGTATGAACGGGCGTCGTATGAATCCCGGGGTAGCGCCCACGAGTTTCATCGTGTGTATAAGGAAACGGCGCGAATACACCGTAAGCCTGACCGTGTTGTTGATAAGCACGAACGAAATCAGCAGCAGGGCCGCGGCTATGACAAGCATCACGGTGTTGAACATACGGGCGTTGCGGGTCAGGCTCTCAACCATGTCGGTGTTGACCGAGACCTCATCCACCCCCTCGAACGCGCTCCAACGGCTGACAAGGGCTGCGATGCTGTCTACATTGGCCCAGTCTTTTTTGACACGGATGTCAAACATCGGGGAATAGGGATTGACACCGAGCATCTCGACCAGCGCCGGCCCGTCGGCTCCGGCTTCCTCCCTCAGGACATCCTCGGGAGACAGGTATTTGTATTCCGAGACATACGGGGCCGACACACACAAATCGCGGAGCTTCCCGATGTTGTCGGAAGGCACCGAATCGCATAACACGACGGTAAATCCCATCTTCTCTTTCAGCTCCCGGTCAAGGGTGCTGAACGTGATATTTATCGAAGCCACGAGGCCAAGGATGAACAACACCAGGGTGACGCTTATGGTGGAGGTCACACGATCGCCCATCCCGGCGATGCGGGACTGATTCTTTTTCTCCATATTTGTCGTGCAAAATTACAACATCAGGAAGCCCTTGTCAATAGCCAAGGGCAATTTAAAGTATTAAAATTCCTAAACAGGGGTCGCTGTCAGTCGGCCAGATCGCAAATCAAGGTTGCGGAGGAGGCATCACGCACCACCACTTTGACGAAATCGCCGGTATGGTAATCGCCCCGGGGGAACACACAGGTCTTGTTCTGCTGCGTGCGGCCGACCCACTGGTCAGTGCTGCGCTTTGACACACCCTCCACCAGCACCTCGAAAACCTTCCCGATGTCGCGCTTGTTGGATTCGGCCGAAAGACGGTTCTGCAAGGCTATCATACGGTTGAGGCGTTCGATCTTGACATCTTCCGGGATGTTGTCAGGCATCGTGCGGGCGGCCAGTGTGCCCGGACGCTCGGAATACTTGAACATGAAAGACGAATCAAAGGCGGCTTCCTCCATCAGCGAAAGTGTCTGCTGGAAATCCTCTTCAGACTCATCGTGGAAGCCGGTGAAGAGGTCGGATGACAATCCGCAATCAGGAATACGGCTGCGGATGGCGGCCACTCGCCCGAGATACCACTCCCTGGTGTACTTGCGGTTCATTGCCTTAAGCACGGAGTCGGAGCCGGATTGCACAGGGAGATGGACATGGTTGCATATGTTGTCGTAACGGGCAATGATGTCAATGGTCTGGTCGCTCATGTCTTTTGGATGGGATGTGGTGAACCTAATCCTCATATCCGGAGCGGCCTGGGCGACAAGTTCCAGCAACCTGGGGAAATCGACCTCCTCACAGCCATCGGCGGCATACCGCGAAGCTTCCTCCCCTCTGTAACAATAGGAGTTCACATTCTGCCCCAGGAGGGTGACCTCCTTGAAGCCTCGTCCACGCAAGTCGGCCACCTCGTTGAGGATGCTTCCTGTCTCGCGTGAACGTTCACGCCCGCGGGTGTAAGGCACTATGCAGTATGAACAGAAGTTGTTGCAGCCGCGCATGATGCTCACGAAACCGCTGACGCGGTTGCCGGTGATTCGCGACGGTATCACGTCGCGGTAAGTCTCCGTGGTGCTCAGCTCCACGTTTATGGCCTTCTGCCCGGCCTCCACCGACGCGAAAAGGTTTGGGAGGTCAAGATACGCGTCAGGCCCAGCCACGAGATCGACTCCGTGGTTTTCAATCAGGTTGTCCCTGACACGCTCGGCCATGCAGCCGATGACACCGAGGATAAGCCGACCCGACTTTTTGCGACGCAATGAGGCCAGATATTGCAGGCGGTTGACTATCTTCTGCTCGGCGTTGTCGCGTATGGAGCAGGTGTTGAGCAGTATCGCGTCAGCCTCCTCGGGAGTGGCCGCCTGGACGTAGCCGCTGACCCCGAGAATCGACGCCACAACCTCGCTGTCGGCGACATTCATCTGGCAGCCGTAGGTCTCTATGAAGAGTTTCTTGTCTTTTTCCATCTGATTATTACGGCGTTAAATAGCGGCAATCGTGAAATATGCCGAAAAACACCTGAATAAATTTGTCAGTGATGCACAAATACTTTATTTTTGCGCAAAATTACGAAAAAAACCTGAAACCAATCTATCATGGGATACGAATTTATCTCGGCGGCTGAAGCAGCCGAAATGATTTGCAACGGCAACACCCTCGGCCTGTCGGGTTTCACTGCCCCCGGCAACCCTAAGAGCATCACCGAAGCGCTGGCGGCAAAAGCTGCCCGCGAGCATGAACAAGGACGGGAATTCAAGGTGAACATATTCACCGGAGCCTCCACCAACGACCATGTCGACGGTATCCTCTCGCGCAACAACGCCATCAACATGCGCGCGCCGTACCAGAACACCCCTGACCTGCGCAAGCGCATCAACTCCCACGACACCCACTATTTCGACCGCCATCTTTCTGAAATGGCCCAGGAAATGCGCTACGGCTTCTATGGCGACATCGACTTCGCCATCATAGAGGCGGCCGCCATCGACGAGAACGGCGAGGTGCTGCTCGGATGCGGCGTCGGGAACATCCCCACTTTCGCTCCGCGCGCCAAGAAAATCTTCATAGAACTCAACGAGGCGCTTCCCCAGGCGCTGATGGGAATGCACGACATCTACGTTCCGGCAGACCCCCCTTACCGCCGCGAGATACCTATCTACACCCCCAAGGACCGCGCCGGACGCCCCACATTGAAAGTCGACCCGTCAAAAGTCGTCGGAATCGTACGCACAAACGCGCTTGACGGCGTGAAGGCGTTCACAAAACCCGACGATGTCTCAGAACGCATCGGAGCCAACGTGGTCAACTTCCTCGTTTCGGAATACCGCAAAGGACGCATCCCCAAGGAATTCCTCCCCCTTCAGAGCGGAGTGGGCAACGTGGCCAACGCCGTGCTCCACTACCTTTGCCTTGACAAGGAGCTGCCCAACTTCATGATGTACACCGAAGTGGTGCAGGATTCGGTTCTCGAGCTGCTGCGCCGCGGAAAATGCACATTCGCCAGCACATGCTCGATGACCTTCTCCGACGAGGTCGAAAGCCAGCTTTTCGCAGACATGGATTTCTTCCATGACAAAATCATGTTGCGTCCGGCCGAGATTTCCAACAACCCGGAAATAATCCGCCGACTCGGTGTTATCGCGATGAACACCGCCCTCGAGGCCGACATCTTCGGCAACGTGAACTCCACGCATGTGCTTGGCACAAGGATGATGAACGGCATCGGCGGTTCGGGCGACTTCACCCGCAACGGATTCCTCTCGATTTTCTCCTGCCCGTCAATCACCAAGGAGGGACTCATAAGCAACATCGTGCCCCATGTGTCTCATCATGACCACTCCGAACACTCGGTCGACATCCTCATCACAGACCAGGGTATCGCCGACCTGAGAGCAAAAGATCCCGTGCAGCGCGCGGAGACCATCATCGAGAACTGCGCCCATCCGATGTACCGCGAACTCCTCTGGGACTACATCAAGATGGGCAAGGGCGGACAGACCCCGGCCACGCTCAACGCTGCCTACGCCTTCCACACCGCCTTCGCCGAGACCGGAGACATGCGCAAGGTCGATTACAGCAAGTACATGTAATCGCCACCACCGCCTGACAAAACAACCTAACCACTAATACCAAGGACGTAACGCGACGGAAAAACCGTTTCCCGCGTTACGTCCTTGTCGCCTGAAAACAGAAAACAATGAGACTTGCCGCGATAAGACAAAAAATCAAGCCATGGATGTTGCCGATTGCCATGCTTGTGGGCCTTGTGTTCCATGAATACATCCATTACATCGCTTTTCTATCGAAGTATCTGATTTTCGTCATGCTGCTGATTACCTACTGCCGGGTCAAGATAAGCGATTTCCATACCGGGGCCTACATATGGTGGCTGCTCGCCGTGCAGATAGTCGGGGCAGGCGCGGCCTACCTGGCCATAGCCCCCTTCAACAACGAGCTCGCCCAGGGAGCCTTCATATGCATCTTCTGCCCCACCGCCACCGCTGCCCCCGTGATAACCGGCATGCTCGGAGGCTCAGTGTCAAAAGTGGCAACATATTCCCTGTTCAGCCATATCGCGGTCGCATTGCTTGCCCCGGTGTTGTTGTCTTACATCGAGCCGGGAGCGGAGACCACATTCCTTGAATCCACCATATCGATAAGCACAAGCGTCTTGCCGCTTATCCTGGGGCCGCTCGTCCTGGCACTTCTGCTACAACAGTTCGCCCCTAAAGTCCATTCAGACATAGCCAACCACCAGGGATTGTCATTCTACATCTGGGCCGTGGCGCTGATTATCGTGGTGGGCAACTCGGTGAGCTTCATCTTGAGACAACCATCCGACAAACTGCCCGAAATCATATGGCTCGGGGCCATCTCACTGGCCATATGCATACTGCTTTTCCATACCGGGCGCAAAATAGGCGGCCATTTCGGCGACAAGGTTTCAGGCGCGCAAAGCCTGGGGCAGAAAAACACAGTGCTTGCCATCTGGCTCGCCCTCACATTCCTGCATCCCGTAGTTTCTGCCGCCCCCGCGGCATATGTGGCATGGCACAACACCGTCAACTCATATCAGATATACCGCCTCGAAAAAAGGAAATCCAGAAAGAGAATCTGACATTGCGATAACTTTACCCCCTCCGAGGTTGTTTTACCAATAGGCCGAGCCAGACGGCCCAACGCCAACAAAAACTCCACACGAAACCCCGATACACCAACACCTACCATATAAACAAGGACTGATGGACAGCATGTTCCAGACATTGATGCAGATGCCGCTTTTTCACGGTGTCTCATACAACAAGCTCTCCGAGATACTCGGAAAGCACCGGTTTCATTTCATCAAATACGCCGACAATGACAAAATCATCTCGGCCGGCGACTTATGCACCCACCTGTCGACTGTGGTGTCAGGCAAGGTAAGAATGACCGTTGCCAACGCCGACGGACGCGTGAAGGTCTCCCAGACCCTGGAGGCCCCCGAACCAATAGCGCCTGACTTCTTTTTCGGCCGCACCACCCGCTACCCGGCATCGGTCACCGCCCTCGGGGCCTGTGGCATAATGCAGATCGAGAAAAAGGATTACATTGAAATCATCAATTCCGACAGCGTGTTCCTCTTCAATTACCTCAACATGCTTTCGATGAATGCCCAGCTGTCTACCGACGGCGTGCTGGCGTTGACATCCGGCGACCTCCGGAAACGTATCGCCTACTGGATTGTCGCCCTCACCCAGCTCAACGGCAAGGACATCGTGATGGAATGCCGACAACGCGACCTGTATTCTGTGTTCGGCGTGCCACGCCAGTCACTGACTGCCGCTCTTACCGAGATGAAAGAAGCAGGCCTGCTCGACTTCTCCCCGTCGAGCATAGAAGTCAACGACCGTCGCCAACTTCTCGATTTACTTGACTCCTGATTCTATGAAATTGGCCTAAAGTCAGCTACCGAAACCGAATAGATGAATAAATATAGACAATATTTCCCTATATCAATCTCTATATTTGTCTATATTTGCAAAAACACAACATCTTGATAAACAAGGATTAAAACTTTAAATACCCCTATATTTGTCTATATTCCCGCAATATCAAACACCCGACCTCTTGACAAACCCGACTTTCTGTTATAATTTTGCATTGTGAAATTTTTCAGACACCCCGTCAAAAGCGGGTTTCTGAATAGGATTAAAGACAAAAGGATTTGTTTGATTTATTTTAAGGAATTAGTTTTTAGGGTTAGTATTAGTGATGCAGGCCACAGACCTGTCTCACGTTTCAAAGAAGATAATAATCGTGTTTTATGTTAGGTTTGTTATCCATCGGCTGATAACGCCGAGGAAAAACTAAAGGACTGGTCCGCGAGGGTCGGTCCTTAGTTTTTACAGCCACTTCCACCGCCTTTGAAAAACATCACCCGTTAACATTAGTTTCATGAACCAAAAAAATGACAACCGTGTTTATCTGATAACTTTGCTTAACACCCTTTTTCAGCCCAGGACAAAAACCGGCTGATTCAATCAACAGCTCTATGAATTGTAGAACCAAAAATTTACGAGTGATGAAAAAACAACTATTTTTTGGGTCAGCTGCAAAACCCGGTTGAAATGTTAAAAAACTACGCGAGTGTAAAATTT
>CATZGB010000013.1 GCA_958418815.1 uncultured Bacteroidales bacterium | reverse complement strand
AACACGAAAGTAGGAGATAAACACCTGCAATTAGTGTTTACCTCCTACTCGATTCCAGCCCTCTCCCTCCCTTCCGGACTCAACCTCCTCGCCGCCTCCGATTGTCCCCCTGTCGCCTGCCAGCGCCGGCCTCCCGCCTCTCGTAAAAGGTCTCACGCAGATACCGCAGACACGCGGATTCTCGCAGATGTTTTTAGAGAAAGATTTTATCGGGTGGAGGAAGAGCTTACATATTCAACAGGTTGCGCGGAGGCTATCCGGGCGGCTTTGGGGGCTGTGGATTTTCAATAGATTCCGTATGGGCTGCAGGGGTTCAATACCGGTTGTTGCGGATGCGGTAGAGGGTTTCTTTGGTGAGGCCGAGGTATGAGGCGATCTGGGTCGCTGGCGCGGTCTCAAGGATGCGGGGATGGCGTTTTATGACCCATTTGTAGCGTTGGGTGGCGTTGAGTGTCTGCATTATGTATATGCGTTCCTCCAGGAAGCTTGTGTAGCGGAGGAGGGCGGCGTTGAGGAAGAGCAGGGAGGATGTGGTCTCAACCGTGGTGGAGTCGTTCAGGTTGTCTTTTATCTTGTGGTGGGGAAAGTATATTGTTTCGGTCGGTTCGAGGAATTGTATGGCTATGGTGTCGGGGTTGTCTTTCAGGGATTGCTGTGTGGCGATGATGAACTCGTCGTCGAAGGAGAAGGAGAGGGTATGCTCTTTGCCTCCGCTTGTGACGAAAACGCGGGCGGCACCGCGTTTGATGTAGTAGCTGTAATTTATAAGGTTGATTGCTCCGCGTATTATGTCGCCTTTTTTGTAAGATTGCTCTTTCATCAGGCTGCGGAGACTGGCCTCTATTTCCGGTGTCATCCGGGCGAAGCTTTTTATGTGGTCTATGGGGTGCATGGCTGGGTCAGTATGGTGTCTGTGGTGATGCGGATGTCGTAAGGGGTGGCTGATTTGCGTGGCTGGTCGCCATTGGTGTAGTAGTATGTTTTCTGGGTGTCCCAGGATTTGATGTCGTAGCGGCGTGTTTCGCGCGGAGGTATTGATGTTTTTTGCCTGACTGTGCGCGAGTGGATTTGCCGCTTGTACAAGTCAAGGTATTCGATTGTGAAGGTGATTGATGAGATGGTGAGGTCTGTTGTGTTCTCAATGAATATAGTCTCTTTGTTGGCACGGAGGGTTTTCTCGTATCCGCAGAATCTGACGGCTCCGACTGGTGAGACCAGGGTGTCGGTCTTGGCGATGGCCGGATCGGCTGGTTGTTCCGTGGTCTGGATTGGTTTGAGGTTTTTGCGTGTGGTGACCACCCTGTCGGCTTTTGTTGCGGCAGAGAGAGTGAGCGCGACTGCAAGAGCTGAAGTGAATTGTCTGGCGTTCATTTCTGTGGGGTGGGGTATTGGCTCAGAGATAACGTGGGTTCTGGGGATTGTGTGGCACTGGCCATTTCTTCAGGAATCCGTCGAGGTCGCGTGGTGTCTCGTCGCGGTATCTTATGCTGCCTCTTATCATATATGGCAACAGTCGCCAGGGATTTATTTCAATGCCTTTGCGGATTCCTTTCATTGTCATATGGCCGTCGTCAATGATATGAAGTATGAATGGACGCGCGGAGGTGAGGGTAGAGTTGTTCTGGCGGGTGAATATCTGTGCGTTGTAATGGTCGGGTTTTGCTGCCGGCGACAGCCATCCCATAAGTGTTCCAGGCTGCAACCGTGGGTCTGGACTGTCGAGCAGGATCATCAGCCATTGTTCGGCGAGGGTCTTGCCTTTTTGCGGGGTGGTCATTCCAGTCTTGGCAGTCCATGCTTTGGCGGGGACGATTCCGACAGTGGCCCCGTCGGTTGTGGCGCTCCATATGCCGCCTATGCGGGCTGTGCCGTGTTCCCGGCATATGGCCATGACGAGGGAGTCGACATCAGTCCCTTTGAATCGCATCGCCGGTTTCTTGTCTGCGGAGATGTGGCCGGGAGAAGCTGATTTGGCTGTGAACGGCAGGAGGAAGGCCAGTGTTGCTATGGCGATGAGGAGTCGTTTCATTGTAAAAGTCAGGAGGTGTGGCCTGACACCGGACTGTTCCGGGGAAAGGACACACCTCCGTGGATTCTTTTCGGTGTTGATGGCAGAGAGGAGAGGTTGCTGCCGCGGGGATTATTCCCCGATGCCGGCGATTGCGGGATCGACGAGGATGCGGCCGCAGTATTCACAGACGATGATTTTTTTGCGCATCTTGATTTCAAGCTGTTTCTGAGGCGGGATGCGGTTGAAACAGCCGCCGCATGCGTTGCGCTGGATGTAGACTACTCCAAGGCCGTTGCGGGCGTTCTTGCGGATGCGCTTGAACGCGTTGAGTGTGCGGGCGTCAATCATCGGCTCGAGGTCTTTGGCCTGCTGGCGGAGGCGTTCTTCATCCTGGCGGGTCTCGCTGACGATTTCCTCAAGTTCGGCGCGCTTTTCGGCGAGCACATGCTCGGTGTCGGAGATTTTCTCTTCGGTCACCTCGATGTCGCGTGTGCGGTTGTCGATGTTGCGGGTGTATTCGCCGATATGTTTTTCGCAGAGCTCGATTTCGAGTGTCTGGAATTCAACCTCTTTTGACAGGAGGTCAAACTCGCGGTTGTTGCGCACATTGTCGAGCTGCTCTTTGTAGCGTGCGATTTTGTTTTGCGAGTCGGCGATTTTCTCTTTCTCCTGGGCGAGTTTCTGACGGAGGGTGTCGATGTCGGCATTGAAGTTGGCGATACGGGTGCGGAGGCCTTCGAGGTTGTCTTCGAGGTCTTTGACTTCAAGGGGAAGTTCACCGCGTATGGTCTTTATGCGGTCGATTTCGGTCAGGACCGTCTGGAGCTTGTAGAGGGAGTTGAGACGGCTCTCGACGGAGAGGTTTTCAGATTTGTTCTTATCAGTGGCCATGCTAAAAGATGGAAAATTTTACAAAGATATGAAGAGGAATCCATCGTCTTGTCAGATGTGGACGACCGGATTTCTCTCAACGGTTGATTTCCAGACTGCAAAGTTAGGAAATTTTTCAGAAATCACGCGACAAAAAATATCTTTTGTGCATTCTTCTGTCTCAAAATGTCCGGCATCGACCAGCAGTATGTCGTCGGCGTGGTCGATGAACTGGTTTAGCTTGCAGTCGGCGGTGACGTATGCCTGCGCGCCTCGGGCAAGGGCTGCCGGGAGGAATTCGGCGGCGGAACCGCCACACAGGCCCACCCTGGCGACTTTCCAGTCGTCGGACGGCACTCTGGAGCATCTGACAGTCTCCGCGCCAAATGCTTTTTTGACAAGCTTGACGAACTCCAGCCAGGGCAATGCCGATGGCAGGTCGCCGATGACTCCGAGACCCGAAGGGTCGAGGCCTTCGGTGTCTGCCAGGCCGAGTCGGCGGGCCATCTCCCATGAGACTCCGGCTGGCGCGCAGTCAGTCGCGGTATGTGAGGAGTAGATGGATATCCCTTGGCGGAAGGCTTGCCGTATGCATCGCTCCACTCGGTCGCGGCCTGTGATCTGTTTGACCCCCCGGAATATCAGTGGATGGTGAGAGACAATCAGGTTGCATCCTTTGGAGGCGGCTTCCTGTATGATGTCGGGTGTCACGTCGACACAGACAATCACCCCGGTGCATTCTGCCTCCGGCTCGCCAAGCTGCCATCCGGAGTTGTCCCAGCTCTCTTGCAGCGAGAGTGGGGCAAACTCCTCTATGGCGTGGGTTATTTCTCTGTTTGTCATCGGCTGTCGGGTGTTGTTTCCCCAGGGGATTATTTATCCTTGAGGTCGAGGGCGAGCTGCAGTTCGTCGAGCTGCTTCTGGTCGAGCGCGGAGGGGGCTTCAAGCATCACGTCGCGTCCGGAGTTGTTCTTGGGGAATGCCATGCAGTCTCGTATGGAGTCGAGCCCGGCGAACAGGCTCACCCATCGGTCGAGGCCGTAAGCGAGGCCGCCATGTGGGGGCGCGCCGTATTTGAAGGCGTTCATGAGGAAGCCAAACTGCTCCTGGGCTTTTTCGGGGGTGAAGCCGAGAATCTCAAACATCTTTGCCTGCAGGGCGGAGTCGTGGATACGTATCGAGCCGCCTCCGACTTCCACACCGTTCACTACCATGTCGTATGCATCGGCGCGTACCTCCTCGGGCTTGGTGTCGAGCAGGGGGATGTCCTCATCTTTGGGATGGGTGAAGGGATGGTGCATCGCCATGAGGCGCTGTTCCTCTTCTGACCATTCAAACATTGGGAAGTCAACCACCCAGAGGCAGGCGAACTTGTTTTTGTCGCGCAGGCCAAGGCGGTTGCCCATCTCAAGGCGAAGCTCGCAGAGCTGTTTGCGGGTCTTCATCGCGTCATCGCCGGAGAGTATCAGGATGAGGTCGCCGGGCTCGGCCTTGAATGCCTCTTTCATCTGCTGCAGCACTTCCTGGGTGTAGAATTTGTCAACGGATGATTTGACTGAGCCGTCAGCCTCAACGCGGGCGTAGACCATTCCTTTCGCTCCGATCTGCGGACGCTTCACGAAGTCGGTGAGCTGGTCGAGCTGCTTGCGGGTATAGCTTGCCGCACCCTTGGCGCAGATTCCGCCGATGTATTCCGCGCTGTCGAATACCCCGAAGCCGTGGCCTTTCATTATGTCCATCAGTTCCACAAACTCCATGCCGAAGCGAAGGTCGGGTTTGTCTGAACCGTAGAGCCGCATGGCGTCGGCCCATGGCATACGGATGAAGGGCTCGGTTATCTCCACTCCGCGGAGCTCCTTGAAGAGGTGTTTGGCCATGCCCTCAAACAGGGATATGACATCCTCCTGGTTGACATAGCTCATCTCGCAGTCAATCTGGGTGAACTCGGGCTGGCGGTCGGCGCGCAGGTCTTCGTCGCGGAAGCACTTGACGATCTGGAAATAACGATCCATGCCGGAGACCATCAGCAGCTGTTTGAGGGTCTGGGGAGACTGGGGCAGGGCATAGAACTGGCCGGGATTCATACGCGACGGCACCACGAAGTCGCGGGCGCCTTCCGGTGTGGAGCCTACGAGCATCGGAGTTTCTATCTCAAGGAAGCCCTTGGAATCGAGATAACGGCGCACCTCCATCGTCATCTTGTGGCGCAACTCGAGATTCTTGCGCACACATGGGCGGCGCAGGTCGAGATAGCGGAATTTCATGCGGAGGTCGTCTCCGCCGTCTGTCTCATCCTCGATTGTGAAAGGGGGGACTTCGGATGGGTTCAGCACCTTCAGGCCGCCTGCGATGATTTCGATATCGCCGGTGGGGAGCGCGGGATTCTTCGCGGAGCGCTCGGCTACCGTGCCGGTTACCTGCACCACATATTCGCGTCCCAGATGATTGGCCTGCTCGCAGAGCTCTGCGTTGTCAGCGTTGTTGAAAACAATCTGGGTCAGGCCGTAGCGGTCACGGAGGTCGATGAAAGTCATTCCTCCCATCTTGCGAGACCTCTGTACCCATCCGGCGAGGGTGACTTCTTTGCCGGCATCGGCAAGTCGTAACTCGCCGCAGGTGTTAGTCCTGTACATGGTTCTATGCTTCGAAATGGAATTTGTTAACTATGTCAAAAAGCCGTCGCCGCAGATGGCGACAGCAAAGCTTGACGCAAAGTTACGCAGAAAATCGCAAACTCGCCTAACTCTTGGTGGAAAAGTTTGCATCATCGCGGCGGAAGGCCGGTTTCTTTTTTTCACGAGCCAACATAGTATGTAGTTTGGTTTAATTTGTAGGGCATATATGGCCCGAACTGAACTACTCCGACCTCCAGTATCCACGATGCCTCCAGTTCTCATAAAGAAACAGGGATTTGGCAATGTGATGTATGGGCTTTATAGGAGATGTGGGCTGTAATGACGAGTCAGACGAAAATGGGAGGGGCCGGTTTTGTCCTCGTTAACATTCTCGGATAATAATCCTGATTCCCAACAAAATTCGTAACTTTGCAAAATGAAATCCGGGCTGAAAAATACGACATTTTGAGAATTGCAAACAGATGAAAACGACAGACGATTTCTTCATACCTGATAATGAGGTCAAGCTCCCTGAAGAACTTGATTACAGCCGGGTGGATGAATATATCCGCTCGGCAGAGGCGTTTTCTCGCTCCACATACCAGAGTGTCTATATCATCGACTATTTCAAGCAGAATTTCTTGTATGTGTCGCCCAATCCCATGTTCCTGTGCGGATTGACACCTGAGCAGGTGGTGAAACGTGGCTATCGTTTCTATTTGGAATATGTGCCTGAGGATGAGCAGCAGTGTTTGATTGATCTGAACGAAGCAGGATTTTCATTTTATCAAACGATTCCGGTTAATGAGCGTAAGGACTGGTACATCTCTTACGATTTTCATATCCAAAATGACGGGCGAAGGCTACTTGTCAACCACAAGCTGACTCCGCTTACCCTCACATCCGACGGGCGAATATGGCTCGCCCTCTGCGTGGTGTCGGCATCTACCCACAACGACGCCGGACATATAGAGATGCACCGCGTCGGCTCGGCCGGTTTCTTTGAGTATAATCTGACTACTCGCCGCTGGGACAAACGGCAGATGCCGACTCTTACAGACGGTGAGAAATCTGTGCTGACACTCTCTATTCAAGGTTTTACAATGAGTGAGATTGCTGATAAAATCTGTCTGTCGCCCGACACTATCAAGAAATACCGTCAGCGCATATTCGAGAAACTTGATGTGCGCAATATATCCGAAGCCATAGTTGCCGCTACAAACAACAAGCTATTCTAAATTCTTGCACAAATAAAATCGTGGAAAATGTTTTACTTCACGCTCTACGGCGATGTTGGCTGCTATCCGTGCGCACATATGCGCTGCTGTGTCAAGTGCCGTACTGTTCGTTACGCCGTTCTTGATGTCGGATAACGAATAGCGCAACCACTCGCACCCATCTATATTCCAGAAAGCACAATAACCTGCCATATATGTTGCCGCCCATTGCCGGAGATTAGGCTTGCGTAACATATCCCTTTCGTCCTCAGGCATAACAACGATAGCACCGGCTCCATTTACAAAATCAAATGGCAATATTAAAGGAATAGTCGCATCCTTTGATAAGCAAGAACTGCCATCATTGACATTCTCGGCAATAACATCTATATTTATAATAGGTTCTTCATCAGACGGGGATATTATTTGAATCGCCTCAAAGCCCAACTGTTGAAGTTCGGTTCTGACGCTGCCGATAAACACAGTAGCTCCTGCAACTGCGATTCGGCAGTCTGCAATCTGGCGTTTTTCTTCGGTTGTCATATTCATAATTGATTTTACACTGCAAAAGTAGAATCATCCCTTCTGCTGTGCCATACCCAAAAGTGTATGTTTTCACTCCGATCTTCATTTGTCTACTTTTGGGTATGGCGAGGGATTTTTAACGGCTGTAATTTTGCATCAGAAATCAAAAATCAAAAAAATGATAAGAATACTCACAATCTTTTTTATGGTGTTGGTCTCCATATCAGGAGCATCTGCACAGGAGACTGCAAGAGTTGAGGTCAAGTATCTTGACTCAGAAAATTTCCCTTTCAAACGCCCCGTACTGATATTCACACCTGATGAGTATGATGAGGCTACCCAATCGGAATACGATGTGATATATGTATTCGATTCTCAATGGCGCTCAAGATTTGATCTGGTACATAGCCTTATGCACTATGGTTGTCAACCCGAAAATGAGGATACTCGTCCATTCATTGTCGTGGGTATCCCTTCGCCATATATACCTGATTACAATTATGAAAGGAACAGGGATTTCTACTCCATGCCCGTTAATATACCGAAACCGGAAAATATGCCGGATGATTATGGATGTGCACCGCTGTTCAAAAAATTCATAAAGGAAGAACTAATGCCATATATCAATTCAGAGTATCGCACAACTGGACATACGCTTGCTTTAGGACATTCCCTAAGCGCGTCTTTTATTCTTGACTCATTGACTTCCGAGGATATGTTTGACGACTATATCGCCCTGTCTCCCAATCTGGCATGGGATGACCAGCTATGGGGAAAAGAACTCGTAAATTATGATTTCAGCAATAATAAGCCCCGTTTCATTTTTATGACGATGGCCAATGAATGCGTGGATACCGGTTGGCCTGACGAATGGCGGTCGGCATGGGACAAAGTGAAGGCTCATTTTGAATCCGCTAACCTTCCCGAATATGTCAAGATGGTGATAAAAGAGTATCCGGAATACTCCCACAATTGGAGTTACCAACCTGTGCTTATCGACGCACTGAAGAGTTATGCAGTCTATCGACTTGCAGATGATTGTCAGCCAACCGATAATATATCCTGTAAGGCACATGTTGAACTTTCGGGGGCCTCCCTAAATGGAGATGTGTATATAACCGGTAATCAAGAGGCTCTTGCAAACTGGAATCCAAAGGGAATAAAAATGACACAAATTAATGATTCTACATACAGTATCGATATCTACCTCAAATTACCTGCGGAATTCAAATTTACACAGGGAGATTGGGACAATCAGATTTGGGTCAAGAATGCTGTACCCGGCAATCTTCGTATTACGAGTGCAGCAAAAGCCACCAAATACTATGAGACATTCTAATCTTATGAGAACTCTGATAACTGAATTCTTTCTGGCTATCAAGGCTCTGGCGACTAATGCCAAACCATACCAGCCAGGGTCAGCAATTACGATGACAAGGTAACTATCTATTAGAAAACAGCTTAGCCATACGAATAAAGACAGGCAACCTCGGCAGTGATTGCCGGGGTTGCCTGTCTTTGTGTTATCACGAGTTATTCGCAGCCTTCGGGTTGGTTCGGTTTGACGTCTTCGGGGATATGCGGGATTGCCAGCACTTTCCTGATAGCCTCGATTTATCTCCCGTCCGGTCGATGAGCTAAAGGGCCTCTCGGAGTCAAGCGGGAGCGTTGCCCGTGTGGCAGTGGTTTGGGCTTTGATTCTGCCTTTGGCTTTGATTGCTCTGGTTACTTGACTTTGGGGGTTCTTTTGTCTGCTTTTGCTTCTTGGGAGACAATGGCGGCAACAGTGGCCGCCGGCGGTGTTGTCGGGGGATAATTGTGTGGCCGTATGTTCGGGGGCGGAGAGGTATGTCTGGACTATAGCGGGGTCAGGTCGGCGAAAGGATGGATTTGACCCTGTCTATGAATGTCGGGCCGATGTCCTTGAGGTGGACATGCACCGAGCCGTCCTCTTTTGATATGAAAATTATCGATGAATGGAGAACGATGGCCACGGCTTCGTCGAATTCGATTATGGCATGGATGTGGCTCACCGGTATGGAGTGGAACGGGGAGGTGGACTCGATGGAGTTTATGACCAAATGGTCGCCGTCGATTTCGATGGCGGTTTCAATGGGGACTTTCTCGAACAACAAGGGTATGTCGAGCTCGTCGGGCGACGCAGGCCGCTTCCTGAATTTCTTGTAAATGGAATCTATGACTTTCTTTTGAATCATACCTTTGATAGATTTAAAGCTCAAGATAAAAAGAGGGAAGTCACTCCCCGGTTTTAGCATGTCTCAATCTTGGAGGTCGCCTGATCTCCTTGTCTGATTATAAAACCACCAAGAGTCACAAATTGTTGCAAAGTTAAGAAAAATATCCGTTTATATAATATATGTGTCGCCCGAAATATGTGTTGGGGCGGACGCGGCCGATTGTGGTTTCGTTTGGCGGAGATGCTTACTCGGCTGAAACTGCGGATTGGGGGGTGTGTATAGGGCAAATCAGCATTGAGGAGTCTGCGTCAAGGCGAAGTGTATGGGAAATCAGTTTTTGGTAGTGTGTAAGTTCTTTGTTATCAGATATTTATAATGGCATGTTGTTAGAAATAGGCTAATCTATTGAATACCAGCAGGTTGTGGCGATGTTAGAATATTATGCCGAGTGCTGTCAATAATCTGTTGATGGTCAGTCTGTTGTAAAAGTAGCTTGTTAGGTTTTATTTGAGTGTTTTTTTGCCTGAAGGTAGATGGTTTCGTAATTTTGTGAAGTAGAAAGACAACAGAAGATGATAATGGATACTATGATTAGTGTGGCCTCGTCGACAGTCACAACGACGAGGATTAATCCGGTTGTTGAGTTAAAGGATCCGCTCCTTTAGACAGCAGTCAGTAGGGCGCGTTGGAATAGATGTCTGACTTTGTCAGATGGGTTATCTGGGGTAATTTAGCATAATCCGCCACGCGCCCTTTCTTTATTCACTCTATGGCTCCGTGAGGAGCTGACAGGTTCGACAATCGCGATTTTAGATAATCGCCATGTCAAGAACCAGGCATATGAAGAATGGCTGCCGCTATGATTTGCATAGGGGCAGCCATTTTAATATGGGAAAGGCTGGAAAGCCGGTATGTTTGGCCGCTGGTCATTATGGAGATGACCAGCGGCCGCTGTCATCAGGCCAGGAAGCCGAGGAGGACACCTGCGGCGACTGCCGAACCGATCACGCCGGCCACATTCGGGCCCATCGCGTGCATCAGCAGGTAGTTGGACGGGTCATACTCCAGACCGAGGTTGTTGGAGATGCGGCTTGACATGGGCACAGCCGAAACTCCCGCGTTGCCGATGAGGGGATTGATCTTCTTGTTCTTGGGCAGGAACAGGTTGAAGAACTTCACGAAAATCACACCCGAGGCCGAGGCGATGATGAACGCCATGAACCCGAGGGCGAATATGAAGATGGTCTCCTTGGTGAGGAATGTCGATGCCTGAGTTGATGCGCCGACGGTCATTCCGAGAAGGATGGTGACGACATCGGTGAGGGCGTTTGACGCGGTCTTGGCAAGACGGGTTGTCACGCCGCACTCACGCAGCAGGTTGCCGAAGAAGAGCATTCCCAGCAGGGGTATGCCGGACGGCACGACGAAGCATGTGAGCAGCAAGCCGACAATCGGGAAGATGATTTTCTCGCTCTGGGCCACGGCGCGGGCGGGCTTCATCTTGATTACACGCTCGTTTTTGGTGGTCAGCAACCGCATGATCGGGGGCTGGATCACCGGCACAAGGGCCATATAGCTGTATGCCGAAACCGCGATGGCTCCCATGAGGTTGGGGGCGAGCTTCGACGACAGGAAGATGGCTGTCGGGCCGTCAGCGCCGCCGATGATGGCGATGGCTCCGGCCTGGTCAGGCATGAAGCCCAGCAGCAGGGCCACCATGTAGGCTCCGAAGATACCAAACTGGGCCGATGCGCCTACCAGCATGAGTTTCGGGTTGGCAATCAGGGCTGTAAAGTCGGTCATGGCACCGATTCCGAGGAAAATCAGAGGGGGGTACCAGCCTGCCGACACTCCGTTGTAAAGGATGTTGAGCACCGAGCCTTCCTCATATATGCCTATCTCCAGACCTGCGTCGGGGTTGAAGGGGATATTGCCGATAAGCATACCGAAACCGATGGGCACCAGGAGCATCGGCTCGAAATCTTTCTTGATGGCGAGCCAGATGAAAAAGAGGCCCACGGCGAGCATCACAAGGTGCTGCCAAGTGGCGTTGGCAAAACCGGTCAGTTCCCAGAACTGGCCGATGTTGCCGGCCATAAAGGATCCAAAATCGTTCATTCTTATGGTATTAGGTCGGCCTGGCAGGTTGGCGTCGGCCGACAGAGTTTAATAGCGTTGGAGCGGTTATTCGAACTTCAGAGGATGGATCCCGTCAGGCGATAGTGATAAGCACGGTGCCTTCGAGGACAGAATCACCCTTGTTGACATCGATAGACTTGACGGTGCCGTCTACTCCGGCGCGGATTGAGTTTTCCATCTTCATGGCTTCGAGGACAGCGACCTGGTCGGTGGCCTTGACAGCCTGTCCGACGGTCACATTGATGTCGAGGACGACGCCGGGCAGGGGGGCCTTGACGGGGGTGCCGCCGGCCGCAGCCTTGGGGGCGGGTTTGGCGATTACCTTCTCGCCCGAAGATGTGCGGGGCGCTGCCGCGGGCTTCACTGACTTGATTGTGGGGGCCTTGGCCTTCTCGATTTCGACCTTGTAGGGGGTGCCGTTGACCTGCACCTCGGCGATTCCGTTGTCGATGTCGCCGATGCCTACCTTGTAGACGGTCCCGTTGATTTTGTATTTGTATTCTTTCATTGCTGGAAGTTCTAATGGGATTTCGTTGTTTTAGGAATTCTGAGAGGTTTCAGGTCAGCGCCTGTTGGGCATCTGACGGAGGGTGTAGATATGCGAGCTCCAGGGGGAGTATGCCTTGCGCACCTTGTTGATGGTCAGCACGGAGCTTTCGCGGTCGTGGGCGTCGAGATGGTCATGGAGGGCCATGACGATTGCCGCGATTTCCTCTCCGGAGTCACCCTCGGGATGTTCGTCGGGATGAAGTTGGGCGTGGTCGATACCCTGGGCTTCCATCTTCTTGCGTTTCGAGCGGGAGGCGTTGAAGCGCGAGATGATGTAGAAACAGATGCTCAGAAGAATCAGGGCCGAGAATACAATGCCCATGGCTGTGATAGTCATAGCGAAACCGTTTTCGTCTTTTTCTTTGAATTCGTCAATTTTCGGGTTTGTGCCCTTTATTTTGTTGGCGCTGCCGGGGGTGATGTAGTCTCCCTCGGATTCAGAGCCGTCGCGCACAGACCAGTAATCCTCCTCGGCCTCGCCTTCCTTTGCTCCCACGCCGTCGACCTTGCGGGCGTATGACTGGCCGGGCTTCATCACCGGCACTGTCACGCAGTCGATGAGTGTCTTCCCGTCGGCGTCATAGATGGCGATGGTGTTGGGCTTAGACGGGTCGAGGGTGAAAGTGGTGTGGAATGTGCCGTCGGTGGGGCGGTTGTCTGCCCAGAACACCACATGCTGGCGTTTGGGGATTTTGGTCTTGACATCCCCCAGGGGCACGGGGTAGAGGGTCTTGCAGGTTGTGTCGTTGGTCAGGAAGACGCTTGAGATTTCCATCGCCGCGTAGTTGGAGTTGAACAGCTCAATCCAGGCAGCGTGGCGTCCATACTCGTCGACGGCGTTGGAGTCGTTGACGACCATGACCTCATTAATCTTCAGTCCTTTGCGGGCCTGGGCTGAGAGAGTGGCGCAGCCTAAGGCCGTCAGAGCGAAGAACAACAGAAGTTTGCGTTTCATTTATGATATGGCGTTTTTTATGGTAATTGTTTCAAGGGGGAGGGGGCGATTCCCGGAGGAGCCGCCCCCTACCTCTCATATGGTGAAACGTCGTGTTCTGTTACAGGGGGATGTTGCCGTGTTTCTTCGCGGGGTTTGTCACGCGCTTTGTGGCGAGCTGCTGCAGGGCGCGGATCACGCGGAAGCGAGTGTTGCGGGGTTCGATGACATCGTCGATGTAGCCATACTTGGCGGCGTTGTAGGGGTTGCAGAAGAGGTCGTTGTATTCTGCCTCCTTCTCCTTGAGCACCTTGGCGGGATCCTCGGAAGCCTTGGCTTCCTTGGCGTAGAGCACCTCTACGGCTCCTGCGCCACCCATTACGGCGATTTCAGCCGAGGGCCAAGCGTAGTTCATGTCGCCGCGCAGCTGCTTGCAGCTCATCACGATGTGGCTTCCGCCGTAGCTCTTGCGCAGGGTGACGGTCACCTTGGGCACGGTGGCCTCGCCGTAGGCGTACAGCAGCTTGGCGCCGTGGAGGATGACACCGTTGTATTCCTGGCCGGTGCCGGGGAGGAATCCAGGCACGTCGACGAGGGTCACGATGGGGATGTTGAACGCGTCGCAGAAGCGCACGAAGCGGGCACCCTTGCGGGAGGCGTTGGAGTCGAGCACGCCGGCGAGCACCTTGGGCTGGTTGGCCACGATGCCGACCGAACGTCCGTTGAAGCGGGCGAAGCCGATGATTATGTTGCGGGCGTAGTCGCGCTGGATTTCAAGGAATTCGCCGTTGTCGACGATTGCGCCGATGACCTCATACATGTCGTAGGGACGGTTGGGGCTTTCGGGCACGATTTCGTTGAGCAGGTCCTCGGTGCGGTCGATCGGGTCGTTGCATTCGACGGCGGGGGCATCCTCCAGGTTGTTGCTGGGGATGTAGCCGAAGAGCTTGCGCACAATCTTGATGGCCTCTTCGCCGTCTTCAGCGGCAAAGTGGGCCACGCCGCTCTTGGTGGCGTGCACGCCTGCACCTCCGAGGTCTTCCTGGCTGACATCTTCTCCGGTTACGGTCTTCACAACCTTCGGGCCGGTGAGGAACATGTAGCTGATTCCCTTGGCCATGATGGTGAAGTCGGTGAGGGCCGGTGAGTAGACGGCTCCTCCGGCGCAGGGGCCGAGGATGGCTGAAATCTGGGGAATCACGCCTGAGGCGAGGATGTTGCGCTGGAAGATTTCAGCGTATCCGGCCAGGGCGTTGATGCCTTCCTGGATACGCGCGCCGCCTGAGTCGTTGAGACCGATGACGGGAGCGCCCATCTTCATGGCAAGGTCCATGACCTTGCAGATTTTGAGGGCCATGGTCTCGGAGAGCGAACCTCCGAAAACGGTGAAGTCCTGGGCGAAGACATAGACGAGGCGGCCTTCGATTGTACCGTAACCGGTGACTACGCCGTCACCGAGGTATGATTTCTTCTCCTGTCCGAAATTGTGGCAGCGGTGGGTCACGAACATGTCGAGTTCCTCAAACGAACCCTCGTCGAGGAGTTGGGCGATACGTTCGCGGGCGGTGTATTTGCCACGTTCGTGCTGCTTGGCGATGGCTTTTTCTCCGCCGCCCAGACGGGCCTGTTCGCGTTTGGCGATCAGTTCCTGTATTTTTTCAAGCTGGGTGCTCATTTCTTATTTTGTGATTTGTTGTTTCCTGTGAAATGTCTGTTTTTTTCACTTTTTGCGGGGATCCTCGCAAAGCTCCACCAGTGTGCCTACGGTCGACTTCGGGTGGAGGAAGGCGATGTTGAGCCCTTCGGCGCCCTTTCTGGGGGCCTTGTCGATGAGGCGGCAACCTTTCTCCTCAGCTTCAGCCAGGGCGTTGGCTACTCCGTCCTCGATGGCGAAAGCGACGTGCTGGATTCCACCGCGTCCGCCGTTGTTGGCGATGAACTTGGAGATGGCGCTCTCAGGGGCGGTACCTTCGAGGAGCTCGATTTTAGTCTGTCCGACCTGGAAAAAGGCGGTCTTCACCTTCTGGTCTTCAACTTCTTCGATGGCAAAACACTTAAGGCCGAGAATGTTCTCGTAGAAGGGGATTGCTTCCTCCAGGGAGGGGACAGCAATGCCGATGTGTTCAATATGGCTGATATCCATAAATAGAAATTATTTAGGTGGTTGCAAAATACATGCTAAGAAACGGGGTGGTCTCGCGGTGACGGGACACACTTCCATTCAAGGCACAAATTTAGCAAATTATAAACAATATTCTCAACTTTTCGTGAAAAAATATTTGCCTGCTCAGCTCTAGGTACGCGGTTAATGAGTAACTTTGCATCAAAGTGTCGTGGAAAATCCCGTGGCAGTTTGTTGTAATGTAAAAAACTACGGAGAGAAATGTACATAGCATCGAAAAAAAGGAAGGAGAACATCGCCGAGTACATATTATATATGTGGCAGGTCGAGGACTTGATCAGGGCCAACGGTTGTGACATAGACCGTATCAAGGCCAACATCATAGACCGCTCGGGCCTCGACGCTGCCCGGCGCGAGGAGATGGCCCAGTGGTATGAGTCGCTAATCGACATGATGCGCCGCGAGGGGGTGACCGAGGCAGGCCATCTCCAGATCAACCGAAATATCCTCAACCAGCTCGTCCAGCTCCACCAGGCGTTGCTGGCCGACCCGGCGTTTCCTGAGTACACCGCTGAATTCTACCGCACGCTGCCTTATATCGTGGAGCTGCGCTCAAAGGCGGGCGACACCAAGACAGGTGAGATAGAGACCTGCTTCACCGCCCTGTATGGTATGTTGATGATGCGCCTGCAGAAAAAGGAGATAAGCCCCGACACCCGCGACGCGATAGCCCAGATAACCCGCTTCATTGCATTGCTGGCCAAAGATTTCCATCTCGACGAGGAGGACCGTCTGTTCAAGCATGATGACAAATCCGGGAAAAATTCGTAACTTTGCGGTCTGAAAACAATATATCGGAATTATGAAGATTCTCGTAACCGGCGCCAACGGGCAGTTGGGCAATGAACTGCGCAATGTCCTGGAAGCTGAAATTCCCGGCTGCACGATTTACACAGACCGCGACGAACTTGACCTCACTGACGCCAAGGCCGTCGAGGCTTTCGTCATTGACAATGAGATCACCCACATTGTCAACTGCGCGGCATACACCGCCGTCGACAAGGCGGAGGAGGAGAAACGCGAATGCGCCGCGATAAACATCGACGCGGTGAAGAATCTGGCTGTGGCCGCCGACGCCAACGGGGCCAAAATCATCCATATCTCCACCGACTATGTCTTTGACGGCACAAACCACCGCCCTTACAAGGAGAGCGACAAGGTGAACCCAATATCGCAGTATGGCACCACCAAACGCAAAGGGGAGACTGCCCTGCTCGCCCTCGCCCCTGAGAGCATAATAATACGCACGGCCTGGCTCTACTCCTCATACGGGCACAACTTCGTCAAGACGATGCTCCGCCTGGCTGAAAGCCAGAAGGAAATAAGGGTGGTGTCTGACCAGCTCGGCACCCCCACCAATGCCCGCGACCTGGCCCGCGCCATCATGAAGGTGCTGAAGTCTCACCAGTGGGTGGGCGGCATATACCACTTCACAAACGAAGGGGCCGCCTCATGGTATGACTTCGCCCACGCCATCTTCCGCATAGCGGGCAAGAAAGTCAAGCTCACCCCCATCCCGACCGAGGATTATCCGACCCCCGCGTCCCGGCCGGCTTACTCCATCCTCGACCGTTCGCGCATAAAGGCGACCTACGGCGTGGAGATTCCCCATTGGGAAGAGAGCCTTGAAGACTGCATGAAACTCATCAACAGCAACCGCCAATAACAACTAATGGGCCTCCAAGAAGAAATCTCACGTCACAGGACGTTCGCCATCATATCACACCCTGACGCCGGTAAGACAACCCTGACCGAGAAGCTGCTGCTTTTCGGAGGCGCTATCCATGTCGCCGGAGCCGTGAAGTCAAACAAGATAAAGAAGACCGCCACCTCCGACTGGATGGAAATCGAGAAGCAGAGGGGTATCTCCGTGGCGACATCGGTTATGGGATTCAATTACGGCGACTACAAGATAAACATCCTCGACACCCCGGGCCACCAGGATTTCGCCGAGGACACCTACCGCACCCTGACGGCGGTTGATTCGGTAATCATCGTGGTCGACGTGGCCAAGGGTGTCGAGCAGCAGACACGCAAGCTGATGGAGGTCTGCCGCATGCGCAACACCCCCGTCATAATCTTCGTCAACAAGCTCGACCGCGAGGGGCGCGATCCGTTTGACATCCTCGACGAGCTTGAGAATGAACTGAAAATCGCCGTGCGCCCATTGTCGTGGCCGATCAACATCGGCGCGAAATTCAAAGGGGTGTACAACATATACGAGCAGGGGCTCGACTTGTTCAAGCCTGACAAGCAGAAGGTGACGGAACGTGTCGAAATCGACGATGTAAACGACCCCGCGATAGACGAAGCCGTGGGGGCGGCCGACGCCGCCAAGCTCCGCGAAGACCTCGAACTCATCGAAGGGGTTTATCCCGACTTTGATGTGGAGGCGTATCTCCGCGGAGAGGTGGCCCCGGTTTTCTTCGGCTCGGCGCTCAACACATTCGGCGTGAAGGAGCTTCTCGACTGCTTCGTGAAAATCGCGCCGGCTCCGCGTCCCACCCAGGCCGAGGAGCGCGTCATAGAGCCGCAAGAGGAGGCCTTCTCAGGCTTCGTGTTCAAGATTCACGCCAACATGGATCCCAACCACCGGTCATGTATCGCATTTGTCAAGGTCTGCTCGGGCAAGTTTGAGCGCAACGCCAACTACAAGCATGTGAGGTCGGGCAAGATGATGCGGTTCGCCGCTCCCACCGCGTTCATGGCCCAGAAGAAAAGTGTCGTGGACGAGGCTTATCCCGGCGACATAGTCGGTATTCCCGACACGGGCAACTTCAAGATTGGCGACACCCTGACTTCCGGCGAGAATCTCCATTTCAAGGGTCTGCCGAGCTTCTCTCCGGAGATGTTCAAATATATCGAGAACACAGACCCGATGAAGTCGAAGCAGCTTGAGAAAGGCATCCAGCAGCTGATGGATGAGGGTGTGGCCCAGCTGTTTGTCAACCAGTTCAACGGCCGCAAAATCATCGGCACCGTGGGGCAGCTCCAGTTTGAGGTGATACAATACCGTCTGCTGCATGAATATGGGGCGCAATGCCGCTGGGAGCCTATCAGCCTCTACAAGGCATGCTGGGTTGAGAGCGACGACAAGGCCGCGCTTGACGCTTTCAAAAAGCGGAAGCACCAGTTCATGGCCCTCGACCGCGAGGGGCGCGATGTGTTCCTCGCCGATTCCAACTATGTCCTCCAGATGGCCCAGGCCGATTTCCCTGCCATACGGTTCCATTTCTCCTCGGAGTTCTGAGGAAGACGGGTGGCAACCGAGTTTCGCTATGTTTCCTTGAATCCGCCGTGTCTTTTTGGAAAAAGACCCCCGAAAAATTTGGGCGCGCGTGGAGTTTTGACTAAATTTGTAGCATAAAGAAAACTTTCAAGGCAAACTGGATATGTTGTTTCACAGCACCAACGGCAAGATACGGGGAGTGACATTCCCCGAGGCCATAGAGAACGGTCTGGCGGAAGACGGCGGTTTGTTCATGCCGGCTGGGATGCCATCCCTGCCGTCAGCCTTTTTCAAGAACATCCAGGAGATGTCGCTACAGGAGATAGGGTATGTGGTATGCAACACACTGTTGGGCGACATCCTGTCATCGCAGGCGATAAAGTCGATTGTCGACGATGCTCTCGATTTCCCGGTACCTCTGCGGAAGGCAGAGTCGTCAGAGGGGATGTACATACTTGAGTTGTTTCACGGGCCAACATTGTCGTTCAAGGATGCCGGAGCCAGGTTCATGGCCCGTCTGTTGCCCGCATTGTTCCCCGGGTCTGAGAACCGTACCGTCATACTGGCCACATCGGGCGACAGCGGCGGCGCGCTGGCCGACAGCTTCAAGGATTCCCCGTCGACAAGGGTCGTCGTGCTGTTTCCGCGCGGAGAGCTTTCACGGCAGCAGACCGCGATGTTCTGCAACCGGCCTAATCTGACGGCCATAGAGGTAGGGGGCACGTTTGACGACTGTCAGACGCTTGTGAAGCAGGTCCTTGCCGACAAGGAGCTTGACAAGGCTCTATCGCTCACCTCAGGAAACTCCATAAACCTCGCACGTCAGTTCCCCTCGATCATATATTATTTCCACGCATATGCCCGTGCCCGGGAGATGTCGCCCGACTCAGACAAGGTGGTCATCAGTGTTCCCTGCGGAAATCTGGGCAATCTCGCGGCAGCGCTGATGGCCAAGAAGATGGGATTGCCGGTAAAGCGGTTCATCGGAGCCAACAATGCCAATGACACATTTGTTGAATATCTGCAGACCGGAGGGCTGCGTCCGCGCCGGGCGCTTATGACCCTCGCCAGGGCCATGGATGTTGGCAATCCATCAAATCTGGCCCGCATCATAGACCTGTATGACGGCGACCTCGCCAGCCTGCGCAAGGATGTGGAGGGTGTAGCTTTCTCAGACAGGGAGATAGTGCAGACCATCCGGGATGTCTACCAGGCCGAAGGATACCTGCTTGGCCCGCAGTCGGCCACGGCCTACAGGGCGTTGCAGGGCCGTCTTGCCCCTGACGAGGTAGGAGTGGCGATGGCCACAGGCCATCCCGCCAAGTTCCCGCAGGCGGTTATGGAAGCCATCGGCCACACTGTGTCGCCGCCTCCCCAGCTTGACGGCCTCAACCTGTTGAGCCAGCCTGCGGTGAAGATACCTCCGGCCAAGAGCGCCCTGACCCGGGTGCTTCTCAGTTGACCCCCAACCCGATAAACAACCATAAAAATCAAACGACATGGCAAACAAAAGAGAACTCAAGAAAGAAATCAAATATGTGTGTGGCGACCTGGCCGCCGAATGCCTCCTGGCCAAGAACTTTGTCAAGGGAGTGGACGCAAAGGCGATGACCGAGATCATCACCCGTATCGCCGACCTGCAGATCTCTGCTCTCAACAAGGTGACATTCTCGTTCGACAAGCTTCCTGCTGACTTCGAGACGGGCGCCGCTTACCGCAAGGCCCGCAAGGAGTATTTCAAAAAAGCCTTCGCTTCGCTGAGGGAAAAATTCTACGACAAGGTCAACGCAATCGTCAAAGAGATGAATGCCGCGTTGCCCCAGGAGGTGAAAGACAACAACAAGAAGGCCTGAGCGGTCTGAGTGACTTATCGGCGCGGCGTGTCAGCATATCTGGTTGCCAGAGGAATATGCCGGCCCGCCGCGACCTTTTTAAAATGCCTGTAATTTCCAACAGAGACATCACAAGATTATGAATTTTGCCGCGAGGATACTTAAATGGGCCGGATGGAGGGTGGAGGTGACGGTGCCTGATTACCCAAAGGCGATAATATGCGTTGCGCCCCACACATCCAACTGGGACTTCATCGTCGGGGAGCTTGCCATCAGGTCGGTAGGCCGCAAGGCTGGTTTCATGATGAAATCATCATGGTTCTTTTTCCCGATGGGATGTCTGCTCAGGGCCATAGGAGGAATCCCGGTGGTGAGGCAGAACAAGAAGCAGTCTCTGGTGGAGGCTATGGTGGCGAGGTTTCGCGATGAGGAACGTCTGGTCGTGGCGATAGCTCCCGAAGGGACCCGCAAGCCGACCTCGGCCTGGCATACCGGTTTCCTGAGGATCGCCCGGGAGGCCGGAGTCCCTGTGTGTCTCGCTGTCATCGATTTCAGGATGAAGAAAGCGATGATAAACGATGTCTTCGAGCCGTCGGGCAACCTCGACGCAGACATGCAGGCAATCAAAAAGTATTACCGTCCGTTCTCCGGACGTTATCCTGAAAAATTCCTGACAGAATGAGCGAGAAACCTTGTGATGTGAGGGTGCAGGAGCATACTGACAAACTCCTCACGGTGGCTGTGATGTCGCTTGACATCGCCGCCGGTGATGTGGATGAGAATCTGCGCCGCATGGAGATGATGGCCGACGCGCTTCCGGACTCGGTCGACATAGCCGTTTTGCCGGAGCTTTTCACCACTTCTTTCATGAAAGACACCGAGGCTATGCTGGCGGCGGCTGAAGGTGGTGACGGCCCCACGATGGAGGCTGTGTGCCGGCTTTCTGCCCGGAAAAACATGATGGTGGCGGGCAGTTTCCTTGCCTGTGAGACCTCGCCCGATGGAGCGGGGATGACATATTTCAACCGGGGATTCATAGTGATGCCTGACGGCCGGCGCGTCTTTTATGACAAGCACCATCTTTTTTGCCTGTCAAAGGAGGCCCAGTTGCTGGCCCACGGCCAAGGCCGTCCGCCATTGGTGGAATTCAGGGGCTGGAACGTGTCGATGCTGATATGCTATGAGCTTCGGTTCCCGGTGTGGGGACGCAATGTCGACATGAAAGCCGACATTGTGCTGGTGCCTGCCAACTGGCCAGTCAACCGGGGATATGCGTGGCGTCAGCTGATTATCGCCCGCGCGATTGAAAACCAGGTCGTGGTGGCCGGTGCCGACAGGTCGGGCCGCGACGATTACGGTGAATATGACGGATTGTCG
Organism: uncultured Bacteroidales bacterium; assembly: GCA_958418815.1. Classification (GTDB taxonomy): domain Bacteria; phylum Bacteroidota; class Bacteroidia; order Bacteroidales; family Muribaculaceae; genus UBA7173. The sequence goes on along the minus strand of CATZGB010000013.1, from coordinate 50,760 downwards.
CTCATGGTCGATGAACTTGGCCGCCAGATAGTGCCTGAGCCTGCGACCGCACCGTCGGGATGTCCTGTGCCTGACAATTACGGAGATGAGTACATGACCCCGTATGGCCCTCTGCAGGTTGCGACGTTCTCTTTGGAAAAGGTGAAGAAATTGCGCGGATGGCTTCCCACGCATCGCGATGCCGACCGGTTTGTTTTCTCCTGAAACAGATATTACAAGATGAGGTTCAGATATTGCCCCGATTGCGGCTCGTTGCTTTCAAGCCGTGTCCTTGGCGATGAGGGCGCTGTGCCCTGGTGTGACTCTTGCGACAAGCCCTGGTTTGATGTTTTCCCTGTGGCGGTAATCTCTTTGGTCTACAATGAGAGGGGAGAGGTGTTGCTGCTTCGTCAGAACTATATTTCCACTGAGTTTCACAACCTTGTTTCGGGCTATGTCACACCCGGCGAGGATGCTGAGAGCTGTGCCGTCAGGGAGATTCTTGAGGAGACGGGCCAGAAAGTGGAGCATCTTGAACTGGTGCTGACCAGCTGGTTTGCCCACAAGGAGATGATGATGATTGGCTTTTTCGCCCGGGTGGAGGCTCGCGAGCTTGTGCTTTCCTCAGAGGTGGACGGCGCCGGGTGGCACCGTCCTGAGGAAATATTGTCTTTGGTCTCGTCGCGCCCCGGCTCCACTTCGCGTGTGTTGTGTGAGCGCTATCTGTCGCGTCTCGGAATGATGCCGGCGACGGCTGAGACCCGCGACTGAAATCACAGGTTCACAGTCAAGACCTGGCCCTCCCCCTGGATTTTCACCGAGGGCTGGCAGGCGGGGACAAGGAGGGTGTGGCCCTGCGGCAAGGAGACAGTCTGGCCGTCGGGGGTGGAGACTGAAAGCTGTCCGCCGATACCGATCAGCACTGTGAATGAGTCAAGCTGCGAGAGGTCGAGCAGCGTCTCCCGGTCAATGTCGTGGACGCATGTCGTGAAATACTCGCAGTCGACAAGAGTGGAGCTTTCCCCTTTGGCAGGTATTATGTTTTGTTTTCCTGAGACGACATCGTCGTAATTCACTGCGTCCACAGACTGGTCGACATGTAGGTCGCGCGGGTTGCCGTTTGCGTCTCGCCGGTCATAGTCATATATGCGGTATGTGATGTCGCTTGCTTCCTGTATCTCCACTATGAGGTTGCCGCGTCCGATGGCGTGTACACGTCCGGCCGGCAGGTAGAAGAGGTCGCCTTTTTTGACATCAGCCTTGGCGAGGGCGTCGACTATGGTGTTGTCGGCTATCATATGGCGGAAAGCGGCCTCGTCCATGGGACGGTTGAATCCGGCATAGAGGTATGCTCCGGGCTGGGGATCGAGCGAATACCACATCTCGGTCTTCCCGAGCGACTGGTGGCGCTCGGCGGCGAGCCTGTCGTCGGGATGCACCTGTATGGAGAGGTCGTCGTTGGAATCGATGAATTTGATCAGCAGCGGAAACCGGCCGTGCCATTTTTCGTTCACTTTCTTCCCGAGGAGTTCTTCGGGATAGCGCAGGGCGAGTGCGGTCAGGGTCTCCCCTTTGAAGGGGCCGTCGATGACGGTTGATTCGTGGCCGGGCATCGGCGAGAGTTCCCATGACTCTCCGATGTCATGTCCCTGGGAGGGGATTCCTTTGAATCTGGCGATACGTTCTCCTCCCCAGATTACAGACTTGAAATAGGTCGAGAATTGTAAGACAGGAATCATCTTGTTGTGATAAAATCGGGATTAAGGTTCAGGGGCAAAGTTAGTGATAATGAGTGGCAGATTCAGACACTATTTTTGCATATTTGTGTATGTTTCCGTCAAAATCCGTTTTCCCGCGATAGGTGGGGTCGGAAATTGCAACCCGCAGGAGCCGGTATGATCGCCGGCACCTGCGGGTTGATGTCTTTTTCGGTTGTGTGGGGCCGGTTATTTTGCGGCGGGGGTGTCTTTCACACCGAGTTTGGCCTTTACCAGGGGAGTGACATCTACCACGTCGTTTGAGGTGTAGGCTGCTGTGCCCAGGGGGAGAATCATGGTGAAGCCGCCTTCAGCTCCTACGGCCTTGATGGCGTTGATGAGTTTCTCCTGCACGGGAGCCATCAGCAGCTGCTGCTTGCGGGCGAGTTCCTGCTGCGCTGTCTGGGCAAACTGCTCTGACTTCTGGTTGAGCTCCTGGATTTCCTGGGCGCGGCGGTCTTTGATTGTCTGGGGAGTGGCGGTGTCAGACATCACTTTCTGGAACTCCTCATACTTGGCTTTGAATTCCTCCTGGATTTTGGCGTATTCGCTTTCGAAGGTCTTTGAAGCCTCGTTGAACTGGTTCTGGGCTTCGATGTATTCCGCCATTCCGGGGATGATTGACTCGGGGTCTACTACGCCGAATTTGGCGGACTGGGCCCACGCGCACATGGGCAGGGCCACTGCAAGGGCCAGAAGAATTTTCTTGATCATTTTTAAGATGGTCTATTATCTGTTATTGTATTGTTTTCAGTTGGAATATCCGAGTTTGGCCAGCACCTCGTTGCTGACATCGATGCGGGGAGAGGCGTAGACGATGTTGGCCGATGACGCGCGGTCGAAGATGCATTGGTAGCCGCGCTCCTCGGAGAGCTTCTTGACGGCATTGTAGACATCGTCCTGGATGGGTTTCATCAGCGTCTGGCGCTTTTTGTAAAGCTCACCTTCCGGTCCGAAGTATTTGTAACGCAATTCTGACGCTTCTTTCTCTTTGGCAACAATCTCCTCCTCGCGTTTCTTCACCTGTTCTTCGGTGAGGAACACTTTGTCGGAGAGGTATTTCTTGTAAAGGGCGTCGGCGTCGCGGCTGACGGCTTCCACCTCCTTCTGCCAGCGGAGGGAGAGCTGGCGCAGCTGCTCGTTGGCCATCTCGTAGGAGGGCACCTGCTTGAGGATGTACTCCATATCGACCAGGGCGAACTTCTGGGCTGAGGCCCCGAAGCAGGCCGCCACAACGAGGGCGAGGGTCAGCAATATCTTTTTCATAGGTAAGTCGTTTTTGATTTGTCGTTTACTATTAAGACAATCCGGCGGGGAAAAGGTTTAAGCCTTTGGCCGCGCCGTGTCATATGGCCCGGGTCAGAACTCCTGGCCGAGGATGAAGTGGAAGTGGCTGCCACCCTTCTGGCCGAAGACGGTGTCGAAACCGTAAGCCCAGTCGATACCCATCATGCCGACCATCGGGAGGAAGATGCGCAGACCGACACCGGCCGAACGTTTGAGGTTGAAGGGGGAGAAATCCTTGACAGATGTCCAGGCGTTACCTCCCTCGGCGAACACGAGGCCGTAGATGGTGGTCGAAGGCTGGAGCATGAAGGGGAAGTGAAGCTCGACTCCCAGGCGGGTGTAGGCGTAGCCTTCGCGTCCCCAGGGGGTCAGCTGGCCGTTCTCATAGCCTCGCAGGGCTATGGTCTCGGTGGCGTAGGTGTATGAGCCGCTCATGCCGTCGCCGCCGACATAGAAGGTCTCGAACGGCGAGCGCAGCCATTTGTTGTAGCTGCCCAGAAGGCCGACATCGGCGCGTGTCATGAGCACGAGGGTCCATTTGCCGTCGGGGTCGGTCAGCGGGGTGTAGGTGCGCGATTTGAAGCGCAGCTTCCAGTATTCTATCCAGTGGTAAAGCTCCTTCTTGGACGCGGTGGTGTTCTCGTTGTAGAGTTTTTCCCAGTTCTTGTTCCCGAACAGAGACGCGGGAGGTGTGATCTGGAGGTTGAGCGAGAATGTCGATCCGCGACGGGTGTAGAGGGGGTTGTCGATGGAGTTTCGGGCAAGGGTGAGGCCAAGCACGAGAGCGTTCGACGTACCGTTGTTCATATAATAGAGGTATTCCCAGTTCTTGAGGTAATACCAGTTGTAGCTCAGTTCGGTGGTGAAGGTGAAATAGTCGTCGGGCCAGTTGAGACGTTTTCCGAAACCAACGGTCACACCCACCATCTGCAACACCTTGTTGGGGTCATATGCGTTTTCGATGGAGTTCTGGTAATAGTCGTTGTAATAGTTGGAACCGTAGCCGTAACCATAACCGTAGCCATATCCGCCGTAGAGATAGGGGTTGGCCCAGTTGGAGTTGTAGTAAGAGGAGTTGACACCGGTCTGGCGGCTGTAGTAGGCCGAAACCTGAAGCGAGTTGGGTCGCTTGCCGCCGAACCATGGGTCGAGGAACGACACGGAATACATCTGGTAGTACCTCGCGTTGGTCTGCGCGCTGATGGTGAATGTCTGTCCTTCGCCCTGGGGGATGAGCCCCTTGTATGAGCCAGGATTGAAGAGGTTCTTGATTGAGAAGTTGGTGAACTTCAGGGCCACTTTGCCGATGATGCCGGTCTGGCCCCAGCCGAGCGACAGCTCGATCTGGTCGTTTGCCTTTGACTCGAGGTTGAAGACCACATCCACAGTGCCGTTCTCTTCGTTGGGCTGGATGTCGGGGTTCATGTTCTCGGGGTTGAAATGGCCTGTCTGGGCGATTTCACGCAGGGAGCGCATCACATCGTTCTTTGAGAACAGTTCGCCTGGTTTGACACGCAGGTCGCGGCGCACCACCTTTTCGTAGAGGCGGTCGTTACCGGTGATTACCACCTTGTTGACGCGTGCCTGCGGGCCTTCAAACATTCTGAGTTCGAGGTCGATGGAGTCTCCGTTGATGTTCTTTTCGATTGGCACGAGCTGGTAGAAGAGGTAGCCCTTGTCCATATAGGCGTTTGACACGGCGTCGTCATCCATCGTGAGGCGCTTGTTGAGCAGCTTCTGGTTGTAGACATCGCCGGGCTTCATACCGAGCAGGTAGTCGAGCTGGTCGGTGGTGTAGAGGGTGTTTCCGACCCATGAAATGTCGCTGATATAGTAGCGCTTGCCCTCTTCGAGGTTGATGAAGACATCCACCTTGTTTTCGTCATACGGCACCACTGAGTCGCTGAGAATCTTTGCGTCGCGGTAGCCAAGCTCGTTGTATTTCTCGATGATGCGGTTGAGGTCGTCATGGTAGTCGCTCTCGACGAATTTCTTCTGGCTGAAGAGCTTCCAGATGTTGCTTCCCTCGTTGGTCTTCTTGATCACGCGCTTGAGTTTGCTGTCAGACAGCACCTCGTTGCCGTCGATGTAGATTTTGTGGACTTTCACCTTTGAGTGCTTGTCTACATCGATATGGACAATCATCTCGTTTTTGTGGCTGAGGTCTTCCTGGAGCCAGATTTTCACTGTAGCGTTGCCGAAGCCTTTGTCAGCGAAGTATTTCTCGGTGATCTGTGTGGCCCGGTTGACGATGTTCTGGGTGATCTGGTTGCCCTTCATGAGCTGGAGTCGCTTCTGCAGCTCCTCGCGTTCGCTCTTCTTCATGCCGCCATACTGCACCTCTGAGATTCGGGGCTGGGTGCGCAGATTGATGACAAGCCATACCTTGTTGCCTGCGATTTTCTCCGCGAGTATCTGTGCCTGGGCGAAAAGGCCCTGGCGCATGAGCCGCTTCACGGCGGTTGTGATGTCATTTCCCGGAATCTCGACTTCGTCGCCGACTTTCAGTCCGGAATAGCCGATGACGATGTAATCCTCGTAATTGTCGGCTCCGGTGACGCGCAGCCCGGCGATTTCGTAGCTGGTGGGGAGCCCGGAGTAGACGATGGGGGGATTGTAGATGGTGTCAGTGCGTTCCTGGGCTGAGAGTCCGGGAACGACCATTGCGAGGAGGAGCAGGAAAAGGGTGAATGACCTGTATCTCATATATGATGGAATGTCAATGTCGGTTTATTTGTCGGTGTCTTCGGCTGCGATTTGCTCGCTTGTCTTGCCGAATCGGCGTTCTCTTTTCTGATAGTTTTTAATTGCAAGCAGGAAGTCTTCTTTGGAGAAGTCGGGCCAGAATTTGTCTGTCACTTCGATTTCAGAATAGGCGATTTCCCACAGCAGGAAGTTGCTGACTCTGAAATCCCCCCCGGTGCGTATCAGCAGGTCGGGGTCCTGCTGGGGCAGTGTGGCGGTCGACAGTCTGGCAGAGATGGCGGCCTGGTCTATGTCGGCGGGGTCGAGCCTGCCGGCGGCGACATCTTCGGCAAGAAGCCTGGCGGCACGCGCCATGTCCCATCGTCCGGAATAGCTCAGGGCGAGGTTGAGCACCAGCCCTGTGCAATGTGATGTGGCGTCGAAACATCCCTGGAGACGTCGGCGGGCATCTTCCGGCATACGGTCGAAGTCGCCGATCATCCTCAGCCTGACGTTGTTCTTGATCAGGTCGGGGGTCTCGCGCTGTATGGCTATGCCTATAAGGTGCATGAGCGCGTCCACCTCGGCCTGCGGCCGATTCCAGTTCTCGGTCGAGAAGGCATAGAGAGTCAGGCATCCCACCCCGATCTCGGATGCGATTTCGGTGATGCGGCGCACGGTGTTGACCCCTTCGACATGGCCTTCGGAGCGGTCGAGGCCACGTTGTTTTGCCCAACGGCCGTTGCCATCCATTATGATGGCGACGTGGGCCGGGATTCTGTTGCGGTCTATGCTTTCAAGCAGTTTTTCCATTTCAAGTGTCAGTCGACGTAGTGGCAGGTGGCACATCGTTCTCCAAACTCGTATGTGATCGAGAAGGAGATGTCAGAATACCAGTCTGTGTTTCTCGCGAAGGAGCTCTGGATCTGATGGAGGTCGCTCAGGGGGCCGTCCATATGGTCGGAGAACACCTTCGTCATTGAAAATTCGAGGGCGAGGTTGAGGCGTGGCTTCGCTTTGTACTTGATGCCGAACGCCATCGGGATGTTGAATCCGGCGTTGGTCTGGCCGGAGCATGTCGACACCGACAGGCCGATGCCTGCGGCGAGGTATGGGGTCCAGCGGCGCAGGCGTTTGTAGGTCTCACCGATGCCGTAGGGGAAGAAATTGAATTCGATTCTTTCCTGCAGCTCGATGACGGTGGCCTTGAAGTCGTAGCTGGCGAAACCGGGGAAGACATCATCCATTCCTTTGGTGTCACCGCTTATGGTCAGCACGTTGGCCACTGTGCGCAGGCTCCATCTCACGTCGGGGAGATAGCGGAATGTGAGTCCTCCGGCTACTCCGGGGTGGGAGAGAATGCTGGATGACGCGTCGCCGAGGTAGCCTGACACACCAATCTGGCCGCCCATGTCGAATTTGTAGGTCGATTCCTGGGCGTGGAGTCTGCCTGCGAAAGCGCAGCATATCAGGATTGGCAGGATGATGGTCAGACGTTTCATCTGTCGTGTTCGTTGGCGGGGAGAGGGGATTATTGGAGAGGTTTCATTCTGAGGTGGTTGACAACGCCGCTCCAGTAGGTCTGGCGCAGTGTGCCGGCTGTGTCATATCCCCCGAAGAGATAGAGGTAGGGACATTCCCAAGATGTTATGGGGGTGATTGCCAATGGTGTGGCATCGTTCGCGTCAAGAGTCTTGTCGAAAACCAGCAATGACGCGCCTGTGGTGAACGGCATGTATTCGGGCAACTGAAGGGTCTCTGACCCTTTCTGCCAGTTGACACCCATGTCGCGGGAAATCCACACGTCGCCGACGGGCTTGAGTCCCATCCCGCCGAAGGCTAACAGCACCTCGCGCTGGCTTACGCGCCAGCTTGTGGTATCGGTTTCAGCCACAGTGTATTTCGCCAGCGAGTAGCCTGACGCAGCCGGCAGGCGGTCGCTTAGTTCGGCCCATTGCTTGCCGTCGAAGCCCCAGGTGGAGCCGGTCAACGACCCGGAAGCGGTTTTGCCTCCGGTGATGACGATTTGGGGCAGGGTGGCCCATTTGGTGGAGAATTCAGCTGCTCCTGATGAGGCTTCCACGGGGAACTTCGCGGGAACGGCCTGTCCGGCCTGCGGCCATGCCGATGCGGGATAGGCGGCGAATGAGAGCGAGCCTGAGTTTCCCTTTATGCCGATGATTGCGTTGTCGTATGCGGCGGTGATGTTTTCCCAGCCGGTGTCGACAATTTTGAATGAGCGGCCTCCGTCATTGCTCTGGTGGAGATTGCCGTAGCTGTCGGTGACATACAGGTCTCCCTGGGTGGTGGCGGTGAAGCTTCCGACGTTGAGGAGGTTGCCGTATGACGGGGTGTTGACGTCGACGAAAGAGGGGGTGACCACCCCGGCTTCCCAGTTGCCACCTCCACTTTTTGCGTTGGGGATGAAAACGGAGATGGCTGCGTCGCCATTGGGGGCGGTGCTGAGCATTATGGCCTTGTCGCCTGATTTCACCGTCTTGCTGCGGGTCATCCCGGCCACTCCACGGAGGACTCCGGCCTGAAGCTCGTCCCAGTACAGCGAGTCTGCCACGACTGATGACACATTGAGGCGGATTTCATAATCCCTTTCGTGAAGGCCGTCGGCGGATACAAGGTGGAGTGTCACAGGGCCGTTGGTGAAGTCGATTTTTTCATCGGGAGTGGTGAGGTAATCCACCACGGATGCTTCCTTCTCCTCGTCGCCGTTTATGCGGAGCTCGGCCACGGAGCATGCGTCGCTGGAGATGCTCACGGCTATGGCGTCGACATTTGTCCCGTATGGCAGCGGCGAAGCGTTGAAAATCTTTCCGGCCACGAGGTCAATGGAGAAATACACGGAGTCGAGGTTGTTCAGTACGGTCTGGTCGGCTTTGAGCGAGAAAGCCGTGACGGCAGTGCCGGAGAGGTCCTGCGGATCCGTGCCCCAGGTCTCGCTTGAGTTGCAACCCGTGACAAAAGAGCCTAACGCGGCGAGCAACGCGAGCGGGAAATATGAAAGGAAGCCTTTTTTCATCTTTAGTAAATATAACGACGATGGGGCAACCGGGAAACGCGCCCGGTAACCCGCAACATTTCAAGCTGCAAAGTTAGCAACATTTTTGGAAACTCCGGTTGAAACGCACCGCAAAATTAACCCATACGTTTAAATAACCCAACACTCAGGGTCGGCTTTAAGTAATTTTTCAAAAACTTTCACCCTTGCTAACATTGCGGACGATTATGCTTTGGTTTGTGGCCAATCGTTGACATCCAGTTGATAAACAGAGGATTGACGGCTGTTGTTAATGAATGTTATCAAGGGTTTGCCGCGTCAATTCGGCCATATAAAAATTAGTCCGGCAAAATGACGCTAACGAAGTTTAATCCCGGACAAAAAGATTGTTTAAACCCGGAAATGCCATCAAAGTGTGTAAAATAAAGTTAAAACAAGGCTATTTTGTGGGCCTGAACCATTGCAGTGTTTGAAATAAACCCTACCTTTGCAATGTGTTTTTCATGGTATTAGATTTAAGGTTAACTAAGATTGGTTGTCGGGAGACAATCAATTTTTTTTGTCTTTGCTAAATCTGAACAGATTCAAATTGCTGTAAACAAGCTTGTTATCTTTGTGATTCCTTTCGTTGTTGTCGCCATATGGCGCGTTCTTCTGCCGGAAGTTTCTCAATGGCATAAGACAGGGTGGTGGCTGACAATAGTGAAATATGGGTGGAAAGAAATGTTTTCATTGCATCGATCTCTTTCTTGCCGACCTCGCGCAGCACCCAGCCCACAGCTTTGCGCATCAATGGATGGGGGTCGGCTACGAGTAGTCCGCATATCTCGAGCGCGAGGGCTATGTCGCGGTCTCTCATTATCGGGCGCAATGTGGAGACAACCGACGCGCGTCGTTTCCATAGGTTTTCGTCCAGGGCCAGGTGCCTGATTGTGTCGTGATGGCGTCCGGCCCGTAACTCCTCGCCGAGTATGTATGGGGCCGAGAGGTCGACGAGATCCCAGTTGTTAGCCTTTGTCAGGTTGTCGAGATAAAAGTTTGTGGTCTCCTCCGGGTGTTTGCGGTATCTGGCTACCAGCGCGAGAAAACCGCCGAGGCGATATTCGTGGACGGGGTGTTTCACCATCGTCCCTATCGCATCCAGCGGCGCGAGGGCGTATTTCCTGGAGATGGCCCTGTTGGCCGGCACGGAGAGTCCGATGAACCGGTCTCCGTGGCCGTATTCCCCTTCGCCGGTCTTGAAGAACCGTGACAATATTTCTACTTTCTCAGGATTGGCAGCGGCGGCAAGCTGGGCTTGCCAGTTTTCCGAGGTCTGTTGCATGGGCGTGGATGTGATGTGTCAGCGCGGGGCGCGCTGATGTCTGTCGCCGGCAAAGGTACGGAAAAACCGTCGCATTTCCAATCGTGGGGGCTGAGCCTCATGTCAGACCTCTGACGGGTCGGTGTTCCATATGAAAGACCTGCGCATAATGAGGCCGATGATGATTGTGGCTGCCATTATGATGCCGTTTAGGAAAAACGGGAAGTCGGCGCTCCGGTCATGGAAAATGAATTCAAAAAACTCCACCACGAATGGTGCTATCGCGATGGCGATATAGTTGCCTGTCAGGACGATTGAGAAGAATTTGGTGTCGGATTTCTGGTCGGGGGCGATGCGGGTGGTCTTGTTGTATATGACCGGCTGCATTATGCCGTAGCCGAAGCCTATGAGCAATACTCCGATTATGTAAGAGGCGTATGTGTGCATGACTCCCAGCATGAATATGCCGATGGCTGATATGCCCAGTGCGACAAACGGGCTTGTGCGGCCGCAGCGATGGAGAAACCATGGTAGTATGAAGCCACCGGTAGTGGCTGTGACATAGAACATCGCCGAGGCCACGCCGACATCGCGGGTGCCGAATCCGTAATGCTTCATGGTGAATGGGAGGTAGTAGGAGAAGACAATCACGCAATAGGTGATTGTCAGATAGAGGGCCACGAGCCCGGCGAGGGTTCTGAGCGGGAGCTTCCCTTTTGCTTTTGCTGAGGCTGAGACTGTAGAGCCTGGCCCGGATGCTGCCTGGGTCGGCTTGTTGTCTTGAGGCGTCGCCGCGATGTGGTGGCGGCTTACGAACCGGTTGGTCATGTAGGGCATCAAGGCAAGCGGGATAAGCGGGATGAGATAGACGGCAAAGCAGGCATGCCAGCCATAATCAGCCATCCAGCCCACAAACAGTGTGGCGAGGATGACCATGCCGTTGGAGACCCCTGACTCCATGCCAAGCGCGCGGAACCTGGCCTTGCCATAGAGATGTTCGGCGATTAGCCCGGCGGCAATCGGGATGACCAGTCCGCATCCCACTCCGAGCAGGCAGCTGATCAGGATAAGCGCCGACATTGAATCGGCGAAGAAATACAGCACGGCCGAGAGGGCGAATATGGCAAGTCCGGCCGACAGCACCCAGGTCTGGTTGCGCATGCTGGCAAGCTTGCCCGAGAAGATGATGAACGGAATTATAATAAGGTTGGGCAGCACAGACAACAATTGTATCTGTAGCTGGGTCGTGTCGGGAAACACATCGTCAAGTTTCCCCATTATGGGGGATATTGCCAATCCGGGCAGGTTTACTGTCAACGATACCGACAGGATGGATATCAAAGTAATAAGTGGCAACTTCCCGTCGCCTGAGGAGACATATTTCATTTCCCGCGTTGTTAAGTTTCATATATGTTCACATTAATTTAAACAGATATGAAGCAAAATAGGTTCTTGTGTATCTGGGGCTTGGAGAAAGATGCGATGGCCATTTTATGCCCTTGCCCGCAAAATGTCCTGTGAAATAGGACGCTGGTTTCAATCTTTGGCATAAAAATATGTGATTGTCGTTGAAATTAGGTAATTTTGCAGGCTAATTTATCCTAATCGTGAAAATGTTGATACATGAGAGGCTGGTGCTGTTGTTGCTCCTTGTCTGCGGATGCTTGACACGCGCTTGCGCCGAAGGTGTCCTGGAAGACAAGACAGTTGTGCTGCTCGGTGACTCCAACACCTGGATTGGCGGGGATGACTGCGGCAATCCCCGGGGATGGAACTGCTGGTTTGCCAGGGAGATGAAGCCCCGGAGCATACGCAGCTATGCCCGCAGCGGGGCAACCTGGAGCCATGCCCGGCGCACTGTCAGGAATCCCGGCGAGTACTCCGAGGTGATAACAGATGACAATGTCATATACAACCAGGTGGTCAGGCTTGTGGAGGCGGTCGACAGCGGCCTGCAGCGAGAGCCAGACCTGATAATGATTTCGGCGGGGACTAATGACGCGTGGTTTCCCCACCTGCGTCCCGAGGAATTCTGTCTCACTGCCCGGGAGACGCTCGGGCGTGATGTGGGGGAGATTCTCTCCCTCCCGCCCGCAAAGGTCCTGTCGCTGGGTGATGCCGTCAGGTATGACCTGCTAATTCTGCAGGGCCGATTCCCCTCGGCGCGTGTCGTAGTCATGACCCCGTTGCAGTCGATAAGGATTTCCAGTGAGATGCTGGCCGATGTGAGTGGCATCATAGATGAAGTGGCCTCAGCCACCGGGGCGGTTGTGATCCGTCAGGATTTGTTGTGTCCCGTCGACAGCGAGCGGGAGATGACCCGCCGCAGGCTCACCACCGACGGCACACACACCTCGGAGGAGGGCGCGCGCCGAAACTCATCCGTCATAGCTGACTGCGTTAACGACATATACAACCCGTCGGCGGCTCAGGCCACCGACATATTGAAATAGAAGTAGACAACAATGGTTTTCTCCGACCTGTTTTTCCTTTTTGTTTTTCTCCCGGCTTTCATACTGCTGTACAGGCTGGGCGGATGGCTTGACGGCAGGCATTCGCCTGACCAGCTCAACCCGTCGCATTGCTGGCGCAACGCCGTTCTGGTGGTGTTCTCGCTCCTGTTCTACGCGTGGGGCGAGCCTGTCTATGTCTTGCTGATGATAGTCACAGTGCTGCTCAATTACCTGTCGGCCTTGTGGATGGTCAGAAGCGTGTCGACCCGCAAAATCGCCCTTGTGACGGGGCTGGTGATGAACCTTCTCATTCTCGGCTCATTCAAATACCTTGGATTCTTCGCCCGCACGCTCAATGGCCTCGGGCTGGAAGTGCCAGTCCCAGAGATAAGTCTTCCGATAGGTATCAGCTTCTATATCTTCCAGTCGGTGTCGTATCTGGTGGATGTCTACAGGTCAGACGCGCCTGCCCAGCGCCGTTACGCCGACCTGCTGCTGTACATATCCATGTTTCCCCAGCTCATCGCCGGGCCGATTGTGCGTTACGACACCATCGCCCGAGAAATCAATTCGCGCAACGCTTCGGCTGAAGACATATATGACGGGGTGTTCAGGTTTCTCATCGGACTGGGCAAGAAGGTGATACTCGCCAACCAGTTCTCTGAGATTTCCGACCGATTTCTTGTCGACGGTCTCGGGTCGCTTTCCACCGGGGGCGCCTGGGTCGGTATCCTGGCATTCACCTTCCAGATTTATTTCGACTTCTCGGGATATTCCGACATGGCAATCGGTATCGGCCGATGCCTCGGATTCCATTTCAAGGAGAACTTCAACCATCCGTATTGCTGCGACACGATAACCGACTTCTGGCGCAGGTGGCATATGTCGCTCGGAAGCTTCTTCCGCGACTATGTCTACATCCCGCTGGGTGGAAACCGCCGCCGCCAGTGGTTCAACATACTCGTGGTATGGTTCCTGACCGGGATGTGGCACGGTGCAAGCTGGAATTTCATTATCTGGGGCCTCTATTTCGGCCTGATAATAATGGTGGAGAAATTCACCATCATACCTTGGAAAGACCGTATTCCCAGGCCATTGTTGCATGTCTACGCGCTGTTGATAGTCGTGCTTGGCTGGGGCATCTTCTATTTTGACGACATGGGGGCGTTATCCACATTCTTCCAGGCGATATTCGGGGCCTCCGACCATCCGACCGACTTCACTGTCGAAGGGGCTTTGTTTGACAACTTCTGGCTGTGGATTACGGCCATCCTTTTCTGTATGCCGGTGCGCAGGTGGGTCTCCTCAGTGCCCGAAAGGCTTATGCCGGGCCATATGGGAATCGTCGGTAGCATCACGCTGCTTTCGCGCCTGGTCGTGGCCACGGTGATTCTTGTCATCAGTGTCGCGCTGCTGATCGGAGCCACCAACAATGCTTTCCTTTACACCAGATTCTAACCATCAACAATCCGTCACGCGATGAAACGCGCCTATATATTCCTCACCCTGATCGGGGGCCTGTTCCTCGGCCTGGCCATCATTTTCATGTTTTTCCCGCGTCCCTCATTCTCAGAGGTGGAGCGCCGCGAGTTGAAGGAGTTTCCTGAATTCAGTTTCAGCAGGCTTTTCGACGGTAGTTTCACGTCGGATGTCTCCTCTTGGTTCAGCGACAGCCAGCCATTCCGCGATGATTTCATGACGTTGAGCATGACCATAAAGAAAGGCATGGCCCTGCAACGCGGAGAGGGCGATGACCAGTTCGTGTTCCATCAGACCGGTGATGTAGGAGCCGACCTCATGCCCGGCGGTATGGATGAGGCCGACAAGGAAGCCGCCGATGCCCTCCGAGAACAGGCCGACCGGGAGATTCCCGAGGGGGATATATCTGCTGCCGACGGAGAGGAGTCGAAGATGTCGAAATCGGGCATACTGATAGTCGGTAGCGGCGACAAGGTGAGGGCGCTGATGAACTTCGGCGGATCGCCGGCATCTGGCAACCCCTATGTGGCCATGGTGAACGCCTACCATCAGGCTCTCGGCCCGACAGTGAAGGTCTATTCGATGGTAGTCCCCATCGCCATGGAGTTTTACTGCCCTGAAGAGGCGCGCAAGCGCCCCGGGCTTTACAAATCACAGCTTCCGACCATAAAGCACATATATTCGTCGCTGTCGCCGGAAGTCCACACTGTCAACGCCTACACCGCCCTCTCAGACCATGTGCATGAAGACATATACCTGCGCACCGACCATCATTGGGCTCCCCTCGGGGCTTACTACGCCGCATGTGAGTTTGCCCGTGTGGCCGGAGTCCATGTCCCGCAGCTGTCTGAGTTCGACGAGAATGTCATCCACCGGTTCGTAGGCTCGATGTATGGCTATTCCAAGGATATCTCGGTGAAAAACGCGCCCGAGGATTTCGTGTACCATACCCCAAAGGACAAGTCATACACAACCACGTTCACGGTGATGGATGTCGACAAGGATTTCCGTGTCGTGGGGGAGGGGCGGCCCTTCAAGACCCAGTTCTTCAAGAAATTCAAGGATGGCAGCGGCAATGCCTATCTCACCTTCATGGGGAGTGACTTCCTGATTGCCAAAGTCGAGACCGGAGTCAAGAACGGGCGGAAGCTCGCCATCCTCAAAGACAGCTATGGCAACGCCGTCCCGGGCTATCTGTTCGGGTCATTCGAGGAGGTGCATGTGCTTGACTTCCGTTACTTCCCCCACAACATTGTCGATTACTGCCGCCGCAATGGCATCACCGACTTCCTCTTCATCAACAATATATTCAACGCCTGCAGCTCGGGTGTGGCAGCCCGTTCAAAGGCCCTGCTGACCCGCAAAGACTCATCCTTTTCTGCCCCTGCCAGGAAAAACGAGGCTGACACCACAGTTGAGGCCCCGGTAGAGGATGAGCAGACTGAAGAGGCGGATGAAAGCCAAACATCATCAGCCGCCTCTGAGGCGGCTGATGAAGAAGAGGATGACGGAAAGTCTATTGGAGAGATTGCCAAAGAGTAATCAGGAGTTTACGCCCTGGGTTCTTATTTCAGGTATGAACTGATATATGAGACCATGGCGTCAGGGCTCTCGCAGCCAACCACATACTTGTCTCCGTTTCTCATCCTGACAAGGAAACAGTCGGAAGATTTGCCATAAAAAGCATAATAGCGGCCTATGTCTCCTTCCTTGAATATTCCCCAATACCCCATGAATCCGCCAGACGCGAATATCCTGATCGCGCCCATCGTGGGCCTGAACAACTCAACGCTTTCTACATCCCGCAGCGAGATTTTTTTGCGTCTCAGCAGGCTGCCCAATATGATATTGTCTTTGTCGACCTCAACATATGCAGGGCCATACAATAAGCCGCCGACAACCAATGTCAGGTATATGGCCAGCAATATGAAAAAGGCGCGCTCGTCACTGACAGTGGCTATGCAGCCCGCGAAAAGCAGGCCGAAGACCACGACTGTCACCGCCGTCGCGAAGCGGCTGTATCTGATTCTCGATTTCATGAAATAACGGTTTGTTTCAGGCAAAGATAACGAAAAAATCTGGGGTTGCCAAATGACGGCGGATGATATTGTGGAGGGGAAATTTGCCGGGATGAAAATAAAATCGTAACTTTGCGCCGAAATTCGCAATCTCTGGCGGGACAAGGCTGCCCGCGAATATTGCGACATTGTTGAACTTTTTTTTAAGCTTTAAAAAATGGATCTTATCAAAGTAGCCGAAGAGGCATTTGCTACCGGCAAACAGCACCCTGACTTCGGCCCCGGCGACACCATCACCGTTGCTTACCGCATCAAGGAAGGTAACAAGGAGCGTATCCAGCAGTACCGTGGCGTCGTTATCAAAATCAACGGCGAAGGCACCAAGAAGCGTTTCACTGTCCGCAAGATGAGCGACAACATCGGTGTTGAGCGTATCTTCCCCATGGAGTCTCCCTTCATCGACTCTATCGTGGTGAACAAATACGGTAAAGTGCGCCGTGCGAAACTTTACTACCTCCGTGGCCTCACCGGCAAGAAAGCCCGTATCAAGGAGCGCCGCGTAGTAAAGAAGGACTAATCGCGGTCCTTGCCGGAATGGCGCCCAGCGCTGTGTACGGCCAAATCAAAAGCAAAAACAACTCCCGCCAGGCCCTTGGGCTTGGCGGGAGTAGCTTTTTTATTGAGAGTGGCCTCGAGGGCCGTGGTGTGGTCAGTCGTTGACGAATTTCACTTTGGCTGAGGCGAAAATCGAGATGTCGAGTTTCTGCATCACGTCGATGATTGCCTTGGCAGCCTTGACGCTGACTCCGGCTGGATTCAGGGCGGGGGAGTAGGCGGCAATCGCCATCACGCCGGGAATGATGCCGAGGATGGCGCCTCCGTATGAGGATTTTGCGGGGATGCCTGCGGCGACAAGCCAGGGCGCGCGCATCTTGTGTGGGCCTTTGGCCGCCATCAGGGCCACGATGTTCTGGGTGATAGCTCCGTCAAAGACCGTTTTGCCGGTGACAGGGTTGACACCGTCGGCGGCGATTGTCGCGCCCATAGTGGCGAGCTGCTGGGTCGAGGCGTTCATCGCAAGAGCTTTCAGGTAGAGGTTGATTGACAGCGCGGCGTCGTCATAGAGGTAGTATCCGTCGGCGGCCAGCGTGTCTTCAAGCTTGGTGTCGGCAGCTTCCTTCTGAAGGGCCTGGAGTGTCTTGTCACACAGGGCGGGGGATGACCCCATCAGGTCGATCATACGGTTCTCGTAGATGTTCCATTTCGATTCGGGGTCGCCGACAGGTTCCAGGGCTGAAAACGCCCGGATGCCGTGTGCGCTGAAACTCAGTCCTTTGGGCTTGCAAGGCACCTTGTGGCATGCGCATTGGCCCGATTTCTTGATAAGCTCCATCGGGGAGTTCTGTGAGAACAGCACGGTTGACAATGCCACTTTGGAGATGGAGCCGAGCGGCGACTTGACATCAGTGTCGCCTTTGTTGATGAGTGTGCCGTCGGGCAGCATCACCGAGATGCCGAAAGCCTTGGGGTCGGCACAAGCGTTTCTGGGGTCGATTTCCCCCTCGTTGGTGGATTTGTTGGCCTCATAAGCCTCGTCTACTGCTTTGCGGAGATCTGATAAAGAGATTTTACGTTCCATATTCTTGAGTTGTGGTTTTCGGTTTTCAGTATGATAAACGCGTTGGCCAATTGTTTGGTTGGGACTGGAGGGGCCGTGCCGCACGATAATAAAGGTTAAAAATGGCGCGGGCAATCAAACGGAATGCCGTAAAACGAGTAACTTTGCAGCAAACAGAATCCAGCTTATGCCGATTGTCTTAGAATTGTCAACCCCTGACTTGTCGACCGAGCTTCCGCTCCCATATGCCGAAAGTGGAATCCAGGCCGGGTTCCCGTCCCCGGCTGAAGACTGCATCACCGACAGCCTGGACCTGAACCAGCTGTTGGTAAGGCATCCGGCATCCACGTTCTATGGCCGGGTGTGGGGCGACTCCATGATAGAGGAGGGGATTGCCCCGGGAGATATAATCGTGATTGACCGTTCGCTTGAGCCGGTCAGCGGAGACCTGGCCCTGTGTTGCGTCGACGGGGAGTTCACATTGAAACGAGTGCGTTTCGAACGCAACCGGGTGTGGCTTATTCCGGCCAATGAGATGTTTGACCCGATACTCGTCACGCCGGAAAGGGAATTCCAGGTATGGGGGGTGGTGACATACACGATAAAAAACAACCGTAGGCCGAGGTGATTGGGCTGTGTCAGCCCGTATGTGTTCTGTCAAGTTGGCATTGTATAGAAAAATCAATATACGGTTGTTTATTCGTATAACATTTGTTAACTCTCTCAGAATCCCGTTGTTGTGGGATTGGCAGGGGTGGACTGTGCAGCTTGGAGAGGGGGATTGCAAGAGGCCATCTTGTGTCTGTATTTTGGAAATGTCGCGGATTTTCAGTAACTTTGCACCCAATTGATTACCCTCTTTCATATGCCGGGATGTCCCGGCGTAATCCAAATCAACCGAAACTAAAGAAAAACATTAGCAGATTATGTGTGGAATTGTAGGCTATATCGGGAATCGCCCCGCCTATGAAATCCTTATAAAAGGCCTTCATCGTCTCGAATATCGCGGATATGACAGCGCAGGAGTCGCAATGGTAGGCGACAAAGGAGAGCTGAATATCTACAAGACTCGCGGCAAGGTTGACGACCTTGAGCGTTTCTGCCATTCCAAGGAGCTTGACGGCAACCTTGGCATCGCCCATACCCGTTGGGCGACCCACGGCGAGCCTAACGATGTCAACGCCCATCCTCATCTGAGCCATTCGGGCAAGCTCGCGCTGGTCCATAACGGCACCATAGAGAATTACAATGTCCTGAAAGAGGCCCTTGAGCTCCAGGGATGCCAGTTCAAGAGCGAGACCGACACCGAGGTGCTGGTTCAGCTCATCGAATATGTGAAGACCACCAATGACTGCACCCTCGTGGAGGCAGTACGCGAAGCCCTCAAGCAGGTCATCGGCGCATATGCCATCGCCGTGGTTGACACCACCGAGCCTGACACCGTAGTGGCCGCCCGCAAGAGCTCCCCCCTCGTTATCGGGATAGGGGAGGATGAGACCTTCCTCGCTTCGGACGCCACCCCTATCGTGGAGTACACCGACAAGGTGGTGTATCTCAACGATGATGAGATTGCCATAATCCGCCGTGGAGAGCCCCTGAAGATCATCACCACCGACAACGAGTCGGCCGAGATTGACATCCAGACCCTCAAACTCTCGGTGTCGCAGCTCGAGAAGGGGGGCTATCCCCATTTCATGCTCAAGGAAATCAACGAGCAGCCCCGCACCATACGCGACTGTGTCCGTGGCCGTATCGGCAATTCAGGCTCAAAAGTCACGCTGTCGGGCGTGCTTGAGAACGCTGACAAATTTGTCAACGCCAAGCGTGTCATAATCGTAGCATGCGGCACATCCTGGCACGCTGGCCTCATCGGCAAGCGCATCATCGAGGAATACGCCCGCATTCCGGTAGAGGTGGCATATGCCAGCGAGTTCAGATACAGCAATCCGATTGTGACCCCCGACGACATAGTGATCGCCATATCCCAGTCGGGAGAGACCGCCGACACCCTTGCCGCCATACAGCTCGCCAAGGAGAAGGGCGCGTTTGTCTACGGAGTATGCAACGTGGTAGGCTCATCTATAGCCCGCGCCACCGATTCCGGCACATACATCCATGTGGGGCCTGAAATCGGAGTGGCCTCCACAAAGGCATTCACCGGCCAGGTCACCGTGCTTGTGATGCTTGCTCTCGCCATCGGTCAACTGCGCAAGACCATCAAGGACGATGAGGTGGCCAAAGTCGCCGAAGCTCTCCGCAAGCTACCCGACCTGATCAAGCAGACTCTTAAGCTCAACGACGAAATCGAGCATCTGTCGAGCATCTACACCTACGTCCATAATTTCCTTTACCTCGGCCGAGGCTACAATTACCCGTCGGCTCTCGAGGGGGCGCTCAAGCTCAAGGAAATCAGCTATATCCATGCCGAGGGTTATCCTGCCGCCGAAATGAAGCACGGGCCCATCGCCTTGATTGACCGCGAGTTGCCCACCGTGGTCATAGCTCCTAACGACGAGCTTCACGAGAAAATCATCTCCAACATCCAGCAGGTCAAAGCCCGCGGCGGTTCGGTCATAGCCGTTGTGACCAAGGGAGACACCACCATCTCTGAAATCGCCGACCACATAATCGAGATTCCGGATGTCCCCGAGTGCATATCGCCGGTGATAGTCTCCATCCCCCTCCAGCTGCTGGCCTACCATATCGCCGTCAAGAAGGGTTGCAACGTCGACATGCCCCGCAACCTGGCGAAGTCGGTGACCGTGGAGTGACCGTCGTTTCCCAGCGACATACGCGTGTCTTGCCACGCTGAGATATTCCAGGCGGGGAATTCTTCTGCAAAAGAAGAGTTCCGCCGCTTGGCTTTTTTCGGTGGCCACGGGAAGATATGTCGGCAAAATTGTTTATCTTTGCAACATAATTGATTATCCTTTAGGAAATGAAGAAATATCTCGTGACGGGTGGGGCCGGATTCATCGGCTCCAACTTTGTGAAATATCTTTTGAAGGAACATGGCGATGATGTCGAGATTCTTGTGCTCGACGCGTTGACATATGCTGGCAACCTGCTGACAATCAAGGATGAGTTGGAACTGCCGAATGTCACATTTGTCAAAGGCGACATCGGTGACTCCGCGCTTGTGACAAAGCTGATGGCAGATTTCGACCCTGACTATGTGGTTAATTTCGCCGCCGAGAGCCATGTCGACCGTTCGATTTCCAATCCCCGTCTGTTCCTGGAGACAAACATACTGGGTACCCAGGCGCTGCTCAATGCCGCGCGTGAGGCGTGGCTTCTCCCCGGAAAACCGGGTGAGGCCCCGCGATACCGCGAAGGAAAGAAGTTCCATCAGATTTCCACCGATGAGGTCTACGGCTCGCTGTCAAGGGAGCCTGGCGACCCCACCCCGCTGATTCTCACAGACGCGGTGGCAAAGGTGGTCAAAGGCCGCGACAACCTCCAGACTTTCGGGCCTGCTTTCTTCACCGAGTCAACACCGCTTGCGCCCCGCTCGCCCTATTCTGTCTCCAAGACAGCCGCCGACATGCTTGTGATGGCTTACCACGAGACATACGGTATGCCTGTGACAATCACCCGTTGCAGCAACAATTACGGGCCTTATCATTTCCCTGAAAAGCTCATACCCCTGGTGATAAAGAACATCCTTGAGGGAAAGAAGCTCCCGGTCTACGGAAAAGGGGAGAATGTGCGCGACTGGCTGTATGTCGAAGACCATTGCAAGGGCATCGACATGGTGCTGCGCAATGGGCGTCTCGGCGAGGTCTACAACATCGGCGGATTCAACGAGGAGCAGAACATCTCGATTGTAAGGCAGATAATCGCTATGGTGCGCCAGCTGATGGAGGAGAACCCGCAGTATCGCAGCCTGCTCTCTATACCTGTTGAGGACATCAACGAGGGGCTTATCAGCTATGTGTCTGACCGCCCTGGCCATGACATGCGTTATGCCATCGATCCCGAGAAAATCGCCACCGAACTCGGATGGTATCCTGAGACATCTTTCACCGAAGGGATAAAGAAGACCGTGAAGTGGAACCTCGACAACCGCGAATGGATTGAGTCTGTGTCTTCGGGAGACTACCAGAAGTTCTACGAGCAGCTTTACGGCAACCGTTGAGCGGGCTTTACATCCAACCTCACATAAGTAACCGACAAACCGAAACACCACGACAATGAAAGGTATAGTGCTGGCCGGAGGCTCAGGCACCCGGCTTCATCCCATCACCCGCGCGATATCCAAGCAGTTGATTCCCGTCTGCGACAAGCCGATGATTTATTATCCCATATCGGTGTTGATGCTCGCGGGCATAAAGGAGATACTGATAATCTCCACCCCCGCCGACCTGCCGTCATTCAAGCGCCTGCTGGGCACAGGGGAGGAAATCGGAGTGAAATTCTCATATGCCGAGCAGCCCCGTCCGGAAGGGCTCGCCCAGGCCTTCATCATCGGCCGGGAGTTTCTGGCGGGCGACAGCGCATGCCTGGTGCTTGGCGACAACATATTCTATGGCCAGGGATTCACCGCGATGCTCACCGATGCCCTCGCCACCGCCGAGGAAAAAGGGGAGGCCACGGTGTTTGCCTATCCGGTCAAAGACCCCCAGCGCTATGGTGTGGTGACCATCGGTCCTGACGGACGCGCCACCAAGATTGTCGAGAAACCCCGCCAGCCCGAAAGCGACAAAGCCGTTGTCGGCCTTTATTTCTATCCGGCCAATGTGGTGGATGTCGCAGCCGCCGTCAAGCCTTCGGCCCGCGGCGAGCTGGAAATCACCTCGGTCAACGAGGAGTATCTCAACCGGGGCAAGCTCAACGTGCAGTGCTTCGGTCGCGGATTCGCATGGCTTGACACCGGCACTGTCGACTCTCTTATGGAGGCATCCAACTTCATCCAGGCCATACAGAAACGCCAGGGATTCTATGTCGCCGCCCTTGAGGAAATCGCGTTCCGTCGCGGGTTCATCGGGGCATCCCAGCTAAGGAAGCTTGCGATGGACATGCTCAACACGGATTACGGCCAGTATCTGCTGGCATTGTCTCAGTCAGGCGAATGACAGTCCGCTATCCGTTTCTTGACCTCGCCCGGGTCAACGGGCCTTTTATGGATGAAATCCGCGAAAGGGTCGACCGAGTGGTCACCTCCGGCAGATATGTGGGCGGTGATGAAGTGGCTGCGTTTGAAGACGCCCTTGCCCGCTTTTCCGGCGCGCGGTTTGCTGTCGGGGTCAGCAACGGACTTGATGCCTTGCGTCTGATACTGAGAGGATATGTCGCCATGGGGGTGATGCGTCCAGGCGATGAGGTGATTGTGGCGGCCAACACATATGTGGCCTCGGTTCTGGCGATTTCAGACGCCGGGCTTGTGCCGGTGCTGGCCGAGCCCTCGCCTGATACCTCCAACCTCGATTTGTCGCGGCTGGAGGAATATCTTTCGCCACGGACAAGGGGGGTGATGACCGTCCATCTATACGGACGCGTCTGCTGGAGCGAGCAGCTGAGGCGATTCGCCCTCGACAATAATCTGAAGATAATTGAAGACAATGCCCAGGCCATAGGGGCCTCAATCGTCGACGCGGGCCAACGCCGCCGCGCCGGGGCGCTTGGCGATGCGGCAGCCTTCAGTTTCTATCCAACCAAGAACATAGGGGCGATGGGCGACGCGGGAGCTGTGACAACGTCCGACGCCGAGCTTGCGAGTGTAGTCAGGGCGCTTGCCAATTACGGCTCTGACCGCCGTTACCATAACATATTGAAAGGGTTCAACTGCCGGCTCGACCCGGTCCAGGCGGCGGTGCTGAATGTGAAACTCCCGTGGACTGACCGTGAGAACCATATTCGCCGGGAGATAGCCCGTGTGTATCTTTCAGAGATAAACAATCCGGCGGTGGCTCTTCCGTCTCAGCCAGACGATGTGCTGGAGATGGTGTGGCACCAGTTTGTGGTGCATACCGATGACCGCAGGCGTTTCACTGACTATCTTGACGCTCATTCCATAGGATGGGACATCCATTATGCCGTCCCGCCTCATTGCCAGCCATGCTATGCCGGATTATCAGCCGGAGAATTTCCGGTGACAGAGCGTCTGGCGGCTACATGTGTCAGCTTGCCGGTGTCGCGCTGCACGTCGCTTGCCGATGCCCGCGACATTGCCGGCATCATAAATGGTTTCTGACCCGCATCGCGGCACGCAACTTTACTTACAGGATATTTTATATTTGTGATTCTTCATACCATCTAAAACAAACAACCAGCAATGAGAAAAATGTTATTGTCGGCATTGGTGGCGGTCACGGCTTCCATGACCGCAGTTGCCGACTATCCGACTCTCTATCTCCGTGGGGAGATGACCAACGACGGATGGGGGGCGAATGAGTCGCTCCGTTTCAACAATGACAACGGTGTTTACACGCTGCATGTCAACGAGCTCCGCGACCAGTTCAAAATCGCTGACAAGGACTGGGGCGCTGCCACGACCTTTGGCGCCAATTCCGTCGGAGACGGCGAGGTCGCGGTTCGCGGCGGGGGCACATACACAATGACACGCCCCGGTAAAAATTTCAATTGTGATGGAACTCTCACAGATGTCACTCTCAAGTTTGTCTATGCCGAAGATGGAGACATCACCCTTGAAGTGACGGCAGGCGGAGGCGGCCAGACTGGCGACAGCCGTGTTTCGGGGACACTTCCGGTGCTTTATATAAATGTGTATGCCGATGAGGCCCATTCGTCGCTTGACAACGAGATAATAAGCAAGGATCTCGACCATAAGAATTACTTCTCATACGCAGAGTACTGGCTTGACCTGAATGGCTGTGAGTGGATGGCTGCCGAAGGGGCCGCGTCTGTAGGTTCCAAGGAAGAGCCGTTGCCTCTTGAAATCAAGGCCAGAGGAAACTGGACCCGCAGAGGATTCTCAAAGAAACCGTTCAAACTGAAACTCGGCAAGAAGCAAGGCCTGCTCGGCTTGACCAAGAGCAAGCATTTCGCGATTCTCGCCCACGCCGATGACCAGCGCGGCTACCTCAAGAATTTCGTGGGGTTCAATCTCGGCAAGCGCATTGGCCTGCCGTGGACCCCGGCCCAGCAACCGGTGGAGGTGATAATCAATGGTGACTACCGTGGACTTTATTTCCTCACGGAGTCCATCAGGATTGATGAGAATCGTGTGAACATCACCGAGCTTGACGACAATGTCTCAGACCCGGCCTTGGCCTCGGGCGGCTATCTGGTAGAGCTTGACAATTATGATGAGGAAAACCAGATTCAGATGGAGGAGAAATCATGTGTCGACAACCAGTTTCTCGACATGCTGCGTGTCACATGGGACACTCCAGAGGAGTATTCCGACCTTCAGAAACGCTTCGTAACCGACCAGTTCACGGCCATGAACGATGCCGTGGGAGCCAATTCAGACAATCTCTGGAGTTATCTCGACCTTGATGACGCGGCCAGGTATTACATCGTGGAGGAAATCATATCGCATACCGAGTCATACCACGGCTCCACCTATCTTTTCCGTGACAGGGGAGAAGGACAGAAGTGGCATTTCTCCCCGTTGTGGGACTGCGGCAACGCGTTCAGCGGCCCTGACGATGGATTCTTCTATGACCATGACCTGTTTGGCAACACTTGGATTCCCTCAATCCGTACCAACCAGAAGTTCAACGACAAAGTCAGCGAGACCTGGATGTGGTTCATGAACAACGGTTTTGAGGGCATATATGATGACATCGACGCATATGCCGGCCACCTCGCGGAGGCTGCCCAGGCAGATTTCCGCCGTTGGGACGGTCAGCCAGCTCCTGACGGTGGCCAGGGAGTGGCAGACAACCGCGACATGCAGGGGCGCAAGAACGAAGTGACGGCGAAGTTGAGGGCCAAGACCGAATGGCTGAAGCGGTATTTCGGCGATTACACGGCAAATCCATCCGCGGAGGAACCTGCGCGTGACACCACCCCCGCCGCGCCGCTCCCAGACTATCTTATGAGCGGTGTCGAGAATGTCGGAGTGGATTCGCCGGTGAATTTGTCGCCTGCGGAGTATTTCGACCTCACCGGGCGGCGCGTGGCCAATCCCGAGGCCGGTTCGGTGGTTATCGAGCGCCGGGGAGACACGGCCCGCACAGTCCGTTTCTGAAACAGTTTTAATATCTGACTCACAGAGGGTGTCCGCTGCCAGCCGGCAACGCGACACCCTCTGGTGTTGACAGGCAGATGCTTTTTGCGAAAAAAATAGGGCAGGGGTGTTTGAAATTTGAAGTTTTTGGCATAACTTTGTGAACGCTCTCAAACGGATTCGAGCGAAAACGCTTCCGGTTGGGCCGCGCAGCCAAACTTACCACGAAAAACCATAACCTGAATCACTATGGCTAAAGTAAAACCGTTCAAGGGCATCCGCCCTCCGAAAGAATTGATTGAGAAGGTAGCATCACGCCCGTATGACGTGCTGAATTCCGAAGAGGCCCGCAAGGAAGCCGAGGGTAACGAGATGTCGTTATACCATATCATCAAGCCGGAGATAGATTTCCCCGTCGGCACCGACGAGCATTCCGAGGAGGTCTACGCCAAGGCTGTTGAGAACTTCGCGGCATTCAAGCAAAACGGATGGCTCAAGGCCGACGAACGTGAGCATTACTATATTTATGCCCAGACGATGGAGGGACGCACCCAATATGGCATCGTGGTGGCTGCCAATGTCCATGACTATGTCAACGGGGTCATCAAGAAACATGAGCTTACCCGCCGCGACAAGGAGGATGACCGTATGCGCCATGTCAAGGTCAACAACGCCAACATCGAGCCGGTTTTCCTCGCTTTCCCCGACAATGCCGCCTTGCAGGAGGTGATAGACAAAGTGACCGCCTCTCCCGCCGAATATGACTTCGTCGCCCCCGACGGATTCGGACATCATTTCTGGGTGGTCGAGGATGAGGACATGGCCCGTGTCATCACCGGTGAGTTTGACCGCATGCCGCATCTCTATATCGCTGACGGACATCATCGTTCGGCCGCCGCCGCCCGTGTGGGGCTGGAGAAGGCCGCCGCCGATGCCGCCCATACCGGCGATGAGGAATACAATTACTTCATGGCCGTGGCTTTCCCCGCGTCGCATCTGCGTATCATCGACTACAACCGTGTCGTCAGGGACCTCAACGGGCTTACCGCCGCAGAGTTCCTTGCCCGTCTTGACAAAGACTTCATTGTCGAGGAGAAGGGGGCTGAAATCTACACTCCCGCCGCTCTCCACAATTTCTCGCTTTACCTGGATGGAAAATGGTATTCGTTGACCGCCCGCGAGGGACGCTATGACGACTCTGACCCCATCGGTGTGCTTGACGTGACGATATCGTCAGACCTCATCCTCCGCGACATACTCAGCATCACCGACCTGCGCAGCGACAAGCGTATCGACTTCGTCGGCGGCATCAGAGGGCTGGGCGAGCTTAAGCAGCGGGTCGACTCTGGCGAGATGGCTGTGGCCCTTGCGCTTTACCCCGTGTCGATGAAGCAGCTCATGGATATAGCCGACAGCGGCAACATCATGCCCCCGAAGACCACCTGGTTTGAGCCCAAGCTGCGTTCCGGCCTGGTCATCCACTCGCTTGACTGACTCTGAGCTTTTCAAGGCCCGTCTCTGAAAGCCTTGATATACCGACGATATTGAACCCCGCCGCGGCCACGGTTGTTAATAAGGTCAGATAAAGATGTGATTTCACACATTTTGCATAACCTGTCTTTTCAACTATGGAACTTAAGAAATTATCCAAGACGGCCGCGGCGGGATTCGGAATCCTGATGCTGGCCGCAGGTGTGAGAGCCGAAGCATGCACGCGAGTCACCTATGTGGGCGACAGCGCGGTGGTAACAGGACGCACCCTTGACTGGCGCACGCCGATTCCCACTAATCTCTATGTTTATCCGCGCGGTGTGGAGAAGAAATCATTCAACACCGACCGCTCGATATCCTGGACTTCCAAATATGGCAGCGTAGTGTCGGTGGGTTTTGACCTCGGGGTCAACGAGGGCATGAACGAGATGGGGCTGGTCTGCAACCTGCTTTATCTTCCAGGCACGGTCTACGCCAAGGAGGGTGATCCCCGCCCGTATATGTCGACCTCTTTGTGGGCGGCCTATGTCCTTGACAATTTCGCCACCACATCGGAGGCGGTCGCGCAATTGAAACTCGACGAGTTTCAGATTGATGCCCCTTCGATGCCGGGCGGCGCTCCGGCGACGCTTCATATGGCGATTTCAGATGCTGACGGCAACAGCGCGATTGTAGAGTATGTCGATGGTAAAATTGAAATCCACGAGGGTGTGGAATACCAGGTGCTTACAAACGCGCCCCCATACCAGACGCAGCTCGACATCTATGAATACTGGAAGTCGGTTGGCGGCATGAACATGCTCCCCGGCACAAACCGCAGCCAGGACCGTTTCACCAGGGCGTCGTTTTATGTCGGCGTGTTGCCGAAGGACGCGAGCCACGAGACTGCGTTGGCGGGAGTTTTCGGAATCATCGCAAACTGCGCGGTGCCGACCGGAATATCGCTCCCGGATCAGCCTGAGATCTCCACCACGCAGTGGAAGTCGGTGAGTGACCAACGCGAACGGGTCTATTATTTCAAGATGACAGAGAAACCTGCGATTCTCTGGGTGGACTTGAAGGAGTTTGACCTTTATCCGGGAGCGCCGATCATGAAACTCGACATCGCTAACTCCAAAAAGGTACTTGTGGGCAATGTCATAAAAGACATGAAACAGTCAAAGGGGTTCACTCCGATGTACCAGCTCACGGATGACATAATCAAAGCGTTCACCTGAACCGAATAATTCTGAACCAATCACCCTGATTGCTTTGACAGAGATATTGAATGCAACCGAATCACCGGTGCCGGCAGGCGATGAAATGCCTGCCGGTGGCGGTGAACACTATCAGACGGGGACAATAGTCACGTCGCGTTTCAGCCTCGGGCCGAGCGTCCATGCGCGCCAGTCGATCATGCGCAAAGCCGCACGCTTCTGGATGGCTGCGGCGTTGCCGCTTGCCGCCCTGGTCATCGGAGGGCTGGTGTATGACAGCCGGTTGCTTTTTGTGGGGGCGGTGATGATGTTCATCCTGTTTCCGGCATTGCTCTTCTTCGGCTGGTATGGCACCCTGACCCGTCCATGGGCGGTAGCCTCGCTCTTCCCCCACCGGGTGGTGCTTGATGTCGACAATGAACTGACGGTGGAGTATTATCCGATGCCTGGCCGAGACTCTGCTCCTCCTGGGGAGCTTGTGATTCAGTCGGGAGAAGTTTCCGGATGCCATTTCATCGGTCGCAACGTGATTGTGTCTTATGGAGGTGGCCGTGAGTTGATAATACCAGTGACTGCGTTTGCAGAGCCGCAGGCGGCTCTGGCGTTCCAAAGGCGGCTGGAGGTTGTTGATGAGTCGCCTCGGCGCCAGGGTGAAGAGTTTTGACGGAAAAAATTTGTTGTTCTGATTATTTTGCTTACCTTTGTGGTGTGAAATTCCCAAGAATTTTTCAGGGATGTAGAGTCTTTGACTCAAATCAAGACTAAAAGTCTATTTACCAATTAAAGGTAATTTTGCTTTCCCGTTCCTCCTCTCCCCCCTGCGAATATTGTTCCCCAGAAATTTCGTTTTCCCGTAAACGCCGGATGCGCCCGGAATGGAATAACAAGGTGAAGTATGGCTTCTCCTTTCCGCGGGTGCTTCCTCCCAAGATAAACAGATAGAAGATTTCATTGAAGATATATGTATAATATCTCCGATCTTGAAGAGATGGCCGACGATCAGTTGCAGGCCATCGCGGAGAATATGGGTCTGAAGAAGACCAATGGCTCCGACAAAGAATCACTGATTTACAAGATACTTGACCAGCAAGCGATAGACTTGTCGGCTAACGCACCTGCGCCAGCCGAGAAGAAGCGTGGCCGTAAACCAAAGGCCCAGCAGGCAGATCAGAAACAAGAAGAGAATGGCGGCGAGTCGAATACCGCTGCCGGTAGTGAACAAGATGCCGCGCCAAAGAAACGTGGCCGCAAGCCTAAGAACACTGAAGAAACTCCAGCAGCCCAGGAGCCGCAGGAGATGACTCCTGAAGACGGGGCGCAGGGGGCGGATGCTTCCGCTCCGCGCAAGCGAGGCCGCAAGCCGAAGAACCAGGAGGTGGCGACCCCGCAGCTTGACCCGTCTCGGGAATTGCCCGCTCCCTCGGTGGATGACACCGAAGGAGGGAAGGCCACCGGTAGCGCGGAGGCCGAGGAGAAACCTGAATCAGTCAATCCCGACGCTGACGGCAAGGCGCAGCCTGAGACCGCAGCTGACAAGTCTGACGCGCAGCCTGCCGAAGAGCAGCGTCAGGCCCCGAGGATGCTGAATCCGCGCCAGCCTATGCAGCAGCGCGGGGGCAAACAGTTCGCTCCTCGTCAGAAAGGCCAGCCTCAGCAGGCTCCGGAGGCGCAAGAGCAGGCAATCGCGCCTGGAGAGCAACAAGCTGCGACGGACAACAGAAACAATGGCGCGCAAGGCCAGCAGCCCCGCAAGAATCCTCCGGGAGTGTTCGGGCGCAATGTAGATGAGTCATTCGGGTCATTCTTCCCGCGTATGGGCGGCAAGAGCTTCACTCCTCGTTCGCAGCGTGAGCGTGAGGAAGCTGCGGCGGCGGCCGCCTCAGCTCCGATTATCATCCGTGAGCCTCAGATGATGGCCCAGCAGCCCGACTTCAAGGGGAAGAAGGGGAAGAAAGGTAAGATGCCGGCCAAGCAGGCTCCCCAGCCAGTGCCAGCATATGATTTCGGCGGTTTCCTTGAGACCTCAGGTGTGCTTGAGGTGGCTCCCGAAGGGTTCGGGTTCCTTCGCTCAAGCGATTTCAATTATCTCCCTTCACCAGATGACGTGCTGGTGTCGCATCAGCAGATAAAGCAGTATGGCCTCAAGAACGGCGATGTGGTGGAGTGTGAGATTGCCCCGCCCAAGGAGGGAGACAAGTATTTCCCTATGACCAGGGCGCTGCGCATCAATGGCCGCTCACCGGAGTTCATCCGCGACCGTGTGCCGTTTGAGCATCTCACACCGCTTTTCCCGAATGAGAAATTCAATCTCACCGGCGGAGTGAGGACCAACAACATATCGACCCGCGTTGTGGACATGTTCTCCCCCATAGGAAAGGGGCAGCGCGCTCTTATCGTGGCTCCCCCAAAGACCGGTAAGACCATTCTGCTCAAGGATATCGCCAACGCCATCGCCGAGAACCATCCGGAGGTGTATATTATGATTCTTCTCATCGACGAGCGTCCGGAGGAGGTGACCGACATGAGCCGCTCGGTTAACGCCGAGGTGATCGCGTCTACCTTTGACGAGCCTGCCGACCGTCATGTCAAAATCGCCGGCATTGTGCTTGAGAAGGCAAAGAGGATGGTGGAATGTGGCCACGATGTGGTGATTCTTCTCGACTCCATCACCCGTCTGGCCAGGGCTTACAACACCGCCCAGCCCGCCTCGGGCAAGATTCTTTCGGGAGGTGTGGACGCCAACGCGCTGCAGAAGCCGAAACGCTTTTTCGGGGCTGCCCGAAACATAGAGGGAGGCGGCTCGCTGACCATCATCGCGACCGCTCTGACCGAGACCTCATCGAAGATGGACGAAGTGATTTTCGAGGAGTTCAAGGGCACGGGCAACATGGAGCTGCAGCTTGACCGCAAGCTTTCCAACAAACGCATATTCCCGGCTGTCGACATTATGGCTTCCTCGACCCGCCGCGACGACCTGTTGCTGCGCCAGGAGACTCTCAACCGGATGTGGATTCTGCGCAGGTTCCTTTCCGACCGCAATTCCATCGAGGCTATGGAGTTCATCAAGGACCGTATGGAGCGCTCTTCTGACAATGACGAGCTGCTCCGCACCATGGGCGATTGATTGCCGGTCTGAATTTCTGACTTATCACACCCTGAACCCCAGGCGGGTTCGGGGTGTTTTATTTTTACAAACATTAGAAGTCGTGAGAATGTCAGAACTCGACATAAGGATTGCCCGCATATCGGAGGTGGAGGGTAAGCACCATATCCACCGCTGGGAAATGTTGCGTTACGGCAACAGTCCGGAAGAGATTTCGGTTGACTTGAAAGCGTGTGTTGAGGATGATGTCGCCTCTGAATGCCTTGTGTTGAGGCTTGAGGCCCTTTACACATATATGCGTTCGATGGTCAGGCGCCCATTGCTTGATTATGCCGTGGAGGTGGTGTTTGAGATACCGTCTCTCGCCAGCCATGTTGACTTTTCGCGGTCTCGCGACCGTATCGGTATTCCGCCCTCGCTGATGGCCATGATGCTTAATGTGGCCATCGGGGCTTTGAGGGGAATGATAGCGCAGAAGACAGCGGGCACGCCTATCGAAGACCGTCCGTTGCCGCTTGTGAATGTTTCCCAACTGGTGAGCCGGCTGATTTATGGAGACAGGCCGCCGGAACGAGTGATTCCGGTAGATACACAGATTTGTGTCTGAACAGTTAATTAATACGTTTTGACTATGAAAAAGATTTTTATGGTTATCGGTGCGGCGGTTGCCTCTATGGCTGTTGCCGCAAACGCGTGGACGGTTCCTGAAGAGACCCTCCGTTACAGTGTCAATTTCAAATGGGGACTTATCGACGCCAATGCCGGGATTGCCACGCTGACGACAGAGAACCTCCCGGGTTCAGACCAGTTCAAGGCCACGCTCACAGGGAAGTCTGTGGACTTGCTGGGGCATTATTACGCGGTGGGGGACACGATGGTAGGGACGATGATGTCTGACACCATGCAGCCGGTTTACACCCAACATCTGTCTCACGAGTCAGGGGAGTTCTCGATAGAGACTGTGACCTATGACACGTCGGGAGACACCGCGCTCGGGAATGTGGTGAAGGAATTGCCCGACGGAAAAGTGGTGCGTTCGCGTGTCAGCCATTACGGGGGAGGGCTAACGCTTGATTTGCTTGCGGTGTTCTATTACATACGCCAGATAGAGTATGATGACATGGCCGCAGGGGAGCATGTGACTGTTAATATATTTTCCGGAAAGAATCCTGAGACCTTGACCGTCACTTATATAGGGAAAAATGACATGGATTTTGATGGAGCGTCGCGTCCGGTTTATGACATATCGCTGACATTCACTGCTGTAAACGGAGGTGAGGCCAATGTCGACCGTATGAGGGTGTCGATTTCGGCCGATGATAGCCGTGTGCCGTTGTTCATAGACGGCAGCCTGAAGATAGGTCATCTTATTTGCCGGTATGTGGGAGCCGTTCCTGAATGATGCCGCAGGTGGATTAGCGTTAAACCTTGGCTTGTGATGACTGTCAAAATAGCATGAGCATACAATCAAGACAAAAGAGAATGGCCGGTGTCACAGATGTTGTGATAAGGGCAGTGTTGGTATTGGCGTTTCTGTTTCCTCTCGGAATGGGCGAGGGCAGGGCTGAGACCTGGAAAGTCCCAAAGGAGAGGTTGACTTACGACGTGATGTACAAATGGGGCCTTATAAACAAGAAGGCGGGGTCTGTGGCCTTGACCACGACGTTGCCTTCGTCGGGCAACAGATTCAAAGCAACCCTCACGGGGGCGACCGCCCCGTGGGCCGACAAGTTCTACAAGGTCAGGGACACATTGCGCGGCACCATAGATTCGCGCACCTTCCTTCCTCACAAGTATGAGAAGGTCGCTTATGAAGGTGGCGATTTCAATCACGACGAACTGACCTTCTCAAGGAAAGGCAACATCACGCAGGCCAATGTCATCCATCGCCGCAAGCGTAAGAAGGATGAGGAGGTTTCGGTGTCGGAGAAAGTGCTGGAGGCATCAGGGGCCACCCTCGATATGCTCAGCTCGTTTTACTATATGCGCCATCTTGACTATGCCGCGATGAAAAGCGGGCAGACTGTGCGCCTTAATGTATTTTCCGGAAGCCAGAAGGAGGTGCTGACGATACATTTCGATGGAATCGAGGAGGTTTCGCTTGGTAAGAAGAATTATCCTGCATATCATATAACCTTCACATTCACATCCGGCTCGGGAAAGAAGACATCCGACAATATGGATGCGTGGCTTTCCACCGATTCCGCCAGGATTCCTCTCCTGCTCGAGGGGAAGCTGCCGGTGGGAAAGGTGAGATGTTTCTACACCGGGGCTGTGCCTGCGCCGAAATGACGCGTCAAAAGGATGTGAAGATTAAGTTAAACGTGTTAAGAATATGATTTTAGCCTCTGTGGTAAACAAATTTTAAACACTTTTAGCGGCATTCGCTTATCAAAACAACGATAACCGTTGTTATATAGATAAAATGAAGAAAACATACAAGCATATCAAAGTAAAATTCCAATAAACATCCCTCGTCCTTTTTATCGGGTAGTGATACCAGATACTGAGGCTCTCATAAATAAATAGTTGAAACGTGAAGAGCGGTTTAGAACTTGGTTTCTAATCCGCTCTTTTTCATCGTTGTCATCTTTGCCGTCTGAATGCGACACGCTCCCGACAGCCACATTCAAGCTGCCGGGAGCGTTGGAAAATGTCAATACCGACGGTTCAGTCAGGGATTGTGCCGAAACGGTTGGGGTAGGGTTCACCTTTGGTGGCGGCCAGGATAATAAACCAGATTTGCCCGATAAGGGGGACTAATGAGATGAAAATCCATCCTCCCCCCTTGCCGATGTCATGCATGCGTCTCACGCTTACGGCCAGACCAGGCAATATGGTAATAAGTCCGAAGAGACTGCCCAGCACATTCACGAATCCCGGAATGTTGCCGTCAGGCCCCGAGAAAAGCCATCCGAACAGGGAAAGAACCACATAAACGAATAACTCAAACAGCGTGAAATACCAGAACTCTGACCGGGAAGCACGTCCCGAGAAAGTGACGAACTTGGAGAACACGCTGGTCACAGATTGATTGAACGTCATAACAGCATATTTTAAAGGTTGTTTATAGATAGTAACATTGCATTCCGGCTTTAAGTTCGGTGAACGGCTATGCCATAGTCAGTTGAGGGTGGAGTGAATCAGAGGGCTTAAGCTTATGAATGATTCCGTAATAGAGGTATATCCAGGCGTAACATTGGTTATGACGGCAATCTTTTTTGAAGCTAATTTTGCACTGTTAAAACAAGCATAAAATAATCACTGAGGTATGAGTATGGATGAAGTTGTTGAACGGATGAGAAACGGAGAACGCGTTTCCGATACCGCTCCCGAACTTTTCTGGGAGGAGATTGAGAATACTCGCCGGCTTGTTGCCGAGCTGAACACAGGCTACCATACGCCAGATGAGACACGCGCCATCCTGGAACGCATCTGGGGGCAGCGGCTTGACAGCACGGTGAGGATGTTTCCGCCGTTCTATACCGCTTTCGGCAAAATGACAACGGTAGGCAAAGAGGTTTTCATAAATTTCGGCTGCACTTTTCTTGACCAAGGGGGCATAACGCTGGAGGATGGAGTGTTCATCGGCCCCGGTGTGAAAATCGCGACCGAAGGGCATCCCGAAGAGCCTGAAAGACGGCATTCGCTGATTACTGCCCCTGTTGTGATACGTCGAAACGCCTGGATTGGGGCCGGGGCGATAGTACTTCCCGGTGTCACTGTTGGAGAAAATGCCATAGTGGCCGCCGGAGCTGTCGTGAAAAAGGATGTCGCCGACAATACAATCGTCGCAGGCATACCTGCCAAGTATATCCGTCATATTAATACTTGAAAATATGAAAATCAAAATACTTTCAATGATAATGTCCCTGATTCCTCTTACAGCGTGCGCGTCATGCACCACAAAGGATGATGACCCCATAACTGAGAATCCGATTCCTGATTCGACCCCACTAATACCTTTGCTAATATTAAAGTTATTGAGCTGTAGAGTCTCTTATGTCGAGAAAATTAGCTAACTTTGTAGTATTATGGGTAATTATACGCCAACTATACCAAAGAGCATTAAGAACGGACTGTTTATTGTAGTGTTTGTCATGGCTTTTTTGTTTCTCGGACAGAAAAGCTATGGGAATCAGTCTGTAATTTCAGAAGTTTTGCGTATTGATAATTCCATAGGGCTTAGTAGTCAGAAGGTATATTCTATTGCTGAAGATGATAATGGAGCAATTTGGATAAGTACCAAGTCGGGGGTAGACAGGTATAATGGCAGGATTCTAAAAAATTACTCTCTTGAGAGCAACTCATTCTATGGAGATAGAGCAGGTCGCTTAATTCGGCTATATCTCAATAAAGGGGATTTGTATGCCTACGAAAGTACGGGCAAAATTCACAAATATTCACCCGTATATGACTCCTTTATATTGACGAGCAATCTTTCCGACTTAAGTCACGGAGATGTTGTGATAAACAAGATGCTGGTTAACAGTGACGGCAGTATATTGTATGCAACCAATGACGGTCTGTTCAAATACGTATCAGATACGGATTATCGTCCCATACTGCCCGGTGCGGCTGTCAATGACATTATTATTGCAAAGGGTTATTTGTTTGCAGCTACTTCGTCGGGACTGAAGATTATGCGTGATGACCACGCCGTTAAAGATGTAGCGCTTCTTAAAGATACCAATATACAGAGCCTGTATTTCGATGAGGAAAACAATGTCCTGTATATCGGAGCCTTCGACAAGGGCTTATATAAACTGAATTTATCGGATTTCAGTGTTGCCCAGATCCATGCGACAAACAGCCTGTTAAAGAAACCAATCCGTTCTATTGTCAAACTGAGCCCGGAACGGCTTGCCATAGGCATTGACGGTAGCGGTGTTCTGGCTTATAATGTAAAGGACAACTCACTCACCACGTTTGTCAACACGGAACTCGCACCTGAATTTTCATTTATCGGCAACGGCATATATGCCCTGTTGAATGACGGCCACGGCAATCTGTGGATCGGCAGTTATACCGGAGGGGTGACAATGGTGAGTCTGTCGCAGTCGCCCATACAGATAATTACACATATAAAAGACAATCCCAACTCTCTTGTCAACAACAATGTGAATTATATCATAGAGTCGACAGACGGAAATATATGGTATGCAACTGACCTCGGAATAAGCATTTACAATCCCCGTACTGGAATCTGGAGAAATTCATTATCCGGAATAGTCGTTGTGTCGCTGTGTGAGGACGGCAACGGAAATGTACTGGCCGGTTGTTATGGCGACGGCGTATACCGTATGGATTTGTCGGGAAACATCAAGGGGCACTGGACACAAAGCGATGGAGCCTTGTCATCGAACTATATCTTCGCAATACAGACTGACTGTTATGGCAAGATATGGGTCGGCTCTCCTCACGGCTGCCTCGTAGCCCTTAATAGCGACGGCTCGTTATATCATAGGTTTGAGATAGACGGCGTTATGTCAATCAGTGTCGTTGACGAGATGCGTATAGGTGTCGCTACCGGCAACGGATTTTATATCATCGATGCCGACACGAACAGCTATAACTGGTACGCCAATTTTCAAGAGCAGTCAGAGCACGACGTAAGTGCATATATAATCCCGATGATGTTCACAAAAGGTACCACAGTATGGCTTGGAACCGAAGGTGGTGGTCTTAACCTGTATGATTATAAGAACAGGAAAATCATACGCGAGATAAAAATGTCAGACGGATTGCCCTCAAATGATATATACGGTCTTGTGTATGATGACAAGGGACGCCTTTGGGCAAGTACAGGCAACGGCCTCGCAATCATAGGCGATTCAACAGTTTCCAGTCTTAACTTTATCAACGGAATTGCCAGAGAATATAACAAGTCCTCGATTTTAAGGACATCTAACGGTGATTTGATTTTCGGCAGTACGGCAGGCGCAGTCAGACTGTCGCCCGACAAAATCAGTGTAGCTGAATACTCCGCACCATTGAGAATATCCCGATTCACTATTGACGGCATCAGCGAAGAGATGTCTGCCAAGATTATACCGGAGCTTTTTGAGATGCTGCAAAATCGGAATATAGTGCTCAGTGCCAGTCATAACTCGTTTGATGTTGATTTTGAGGCAATAAACATAGACTATCGCAATGACATCGCTTATCAGTATATCCTTGAAGGGTATGACCACGATTGGAGCGAAATGACCATGGACGGTACCGCCCGCTTCCGGAATGTGCCGCCGGGCAATTATACCCTAAAAATAAAAGCGTTGCGTAAAAGCGACGGACGAGTCATAGATGAAACCTCTATTGACATCACTGTCGAAGAACCGTGGTGGAATACAATATGGGCCAGAATATGCTATCTGGCTATAATAGCCTTTATTATATATTTTATAATTAGGTATAAATGGTATCAGTTGCGAAAAGAGCATGACGAAGACAAAATCAGATTCTTCATCAATACGGCCCATGACATCCGTACTCCGTTGTCATTGGTCATGTCGCCTATTGAGGAACTTAAGGCACAGGATGGCCTTTCGGATAAGGCTCAATATCTGCTCGATGTGGCGGGCGCAAATATACGAAAGCTTAATGCTGTCACCGCTCAGCTGCTTGATTTTGAAAAGATTGATTCGAGAAAAGCAAAGGTCAACATCGAGCCGATCAATCTTAATTATCTATTGTCGGAGGAACTGAGTTGTTTCAATAATGTTGGTGAAAAACGCGGCATCACGCTTCACCTGCAAGTTCCCGATGAGCAGGTAGTGGTTTCAGCTGACAGACATCTGCTTGAACTTATGCTTGATAACCTCATGTCGAATGCCTGCAAATATACCAATCAAGGTGGCAAAGTGGAGGTGTCACTAACCGCAAACAAGTCAAAGGCTGTCATCAGGATTACCGACAATGGTATAGGCATACCTGAGAAAGAGCAGAAAAACATATTCACAAATGTCTATAGAGCCGAGAATGCGAGAGCGTCACAAGAAACAGGCAACGGTTTCGGTCTGCTTCAGGTCAAGCGTATAGTGGAAATGCTCAACGGCAACATAGGCTTTACATCCAAAGAGAATGCAGGAACCACTTTTACAATCTCATTCAAGCGTATCTATGACGAGCCTGTCATTCACTGGAATCCGAATAATCTGAATGAGGCCTTGAATAAAATACGCATACCTTCTCCCGTAGTATCCGTTGTTTCTGAGAGTAAGGATGAGACATTGTTGATTGTCGAAGACAACGATGATCTCA
Organism: uncultured Bacteroidales bacterium; assembly: GCA_958418815.1. GTDB lineage: Bacteria > Bacteroidota > Bacteroidia > Bacteroidales > Muribaculaceae > UBA7173. The sequence continues at coordinate 11,981 of CATZGB010000013.1, read as the reverse complement.
GGAATTATTTGACAGCAACATTCTCGGTTGAATATAATGTCGTGTCAACTATTTCGGCTGAGGATGCCCTAAGATTCCTTGAGAATCACTATCCGGATATTATCATCTCAGACGTAATGATGCCCGGACTACAGGGTGACGAGCTGTGCAGCATGATAAAGAACAACCCTGACACCGCCGGCATTCCGGTCATTTTACTTACTGCGAAAACCACTCATGACGCGATTGTGAACGGCATTGAAAAAGGAGCCGATGACTATATCGCCAAGCCGTTCAGCCTTGACATCCTCAAAAGCAAGGTCAGAGGTATGCTCCACAATCGCAAGCGTATCCGTGAATATCTTATGAGGCTCGCACTGATGAGAGCCGAGGGTGACGTAGTCGAAGTGAAGACAATTCCACAAATCGTCGAGGAACCGACACTAACCGAAGGCAATCAGACAAGCGAAATGCCGGCATCTGACAAGGCATTTGTTGATAAGGCAGTTGATATAATTATCGCAAATATGTCAAACACCGAGTTTGACATTGAACATCTATGCCGAGAGATGGCAATGAGCCGGACGCTGTTCTTTGGTCGCCTGAAGTCATTGACCGGGAAGGCTCCGCAGGAATTTATCCGCATCCTGAAACTTGAACGAGCCGCCGAATTACTTAAACAAAATATGCCTGTAGCAGAAGTTGCAGTGGTGACAGGTTTTGCTAATTCTAAGTATTTCAGCACTATCTTTAAGAAACACTTCGGGGTGTCTCCAAGTAAATTTTGCGAACAGAATTGAACGAGGTTAAACGTGTTTATGTCTGATTTTATGAATAATAGCATAATATGTCAGAAAACAAACCTCAAAATGTCAGTAATCAAACCTTGGTAATAACGAACGGTGGTAATTTTGCAAAACCCATATAAGGTCTATGTGGGAGCAAATAAACCAACCAATCAATACCATGGTCTTTTTCAATATCAAACATTTGTTCATCTCTGCGTTCGCAGTAGCGGCCTTAACAGGGTGTGGCGACTCGGGAAATGAACCGACACCAACACCGCCAGTAGTCGAACCTGTCGATGATGTGGTGTTCTTTGACGATTTTGATTCATTCAATTCTGCTTACTGGTCAAAAGAGACGCACGAAGCCGGATGGACAAATCAAGAGTTACAATCCTATAGTACCAGTCAGGTCAAAGTCGGCAAGGACGAAGGTAAGACTGTACTAATTCTTACAGCCAAGCGCACCGGCAACAAGGTGGTGTCCGGTCGCGTGAACACTAAGAATAAAAAGTATTTCAAGTATGGAAAGGTTGAGGCAAGTATAAAACTGCCTGAGACCGCAAATGGTCTGTGGCCCGCATTTTGGATGATGGGCAACAATAAGCAGGAGTGGCCTGCCTGTGGTGAAATCGATATAATGGAAATGGGAGATGCCCAAGGTATTGCCGAGGGGACAAGTAACAAACGAGTTAATACCGCACTCCACTATGGGCCAGATGTCGCCGGACACGAACAGCAGTATTTCGCCGGAGAAGCCAGTTCAAATTTACAGGACGGCAAATATCACACATATACGCTTACTTGGAATGACAATAAGATAGATGTATCAGTAGATGATGTCAAATTCCATAGTTTTGACATTACCGGTAACCCTTATTTTCAAAATGACTTTTATATTCTGTTTAACCTTGCTGTTGGCGGATCATTCACCGGTATCTATGACATCGAAGGCATTACAGCCTTAAAAGATGGTCAGACGGTATCGATGTATATAGACTGGATTAAAGTAACTAAAATAAACTAATCAATACGCATGAAACAGAGAACTTTAACAAACAAGCTCCTGTGCGGTTTCCTGCTTGTCGGAGCGGTATCCTTTGCTATGCCGCTTCAGTCGTATGCAGAACCCAGCGCAGCTGAGGCATCGCCATCTCAGAAGATAAAGGTGACCGGTGTCGTTGAAGATGCAGAAGGTCCCGTTATCGGCGCCTCAGTAATTGAGAAAGGAACCAGCAATGGAACAGCTACCGATCTTGACGGTAACTTTACGCTGATGGTATCGCCAAATGCAACACTGAAAATCAGCTATGTCGGCAGTGATCCTGTGGAGGTCAAGGCTACAGAAACGCCAATGACGATTACCTTGGAGCAGAGTACGCAGATGCTCAACGAAGTGGTAGTCACTGCTCTTGGAATCAAGCGCGACCGAAAGGCACTCGGTTACGGTCTTGACGAAGTAAAAGGAGATGCCTTTGAAAAAGCCAAAGAAACTAACGTCATCAACTCTATGGCAGGTCGTGTGGCCGGTCTCGTTGTAAGCCAGACCGCAGGTGGTCCTTCCGGATCAACCCGCGTAATTCTGCGTGGTAGTACTGAAATGACCGGTAATAACCAGCCATTATATGTTGTCGATGGTGTGCCTCTTGACAATACAAACTTCGGCAGCGCAGGAACATCAGGCGGATACGACCTTGGTGACGGTATCTCAAGCATCAATCCGGATGATATAGAAAGCATGTCGGTACTTAAAGGTCCGGCCGCTTCCGCTCTATATGGTAGCCGTGCCAGCCACGGTGTGATTCTCATCACAACTAAGAAAGCCGGTAAAGAAAAATATTCGGTAGAGTATAATGGAACACTGACATTTGACAAACAGCTCTCTAAATGGGATAACGTACAGCAGATCTACGGTATGGGCAGCAACGGCACATACAGTATCGACGCAGTTTCAAATACCAATAAGAGCTGGGGACCGAAAGCAGACGGAAGCAACGTCCTTCGCTACTTTGACGGCGTGGAGCGTCCATATCTTATAATACCTGACAATACCTCTGGATTCTTCAGAACCGGCCTTACCGCAAACAACACGGTTACAGTCTCATCCAATTCAGGTAATACAGGCATTCGCTTCACACTGACCGATATGCGCAACAAGGATATTGTCCCCAAGACTCACATGAGCCGTGACATTTTCAATCTGCGTGCCAATACATCTATGGGGAAGGTTGACCTCGACTTTACCGTAAACTATACCCACGAAAATGTAAAGAATCGTCCTGCTCTTGGCGACAGTAAGTCTAACGTCGGCAAGAACCTGATGACCCTTGCAACCACCTACGACCAGCGTTGGTTGCGCACATATCAGGATGCTAACGGAGAGTATTCCAACTGGAACGGTATGGACCCCTATAATGTAAACCCCTATTGGGACGTCTACAAGAATTCCAATGATTCAAAGAAGGACCTGTTTCGTTTACACGCATCTGCTATTTATAATGTAACATCACACCTCAAAATCAAAGGAACAGCGGGAGCTGAACTCAACTGGTTTAACTTTAATGATTTCAAAGCACCCACAACTCCCGGTTATGAGTCAGGCTACCTCCAGCAGAGCCAGTTCAAAAACCAGATGTATAACTTTGAACTCATAGCAACCTATAACAACCGCTGGTGTGACTTTGACTTCACTGGAACTGCCGGTGGAAATATCTATAAGGTCGATAACCGCACAAACATCACAACTGCTCAGGAGATGCAGATTCGTGATGTGGTTGCCCTTATGAGCTTCAACGAAACAAGCCTTCAGGAAAATAGCTATCGCAAGCAGATTAACTCGCTATTCGCTGCCGTCAATCTCGGATGGAAAAACCTGTTATACCTTGACGCAACTATCCGTGGTGATAAATCTTCGACACTTCCTACTGGAAATAACACCTATATTTATCCCTCGGTGTCGGGTAGCTTTGTGTTCTCTGAACTGATCAAACGTGGTGACATTTTACCTTATGGTAAAGTTCGCTTGTCATTCGCACAGGTAGGTAGTGACACCGACCCCTATCAGTTAGGACTGGTATATACAAAATCCAAGTTCACATATCCCGGTTATACTATCGGATTCATTGACAATACCACAATCCCTAACAAGAACCTTAAACCGACCCGTACCAACTCATTTGAAGTGGGTTTTGAAACAAAGTTCCTCAACAACCGTATCGGTCTTGACTTCACATACTACAATCAGATAAGTAAAGACCAGATTATGGGCATAGCAAGTAGCTGGGCCACAGGATACCCCTATCGTCTTATCAATGCCGGTGAAATCCAGAACCAAGGTATCGAAATCGCACTTAACACACGTCCCATTATCATAGGCGATTTCTCTTGGGATTTGGGTATCAACTTCTCTAAGAACAACAATAAAGTGCGTAAGCTTGTGGACGGCATGGATATGTTTGAACTTGAAAGGGCTTCATGGCTTGATGTCCAGGTCGCTGCAAAGGTTGGTGAGAACTTCGGTTCTATCGTGGGTCCCGATTTCCAGAGAAACGAAAACGGAGATATTCTTATTGACCCAGCAACCGGTTTGCCGATGTACGACAAGAGCAATCATGTACTCGGAAATGCCTCTTGGGACTGGACCGGTGGCTTTAGTACGACATTCCATTACAAGAACTTCGGGCTTACCGCACTGTTTGACGTAAAGGTTGGAGCCGATTTGTATTCGATGTCGGCACGTGCCGCTCACGAATCAGGCAAGAGCCTTGCCACACTGGTTGGACGAGAAGAATGGTATAAGTCGGAAGAAGAACGACAGGCCGCAGGTATTGCGAAAGGTGCCTCGACATGGACTCCTACCGGTGGTTTTGTAGCACCCGGTGTGATTGACAACGGCGACGGCACATATCGCCCCAATGACATCAAGGTCAACCCCGAAGACTATTGGATGAGCGTCTGCCGCAATGCGCCCTCAATGTTCATCTATGACAACTCTTACATTAAGTGTCGTGAAATCACACTTACCTACCAGTTCCCGAAGAAATGGCTTGGTAAGGTAGTGCAGGATATGTCTATTTCATTTGTGACTCGCAACCCGTTCATCGTATGGAAGAACATTCCCGACATCGATCCTGATTCTAACTACAACAATACAACCGGTATGGGACTTGAATATGGTTCGCTGCCTTCACGCAAGAGCTATGGTTTCAACCTGTATGTTAAATTCTAAACGTAAGATTACCAATGAAACTACATAAGATATTCACTCCTGTTTTGGCGGCTCTTGCGCTCATTGCAGGTTCATGTAGCGACAGCTACATGGAGGATCTGAACACAGACCCTTCAAAAGCCAACGGCATTGACCCCAATGCCCAGCTGACCACAGCCCAGCTCCAGACCTACGGCGATCTGGGTATGGTGGAAATCTACCGCAACTACCATTATGCTTTCTCTCAGATGCTGATGGGTTGCTGGAATACAACCAACTATGGAGGCCGCCACACAATCGACAATAACGAAATGTGTCGCATCTGGACTTCGCTATATCCCAACGCTATAAAAAATCTTACTGATGGCATTCATAACAGTGAGGAAGAAGGTCTGACAAACGTAAATGCCGCTCTGCGCATCTATCGCGTCTATATGATGTCCCTTATTACCGATGTGTACGGCGATGCGCCTTTCAGCGAAGCAGGTCTTGGGTATATTGCTGAGAAATTCAACCCTCGATACGACACTCAGGAAGAAATCTACGCAGCTTTCTTCAATGAACTCACCGATGCCTGCGGCGCTCTGTCATTGTCAGGCGATAAGATTACAGGCGATGTAATCTACAACGGAGATGTCAACAAGTGGAAAAAACTTGCCAACAGTCTCCGCCTCCGATTTGCCATGCGTATATCCGACGTAGACCCCGACAAGGCTAAGCAGGAATTTGAAGAGGCTCTGATGGCTGATGGAGGCGTGTTTACAAGCGCAACTGATGACGCTCTCATAAAATATATGGAAGTATCGTTCAGCTTTGGTCAGGACACATATTCCGACTATCGTGGCAATGCCCTTTCCAAACTGCTGTTCGGTAATGACCCGGCCAACAACCCGAGCTACCTCTGTTCTACATTCTTTAACCAGATGTATAACAGCGGCGACCCTCGCACATTTATCTTTGCCCGATTCTACTATGACGGTCTGATGAGCCTTACAAGCCCCGATAACCGCATTGACCTTACTGAGGAAATTCTTTCAAAAGGTATTCCGATGAATCCGAGAGATCCGGGTGCTTACTCATGGGAACCGTGGCCGGCAGGCTATGACAGCGACATTATGAAAGAGATTGCCGAGAACAATCCTTCGGTCGAAGTAAGCATGACGCGCGAAACCGAACCCAAACTTGCCAACAACTTCCTTAAGAGTGACAACCCCGGTGTGGTAATGACATACGCAGAGGTAAACTTCCTTATGGCTGAGGCCGCCCTTAAAGGCTGGGCAGTCGCCGGCAGTGCCGACAGCTACTACAAAACTGGTGTACGTGCGTCAATGGACTTCCTTACTGACAACTACGGCTGCCGTAAGATTACTGATGAGGAATTCTCTACTTTCATTGCCAACAACGGCATCGGTTACACCAACGAGCAGCGTAAGGCAGCAATCAATACTCAGGCATGGATTCTGCACTTCACCAATCCCTCCGAGGAATGGGCAAACGTGCGCCGTTCAGGTTATCCCCGACTTAAATCTCCGGCTGAATACGGTTTCGGCCAGTTCCTCACCGGAGGACAGGAAATCCCCGTTCGCCTTTGCTATCCGGTTCTTGAATCATCGTATAATAAGACCGGCTATGATGAGGCTTTGGACCGTATGGGCGGAAGCAACAGCTGGTACATCCCCATGTGGTGGGACGTTGACTAATAACATAAAAAAAAACTACAATGAATTTCATATATAAGACAATTTTGACTTTGCTGCCGGTAAGCGTCATGCTTGCATCATGCAGCAGCGACGAGCCGTTCTCTGTGGCAGGTCCGGATGACGAGCCTCATATTCTCGCACCGACTTTCCCTGACCGCAATAATGGTCAGTTGCCAGTAGTAGCCAACATTAGCCGCGATGCGAATTTCGCAATGGAACTTACTGTGACCCCGGCCGACTATGTTGATGTGGCATGGTATATCGATGGAGAGCAGACTGCAACCGGAAAGGCTATTGATATGCCTCTCCCCGCAGGTACATACGAGATGAAGGTTGTTGTCACAACAACTCAGGGTAAATCAACTTCACGCGAAGGCATCATCAATGTTAATCCGCTGGATAGTGATCCCTGGGCTTCGGAAGTCTCATTTGAACGCATTGTCGCTCCCGGACAGAACGCGGTACTTTATGGTCGCAATCTCAGCTCGGTGAAATCAATCACTCTCGGTGATTCTGAACCGATTCCTGTTGTCTATTCTACCGAAGACGGCAATGATGTTCTCACCTATACCGTTCCAGCAAATGCCGTCAATGGTACTTGCAGACTGGAACTCATTGATGCCGATGGTATGAACTACGGTGCAAATAAAGTGACTGTTAGCTCTTCAGCTCTCATTACTTCAGGTGCCGACCGTATTACTTCGGGCGCTACAACAACGCTTACAGGTATCAACCTCGATAGAGTAGCTTCTCTCGAAATCGGAGGAACAAAGATTTCTGAATTCACCGAAAAGACTTCAACTGCAATCAGCTTCTCTGCTCCGGCACTCGAAGATGGAGAGTATCCTATGTCGGGAGTTATGAATGATGGTACTGAAGTTCAGTTCTACAAGAACGGTCAGGTTGAGACCTCTGTGACAGTAGTGATGTCCTCTCAGCAGACCTTGTGGTCGGGACACCACTATGTTTCGTGGGATCTTCCCGATGAAAGCCCCAATAAGACTTTCAACCTTATCGGTATGGATGTGTTTGCCGGCATTAAACCGGGTGCTGTGATGTCAATTCACTATTCGGTAGAACCCAGCGCAGAATATCATCAGCTTCGCACCACTACCGTATGGTGGAACGACCTTCCCGGTACAGGAACGATTGAATTCTCAACCGACGGCGTCGCAGAAATCACGCTGACTAAAGAGGCACTTGACATGATTCAGGAGCAGGCAGGATTTATTTGCGTCGGTCATGGTTACTATGTAGATCTCGTAACTCTTCGCTAATATGTTGAAACGCATAATGACATTTTTAACCGTTACTTCAGCAGCCTGTTCTTTACAGGCTGCCGGAGCGGCGATTCCCTCCGACCCGGATATTGAGGCGGCTGTAGAACGCACATTGTCAAAAATGAGCCTTGAAGAGAAAATCGGTCAGATGACCGAGCTTTCGATTGATGTGCTTGGCGATTGGAAAGACGGTGAGTTCTTTCTCGACCCTCAGAAGCTTCATGAGGCTATCGCCGTGTATAAGGTAGGCTCTGTGTTGAATGCTCCCGGTGGACCGACAGCACAGACTCCAGCTAAATGGGAAAAGCTGATAGGTCAGATACAGGAGGTGTCAATGAAAGAAATCGGTATCCCTTGTATATATGGTCTTGACCAAACTCACGGTACAACCTACACTCTGGGTGGAGTGCTGTTCCCTCAAAATATCAATGTAGGTGCGTCGTTTAACCCGACGTTGGCTCGCAGAGCTGCTGAAATAACGGCATACGAGACTCGCGCCGCCAACTGCCCGTGGACATATTCTCCTACCGTTGACCTTACCCGCGACCCGCGTTGGAGCCGTGTATGGGAAAACTACGGAGAAGACCCTCTGGTCAATGCCATCATGGGTGCTCAGCAGGTCAAAGGCTTTCAGGGTGATAACCCGAATAAGGTAGGCAGACATAATATTGCTACCTCTGTGAAGCATTATCTCGGCTACGGCGCTCCGCGCACCGGCAAAGACCGCACTCCGGCATATATTTCGCCGTCTGATCTCCGTGAGAAGTTTTTTGAGCCTTACCGGGCCTGTATCGAGGCGGGGGCATTGACTGTAATGGTCAATAGCGGCTCAATCAACGGTCGCCCTGTTCACGCCAATAACGAGCTGCTCACAAAGTGGCTCAAGGAGGACCTTAACTGGGACGGAATGATTGTGACTGACTGGGCAGACATCAACAACCTCTATACCCGCGAATATGTGGCCCACGACAAAAAAGAGGCTATCGAAATGGCTATCAATGCCGGAATCGATATGTCAATGGAGCCATACGACCTGAATTTCTGTACTCTGCTTAAAGAACTCGTAAATGAAGGTCGCGTATCTCAGGAGCGTATTGACGATGCAGCACGTCGTGTCCTGCGCCTCAAATATCGTCTCGGGCTGTTTGACACTCCCAATACATATCCCAAAGACTATGCTGACTTCGCCTGCGACCGTCACGAGCAAGTCGCTCTTCAGACAGCTGAGGAATCGGAGATACTGCTCAAAAACAATGGTGGCATCCTTCCATTGAAGAAAGGCACAAAGATTCTGCTTACTGGTCCTAACGCCAATTCGATGCGTTGTCTTAACGGCGGTTGGAGCTATTCATGGCAGGGACATCTCACTGACCGTTTCGCCTCAAAATATAACACCATCTACAAGGCATTGGTCAATAAGTTTGGTAAAAAGAATATCATTCTTGAACAAGGTGTCACTTATCCTGCCGAAGGAGCCTATCACGAGGAAAATGAGCCGGAGATTGAAAAAGCTGTGGCAGCGGCATCAGGTGTAGATGTCATTGTCGCCTGTATCGGTGAAAACTCCTACTGCGAGACTCCGGGCAATCTGTCAGACCTAGCTGTTTCTGAGAACCAGCGCAATCTTGTGAAGGCTCTTGCTGCGACAGGAAAACCAGTTATATTGATCCTCAACGGCGGTCGCCCGCGTATCATCAGTGATATTGAGCCATTGGCAGATGCGATAGTCAACATTCTGCTTCCCGGTAACTTCGGTGGTGACGCACTTGCCAACATTCTTGCCGGCGACACCAATCCGAGCGGTAAAATGCCCTACACTTATCCACGCCATCAGGCAGAACTCACCACCTACGATTATCGTGTGAGCGAAGAAATGGATAAAATGGAAGGTGCTTACGACTACGATGCCGTTGTGTCTGTGCAGTGGCCTTTCGGCTATGGACTCAGTTACACGACATTCAAATATGACAATCTCCGCTGCTCGAAATCTGAATTCGATGTCAACGATGACCTCGTGTTCACAATCGACGTTACCAATACAGGTAATTGCTCAGGCAAAGAGGTTGTGATGCTTTTCAGCCGTGATATGGTAGCGTCTCTGACTCCTGACAATCGCCGACTACGCGCGTTTGAAAAAGTTGAGCTTAAGCCCGGTGAGACCAAAACCGTAACCTTGCCAATCAAGGCCAGCGACCTCGCCTTCGTGGACTACGACGGCAAGTGGGTACTTGAAAAAGGACAGTTCCGTATGCAAGTCGGCAGCAGTGTGATGGATATTGATTGCAACGACACATACAAATGGTCAACCCCCAACAAGTAAAATAATTCATAAGGTAAAACAGATTTGATATAGGCTTGCAGTGATGGCAGGCCTATATTTTTTAATGCCAATTATAAATACCAAAATATCATGTGTAAGCCCTACGTAATAGGTATCGACATTGGTGGTACCAACACAGTGTTCGGAATGGTAGATGCACGAGGCGAAGTTCTTGCGAGCTCATCAATCAAGACGAAGAAACACTCTGATTTCAATGACTATCTCAACGATCTTCACAGTGAAGTAACCCGTATGCTTGCTGACAATGATGCCGAAGATAAGATATTGGGAATCGGCATCGGAGCACCCAATGCCAATTACTATACTGGCATGATTGAATCGAATGTCAATCTGCCGTGGCCAACACCGCTACCTTTGGCACAACTGGTGAGCGAGAAGTTTGGCATACCGGTAACTATAACCAACGATGCTAACGCAGCAGCCCTTGGTGAAATGACCTATGGCGCGGCTCGCGGGCTTAATAACTTCATAATGATTCCCCTCGGTACCGGTGTGGGAAGTGGGATAGTAATCAATGGTCAGCTTGTATATGGTGAGGACGGCAATGCAGGAGAACTCGGTCATACAATAATATGTAAAAATAATGGACGACTCTGTGGTTGCGGTCGCACCGGTTGTCTTGAAACCTACTGCTCTGCAACAGGCGTAGCCCGAACCGCACGAGAATATCTTGAACTCAGTGAAGAAGATTCTCTACTTAGAAATATTCCTGCTAATATAATCGCGAAAACGAAACGTGCATCTTTCCAAAACGAAACGAGCAAAACATCTCTTTTTTCGCTTCCTTTTTTCTCTTGATATTTCGACCGCTTAAAGACTGTTTAAACGCTGATTAAAAGCCATTGAATCAGGGCTATAGATTCAAAAATGAAGTGCAAAATTTCGTTCTGAATAGCCCCACACATTTTTGACGTTCGAGACTTAATGGCGGATTGGGGATGGGGCTTCATAAAGCCACAGCCCCTCCCCAATCCGCCATCAAGTCGCGCAAGAAGCGACTTTCAACTGGCAATACAAAACAAAAAAAGGAGACCGAAGTCTCCTTGAGATTAACTAATTTTGTATTGCCTATGTATCATCAATTAACCTCGCAGCAAAGGTCGCAAATTTTCGCCTTACTGCAAAGAAAAAACTTCGAGAAAAGAAATCGCCCTCATAGTAGGGTGCAGTCAGTCAACGCTTTGCCGCGAGCTGAAGCGCAACTCCACAGCCAAAGGCAACTATCTGTGGGAAAAGGCCCATGCCAAAGCCCTTGAACGCAGAAAGCGTACCACAAGCAACAAGAAACTCGACAGCGTGCTGGTGTGGCGCATAAAACAGATGATTGTCGACCACCAATGGTCTCCCGAACAAATCCGCGGAGTGTTGGCCAAAGAAGGCGTTTCCGTATCCATACAGACCATTTACAACATCATAAACGCCGATGAAAGCGGGGAACTGCGTCGTCACCGCAGACATCCCGACTTCAGACGAAGACCAAAAGGCGGCCGCAAGCCAACCAAAGCCACCAACATACCAAACCGCACAAGCATACACGACAGACCGGCCGAGGCCGACGGCAAACGCTTTGGCGATTTTGAGATTTTGCAAACTCATATATAATGATTAACTTTGTGGAACAAATCGAAAATACAAGGGTCAGCTGCAAAACCCGGTTGTTAAAATATGCGCAAAGATATGTAACTTTGG
>CATZGB010000012.1 GCA_958418815.1 uncultured Bacteroidales bacterium | reverse complement strand
AATGGCTGATTGTTTTATTATTGAATAACTGAATTCTTATATCGAACTCACGTTAACATCGGTTCTGAATTTTTGTTCCGAATAGTTATATGTTATTAAACATATCCGATGAGCGTGTTTCTCTTCCATGCCCGAATCCTCCGCGGATTTAAACGGATTTGGTCGCTTTGCTCCCGGGTGGATTCCATGGCTTCTGTGAGTCGGAAGCCGGGGAAAGATTTTGCGGGGACACCGCCAACGCGATGCCCCCGCAGGGAAATGGGCTATGTCGGTGATAGCCTGTAAGGAGATTTCTGTCTGATTTGGATTGGAATTAGTGGACAGGCAGTTTTATTGTGCGGTTGATTTTCACTCCGGAGGGGAGACTGGCGGCGAGTGTGGCCAGGTACAGGCCGTGGGCCGCGTAGGGGACAGCCATCTGGCATATTGTGGAGCTGGCTGTCAGAGAGGTGTATTCTGCCACCACCGAGCCGCGGAGGTCTGTCACAGAGAGAGGTCTCGGTGGAGCCTTCAGGCAGCGAGTAGGAGAGGAGGCCGGTGACCGGGGAGTATTCCAGTACCACCTGGCTGTCGGCCGGGACCTCTTCCAGCGAGCTGACATAATCCTTTGAGCTGATGGTGATGGAGCTGTTGCTGTCGGTCGGCATCACCTTCTTGAGGTAGAGGGTGTTGTCGCCGTCAAGGAAGTATGTGTTGTCAGTGGCGGCGTCGAACGCCTCGCGTGTGGAGACGCGCTGCAGCTCCTCGTCGGGTGTGCCGGCGCTCTTGAGGGGCTTGGTGTAGCCCGGCACCACGAATGTGTAGGTGCGGGCTGTGGGCATCCCGGTGTATGACCCGTCGTGGTTCACGCGGATGATATGGCCGTCGGGGGTCTCCTCCCCTTCAAAAGTGGTGATGGAATATTGCCCGTTCTCAAGGGTTCCGGTCGAGGTGTGGTCATCCTCAAACATTGTCGAGCGGTTGACAGCCCCGTTGCCTTCGGCCCTGGCGGCGGCCTGCTGGCCGGGAGTGGCGGGGATGAGGTAGGTGACGGTCAGGCGGGTGTTGTCAATCTCGGAGGTGGAGGTGTAGGCGGTCTGCGAGAACTGCGGTATGAATGAGCCCACGCGGCCGAAATAGGGGAGCTTCTCAAGCGGCACGTCATACTCGACGGTCGAGCCTCCGGCATACACCTTGGTCAGGTCGTTGAGGTCGACCCAGTTGCCCTGCGGGAAGGTGACGGAACGCTTGAAGGTGTTCAGGGTCACCACCGGGGCCACCATTATGTCGCGTCCCCAAAGATACTGGTCACGGCATCCGGCGGGGGAGGGTGTGGCCCCGTCTACATCGTGGAAATTGAGCGGACGGGCCAGCGGGGTGCCTTTGGTGGCGTTCTCGTAAGCCAGGGTGTAGGTGTAGGGGAGATAGCTGTAACGCAGGTGGAGATATTTCTTGACAGCCTCGAACACGTCGGAGTATTCAGGCAGGTAAGGCTCGGGGCGGTCAGTGGAGTGGGTGCGCATCATCGGTGAGAAAGTGGCCATCTCGATCCAGCGGAGGTAGAGCCAGGAGTCGGTGCCGACACCGTCGGCCGCGAAGCCGCCCACGTCATTGCCCATGTATGCCACGCCCGACATGCCCGAGCTGAGCAACGCGGGAATCTGGGCTTCCAGCCCCTTGTAAGAGCGCTTGATGTCGCCCGACCAGGGGAACGCCGCGTGACGCTGCATGCCGGCGGTTCCGGCGCGGGGCATCAGGAAGGGGCGCACGTCGGGGAAATCCTCCTTGTAGCCACGGTGAACGCGGCTGGTCCAGAGGTCGCCGAACTCATTGTGTACCTGGTCGACGCTGCCGCCCATATGGTTTGAGTCGTCGTCGTGGCTCTCGGGTTCACCAAGGTCGAGCCACCAGCCCCCCATGCCCTCCAGGGTGCGCTGCTTGTAGAACTCCCACATCCAGTCCATGGCCTCGGGGTTGGAGGAGTCAATCAGCCCCACCTTCTCCGAGCCGAGCCACCACATGTTTGACACATCCTCGTCGGCGAGATACCCCTTTTCCTTTAACACGGAATAGTTGCGGGAGTCGGAGGTGAAAAACGGCTCGGTGATGCAGATGGTCTTCACCCCCTGTGAGGCGAAGTCGGCCATCATCTTCCTGGCGTCGGGGAACTTGGGGGTGTACCAGTCGAGATTGCCCATGCCGTTGTTGCCCTCCCCTTGCCAGTAGAGGTCAAAGACAATGGCGTCGATGGGGAGTCCGGCATTCTTGACAGAGGCGACCACACCCTCGGCCTCCTCCTGAGAGTGGTAGCCATAGCGGGAGGTCATATAGCCCAAGGCCCAGTAGGGGGGCATCTCCTGACGTCCGGTGAGGAAAGTGTAGTTCTCAAGCACGGAGGCCATGCCGCCGTCGGCCGAGCCTACATAATAATATGCGATGGGAGTGGGTGACGCGGAGTAGTAGGTGGTGCCGGCAGAAGAGGGGGAGATGCGCGCGTGTCGGTGATGGTCGTCGAAAAAGAGGCCGTAGCCGCCGGTCGACACCACGAAAGGTATGCAGATATTGTGGGGAGCCTCCCAGTCGCAGTCCCAGCCGCCGGTCTGGCGGTTGTTCATAACCAGTGTCTGGCCGTTGTGGTTGATGCGCTGGCCATTGTAGCCACCGCCGTAAAACGCCTCATCATCCATCCCCTCGAAAGAGGCGGTGCGGGGAGCCGCACTGTTGTCGAGGCCGTATTTCTCGCGCAGCACAAGCTTGCCCGAGAGGTCGTGGAAGCTGACATGGCAATTGGCCTTGGCCACGGAAACGACCGTGGCGGCGGTGCGCAGCACTATCGCGTCACCCTCCTCCGTCACAGAGAAGTTGCCCTGAGGGGAAGCATAGACGCTTATCGAACGGCGTTCGGGGGTGTTGTCGCCGTTGGCGCGCGGGAACACCTTCACCACATAGTCATTGTAGGGGGTGAGCGTGAGGGTGCCGTTCGCGGCGGAAATCACCACGGAATTACCCTCGCGGCTCCAGCCCCGGTATTCGCCGAGGAAATCGCCCGGCTGGCCCGACACCTGCACGATTGATATGGTCGATGCCTCCAGGTCGACGGTCACCAGGTAGTCGCCAGACATGTCGATGGTCCACTGGCGGTCGTCGGTCCCATCCTCAGACACTCGCCCGTTGTCGGAAGGGTCGCGGAAAAAGAACTTCTGCTCGTTGTAGTCGCCATAACAGTTAGTGGCGATTTTGAATGTGCCGGGTTTCAGCGACACCCTCCCTGAGAAACGGAAAGGGTTGGCCCCATCCTGGGCCAGGGGGAGCGATTGCCACAAGGCCCATTCCCCCGGAGTCGCCGAGCCTACCAGGTAGAGAACGTTGTGGAGTATCGGTCTTTGCTGGTAGCCGGCCTTCACCACCGATATGCTCATCGCCTCGAGGTCGCATGTGACCGTGTAGTTGGCGCTCTCGCCGACCTTGAACTTGTAGTCGGGCGCGCTGCCATTGTCGGAATAGGCAAGGCGCGATATGTCGTAGGGGTTGTCAGAGAGGTTGCGGTATTCCACCTGGTCCCACTGGGCCTGTGCGAGGAATTTGAATTCCTGGTCGGCTTCGAGCCATCCGGTGTATCTGAATATGTTGTCGTTGTCATTGTCGCGCACCATCACGGAGGTGCGGTCGAGGCTCCATTTGCCCCATGTGGCGTCGCCTACGACAAGCAGGCGGTCGGCGCCGATTAATGAGACGGCGGCAATCCACGCCAGGACGGCAACCGCTGAAATTCTCTTGAGGTTAAAGCAATCTTTCATGATATGTCTGAGAAACTCTCTTTGGGTTAAATTTTTCGGCAAAATAAGCGATTTCCGCTCGCCGCCACAACACACACAGATGTAAAAGTAGTGTTTTTTTAAGCCAAATAATTGATTCCCAGGGATGGTTTATCAGAAAGCGCCTCCTAAAAAGTAGTGGTTTCATGCCTCCTGACGGCCTGCCTTTCCGGCCTGTCGGCCCCGGATGAGGTATGCGTCCTCCGCGACGTGGTGAGATTTTGTCGCAGGCCGGCAATATGACTGTCAGGAAAAGTTGTTAAATTTGCGGGCGTGACAAAATCCATGTTGTTTTCTGTGTGTGACCGCCCGGCATGCCCGGGGTCCTTCGTTGTTTCTTTGCTGCGCTGCCTTCTGGTGGCGGTGGCCCTGCTGTCGCCGATGGGGACGGTGGCATCAGTCGTGGAGTGCTGGCGCCTGCGCGACACATGCCGTATGGCCACGCAGAACTCCGACCACCGCGAGGCTGTAAGGGCCGCCGCGCGCCTGCAGCGTGTGGCCGAGCGCGAGGGGGATGACTGGTTCCTGGGGCAGGCCCTTTACTACCAGGGGGTGTCAAATGTGATTCTCGGCAACAACAAGATAGGCAAGGCGCAGCTCGACAAGGCATACCAGCTTGCCGACGGACTTGACGACGACACCCTCAGGCTGTCGATACACAACGGCTACGGTGTCTACGAGGCCAATGCCCATGCCGACTACGCCTCGGCCCAGCGCCATTTCTACAAGGCGTTGGAATACGCCGTGGGGATAGGCGACCCGTTCCGGCAGGCCCTCGTGGAGTCGAATCTCGCCGAGACGGCCAGCATACGCCGCGATGTGTCAGGGCTGAAGTACGCCCTGGAATGCTATGAATGGAGCGTGGCCAACGACAACGCCCATCTCGGGTTTGCCGGGGCTTATCATTGCGCCAACCTTTACAGCATCGCCGGCGACTATCAGCGCGCCTTGCATTATATACGCAAGGCCGAGGAGATAGCCCGACGCGAGAACTACGCGGAGCGGGCGGCGGTCTACAGCCTTCACGGGTCGATATGCGCCGCCCTCGGACAGAACCGCGAGGCCCTGGAGTGGCTGCGCAAGGCGGTAGGCCACGCGTCGGAGGCCCAGGGGGCGACCCTGCCCGAGATGTACCGCACATATGCCGGGGTGCTGGCCGACCTGGGGGATGTGGCCGGGTCAGACCGGATGGTTTCCCGTGGCCTGGAGGTGTCAGACAGCCTGTCGATACGCTCGTCAGTGGCTCCCCTGCTCGAACAGAGGGCACGCAACCATGAGAGCCGGGGCGACTACCGCCGCGCCCTGGAGGTCTACCGGATTTACAAGGAGGTGTGTGACTCGGCGTATGCCGACCGGCAGCAACAGTCGGTCAATGAGCTGCGGGTGCAGTATGACATCGCCAGGCGCGAGCAGGAGGCCGACATGCAGCGGCTTCTGTTGCGCGACGAACGCCGCAAGACGGCCATATTGCTGATCTCGCTGCTGTCGGTGGCGGTGATACTGCTCATCCTCTGGCGGCATTACTGGCGGCAGAAACGCCTTTACCGCAACATCGTCATCGCCAACCGCGATGCCGTGGCGCGCGAACAGGAGCTTATGGCCCGTCTGGAGGCGGCCACACAACCTGTCGCGGCTGACAGCGAGGATGCCCCTGCGTCGGCATCGGCGGAGATTGAGGCGGGTGAGGCCGCTGAAGCAATACCCCCGGCTACCGCGCCTGTCCCGCCTGCAACCAGGAATGACTCGGTGTTTGACCGGCTCTGCCACCTTATGGAGCGCGAGCAGGTGTTTCGCGACAATGGCCTCTCGCGCGAACGGTTGGCCGAGATGCTCGGCACCAACCGCACCTACCTCTCGCAGATAATCGCCGACCGCACCGGCAAGGGGTATTACCAGTTTGTCAACGGCTACCGGATAAAGGAAGCCGTCAGGATTCTGTCAGGGCCGGCCGGAGCCGATTACCCGCTGAAAGCCCTGGCCGCCGACCTCGGCTTCAAGTCGATGACCACATTCTACAAGACCTTCCAGGAGGCGGTCGGGATGACCCCCTCGGCTTACCGCGACACGGCCAGGAGGCTCTGACCCCGTCGGTTTCTTTTACATCTAAGGCAAATTGTCGCAAGTGTAATATCTTGATATTGATTTATGTGGGATTGGCTGTTAACTTTGCGTTGTCTGGAAAACAACGCAATGAAGACAAACACAGTTAATATAGCATTCATGAAGAAAATCAAATTGTTTCTCGCCGTGGCCGCGCTGGGAGGGTCTCTTCTGGCTGTGGCCTCGCGGGATGGTCTCCGCAAGGAGGCTCCCGAGCAGCCGCCGGTGTCGGCGATGGGATTTCTCATCGACGATGACACCAGGCCGGTAGGTTGGTACAGATTCCCGGTGACAGACGCGACGTCGCCTGAACTTGTCGCCGAGACTCCGGCGGTAAGCGCGGGCGCCATGGCCGACGGGGTGTATTACGCCCAGACCTACACACCCGGCCCTCTGCCGCAGGCATGGAACCGGGTGGATGTCGCCAGCGGGCAGGTCACCCGGCTCGCCGACATGGGTGAGGGGGCGCCTCTTTATGTCGACATGACCTACGACTATTCCGAGGGGAACCTGCTCGCCATATCCCATTACGGGGCCCACTCCACCAGTCTCAACATCGTCAATCCTGCCGACGGCGGTGCCTCGCTCTACGCCGATGTCCCGGGCCTCTGGCTGATGACGCTCGCATGCAGCTATGAGGGTGACATCTACTCCATCGCTGATGACGGATACCTGTACGCTTTCGACAAGCAGGCCAAGGCTTTCTCACAGGTCGGCAGGGTCGACAGCGGTATACGCTACATGCAGTCGATGGAGTTTGACCATTCGACCGGGATACTCTACTGGGCTGAAAGCACCTCCTACGGAGGATATTTCAACACGGTCGACCCCCTGACGGGCCGCTTCACATTCATCAGCGACCTGGGGCGCGACGGCGAGATGACCGGGCTGTACATCCCCTTCAAGCTGGCCGAGGATGACGCTCCGGCGGCGGTGAATGATGTGGTGATTTCAGACCCCGCCCATGACGGCAACGCCACTGTCTCCTTCACCCTCCCCTCCAAGACAGCCTCGGGCGACCCGCTCGCGTCGATAACCTCGGTGACCATCGAGGCTGACGGCGAGGTCGTCGGTGATTTCACCGGTCAGGGGATGCTGCCCGGCGCGGCGGTGTCGGTCGAGACCGCGTTGCCGCTTGGATTCCACACATTCAAGGTCTACGCGGTCAATGATGCCGGCAACGGTGTGCCGCGCAGCCTGCGGGCCTTCATCGGGGAGGATATCCCGGCGGCTCCGGCGGGAATCACCGTGTCGGCCGACGGCCTTGACGCGGAAATCAGCTGGCAGCCGGTGACCTCCGGCGCGCAGGGTGGATATGTCGATGCATCGGCGATCACATACGAGGTTGTCCGCCAGCCGGGCGATGTGGCGGTGGCTTCGGGGCTGGCCTCCACCTCCTGTCATGACATGGTCGACAAGATGGGTGTCTACACCTATATGGTGACCGCTGTCGTGGAGGGCCGTCGCGGGGCGACGGGCAGTTCCGCCCCCTCGGTGATAGGCACCGATGTGCCGCTCCCATACACATGCGGTTTCGAGGACACCGACGAATTGTTGCTGTGGACCGTCATCGACGCGAACGGCGACGGGGCGACCTGGGAACGCGGCGCGACGATGGACGGCAAGCGAACGATGATGATGCGCGGCGCGTATGGCCGCGTGGTCGATGACATGCTGGTCTCCCCGCCTGTGCGCCTTGAGGCCGGGAAAGCCTACAAGGTCGTCTATGACGCGGGTTGCATGAACGCCACATATCCGGCCCATTACACCGTCACTCTGGGCCGGGAGGCATCGGTGGAGGGGCAGCAGACGGTGGTGAAGGAGTTCACCACAGACCTGCGCATGCTCAACCGCACATATCTCTATCTGCCTGAAATCACCGAGACCGGGATATACCACGTCGGTTTTCACGCCAGCTGGGAGCCTGGATTGCCCACGCTATATGTCTCGAATGTCACCATCGAGGAGAACACCGCCTCGTGGCTTACCGGCAAGGTGACCGACGGCACCGACCCCCTGGAGGGGGCCACGGTGACCTTCGGGGAGGAATGGCAGCCGGTGACCACAGGTGCTGACGGCCTCTTCGAGTTCATCGAGATTGCCCCCGGCACATATGCCTGGAGTGTCGAGAAGTTTGGCTTTGAGTCGCGCTCGGGAAGCTACGAGCTGTCGGCGCTGCAACATCTCGAGGTGGAGATACCCCTCACCCCGATACCTGTCGCCACAGTCAGCGGACGCGTGGTCGACACCGATGGCCACGGCTTGGAAAACGCGACTGTCAGCATCCACGGCTATGACGCGCTGTCGGGTGTGACCGACCGCGACGGCAACTTCTCGGTCGGAGGTGTGTACCGCAAGGGTGGCTACACGGTGGATGTCCACGCCATCAATTATGAGTCGGCCACATATGAGGTCGAGTCCCTCGACGGCGACCTGGAGCTGCCGGTGTTCACCCTGCGTGAGAAGCTCATCGCGCCGGGGAATGTCTCGGCTGAAGCAGACCGCGCCATGGCCAGGGTGGCCTGGGAGGCTCCCGAGGACAGCCCGGTGACATTCCGCTATGACGACGGCACCGACAATTACGTCCACAACATGGAGATGTCGGCCGTAACCCCATACACCGCCGTAGGTGTGATATATGACACCCCCGCCGTGTTCACCTCCGTTGCCTGGAATGTCTGGAACTCGGCCACCCCCGGCCTGCCGGTTGATGTCATTGTCTTCGACCTCGACGAGGATGGCAATCCGACCAACCGCATACTCTACGAGGCCAACGGCCTGGAGAGCGAGAACTACAACTGGCATGAGCATGTGCTGCGCTATCCGGTGGTGGCTCCCCGAGGGGCGCTCTTCACCCTGCGCGGCGACGCCCGCCTCTGCATGGACGGCTCGGCCGATGATGACGCGTGGCCCCGTATGCAGCATAAGATGGTGATGACCAAAGATTACCGCACAGAGCCGTTTGTCAGCCGCTATGCCGATGACAACAGCTACATATTCCGGGGCAACCTTACCCTGCGGGCCTCCGGATTGCCTTATGGCGCGCCCCGCGCCGCTGCCCCCGCCGCGTCGACCCTCGCCGTGGGATATGATGTCTGGCGGTTGGCCCAGGGTGACGAGGCCGCGACCGACCGATGGGTGGGCCTGACCGAGTCGCCGGTTACGGCCACCACTCTGGAGGATGCCTCCTGGAGTGATGCCGCAAAGGGCATGTACCGCTTCGCGGTCAAGGCTGTCTACGCCGACGGCAACCGTTCGTTTGCCTCATTTTCGCCTGCCGTGCCGCGCCTGCTGACCTCCGACGTTTCTGTGACCCTGCTGACCAACGCTCCGGGCGAGGATGCCTCATCAGCCGCCGTGCTGCTGGCCGGAAAGGACAACATCCACAGCTATTCCGCCGAGGCCGACGCCGAGGGGAAAGTGGTGTTCAGGGATGTCTGGGAAGGGGAATATCTCCTCACCTGCGTCAAGAAGGGTTTCGAGACGCTGACCCAAGAGGTGACCGTAAGGGGTGAGGCCGACTCCGACCTGTCGCTGACCCTGACCGAGGCAGTGGCCATGCCGTTCAACATCATGCTCGACGAGACCGGCGAGCCTGCCAGCAAACTGTTGCGCTGGAATGTGCTGACCGACCTCTTCGAGGATTTCGAGGGGCATGACGACTGGGCCATAAACTCCCCCGGGGAGCTTGGATGGTCGTATATCGACGGTGACGGCGACGAGACATATTTCTCCCCCAACTATGAGTTCCCCAACGCCGGCGAGCCGATGGCGTTCATCGTGATGAACCCCTCCAAGGCCGAGCCCGACATGTCATCGGGGGTGGTCGACACCCACAGCGGGGAGAAGGTGCTGGTGGCCTGGAGCAACCGCCACGGCATCGCCAACGACGACTACATAATATCGCCGCGTCTCGACATGGCCGACGACTTCGTGATAAGCTTCTGGGCCAGGGGCTACTGGTGGCGCTACGAGGAGACACTGATGGTGGGCTACTCCACCGACGGCAAGGAGGCCGACGACTTCATCTGGATCGGCGATCCTGTCACGGTCGACTATGACGAGTGGACACAGATTGTGACCCCTGTGCCGCAGCAGGCGAGATATGTCGCGATACGTTGTGTCTCCGACATCAACAACTACCTGCTGGCCATCGACGACATCTTCATCGGCATGCCCGACAATATCCCGGGCGTGACGCGCCAGGAGCCGGCCCGTGTGCCGGGCGCGGTGCTGGGCTATGAGGTGTATCTCGACGATGAGAAGATAGCGTCGACCACCGAGACCTCATACATGCTTGAGAATCTCTCGGCCGGGAAGCACACCGCCGGTGTGACGGCGCGCTACGCCTCGGGCGAAAGCGCGATGGCCACAGTCGCCTTTGACATCTCCCAGTCGGGGGCAGACCTCGCTGAGGCAGAGATGGAGGCGGCCATAAGCGCGCGTCGCGGTGCCATAACCGTGGCCGGGGTGGCCGACGGGACGATGGTGAATGTCTATCGTCCCGACGGAGTCCTCGTGGCGGCGGCAAGGGCCGAGGGTGGCTCAGCCACGATTCCTGTCGCCCCGGGCCTCTACCTGGTCAAGGCGGCGACCGTCACATCAGGCATCCATGTGAGGTGACACTCCGGTCGCCTCTGTGGCGGCTGGCTATGATTGACAACGGTCTCACGGCTCATGCAGCGCCGTGAGACCGTTGTGGTTTTGGCCGGGTCAGCGAAACCAGTCGCGGACGCGCTGGCGCACCGCGTTTGACTCTTTCAACAGGCGGATGAACTCCAGGGCCGAATGCTTGTGGTAGCTGTCGCGGAGCATGTGGACGCATCCCTCCATGTTGTTCGACGGGATGTCGAGCGGGATGGCGCGGATGCCGGTCTCGTTGTGGACGGTGGCCTCGGCCAGCACGGTGACGAGGTCGCTCTGCTTGATGAGCTTGAGCAGTATGTTGACCTCGTTCAGTTCGATTTTGACCTTCAGGGGGAAGAGGTGGGGGGCGACGCAGTGGTCGAAGGCGTTGCGGGCCTGCAGGCCGCGGGTGGGCAGCGCAAGGTCGTGTCGGGCGAGCTGGGCGAGTGTGACACGCGGCAGCCCGGCGAGGGTGTGGTTGTCGCGCACGATGACCGACAGCTGGTTGTCAAACAGCATGTGTGACTCTATCTCATCGTCGCACACCAGGGGGCGGAAGGCCAGCACGAAGTCGACGGCCCGCTCGTGGAGCATCTCCATGAGTTCGGCCATCGGCTTGTAGTGGATGTTGAGCTTGACGGCGGGGTGGAGCTTCATGAAGTCTATGATGGTCTCGGTGAGAATCGGGCTGAAGGAGTAGGTGACACCGATGTCGAGTGTCCCGGCCAGCAGCTTGCCGAGGTCTTGCATGCGGCTGACGCATGCCTGGGCCTCGCATAGGGTGCGGCGGGCCCTGGGGAGCAGTTCCTCGCCCGGCTCGGTGAGGGTCAGGGAGTGGCCCGGGCGGTTGAAGAGGGTGACCCCGAGGTCATCCTCGAGCTGTTTTATCTGTTGCGAGAGGGTGCTTTGGGCAATGTTGAGGGCGCGGGCGGCCTCGGAGAAGCTGAGGGTCTCGGCGGCCTTGACGAAGTATCGGAGTTGTCGTAGTTCCATGATCAGGATAGGGATGGGGGATGAATGGGTTGAGGTCGGCTCAGCGGGTGGCCTGGAATGAGATGCGTTTCATCATGAAGACCGGCAGGTTGACGGCCACCACCATGCCGATGATTACAAACACGCAGGTCATGCCGTTGTAGTTGAGCAGGTAGAGGTAATGGTTGAACGCCGGCTCGTCGGTAGCCGAGAGACATGAGATGGTGGCGGCCACGGCGCGGTAGGCATACATTCCCGGAATCATCGGCAGCAGGGCGGGGCAGAGACAGACCTCGGCGGGGCATTTCACCGTCGGGGCGAGCAACACCCCGAGTATGCCGATGACAAAGGCCGCGATGGTGCTGGCCCAGATGATGCCCATGTCTCCCAAGCCGGGTTCCATCAGGATGAAACGCATGGCGTGGCCCACGGCGGCGGTCACCCCGCAGCAGAGGTAGGCGCGCCTCGGGGTGTTGCTGATTGAGGAAAAACCGATTGATGCTATCGCCGCGAACAATCCGTCCTCAAGAATTCTCAATATCAGTGTCGGTTCCATATGATGAATGTCAGGGGGAGTAAGCGTTTGGCGGGGCCGCTCAGAACATCCGCAGCCCAAGGAGGTACATACCGGCACACAGCCCCACCGAGAGGCAGGCCGTCAGCACCAGCGCGTCGACAAACCGGCTGAAGGCGCAGAGGTAATGGCAGGCCAGCAGGTCGCTGACCGAGTTGATGTATGGCACACCGGGGATGAGGTAAAGCACGCTTGTCCCGAGGGCTATCTCGGGGGTCGTGCCCCACTCGAAGATATGGGCGCCCGCGCAGATGGCGGCCGAGAAGAAGGCGCAACAGAGGAAGACCAGCCGGATGTCGCGCCGGTCGGCCATCATCATCTGTTTCAGCTTGAAACCGGCGAGGGTGGCGACAAACACCACCAGCACGGCTGTCAGGTCGCCTCCGAAGAGGCGGCAGAATGAGGCGTTGGCCATGGAGGCCAGCAGCAGCACCTCGTTGCGGGGTGTGGGCGGGGTCGCGGTGATTTCGGCGAACCGGCTTACCGCCTCGTCGTAACCGATTTTGCCGTCGGCGACCTCCCAGCTCAGGCGGCTCAGGCGGGTGTTGACGGTGAAGTTGAGCCCGCAATGGGGCGCCTGGCGTATGACCACGGGCAATGCCAGGTCGCCCTGCGGAGACCTGGCATAGATTTCGACGTGGCGTGGCATGATGGTCACTCCCGCGTCGACCCCGAAGGCTCTCGCCATGCGGTTTATGTTCTTCTCGATGCGTATGCATGTCGCCCCGCAGCCCAGGAGCCACGCGGCGTATTCGCCAAGGAAGTCGAGTCTACTCGTCGTCGTATTCTTCATATTCCTCATCTTTCCTGTCGCCCGGGATGAAGAACATCTCGCGTTCCTTGCCGAGCTCTATCAGGTGGTGGCGGCGGTGAATCAACGGGGAATGGCGGCGCTGGTCGCGCAGCTTCTCGAAAGCGTGGAAGACAAACGTGAGGAGCAGAATCCCCATTATCACACACCAGATAATCATTGGCTGGTCCATAACTTATACTTTGTTGTGGGAAGCCCCGGAGGCTTCCCGGTCGGTCATCAGGAGTGATTTCCCGATGACGCCGCAAAATTAGTCAGGACCACATCTCTTTCAAACAGTCTGCCGAGGATAATTGCGATACCCTCCATCGAAAAAACGGATGGCGGGGGCGGTAGGTTCATTCGCCTCGGGCCTGCGCGGCCAGGTCGTCAAACCGGTAGCCCTCGGCGGTGACCCTCGCGCCGGGACGGTAGGCCGGGGAGGTGATGTCGCGGTCGGGACGGTAGCAGGGGGCCTGGATTCCGGCCAGGCCGATGATTGCCTGCCCCAGGTTGTCGAGCGTCCCCCTGCGGGTGGCCGCTTCCCTTATCCTTGCCTCAAGGTCGGGATGGGCGGCGCGGAAGCTGTC
This sequence comes from uncultured Bacteroidales bacterium, assembly GCA_958418815.1. Lineage (GTDB taxonomy): Bacteria > Bacteroidota > Bacteroidia > Bacteroidales > Muribaculaceae > UBA7173. The sequence goes on along the minus strand of CATZGB010000012.1, from coordinate 61,443 downwards.
AGACATCCAGACGAGGAAGGGGACATGATACTGGCGGTCGAGCCAGGCGGGGTCGTCGGGCATAGGCTTGTTGCGAGCCACGACCGGGGCGAGGTCCCAGCAGTCCTCCCCGTGGTCTGAGAAATATACCACCAGCGCCGGGGTGTCGCGCCAGTAATCGATGATCGCCCCCACGACAGAGTCGTTGTAATAGGTGGCGCTGTCATAGTCGGCCACCTCCTGGCGGCGCTTGTCGTCGAGCCAGGGGCGGTCGGCGGTGATGTCGGCGGCGGTGAACCTCGGGGTGCCGGGGAAACGGTCGGCTGCCGCGAAGTGTTGTCCCCAGAGGTGGTATGTCACCATCTTTTTTCCCGGCATGTCGCGCGGGCGCAGCCTCGCATTGACATAGGTGGTGAAATCGCCGTCGTAGTCAAAGAGGGTGTCGGAGACCTGGTCGTAGGTGTGGGCGAGGTTGACCGGGGAGTATATCATCCGTGAGATGCCCGCGTCTGACGAGCGTGAGACGGTCTGGTTGTCGTAATGGGCAACCTTCCATCCGGCTTTCTTGACCACCAGCGGGAAGTAGCCCCCTTGGGTCCACTCCTCCCCGGCCGAGAGGTCGTTGAGGTTTAGGAAATTGCGCATCGAGGTGGTGGTGAAGTTGGCCGGGGCGATCATGTCGGCGAACACCACGAGGTTGCCCCGCTCCTCCTCGCGGCATAGGCGGGGTGTGGTAGGGAGATAATAGCCGTAGAGCGGTGTGTGGGCGCGTATGAACGACTCGCCGATTATAATGATGATGTTGAAGTCGCGTGAGCCGTCGCCGCTGACAGGCATGCCGAGGAGGTCGCGCTGGGTCTGCTCCCAAGCCGGGATGTTGCGGCGCTGCAGCGAGATATCCCGGACGATGTAGGTCCATTTCGACAGTGGGTCGCCGAATCTCAGCTGGTTGGTGCGTATCAACACCGGATTGCCGGGGTCTTGCGCGGCCCATTCCAGCAGTTGCCTGTAATCGTCGATGCAGAGCGGCCGCAGCAGTCCGGCGAGCCGCGCGCCCCCGGCCAGCAGGATTGCCAGCAGGATAGCCGCTGCTATGGCCCGTGTCGACATTTGTCCCCCCCTATTTTTCTTCAACTTGTTGATAGCCAATCTAAACAAAGTCGCGATGGCCATGATTGCCACGAAGATGAGGATTATTGTCGCGGCTGCCTTGAGGGTGAGGTATTGCGAGAAAAAGCCGCTTGCCTCGTGTCGGTTGGTCTCCAGGAGGAGGTTGACGGAGTCGGTGTCGAGGGGCGCTCCGGTCATGGCGATGGATGCCGCCTCGGCGAGCAGCGCCACGCCGAGGATGAGCATCACGGCGGCCTTGGCCGCGAGCCTGGCGTGACGGTTGCCTATGAGTCCCATGAGCAGACAGAGCAGGTAAGCGATCGTCGCGCTCTGGATGGTGGCGAACAGCATCAGCCAAAGTATCTTGGCCCCCTGGGTGATGGCGAAAATCCATGGCACGGCGGCTCCGGCGAGCAGCGCGGCGATGAAAAATCGGGGGTTGTCGGTGACAGGCCGCAGAATGCCGCGGCAGATGGCGGCTGCGCGCGTCGGGGCCGTGGTGGGTGTCTGTGTAGGGTGGGCCATGGTGATGTCTCGGGTGGTTGAGGGGGTATTTGAAAGGCGGGGCGCTCCTGTCGAGAGGGGCGCCCCGCGTATCATTCAGGGATTATGGTCAGGGTCTGTGTCACTTGGCGGGAATCGCTACATTGTCGATACACCAGGTGGCGTAGTTGGAGTCCTCGGTGGCGGCGTAGCGGAAGCCGATGTAGACTGTGCCGGAGAAAGCCGACAGGTCGAGCGAGCCTGAGCTGAGCCAGGAGGAGTAGCCCGACGCGGGGGCTGCGGGCCATGCCGCGGGGAGCTTGGTCTTGGTGGCGGTGGCGGGGTCGTCAGAGCTGAGGACGAAGACCTCGATGGTCGAGGTGGTCGAGCCGTAGCCGTTGACCTGCGAGGTGAACGACAGGGTCTTTGACGACACCTTGGAGAGGTCGACGGCGGGAGACACCAGCCAGGAGTCAAACGGGGCGGTGCCCTTGTAGCCTGTCATGGAGGCGTAGTTGTTGTTGGAGAATGTGGCCACATACCAGTTCTTGTTGCCTGCCACCAACACCGACTTCCAGCCCGAGGGGAGGGATGTCGAGCCGTCGAAGGTCTCGTCGAGGCCGTCGGCAGCGGCGGGAGGGGTCGGGGTGTCGCCGCCTGTGCCCTGCGAGATGATTTTGTATTTCGAGGTGTTCTTGAGGCCGGGCATTGTGTTGTATTTCAGCACATCGCCGTAAAGCACCACCTGCGCTCCGAGCATGCCGGGATTGTTGGCCAGGTTGAGGGCTGTGCGGACATCGCCGAAGGGGAGCTGCACGTCGATGCATTTCGACTTGTCTTTCACGTCGGGGCTGTCGGCCAGCAGGATGTTGTTGTTTGACGCGTTGGCGGTCTCGAAGTGGGCGTCATAGTCGTGGTAGGTGCCGACGATATAACCCTTCACCCACACACCGGGATATTCCGAGTCGGTGGTTGACTGGGGGTTGAAGCCGATGACCTTGTTGACATCGTAGGGGTCATCCTCTGTGCCGGTGCCGCCGACGATGATTTCCACACCTTCGAGTACGAACTCGTCGGCTGTGCCGGTGTTGCCGGTGACGCCGAATGTGCCCATGTACTTGTCAAGACGGCCAAGCACCATCAGCTTCTTGCCGAGGTTGTCGGGGTGGTTGGCCAGGGCGACGTAGGCGCGCATGACTGAGTTCTGGGGCAGCTCCATCACCAGGCATTCGTTGAGGTCGCGGGTGTCCTTGGTGGCACTGATGACCACTGATGAAGCCAGGGTGGCGTCTGCTCCCCACTCGATCTGTGACGACGAGGTGATGTTTTCAACCTCGGGGGCGATTGTGCCGACGATGTAGCCCTCTACCCATCCTGTGGGTGCTGTGCCCTGTGTCTCGGCCTTCACAGCCTCGGCCACGGTGTATGGACGCTCCTTGCTGCCCAGCGGCAGGGTCGGGTTGCCGAAGTTCATCATGCCCTCCTTGTCTATGAGGGTTATCTGCCAGGAGTCGGCGGGGTCGGTGCTGGAGTAATAGTATCCGAGGATTCCGACGATGTCGCCGTTTTCGTCAGGCAGCGGGGTGTTCCAGAAATTGGAATAGCCCGAGGTGCGGACAGTCAGCTGCGAGCCTGACGCGTCCTGGATTTTCTGGCTGACATTCTCGTGGTATATGCCCAGCACGTCGAGGCCGTCCTGGGGGATGAACTTGACGTTGTTGACGCGCACGAGCTGTCCCTGCATCTTCCGAAGGTACTCGGGGGTGGTCGCGTTGGTGTTCAGGTCAGAGATCGATGTCACCAGCAGGGTGTCGATTTTGGCCGGCTCGGGCAGGCCGTTGAGCTCGATGTGTCCCTCAAGGATGCCGGGCTGCATGAATGTGGGCTGGTAGGCGTTGTCGCGGGCGCTCCACTGGGGATATCCCATCTGCTCGAGACCGGCGTAGCGGCCGATGTAAAGCCCGGTCAGGTCGATGACCACCTCCTGTCCCACGCGGTATGAGAGGTAGAGGTTGTACTGGTTGATTGACAGGGGCAACGCGGCTGTCTCGTCCTGGATGTAGAGCGACTTGAACACGTTGCCGGGCATGTCGTTGGAGATGACGCGCCCCTTCACGATGTAATGGTCGCCGTTTTCCTTGGCCCCGATTTGCTTGCAATAGGGTGTGTTGTCTTCCCAGAACAGTTCCTTGACCTCAAGGATGGTTGAATTGGGCTTCATGGTCGCCACCGGCACCTCGTCTATTAAGCGGGGAGTGTCGATGTCGTCCTGGCATGCCGAGAATCCGGCGATGGCCAATCCGGCCACCAGCCCCAGTGAAAGATTCTTTATGATAGATTTCATGTTGGAAATTCTTTAGAGCGGAGGTTTAATTGAATCCGTTTACTTTCAGGTTTTTCACCTCCCAAGTGCCGGCCTTGGTGTCGGAGGTGTAGTGGAAGGCCACCTGGATTTTCTTTCCGGCGTATTTCGAGAGGTCTATCTGGCCGGTAGACATGAATGTCCAGGAGAGTGACGAGGGGTAGTGGGGGATTTCGAGGGGCTCCCACTCGCCGCCGATTTCGCGGACAACGAAAGTAGACTCCTCCTTGGCCGCGTCGACGCTGGCGTAGTAGTTGACAGCCTGCTCGAATGACGCGCTGACCTCGGTGAGGTTGGCAAGGTCGATTTCAGGCGACACCAGGTATGAGGAGGTCTTGTAGTTGGTGCTGTTGGCAAACGCCGATGCTTTCATGCAGGCGTAGCGCGAGTCGGCGGTCCAGACATATTGCAGCCCGGAGGGGAGGGTCTCATCCTCGATGGTGAATGAGCCTGCGCCGTTGGCGAAGGTCTCGGAGAAGACAGGGACTACCGGGGCTGTGCTGCCTGAGAAGTTCTCAAGGCTTTCGAGGTCGATAAGCAGTATCTGCCACTCGCGGTTGTAGAACGAGAGGATGCCGACGATGTCGCCTTTGCCTCCGGGGAGGCTGTTGAACCAGAATGTCGACTGTCCGGAGTTGTAGAGCTGTATGCGGTTGCCGTTCTCGTCAAAAGCGTAGCGCGAGGTCGATTGTCCCTGGGTTGCCAGCGGCTCGCCGGGGTTCTCGAATTCCATGTTCTCGAATTTGACCAGGCGGCTCTGCATGGCCAGGAACTCGACATTGTTCTGGCGGGCGGCGTCTACCTCAGGGACGGTCACCACCTGTGGGGCCACAGGGGTGGGGAAGCCGTGGACGATGGCATGCTCGGTGAAGATTTCCTCTTCGATTCGTCCGGGCTGCTCCTTGCCGGTCTGCGGCTCTCCGCCGAGCTGCATGCAGTTGCCGTAGGCTCCGATGCGCAGGCCTGTGCAGTCGATGGTCAGCAACTGTCCGGGCTTGTAGTCTTCGTAGAGCTTGGTCTGGTTGACGGCGATTGTCAGTCCGGCGGTCTCATCTTCGATCATCAGGTTCTTGTAGATGTTTCCGGCCTTGTCGCAGGAGACGATTTTGCCGGTGATGACGTAATGTGAGCCGTCGGCCTTCTCACCGATGACCTTGTTGTAGCTGTAAGTGTTGGGGTCGTTGAAGGCCTCCTTCAGCTCGAGGATGGTGGTGTTTGTGGCCGGGATGACTTTGTCGGAGCCGGGTTCATACATCGGGGGCATCGCCTTTTCGTCGTCGCAGGCTGAGAACCCGACGGCGGCGATGAGCAGCGACGCTATGTAGAGAATTGACTTTTTCATTTCAGTTCTTTCTTGTTAAAATCGGTTTCATGATGTTTCGGTTCACATATGCCGGGTCAGAAACGCACGCCGACGTTGAAGTAGACCTTGATTCCCTGGGCATACTGGAGCTTGGTGGGGAATGAGTTCACGTTGTAGCGCTTGGTGTCGACGCGGCTCTGCTGGAAGGCGTTGATGACCAGGTCTTTGTTGTTGAGGATGTTTGAAACCGACAGGTTGAGGTTGAGCGAGAGGCTGCGGTTGATGTAGATGATTTTGCCGACAGAGGCGTTGAGCACCCACTGGTTGTCGAGCTTGGGCTGATCGGCGTAGGAGTCGATGATGGCCTGGGCCTCCTGCTCGGACCATGCAGTCGACCACATTCCGGGCTGCTGCTCATGGTAGGGGTAGGCGAGCTTGACGTAGTAGTCGGCCAGGTATGAGGCGTTGACGTTGACGAAGAACATCTTGGGGGCCTGCCAGTCGAGGGCGATGTTGAAGGCCAGCTGCGGGGTGGAGGTGCAGGTGTAGTTCTTGAGGTACACCTGTTTCTCGGAGTCGGGGTAGAGGCCGTTCTCGACCGAGCGCAGACCCATCGGGTTGTTCTTGTACTGGTATTTGGCGTATGTGCCGGCGAACGAGGCGGTCAGCGAGGGGAGGATCTTGTAGGCCATGCCCAGCTCGATGCCTTTGTACTGGCGCTTCACGCCGTTGAGGGCGAAGTTGCAGAATGTGTTGAGCGACTCGTCGTAGAATCCCATGCGCTCTACGGCGTCGTCGATGTTGGTGAAGAACGCTCCGATGGAGCCACGGAAGCGGCGGTAGTTCCAGTTGTACTGGGCGTCGGCCGAGAAGGTTTTCTGCGATTTGGGGTCGTTGATGGTGGTGTCCTTGATACGGGGAGCGATGTAGACGTCAGAGATCAGGGGGGCGTCGGTGGAGTACTGGGCCTGGACGGTGAAGAAGTTGCGTCCGTCGAGCTTGTAGGTCACGCCGGCCTTCACGGCGAAGTCCTCGAAGTCGAGGGTCTTCGACTTGCCCAGGGAGTTGAGCGGGGCGCGGCCGTTGCGCATGTGGCCGAAGCGGTAGAACTCTTCCCAGGAGAATGACGCGCCGTAGTTGATGTCCCAGTGGGCGTACTTGTGCTGGTTCTGCACCCATGCCTGGAGCTTCATGGCGTGGATGTTGTAGTCATATCCGAAGCGGTCCCCCTTGACTACCTTGCGGTTGGGGTTGTCGAGGTCGTTCTGGAGGATGTCAGGGTTGGCCGTGGGGTCATACATGTCTCGGTCTGAGAAGGGGTCGACGTCTACCCAGAACTGTCCTCCGAGGAGGTCGCGGATGGTCATGTATTCGGCCGAGCGGGTGTAATTGAAGTTCACACCGGCCTGGAAGGTGATGTTGTCGGAGAAGCGGTGGTTGAGGGTCGTTCCGGCGATGAAGTTGAACTGCTTGGAATGCTCCATCTGCTGGATGTATGTCGAGCCTTTCTGCTGGTCCTCGGGGAGCGACTGGTTCTGGATGTTGTTGAGGTGGTTGGCCAGGTACATGGCGTCCCAGTCAATCTGCTGTATTCCGCCGATGTTGTTCTCCCAGAGGTTGGTGTAGTAGTCGTAAAGGCCCCATTCGGGGGAGTCCTGCCCGTAGATGAAGTATGAGGGGAGGTTCTTGTAATAGTCGGGCTTGGGGTCGTTGGCCTTGTAGTAGTTCAGGCGGGTGCGGGCGAAGTTGGTCCAGCGGAACGCCACGGAGGTGTTGAGCGTTGTCTTCTCCCCTTTGTGGAGCCATGTGAGCATCGCTGTGGGGTCGAACTTCTCGCGGATGTTGTCGGAGCGTTTCTTTCCGGCCTGCCATCCCCAGGTGGGGTTGTAGAGGTTGTCACCGACCAGGTCGTAGACCTCCTGGACGGTAGCCTTGCCGTTGGCATACTGTGTGGGCGCGCCCCAGGCGGTGAGTGTCAGGGAGTTTTTGTTGTCAAACACCTTCTCCACCGAGAGGAAGAGGCCCCCGGAGTTGTAGAATGTGCCGGGCACCACCCCTTCTTTCGAGTAACGTCCGATGGCCGACAGGGTGACGGCGAAGCCGTTGGGGGTCAGGCCTGAGGAGTAGGTGGCCATCGCGCGGTAGTTGTAGTTTGAGTTGGTGTAGCTCAGCGAGCCGTTGAATCCCGGGGCGTAGGTGTCGGTGATGGTGTTGAAGTTCTGCGAGCCTGAGATTCCGCCGAAACCGTATGCGGCGGCTCCGAGGCCGACGGTGGAGGTGTTGTTGCGGAATGCGCGCGAGGTCATGCCCCCGAGCTGCGAGAAAGAGAATCCGCCGCGGATGAGGTCGTTCATCGGCAGGGAGTTGATGTATGTCTCCTGGTAGCGCGAGCCGACACCGCGGTAGTTGCTGTACAGGGGGGAGTAGCCGTAGCGTGTGAACTTGTAGTATATGTTGTCGCTTGCTCCGGTGAGGGCGGTGACGGCCTGTCCGTTGCCCTCCTCGTCTTCAAGCATCGACTCGTCGAAGAGCAGCTCGTTGTTATTGTCTTCGTTGAAGGTCACGAACTCGTTGTCGTCGTCAGATATGAGGATGACGTTGCCGGCGTTGACGCTCTGGTCGTTGTAGAGGTGGAGCTGGGCAGCGCCTCCGGCGTATCCAGGGGCTGTGATTGTCAGCACGGCCTCCCCGGGGCGCGCTGTGGAGATGCGGAAGTCTCCGGCGGGTCCTGTGGTGACGGTTATTCCCTGGTCCTGGATTGAGATGGTCGCTCCCGGTACGGGCGCGCCGGTGCTGGCGTCTACCACCGTCCCGGAGACTGCCGCGGTCTGGGCCACGGAGGGGAGGGCTGCGCCGAGCAGCATCAAAGGAAACAGCTTATGTTTCATGTTGATTTGACTATGTGTTGATTTTAGTTTGATAGTTCTCACGGTTTTTAACGCAACACCGTCGGGGCATCGGACTTGGGGGATGGGGTGTGTCTGCCCCTGCAAAGCAAAAACGATACATCCGAAACATTGCGGATTGCGGCTGGAACCAGCGTGTAAAGATACGCAAAAAAGATTCAAAGAACCAAATCCTGTGAGAAAAATTCGTTGAATTTCGGTGAAAAAGCCATATTTGTCGGGGAAATCTCCTGTTTCAGGGGGGCTATTTCCGCAACACGGGCCAGTTGTAGGCCCTGAGGCGGGCGGCGAGCATTGCCTCGCGCCCGTCGAGGTAGCTGTCGAGCAGGGCGTGGAACCGGGGGGAGTGGTTCATCTCCGAGAGGTGGGCGAGCTCGTGGCATATGATGTAGTCGCGCAGCTCCTGGGGGAGGAAGACCAGCACGTAGCTCAGGGATATGTAGCCTTTGAATGAGCAGCTGCCCAGGGTGCGGAAGCCTGTCGAGATGGTCCATCCCGCCGGGTTGCGTCCGACGCGGGCGGCCAGCTGGCGGGCGCGGGGGAGAAGGATCTCGGGGGCTATCTTGCGGGCCATGCGGCAGAGCAGCGAGCTGGCCAGGCGGGTGGTGGCCTCGTCGTCGAGGTCGAAGTCTGTCCCGATTTCCAGCGAGCAGGCCGGGAGTGAGGCTTTGGCGAGCATCTTGCCGGGGGCGACGCTCTGGCGCGCGATGATGAAGTCGACTCCCGGGAAGCTGATTCGCGAGGGGGCGGTGTAGCGCAGTGTGGGGCGGCAGGCGAGCAGGCGGGGGGCGAAGTCGTCGAGCAGCCGGTTGATGTCGGGCAGGCCGAGCTGGCGGGGGACGTTGAGGCTGACAAGCCCGTTGCGCCACCGGGCGGTGGCGCGGCGGCTGTTGGGGCGCGAGCTTACCACTACGCGGCCCAGTTGCCTGTGGTTTATTTCTCCGATTACGGGCATTTGCGGAGACTGGTGGAGGTTAAAGATATTGTGATGTGGTGGATGTCATTGTGGCTGATGGGAGGGGAGAGGGTGGGGGCGGGGTCAGCCTCCGAGGCCGAGTTTTGACCGCAGCGTGTCGGTGAAGGTGTGGCCCGGCAGGGTGACTACGTTCAGGGGGAACGGCGACTTGCGGAATGTCAGACGTGAGCCTTCGGGGAGCGAGAGGGTCTTGCCGTCGAGGGTGAGGCGGAAGGTCTGGGCGCGCAGGGTCACCGTGGCGGCCAGCACCGACGAGTCGTTGACCACCAGCGGGCGCACCGACAGGGAGTGGGCGGCGATGGGGGAGATGACCCATCCGGCGACGGAGGGGTCGAGTATCGGGCCGCCTACCGAGAGGTTGTAGGCCGTCGAGCCGGTGGGGGTGGCGATGATCAGGCCGTCACCCTTGTAGGTCAGCGAGTGGTGGCCGTTGATTTCGGTGTCGACGGTGACCATCGAGGCGTTCTCCCCCCGGGTGATGGCCGCCTCGTTGAGGGCGTGGAATATGCCGGCTGGGGTCTCCACCTCGAGCAGCGAGCGGCGTTCGACGGCGTAGTCGCCGTCGAGGAGGTGGCGCGAGATTTCCTCCGGGCGGTCAAACGAGAATGCGGCCAGGAAGCCCAGGTGGCCGGTGTTTATCCCTGCCACGGGGATTGCCGAGTCGCCCACCCATGCGGCGGTCTTCAGGAAAGCCCCGTCGCCGCCTATGGCCACGGCCAGGTCGGCCAGTGGGCATTCCGACAGGCGTATGTGGTGGATTCCGAGGGTGAACCTCGGGCCGAGCTTCCCGGCGAGGTAGTCGAGGAAGCGGTCAGACATGACCACCTTGTGGTCGCGCCGCATCAGTTCGCAGACCAGCCGCTCGATGTCGGCCAGGTGGTTCTCCTGGTGTCGGTTTCCGTTGATTGCTACTATCATTGCAGGCTCACATCTCAAGGTAATGGATAAGCTCGTTGACGCGGTCCTGGGCCCGGCGTCGCGTGGCCGCGTCGGGCTGGGAGCCGATGAAGAATGGGTCGTAGCCGTAGCGGCGCAGTGAGCGCGCCACGCCCGAGGCGTCGCGCACGTTGACCCTCAGGGCGATCACGGGGAGCCCCTCGGGGTCGCGCATGCCGGTCACCGACAGCGCCAGCAGCTGCGCGTCGCAGTCTTCGACAGCGCGGGCGATGGATGAGGCGGAGTAGTCGGCGGGAGGGCACGACAGCAGCAGCTCGCTGGCCTCCTGTGGCAGGGGAGGAGTCAGCGTCTCGGCCTTCTCGCGGTGGGAAAGGCTCCCGGCGATGTATTTCTGGAGTTTGTCGTTGTCCATCTTTTCCCCAATCTTTTTTGCGGGTTAGAAATATTCTTTTTAATTTTGTGGCTTGATAGCCCCAGAATGATTTCCGGGACAAAGATAGGAAAAAATCCTTGATTCCTTACCTACTTTATATTATTATAACATTCTTTCAGCGATAATGGTTACGAACCTGAGCGTCAACATAAACAAGGTGGCCACCCTGCGCAATGCCCGTGGGGAGAATGTGCCTGATGTGGAGAAAGTGGCGGTCGACTGCGAGGCGTTCGGCGCAGACGGCATCACGGTCCATCCCCGTCCCGACGAGCGCCACATACGCCGCGACGATGTGATACGGCTGAGGCCGCTGGTCAAGACCGAGTTCAACATCGAGGGCTACCCCACTGAGGAGTTCATGGACCTGGTGTTGAAAATCAAGCCCGAGCAGGTGACCCTGGTGCCCGACGCCCCGGGGGCGTTGACCTCCTCTGCGGGCTGGGACGTGGCCGCCAACGCCGAGTTCCTCACAGGAATCGTCGACAGGCTGCGCGACGCCGGAATCCGCTCGTCGATTTTCGTCGACACTGACCCCGACAACATCAGGCTCGCCGCCAAGGCGGGGGCCGACCGTGTGGAGCTTTACACCAAGCCTTATGCAGACCTCTACCCGACCGACCCAGAGAAGGCCGTCGCCCCATATGTCGAGGCCTCCCGTGCCGCCCACAAGGCAGGGCTGGGGGTCAACGCCGGCCATGACCTGAGCCTTGAGAACCTCGCCTGGTTCCACAAGCATGTGCCCTACCTCAACGAGGTCTCGATCGGCCACGCGCTGATCTGCGACGCCCTCTACCTGGGGCTTCCCGAGACCATCCGCCGCTACAAGGAAGCCCTGAAATCCTGAACATCCATCACCTGACCACATTATTCCAAGACAATTATGATACTTGCCGATGCCGCCCTCTCCGGGGCTCCGCAGACCGCCGCCGCAGCCGCCGAGGCTGCCTCCAACGTGGCCGAGCTTTCATTGTGGGACCTCTGCCTGCGTGGCGGCCCGCTGATGATTCCCCTGGCCCTGCTTTCGCTGATATGCGTCTATGTATTCATCGAACGCGTGATTGTTATCTCCAAGGCCAACCGCCTGGATGACTCATTCATGAAGCGCATCCGCGACTATATCCACGAGGGGGAGGTAGAGAGCGCTTACAACCTCTGCCGCAAGACCGACACCCCCTACGGACGGCTCATCGAAAAGGGCATCAGCCGCATTGGCCGCCCGGTCAACGATATCATGTCGGCCATCGAGAACACCGGCAACATCGAGGTGGCCAACCTCTCCAAGGGGCTGACCTGGCTGGCCACAACCGCGTCGGGCGCCCCCATGCTCGGCTTCCTCGGCACGGTGATCGGCATGGTGGAGGCTTTCTACTCGATAGCCTCGCAGGGCAACTCGGCCAACATCTCGACATTCTCAGACGGTATCTACACCGCCCTGGTCACCACCGTGGCCGGTCTGGTGGTCGGCGTGGCCGCCCTCTTCGCCTACAACTACCTCGTGGCCCGCGTCAACGCCGTGATGAACCGCATGGAGGCCAAGACCATGGAGTTCATGGACCTGCTCAACGAGCCTGCCCGCTGACCCCTCCCTGCCAGCCCGCGCTCTCCAAGCCACTAACCATCAACCGTCACAGCGATGCTAAAACGTCAGAACAACCTCATGGCGGCTTTCTCGATGGCGTCGATGACCGATGTCATCTTCCTGCTGCTCATATTCTTCATGGTGACCTCCACCTTCGTTTTCCCCACCGGCCTGGAGGTGAACCTCCCCCAGGGGACGGAGCAGAGCGCCCTCAAGCCTGTCACCCGTGTCTACATCGACGCCAACGACTCGATTTTCGCCTCCACCGCCGACGAGAAGCCCCAGCCTGTCACCCTCACCACCCTGCCTGTCTTCCTCAAGATGGCCAACGAGCAGGACTCCACCGGCTTCGTGGCCCTCTATGCCGACGAGACCGTAAGATACGGACGCATCGTGGAGGTGCTTTCAATCGGGGCCGAGAACAACCTCAAGATGGTGCTGGCCACCCAGCCCGTGAGCAATCCCCGCTCCCACGCCGCCGACCCGGCTGACGCCGCCGCGTCCCCCGCGACAGTGACCGAAACCTTACCAGCGACAGACAATGTACAGTAACCGGAACAACGACCGCCGAGCCGACCGTTCCTCCAAGGCATGGGCCATCGGAGGCACATTGCTGTTCCATGCCCTGCTGCTGCTCTGCCTGCTGTTCTGCTTCCTGAAATATCCCCCGGAAGGGGCCAAAGTGTGGCCCCCCGAGCCTGAGAAGGAAATCGTCTTCCACGAGGTCGAAGACCTCTACGCATCGGGTGAGTTCGTAAGGGTGGGCGACACATATGACGAGGTGGTCAACGATGCCCCCGCGCCTTCATCCGCCGACCAGCCCGAGCCGACCCAGAACGCGCCCGACACACGTGACGCGGGCCACAAGGCCGACCCCTCGAAGCTTGTAAGTTCTGACCGCCCCTCCCCGATGAAGGTCGACAACAAGCCCAAGGGCCCCACAAAGGAGGAACTTGAGGCTGAAAAGGCCCGTCAGGAGGCCCAGCGCCGTCAGGAGGCGAAGAAAACCGCCGAGGATGCCACCCGCAAGGCTTTCGGCGGCAAGGGAAAGGGACAGAGCGGACAGGCCGACGGCAACTCGTCGTCGGGAGCTGTCTCCGGCACCCCCGGCAACGGGGTCAAGGGGCGTAGCCTCGAGCACTGGGACAAGGTTTCATCAACGAAAATCGGCGAAATCGCAATCCGTGTGAAAGTCGACTCGCAGGGAAAAGTCGTGTCGGCCACCTATGACCCGTCGCGCTCCAATGGCGCGGTGGCCGGCGACACCCGCATGCGCGAGCGTTGCCGTCAGAAATCCCTCGAATGCCGTTTCTCGGTGAAGGAGGGCGCTCCCACCGCCAGCGGCACCATCATCTGGCATTTCAAGTAATCCATTCTCGCAAGATACACATAAGTCAATCCCACGATGGGGCCCCTCTGAGGGGGAATCCATCGTGGGATTGACTTATGTGGGTCCGGAGTCCTGTCGTGAGACAGGGGCCGTGTCAGCGGGTCTTGGCAACCTTGCGGTCGCCTACGATGTAGATGCCGGCGGGGAGGGTGTCGAGGGCCTCGTCGTCGTTGGCTGCCCGGAGGAGGAACTGCCCGGTGAGGGTGTAGACATTCACGGGGCCGTCATTGGCGGCGGGACGGTCGGCTAAGACACCATCGATGCCGCTCGAAGCCGAGGGATTGAGGTTCCAGGCGCGGAGCGACTTGACGGCGGTGGAGCCGTTGTTGGAGAACGCCTCGATGCCGTTGGCGTCGCTGTCGGTGGGGAACACGCGGATTGATGACGCCCAGCGGTCGTTGATGAAGATGTCAAGAATCGAGTGGTCGATGAAGAGGTTGATTTTGATGTCGGAGCCTCGGCGCAGGTATTCGGGCAGGGTCAGGGTGTAGACACCGTTGTAGACTCCGCCGTCGTTGACCAGGCGGGTCAGGCGCGAGAAGTCGACCGTCAGCGAAGAGGTGGCGTAGTTGTAGGTGATGGTGGCCTCAGCTGTGCTGTTCTTGAAAATCTTGAAGCCGAAGGGATTGCTGCCGATGGTGAAGGTGGCCTCGATTTCCACCGCGCGGCCCGACACGGGGTCAAGCGGTAGCGAGCCTTCCAGGTCGAATGCAGCCCGCTCGAATCCGTTGGCAGTCCTCAGGCCGGTGAGACCCGAGAAGGGTTTCTGCACGAGCTCGCCGTTGTCGTTCAGGCTCCATTCGCGCGGCAGCGAATAGCAGTGGGCCCAGCCCAGGTTCCAGTTGTTCTCGGATGAGAGCTTGTCGGGGACGATGCCCAGGGCGATGGTCTTGCCGTCATGGTTGTAGACAGTGGGGGAGAGCAGTCCGAAACCGTCGCGCGAGTTTAGCTCCACATTCTTTCCCGAGGGGAAATTGGAGGCCGGGGCGAAAGTGCCGTCGGCATTAATCGAGCCGGTCCAGTAGATGGTGCGCACCCCGGTGGAGGTGTTGAGCGGTGTGGCCGTGAAGAGCCATTTGCCGTTGCCCATCGGGGTGATGTTGGGCATCTCCCAGAACGCGCCGTCTACGGCCGCGCTTGTCCCGGTGAAGAAGAGCGCCCCGTCATTGCTCCAGGATGAAGACGCAGGGTTGTAGCGATGGAGCGTGGTGGTGCCGACACCATTCTTCGAGCTGCCGACGATGATGTAGGCATTGTCGCCATTGCGGAAGAAATATGGGTCGCGGAAGTCATCCGACAGCCCGTCGGGGCGGCCATTGATGATCGGGTTGTTGCCCCATTTTGTCCAGTCGAGCAGCGCCGCGTCGTCGGGGGATGCCCCGGCGATTGTGGCCCGTCCGTAGTCCACGGCGGTGTAGAGGATGTTGGGCTTCCCGCCTGTGATGACATCGTCGGTAAAGACACATCCGCTCCAGCATCCCTTGATGTCGTAGGCCGCGCCAGGGGCGATGGCTATTTTCTCCTCGCGCCAGTCATAGAGGTTTTCCGACGAGATGTGGCCCCAGTGGAGGCGTGCCATGTATGGCCCATCGGCGTTTTTCTGGAAAAAGAGGTGGTAGCGACCGTCGGCCCAGACCATGCCGTGGCACTCGTTGGTCCATGCGGCTGCCGGCATGCCGTGGAAACGCGGGCGCAGGATGTCATCGGCGAAACGCGACGCGGGAATGTCGAGATTGGCCGGGTTCTCAGGCTTCCATGACTTGATGGTCTCCGGGGCGACAGCCTCGTCCCATATCTTGATGTCGTCGATGAGTCCGTTGTAGGAAGTCAGCAGGAAAGGGCCGGCGTAGTTTTCCAGTTCGCCGCGTCCCATGGTGAACCTGCCCCCGGGGAAAGATATGGTGCCCGAGCAGCGCGACGAGCCTACGGCCTCGCCGTTGTTGTAGACTGTGATGGCGCGCGAATCGCAGTCGATGACAGCCACAAGGTTGTTCCACTGGTAAGTGGGCAACGGGGTCGAGATATTGACCTCAGCGGGCCATCCGCCGATGTAGGTCTTGAACGACCACTTGCCGTCGAATCCGATGAAGAACCCGAATCCGGTCTTGGCGTTGTCGTCGAGACAGCTCACGATGGCGGTCTTCTCCGAGGTGTTCTCATCAATCTTGATGATAGGATAAGAGGGGACGGCGGCCCAAAGCGAGAGGGTCATCTGCTTGGAGCCTTCGGGGATGATGGCGTTGAGCCGCGCGTCTACCCATGAGGTGTAGCCGTCGAATCGGAGCGCCTGCCCCTCGGCCCCGGCGACATTCTCAGGGGTGAAATGGCCCTGGACGGCGAAGCGGTTGCCGCTGACCGCCTCCTGTATCTGGCCTGAGCGCACATCCATCGGGAAGTGGGCCACGAGCCCGGCCTGCGCCTCAAGGGCAGTCGTTGCGACGGCTCCGGCGGCGAGTAGTAAATGGAGTTTATTCATTGAAAAATGGTTTGTATGATTTCTATGTCTTTAGTCATGAAACTCGTTGGAATGTCAGCGTAGCAGCAGTTTGGCGGCGGTGTCATCACATCTGACGATGACCACACCGGTGGCCCCGGGCCTTATCACTCCCTGGTCGCCATCAATGGTATAGCGGCCAATCACCCTGCCATCCACCGACACGACAGTCATCACCGAGCCTTGGCTGAGGCCGCTGTAACCTATACCGTCGTTATCAACGGGATATATGCGTGGTTTGTTGTCCTGGCAAGGGGCTGAGACACCGCTTATCGCCGGATTGCGGTCTTTTGACATGAGATAGGCCATCGAGTTGGCGTTGATTCGCTCCACGTTGGCGGCATATGTGTTGCCGCCGTATCGGGGCGACAGCTCGCATGCCGCAAGGCCGTTGGCCAGTATTATGCCCGACATCGAGGATGCCCTGGCCGAGGTGGTCACGGGATTGAACTCCACGATTCCGGCCACGGCATAATCGATCACATGTCCCCAGGTGCCGATTACCGTCGCGTGGTTCTCGTTCTCGAATTTCTCGACGGTGTTGGCCCCGGCAGATGTGTAGGAATAAGCGTTCAAGTCCCAGAGGCAGTTGTGGTCTTCGCGCCACATCGCCGACCCGTCGCCTGTGCCTTCCATCGCGAATGTCTCCCAGTCGAAAGCGCCCGATGTCACCAGCCCGTCATAAATACGGTGGCCCCTGCGGTCGTAAAACTGGGCCGGGTTGTCATGGCGGTTTTTCCATCCGATCTGGGCCTGCACGGTCCAGACATCGTTGCCGTTGCCCCCGTCGCCGTCAGAGAATATCCCGGGCGCGAAGCGATGGTCGATCCGGCCTATTGCCGGCAGCAGCTGTGTCGCGTGCTTGGTGAGCAGCAGGTGGCCCCCCTCGGCATGGAAACCGCGGATGGCGGCTGTCACGGCCTGGTCGGCCAGGGCCTGCGGCAGATTGCCGATGCCGGTCCCGACGCGGTCGACATGTATCCAGACAGTGGCGAAGTTGTCGATGGTCAGGCGCGAGGGGGCCTGGGATGGGGTCAGCACCTCGCCGTTGGGGTAGAGGCTGTTGAACAGGGCGATGGCGGCTTTCTCCTGCGGGCCGAGAGAGTCGGGGTTGTCGTCAGGAATCAGCAAGGCGATTCGCCGGGTGTGGTCGGCCGCGGGCATGGCGTTTCCGGCCGCGGAGAGAGTCTGGCGGCTTTCAAGCGTCCATGCGTCGATTGACTTCACCCTTGTCGCCTTGTCGGCGAAAGCCTCTATCGCCACCCCGTCGGTGTCGTGTGGGAAAATGCGTGCCGAGGCGGCGTAGCGGTCGTTTATGAAAAGGTCGATTATCGAGTTGTCGATAAAGAGGTCGATTGTCACCTCTTTCCCGGGAGCAATGTCGTCGGGGAGTGACGCGCGGTAGATGCCTCCGTAGGGGTAACCGTCGTTGACGATGCGCGGCAGGTGGGTGAGGTCAAGGGTCACGGTGTGGGCCGAGGGGTCGATGATGACCGCCGCGTGGGAGTGGTCGGGGTTGGCCGGATTCTTGAAAAACCTGATTCCGGCGGGAGCCTGCGCGCAGGTCATCACGGCACGTATCTCGGCCTGGCGGCCTGATACCTTCCCGAGGGCCATCTGTCCCGTGAGGTCGAAATTGTTTTTGCTGAAATGGGTGGAAGAGCGCATCCCCGCCAGTTCGACGGCAGGTTTCTGCCAGAGGTTACCCTGCTGGTCAAGAGTCCATTCGCGCGGCAGCGAGTAGCAGTGGGCCCATCCGTTGGCCTTGTTGTCGGCGCTCCCGAGCTTGTCGGCCACGATGCCCAGGGCCACGGTGCGGCCGCCGTCGGTCATCACAGAAGGGGAGAGCAGTCCGAAGCCGTCGCGCCCGAAGAGGTCGACAGGGCGGGGCGATGATGAGTTCGCGTCAGGGACAAAACGCCCCTCGGCGTTGATGCTGCCTGTGCGGTAGACAGCCTTGACACCCTGCGATGTGGCCAAGGGGGTGTACACGAAGAGCCATCGGCCGTCGGGCATGCGTGTCACCGACGGCATCTCGATGAAAGTGCCGTCTGCGTTGACATCCGAGGCGTGGTAGAACAGGTCGTTGGCATTACGCGACCATCCGCCGTCGGCATACCTGTGGAGCGTCACCGCGCCGCGTCCCTCTTTCTGCGAGCCCACGGCGATGTATGCCTTCTGGCCGTCGCGGAAGAAGCAGGGGTCGCGGAAGTCATCGCTCAGCCCGTCGGGGCGGCCATCAATAAGGGGTGTGGTGTTCTTGTCCCATACCATCAAAGAGTTGTCGTTTCGTGACGGGGACGCCGAGAGGATACGGGCCCGTTCGTAATCCACGCCGGTGTACAGGATCGTCGGACGGCCTCCTGTGAGTTCATTGTCGGTGAAGACATATCCGCTCCAGCAACCCTTCATGTCATAGTGGAAACGCTCCCCGTCGGCGTAAGGCTCTCCGGGGACGAGGGCGATTTTTTCCTCATGCCAGTCATAGAGGTTGTCTGACGAGAGATGACCCCAGTGGAGGCGCGCCATGTAAGGGCCGGCAGCGTTTTTCTGGAAGAACAGGTGATAGCGGCCATCGGCGCGGACCAGTCCGTGGGTCTCGTTGGTCCATGCCCCTGACGGGCAGCCGTGAAACCGGGGATGCCACTTGTCATCGGCGTAGCGGCTCTCAGGGACAGCGAGTGTGGGGGGCGCGTCGGCGCGCCAGCTCCTCAGCATGGTCTCTGGGAGAGCCTCGTCATATATGGTCAGCTCATCCAGCAGGCCCCCGAAAGCGGTTGTGCGGAAAGCGTCCACGCCGCTGCCGAACCATACCTCCCAGCCGTCTTGCGCCACATGCAGCGGGGCCTCGCCGACCGATATTGCCCCGGAAGGGCATTCGGTATGGGCGACCTGGTCGCCATTGTTGTAGAAACGCAAGATGCGGGCATCTGTGTCGACCACAGCCGTGAGGCAGTTCCAGCGGTTGCGCGGCAGGGGGGCGGGGACATTCACGATGACCTTCTCTGAGCCGACATACACCTGGAAGCTGTATTGCCCGTCGAATCCTATGAAGTAGCCGAAGCCCGAACGGGCGTTGTCGTCGAGACAGTTGACAATGCAGGTCTGTCCTCCGGGATTCGGGTCGTCGACTTTCACCACCGGGTATGACTGGACGGCCACCCAGAGACTGACTGTCATCTTGCGGTTCACAGGGAGATGTCTCACCCTGGCTCCGACATATGAGGTGTAGCCGTCGAGGAACAGGGCGCGCCCTTTCACTCCCGGCGCGCTTTCGGCCCCGAAGTTGCCCAGCACGTCGAAACGGTCTGAGCTGACGGTCTCTGAGATTCTTCCCGAGTCGTCGGGATCGAAGGGGAAGTGGGCGACAATGGCCGCCGGGGCCAGAGGCCCCGACAGCCAGAGTGTCGCCATCAGCATTGCTTTTTTAAGCGGATTATGGTTCATACCGATGGTATTCGTTTTAAGGTATGTTGGATATAAATAGGATTCATAGTGGGGGGGCGGTGCCTCCCCGGGAATCAGCGGATGGTCAGGCGGGTCACCGAGGAGCCTGCGCGGGCAATCACGATTCCGGTCGCGTCAATCGCTGCCGAGCCGTCCCCGACAATCTCCCGCGAGGCAATCAGCCTGCCGTCGAGGGTATAGACCTCAAGGGATACGGGGCTGGTGAATCCTGTCCATTCGATGCCTCCGGCCGAGGCTTTTATCGAGCCTTCCTCGCCGGCCGACACTTCGCTTATCGCCGAGACGTTGCGGGTGTGCCAGGGGGATAGGTAATCGATGATGTTGGCAGTGAGGTTGTTGACATTGTCGAGATATTCATTGTCGCCGGCCTCCTGGTGGAGCTGCACGCAACCCATGCCGTTGGCGATTATGGTGCCTCGGGGAGCCTTGTCTTTGTTGAGTTCGTCGAGGTCGTAATTGTCATCGGCGTAGGTGGTTGTGCCGGCCGCTGGATGGAACTCGACGATTCCGGCGGCCTGGTGGTTCCAGTCCTGTCCCCATGTGCCGAGTACGGTAGCGTTGGCGTCCTTCTCGAAACGGGCCACACCGTCGGGGCCGTCTGAGACGAACTTGAAGTCGGTGACGGTCACCAGATAACGGAGGCAGTTGAATGTCAGCAGTTCGAGATTGTGGTGATAGGCGTTCACACCTTCGCGGGGCGCCCATTCACATGTGGCCAGGCCATTGGCGATGATCCGGCCTCGGTATTGGATTGTGGGGCGGAACTCCACGATTCCGGCGACTGCGTCGTCGGTGACGTGGCCCCATGTGCCAAGCACACGCGCGTTGCAGTCTTCCTGGAATTTGACAACCTTGTTGAAGCCGCCTCCGACGTAAGGGGGGAGGTTGTTGAGGTCCCACATGCAGTTGTGGTCTTCGCGCCACATCCCGGAGCCGTTGCCGGTGCCCTCCATGGGGAATGTGTCGAACTCATTGCCGTTGACCTTGACGGAGGTGATGTTGTCGTAGATGTCGTGGCCCGAACGGTCGAAATAGCAGGTCGGGTCAGAGTCGTGCCAGAGCCATCCGACGTGGGGATTGATCTGCCAGTCGTCAGTTCCGTTGCCACCCTCGCCGCTGCTGAAGATGTTGGGGGCGAAATCGGCTGTGACGCGGCCGATGGGAACCACCAGCTGGGTGGCCTGCTTGGTGAGCAGCAGCTGGCCGCCGTCGCGGGAATAGTTACGCAGAGCCTCGATGAGGTCGGGGCGTCGGAAAGCTTCCGGGAGGTTTTCCCAGCCATTGTCGATTCCGTTGCGGTCGATGTGGATCCATATGCAGTCGAAGTTGTTGGGGTCTATGCGGTCGATGTCGCCGGGGCATATCACCTCCACGTTCACACCCGGGCGTATCTGCTTGAAATAACCCTCGGGGTCGAGGAGGAATCTGGCTGCGGCGCGCTCCTGGGGATTCTCGATGCGGTCTGTCTCCGAGAAGTTGTGGACATTGTCATATCCCACATACAGGCCGATGCTGGCGTTGGTGTCGGTCTTCATCGCCAGACGCCACATGCAGTTGTGGTCTTCGCGGTGAATCATGCCGTGGCCCGAAGTGCCCTGCATCGGGAAGACGGTGTAGGGGTTTGACTCATAAATGGGGTCGGGTGTGGCGGCCCAGGCGGTCGAGGCGATTGAGCTCAGGCCTGAATAGATGGGGTGGGCGCGGCGGTCGGCATATTGCCCGTCGGGATCGTTGCCTTTCATCAAGGCCCCGATTTCGGCGTTCACCGACCAGATGTCGGCGTTGTATGCCCCTTCGCCCGAGGAGAAGACATTGGGGCGGAGGTAGTCAGCCAGGCACCCGATGCCGTCAGAATAAAGCAGCTCGATGGCGAATTTCGACATGTACAGGTTTCCGCCGTCCTGGTGGAATTTCCTAACCGCCTCGAGGAAGCGGTCGCTGATGAAGGCCTCGCGGAATTTCTCGACACCCTGGCTTTTGCCGATGCTGTCGATGTTGATCCAGAGGCAGTCAAAGTCGGGGTATTTGATTTTGTCGACATCCTTCGGGGTCAGGATGGTGCCGTATTGGGCGAAGCGTTCCTTGAACAGGCGCGCCGCGGCGCGTTCCTGTGGAGGGGTGATTGATTCGACATCGTCGGCGGCGATGTACATGGCCATGCTCTGGTATTTCACCTGCGCGGCTGACAGGACTGCTGTCCCGAGCCACACGGAGAGCATGAATATCATTGATAAAAAGAGTTTTGACTTCATAAAAGGAAACTAAGGTTAGTGAATCTTGCAGGACTGGTTGTCGATTGTATTAGTAAAGGCAGGCAGTTGACTGGTGTGGAAAGCAACGAGGGGGTCGCCGGCTCATGCCCGGGCCTGCGACCCCCTCGGGTATATGTGGCGAATGTGTGGCAAATTATCTGATGACAACCTTGGAGGTCTTGTCGCCCTGGCGGATGATGTAGATGCCGGGGGTGAGGGCGTCGGCGCTGACGGCGATGCCCTGGAGGGTGAAGTATTCGGCGGGAGCGTCGGAGCCGGCCATGTCGCCGGTGACGGCGGTCACGCCCGACCTCTTGTTGGCCAGGTAGGTGATGGCGTTGTCGGTCAGCTTCTCAAGGTTGGAGTGGAAAGCGTTGACACCTTCGCGGGGCGACCACTCGCAGGCTGCCAGGCCGTTGGCGATGATTGTGCCCTGGCCGTCGGCTGCTGGCAGGAACTCAACGATGCCGGCCACGGCGTGGTCCTGCACATGGCCCCAGGTGCCGAGCACCACGGCGTTGTTGTCGTTCTCAAACTTCTCCACGGTGTTCTTCCCCTCGGCGGTGTAGGCGTATGAGTTGAGGTCCCACATGCAGTTGTGGTCTTCGCGCCACATCTCGGTGCCGTTGCCGGTGCCTTCCAAGGCGAATGTCTCCATCGGGAAGTCGTAGTTGGTAGTGAGGCCGACATAGATGTCATGGTCGCGGTGGTCGTAATACTGCGAGGGATCGAGGCCCTCGGGGTTGTCCTTGTCGTTGATGAACCAGTAGCCGATCTGGGCGTTAACGGTCCAGACATCGGTGCCCTTTCCGCCGTCGCCGTCACCGTAGATGTGGGGGTCGAAGGCGGCGTCGATGCGGTCGATGCGGCTGAGCAGCTGGGTGGCCTGCTTTGTCAGCAGGAGCGAACCGCCGTCGGCCACGAATGCCTTGAGGGCAGCCACGGTGGCCGCGTCGGAGAACTCGGCGGGGAGGTTGCCCATGCCGATGTTGAGGCGGTCGATATGAATCCAGATGCAGTCGATGTTGTCGGCCGAGATTTTCGAGGTCTCGCCCGGGGCGATTATCACACCGTCGGGATGCACTGTGGCGAAGTGCCTGGCGGCGGCGTATTCCTGGAAGTTCTCAATGCTTTCGATGTCGGAAGAGCCGATGAGCATTGCGGCGCGCTGGTTGGCGGTTGCGGGGATGGCGCCGATGGCGAGGAGGGCGAGAGAGGATGCGAGTAATGATTTTTTCATGTTCATGCAGGTTTTTGACAGGGTTGAATATTGTTTTAAGAGGAGACTTTCCGGTCAGGAAAAGGCGTAAGCGGTGCCTGGCCGCGATGCGGGGGGAGGGCCGGGAGACCCATCCCCCGCGTTGCGGTCGGGTTGTTGTATGGAAGTCTGTTAAAGGATGTCGGGTATTACTGGAGGTAGTGGAGGATGTTGAGGGTCAGCTTCTCGACGTTGCCCTGGTAGGGGTTGGCGCCTGAGTTCTGGTTCCACTCATAGGCGGCGAATCCGTTGGCCACGCAGCGGCCATGGTCGCCAGCGGCGTAGAAGTCGACCAGACCGGCCACGCAGTGGTCGCGTACATGTCCCCATGTGGCGAGCACCTGCGAGTTGGTGGTCACCTCGAAGTTCTTGATCACGTCAGGCTGGTTGCCCTTGCCGTAGATGTTGCAGTCCCAGAGGCAGTTGTGGTCTTCGCGCATGCCGGGGCCTATCAGGGGCAGGGTGTTGTAGCCGTAGCCGTTGGGATCCTCGAGGGTGAGGCCGTTGAAGATGGCGTGGGAGGTGCGGTCATAGAAGCCCTGGTCAGAGCCGTCGCGGAAGTCCCATCCGAGGTAGGGGTTGATTACCCACACATCGTCACCTGAGCCACCGTTTCCGTTGCCGTAGACTGTCGGCTCCATCCCTTCGGGGACGAATCCCAGCGGGAGGGTGAGCTGTGTGGCCATGTTGGCCAGGTAGAGCGAGCCGCCGTTGGCCGAATACTCGCGCAGGGCGGCGATGGTGGCGTCGGAAGAGACCTCTGCGGGGAGGTTCTGCCATCCCATGGGCATGCCCACGCGGTCGATTTCAATCCAGATCACCGAATAGATGTCGGGGTCGAGCGATGAAATCTGTGAGGGCTGGATAAACTCGGCGTTCTCCTGGGCGGCGAACCATGTGGCAGCCGCACGCTCGTCGTCGTCGGGGAGGTCGGCGATGGTGGGGGCGGTCATCAGGTAGGCCATCTTGGATGCCACATAGGGCACGCTGGCGATTACCGAGACACCCTCGGAGACATATTTGTTGTCATACTCCACCTTGACGGTGAAGACCAGCTGCTGGTCCATGGGCTGCCCCTTGAGGGTGCAGGAGGTCGCGTCGGCTGGGAGGATTGTGGCCGCGCCGTTGTCGCGGCTTACCCTTACGGCGGTGATGCCCTGCTGTGAGGGGAGCTGCCAGGTGAGGGTGACTGAACGGCCGGCTACCGAAGCCTGGAGGTCGGAGGCTGTGGCCAGGGCGGGCACTTCGGGGTAGCCCTTGGGCTCATAGTCTGAGCATGAGCTGAGCAGGCCGCAGACAACGACGGTCAGGAGGGCCAGCATGTATGAATGAAATTTTTTCATGGGTCTGTACTGGTTGATGGATTAGAGGTAGAGGTCACCGGCGTTGTCGACCTGGTTGATGGGGATGGGGAGGTAGACCTCGTCCTCGGTCAGGTTGGCGCCCTGGTAGTAGGAGTGGATTTTCACCTCGGAGGCGTAATAATCGTTCATGGTCTGCACGACGTTGCCCCAGCGCACGAGGTCAAACCAGCGGTGGCCTTCCATGGCCAGCTCGATGCGGCGTTCCATGCGGACGGCGCGGCGGGCGTAATCCTGGTTCCAGCCCGATGCGGGATACTCGCTCACCATGTAGCTGGCTAGGTTGGGGTTGCAGTCGACGGGGGTGTATGAGGGGTCGACCGAGCGGGCGGCCTTCTTGCGGATTTCGTTGATGAGGGTGCGCGCCTCGTCGAGGTTCTTGTTCTGCTCGATGAGGGCCTCGGCCTTCATGAGCATCACGTCGGCGTAGCGGATGAGGCTCCAGTTGAGCGATGACGCTCCCCAGGGCACGATGCCGGGTGTGCAGTAGGGTGACTCGGGGGCGGTGTAGGGCTTCTTGCCGGAGTACTGGCCGTAAAGCTCCAGGTTGCGACACCATTTCTCGTTGTACATATGGCCGCGCCAGGGCATGCCGATGCGTCCGAGGGTGAAGTCGAGACGGGGGTCGACGTTGCCGGGATAGTCGGGTCCGTCGATGTTGTCGTTGTTGAAAGAGCCGTCGAGGTAGGGCAGACCGTTCTCATCGGTGCGGAAGGCGTTGACCAGGTTCTGCGAGGCGAGGTAGAAGTCGTCGCCGTTGCCGTAGAGGTTGCCCTCCGACCATGTGCAGTTGAGACAGTTGTTGAAGTTGAACTGGTCGGGGGAATTGGCCGAGGAGAACTGTATGGCCATCACCGACTCGTACATGTTGTTGTACTCGGGCTTCGACATGTCGAGGAAGTTGGGATACAGCTCATACTGCCCTGAGGCGATGACATATCCGGCGAATTCCTCGGCCTCGGCCCATGAGGAGGTGAACAGGTCGACACGGGCCAGGATGGCGGCGGCGACATAGCGGTTGAAGCGTCCGACCTGGGCCTGGGTCTCGGGCAGGGCGTAGTATGACTCGCGGAGGTCGGCCTTGATGAACTCGGCGATCTGGTCGCGGGTGTATTCGTCGGCGCGGCATCCCGAAGGATCCACGACATTCTCGTCGAAGTAGGGGAACTTCTTGAAGATGCGCAGCATGTCGAAGTAGTAGTAGGCGCGCAGGGTCTTCATCTCGGCCACGAACGAGGCGCGGTTCTGGTCGGAAATCGACGAGGAGTTGAGGATGGCGCGGATGGCGGTGTTGCAGCGCGAGATGGAGTAATAGTTGTTGCGCCACTTGAAGTTGGCGATGTCGTTGTCGCTCTGCACGTTGCCCACTTCGAGCTGGTGCATGTAGCCCTCCATCGTCACGCCGTCGCCCCCCTTGAGGGCGTCGTCGGAGCGCACGTCGAAGACCCAGTTGTTGATCGGGCCGGCAAACGACTCGTTGTTGCCGAAATAGTGGCAGAGGAGGGTGGCGTAGGCCGAGGTCATCAGGTCGATGGCCTCCTCGTCGCCGACCTGTTCGTCGGTGAAGGAGCCCTGAGGCTTGGTGTCGAGCAGGTCATCGCAGGAAACCGATGCGAGGGCCATGGAGGAGATGGCTGTCGCGGCCAGGGTGTTCTTTATGATGTTTTTTAAGCTTTTCATTTTTTTGCAGTGTCGGGATTAGAACTGGAGGTTGAGACCGATGGTGAATGTGCGCGGACGGGGATATGCGCCGTTGTCGATGCGCGCGCCATACTCGCCTGGAAGAATCTCGGGGTCGAGGCCCTTGTATTTGGTCATGGTGAACACATTCTCCACCTGGCCGTAGATGTCGAGGTTGGAGGCCCCGATGCGCTTGATGAGGTTCTTGGGGAGGGAGTAGGAGAGCTTGAGGTATTTCATCTTCATGTAAGAGCCGTTTTCGACATAGTAGGTCGAGAAGCGGGCCTCATTGTTGTCGTCGGTCAGCGACAGGGCCGGGATGTCGGAGGAGGTGTTGGTGGGGGTCCAGGCGTTGAGGATGTCGGCTCCGCGGTTGGTGGCGAGGTTGCCGTAGTTCATCGACAGCAGCTGGCGTTTCATGTGGTTCTGGATGTCGAATCCGAAGTCACCGGCGAAGAACATGTCGAGGGTGAATGCCTTGTACTTGAAGGCGAGGTTGAGACCCAGCGACAGGTCGGGGTTGGGGTCGCCGATGATGCAGCGGTCGTTGTCGTCGATTACGCCGTCACCGTTGAGGTCGCGGTAGATGAGGCGGCCCGGGGCTGCGCCGGCCTGTGTGGCGTGGTTGGCCACCTGGGTTGCGTCCTGGAAGATGCCGTCGCATACATATCCGTAGTAAACGCCCATAGGCTCGCCGGGAATCAGGCGCTGGTCGCCGCCGATGAACTTCTGGCGTGAGTTGAGCGTGACAAGCTCATTCTTGTACTGAGAGATGTTGAGCGAGCCGTTCCAGGAGAAGTCGCCATACTGGGGAGAGTTGTAGGCCACGGTGACCTCCCATCCGTTGTTTTTCATATCGCCGGTGTTGAGCCAAACGGCGGCGTTCTCGCCTGCCACGTCGAGGGCAGGGGGGATGGTCAGCATGTCCTTGGTCTTCTTGATGTAGTAGTCGGCGCTGACGTTGATGGCTCCGTTGAGCAGCTGGAAGTCAAGACCGATGTTGTTCTGTGTGGTGGTCTCCCATTTCAGCTCGGGGTTGCCGGTGGAGGCCAGTGTGATGCCCGAGGTGGTCGAGGAGTTGGTGCCGTTGATGTCATACGCACCGTTGCCGGTGTTGAAGATGTATGTCGAGTAGGCGGGATAGAGCGAGGGGATGTTGGCGTTACCGTTCTGGCCCCAGGAGTAGCGGATCTTCAGGTCGGTGAGGATTTCGTTGTGGGGGAAGAACTCCTCCTGGGTGGGACGCCAGGCCAGGGAGAAGGCGGGGAACACGCCGGCGCGGTGGTCTTTGGCGAAACGCGAGTTGGAGTCGCGGCGGATGGTGAACGAGGCCAGGTAGCGGTCGGCGTAATTGTAGTCGACCTTGCCGAAGAGGGAGAAGACGCTCCACTGGGTCTTGCCGCCGCCCGAGTTGCGCACGCCGGTGCCGGCTCCTACCTGCATGAAGTCCTTGTCCTCGAAGGCGAAATCCTGGCGTGAGCCGCTGAGGTCCTTGAAGGTGTAGCCGATGGCCTCGGTGCCGAGCAGCACGTTGAGGTGGTGGACTCCGCTGAATGTCTTGTTGTAGTTGGCGGTGTTGGACCAGGTCCAGGTGTCACCCTGTCCGTAGACGCTGCTTACGCTGTTGACGTCGCCGGGGTTGACGGTGCGGCCCAGGGTCACGTTGAAATACTGGCTGTGTTCGATACCGATGTTTGACTTCAGGGTCAGCCCCTCGACGGGTTTCACCTCAAGGTAGGCGTTGCCGAGGATTCTCCATGAGGAGAGGTCGTTGTCGGCGGCGTTGGCGATGAGCTGGCAGGGGTTGGCAAGGTCAGAGGCGATGAGGCCCAGCGGGAGGGTCCACTCGCCGTTGATGCCCTTGACGGGGAGGGCGGGGTGCTGGCTCATGGCGGTGAAGGGTATGCCTCGGTCGCCGGCGACATCCATGCCTCGGTTGGTCCAGCGGGCGATCATGAGGTTCTCGCCCACGGTGATGTACTTGTTGAAGTCGTAGCGCGAGTTGATACGGGCTGAGTAACGCTCGTAGAATGTGTCCTTGATGTTACCGTTCTGGTTGATGTAGTTGAGGGAGAACATCACGGAGCCTTTCTCGGTGTTGTTTGAGATGGAGGCGGTCAGGTTGTTGGTCCAGGCGGTCTGGTAGACCTCGTCCTGCCAGTCGGTGTTGGTGGTGGGGAAGTTGGGGTTGCCGTCGACAAAGGGCTGCAACACCGGCACTTCGCCGTTGCCGTAAAGCACATGTGAGGGCTTGATGTTGGAGTTGGCCGAGGCTGCCCAATAGGCCACGCCCCACTGGTTGGCGTCGAGCATCTTGTAACGCTTGGCGATTGTCTGGGCCGACGCGGCGTAGTTGACGTTGATGGTCAGGCGGTCGCCCTTGCCTTGCTTGGTGGTGATGATGACCACACCGTTGGCAGCGCGGCTACCGTAGATAGAGGCAGAGGCGGCATCCTTGAGCACCTGCATAGTCTCGATGTCAGAGGGGTTGATGCAGTTGATGTTGTCTGTGGGGACTCCGTCGATGACGTAGAGGGGGTCGTTGGAGGAGTTGGCAGTCGACATGCCTCGCACACGGATGGAGCCTGTGCCGCCGGGGGCTGCGTCGGGCACCACATTCACGCCGGGGAGCTTGCCGGCCATCGAGTTCATGATGTTTCCGGAGTTCTCGCTCAGAGGCTCCTTCATGTTCATCACGGCCACGGCGCCGGTGAGGTCGGCCTTGCGCTGGGTGGTGTAGCCGACAACGACGATCTCGTCGAGCGATGTCGAGTTTTCTTTGAGGGTGATGGTCATCGAGGGCTGGGCCTTGAGGGTCAGCGGCTCATATCCGATGTATGAGACCTGCAGGTCTGACCCCTGTGGCACTTTGATTGTGAAATTTCCGTCGATGTCGGTCGATGTGCCGGCGTTTGTTGCTACCGAGCGGACAGTGGCTCCGATCAGCGGCTCGTTGTCCGACCCCGAAAGCACGGTACCGCTGACGGTAATCTCTTGTGCTTGCGCGCCAATCACAGCGAGGAGCATGAAGAGCGCATACAGGATTGTTTTTTTCATGTTAAGTTTAGATTGGGTTGATTGAGTTTTCTGCCACAAAGGTAATATAAAGGAGATTGCGGGGTGTATTACAAAAATTGCAGCGGCTGTCAAAAAATGTGCAAAGCCGAAAAAATCTGCTAAAATGCAGAAAAAATCAGCATGCGGCAAATGTCAGGCATATAACGCCGATTCCACAGAGACCGGCGTGTGACGGGCGTCTGTGGAATCGGGGAAGGGGTGGGTGGCGGAGGGTCAGAGGGCGAGGTTCTCGCGAAGCTCCGAGGGGGTTTCGCCGAAAGCCGTGCGGTAGCATTTGGTGAAATAGGCCGGGGAAGAGAATCCCACCTCGTAGGCGATTTCGCTGATTGAGCGCGAGGTGGTGGTCAGCAGGTGGCGTGCCTGTTTCAGGCGCAGCTGCCTCATCAGCTCCACCGGGGTGTAGTTGGTCAGCGCCTTGATTTTGCGGTAGAACTGTGAGTGGCCCAGCCCCATCCGCGACGCGATCTGCTCGATGCTCAGTGTCGGGTTGGAAATCTCCTCCTGGAAAATCCTGAGGAAACGTGAGTAGAACTCGTTGTCGGGGTCGGCGTTGCCCACGGCGGGGAGCGTCGGGGGCTGGGGGGCTGCGTCGGGTTTCTGCCTTGTGGATGCCGGGGCCGGAATCGAGGCCGCCGAGCCGAGCCAGAGGTCTTTGATGCGCTTGCGGTTCTGCAGCAGGCTGCGGCAACGCGCCTTGAGCAGCTCGCCGCTGAAAGGCTTGGCGATATAGCCGTCGGCACCGCTCTCATACCCCTCGACACGTTGCTGGTCGAGGCTGCAGGCGGTCAGCATCACCACCGGGATATGGGATGTCGAAATCTCCTCCTTTATCTTGCGGCAGCACTCCAGGCCGTCCATGACCGGCATCATGATGTCGCAGATGATGATGTCAGGCACCAGCCTGGCGGCTTTTGCCAGCCCCTCGCGGCCATCGGCTGCCTGGTGTATCTCATATTCGTCGCCGAGGATGTCGACAACCAGGTCGCGGATGTCGGCGTTGTCGTCGATGACCAGCAGACGGGGACGCTCGGCATCGTCGGCGGGGGTGTCGCTGTCGGCCCCTTGGCCTGAGGAGGGCGCGCTGGTGTCGACCCTTGCCAGCTCGGCGTTTATGTCATCCTGCGATATCAGTTTGGCCGGGACCTCAGAGGTCTCAGACACATGCCTGACGGGGATGGTGACGGTGAAGACCGAGCCCTTGCCGACCTCGCTGTCGGCCGTGATGGTACCCTGGTGAAGCTCCACGAACGCCTTGACCAGCGACAGGCCAATGCCGGAGCCGTGGGGGCGCACCTCGTCGACCATGAAGAAGCGGTCGAAGATGTTGCCCAGGTCTTCGCGCGAGATTCCGATGCCGGTGTCGGCCACGCGCAGCGTCAGATGGCGGCCGTCGCAGGTGTATGACACCCGTATCGTGCCGTTGTCGGGGGTGTATTTGATGGCGTTGGCGATCAAGTTGAAGAATATGCGCTCCATCTTCTCCGCGTCGATGGCCAGATGGATGTCGCCGCCGTCGGCGGGAGCGTCGAGGGTAAGCTTGATGTCGCGCCGGCGGGCCACCTCGGTGAAGGAGTCGAGCCATTCGGCCACCGCCTTGCTGAAATCCACCTCGGTGAGGTTGAGGGAGAGCTTGCCGTTCTCAAATTTACGGAAGTCGAGAATCTGGTTTATAAGCCGCCCGAGTACTTTCAGGTTCTTGTCGGCGAGCCTGACCAGGTTGGCCTGGCGAGGGGTGAGGTTGGAGGCCGCCGAGAGCTGCGCGACAGGTTCGGCGATGAGAGTCAGGGGGGTACGCAGGTCGTGGGAGACATTGGTGTAGAATGCCAGCTTTGACTGTATCGCCTCCTGGAGCTGGCTGTTCAGCTCCTTCTGCTTCTCGGCCAGCCGTTTCTGCTCGCGGCTTTGCTCCTCAAGCAGACGGTTCTGCTCCATGAGCGTATGCTGGTGGCGTTTTCGCTGCCAGTATGCCCTCAGTATCAGGAACAGGGAGAAGAACACCAGCACGAGAATCGCTATCAGGGCGTAGAAGAGCGAGGTCTGGGCCGAGTGCTTCGACCAATAGTCGTCGATTCTCATTTTCAGCTCCTTCATCTTGGCCGTCTCCTGGAGCAGCGACTGGTTCTGGAGCAGCAGGATGTCGGCGTTGGAGAGGTCGACAGCCGATGATACCGGCAGGATTGTCTCTTTCAGATAAGGCTCCCCCTTCAGGATCGCCAGGGCGGTCTTGACCAGCCGGTGGCCCTCGGTGGGGTAGAGGAAGGTCGCGTCGATGACCGAGTCGGCCACCGCCTTGATGCCTATCTCAGGGGCAGCGTCGATGCCGATGGTCTTGATGCCGCGCAGCCCTTTCCTGCGGGCCACGATGGAGGCCCCGATGGCCATGCGGTCATTGTGAGCGTATATCAGGTCGACATCGGGATGGGCCGTCAGCAGCGAGTCGGCGACATGCTCGGCGTCAGACTGGTTCCAGTCGCCATAGCCTGTGGCCACGATGGTGCCGCCTCCTCGGGTGAACTCGCTGGCGAACCCTGCATGGCGTCCGGCGGCGGGTGACGAGCCTTCCAGTCCATAGATCTCTATGGCGCGCGGTGAATCGGTGGAGCGGGCGAGCATCTGCAGGGCGTAGCGTCCGGCTGCGCGTCCGATGCCCTCGTTGTCGGTGCCGATGCGGGCGGTGTAGCTGCCGCCGGTGACATCGCGGTCGAAGATAATCACCGGTATCCCCTTGTCGTAGACCTCCTTGATTACGGGGGTGATGGCCTCGGCCTCGTTTGGGGCGGCGATTATGATGTCGAAACCGTTGTCGGCGAAATACCGGATGTCGGCGATCTGGGTGGCGTTGTCGTCGTCGGCAGAGCGTATCTCTACCTCGACATCCTCATGTAGCATCGTCTCGCGCATTATCTCGTCGTTCATCTTCGTGCGCCAGTCATCCTGGCTGCATTGCGAGATGCCGATGCGGTAGGTCTTCTGCTCGCGGCATCCCGATGACACCACAAGCAGCAATATGGATAAGACGTAGACAGCGATCAGGTTTGTTTTCTTCATAGGACGGTATATGATGGGGGCTGTGGGCCTGCGCCATCATCCTTTGTTTAAGGTAAGAATCTCCACAAAGTTAACCAAACTTCGATTAAAAAGAATGCATTCTGTGGCAAAATTTCAGCATTGCAGAATATTTCGCACCATTTGCAGAGTTTTTTATACAAGAGCCTACATATAATATATTAGTTTTGCATCAGAAAAACATTCCCCCTCGAAAATCCAATATCAATGAAAAGAATCATATCAGAAGGAATAATCCTGGCGGCCGCCGCGGCCGTCTCACTGCCTGTCTCGGCCGACACCCCCGGGGTGAAGGTGGAGCATCTCGGAGTGAACAACACCCTGGTCAGGGTCGACGGCGACGCCCGTTACCTGCTGATGCCAGTGCAGGAAGCCAACGACGACGCGAGGGTAAACATCCTTGTCGACGGCAAACTTGACCGCACCATGTATGTGCGCCTGGCAAAGTCGAAGACCGATTACATGGTGCCCTTCGACCTCACCCCCTACAAAGGGAAAAACGTGGTGTTGAACATCCTCACCTCGCAGGGGCGCACATCGGTGCGCGAGGCAAGCAACGACGCGTGCTGGAGCAACTTCGTGCTGGCCGACACGTTTGACACCGCCAACCGCGAGAAATACCGTCCGGCCTTTCACCACACCCCGCTTTACGGCTGGATGAACGACCCCAACGGTATGGTCTACAAAGACGGTGTCTGGACCCTCTGCTACCAGTGGAACCCCTACGGGTCGAAATGGCAGAACATGACCTGGGGACGCTCCACGTCGACCGACCTGGTCAACTGGACCCACCATGACGCGGCCATACTGCCCGACGGCCTCGGCACCATCTTCTCGGGAAGCGCCGTGCTCGACCCCAAGAACACCGCCGGATTCGGCGAAAACGCCATAGTGGCCCTCTACACATCGGCCGACGCGAGCCAGATACAGAGCATGGCCCACAGCACCGACGGCGGCGAGACTTTCGTCAAGTATGCCGGCAATCCGGTGATAACCCTCGACAGCGAGGCCCGCGACCCCAACATGTTCTGGCACGAGCCTACCGGCCAGTGGGTGCTGATGCTCGCCCATGCCCTCGAGCATGAGATGCTGGTCTACACATCCCCCAACCTGCGCGACTGGACTCTGCGCAGCGCTTTCGGCAAAGGACTCGGCGCGCAGGACGGCGTATGGGAGTGCCCCGACCTGTTTGAGCTTCCGGTAGACGGTACCGACAAGAAAAAATGGGTGCTTCTCTGCAATCTCAACCCCGGCGGCCCCTTCGGCGGCAGCGCCACACAATATTTCGTCGGTGATTTCGACGGGGCTGTCTTCACCCCCGACCTCGACGCCGAGGGGAAAGTGCCCACCAAATGGATGGACTTCGGCAAGGACCACTACGCGACCGTCTCTTTCAGCGACGCGCCTGACAACCGCCGCACGGTAATCGGCTGGATGAGCAACTGGCAGTATGCCGCCGAGGTGCCGACAATGCAGTTCCGCAGCGCCAACACGCTGCCCCGCGATGTCAGCCTCTTCACCGGCGCTGACGGCCAGATTTATCTCGCTTCCGCCCCCTCGCCCGAGGTTGACGCGATGCGCGGGGCTGTTGTGAAGAAATCCGGCAAGACCTCCCTCTCGTCGAAGCCGCGCGAATACCGCCTCCCCACAGCCAACGACGGCATCTGCGAGATCGACCTCGACCTGGCGGCCAAAGGCGCGTCCCAGGTGACGATGACCCTGTCAAACGCCAAGGGAGACAAGGTGGTGATGACCTACGACGCGGCGGCGCGCACCCTGGCGTTTGACCGCCGGGAAAGCGGTCTGGTTGATTTCAGCCAGGATTTCCCCGCAGTGACCGTGGCTCCGGTGCTGGCGGATGGCGACAAGCTTTCGCTGAGGATATTCGTTGACCGCAGCTCTGTGGAGGTGTTTGGCAACGGCGGCCAGATGGCCATGACCAACCTCGTGTTCCCCCAGGAGCCTTACACCACCCTCTCAGTCTCCGCCCAGGGGAAGGCCGACATGGCTTCCCTGGCCATCTTCGGGCTGAACCCTTCAAAATAAGAAAACAACTGACCTTGAAAAATATTAATCCATGGAATCCGCAAAAGCCATGACCGCAACACGCAAAACTTCCCTGATGCAGTTCATTCCCGTGATGCTCTGCTTCTTCGCCATGGGCTTTGTCGACCTTGTCGGCACCGCCTCCAACTATGTGCAGAAAGACCTCGGCCTGACCGACTCTCAGGCCAACCTCTTCCCCTCGCTGGTCTTCTTCTGGTTCCTGATCTTCTCGGTTCCGACCGGAATGCTGATGAACCGCATAGGCCGCAAGAAGACGGTGTTGATTTCGCTCGTAGTCACCGCCCTCTCGCTGGTGATACCCCTGACCGGCGACGGCTATTTCACGATGCTGGCCGCTTTCTCGCTCCTTGGCATAGGCAACGCCATAATGCAGACCTCGCTCAACCCGCTGGTGTCAAACCTCATCAGCAATGACAAACTCGCCTCGACCCTGACCTTCGGCCAGTTTGTAAAGGCCATCGCCTCGTTCCTCGCCCCGATTCTCGCCGCCTGGGGAGCGACCACCTACCTGCCCACATTCGGGCTTGGCTGGAGGGCGATGTTTGTGATTTTCGCCATCGTCAGCTTCCTGTCGGTGTCGGCCCTGGCCGCCACCCCCATCGAGGAGGAGCGTCCCGACAAGGCATCGGGCGTGATGGAGTGTCTCAAGCTTCTGGGCCGCCCCTTCATCCTGCTCTGCTTCATCGGCATCATGTGTCACGTCGGCATCGATGTCGGCACCAACACCACCGCTCCCAAAATCATAATGGAGCGTCTTGGCCTCCCGCTTGAAGACGCGAGCTTCGCCACAGGGCTGTATTTCATCTTCCGCACCGCCGGATGTTTCCTCGGCGCGTTCCTGCTCCGCGTCATGTCGCCCAGGATTTTCTTCGGTATCAGCGTGGTGATGATGCTCGTGGCCATGGGGCTGCTGCTGGCCGGTGAATCGCTTGCCCTGATTTATGTCGGCATCGCTATGGTGGGCTTCGGCAACTCCAACATCTTCTCGGTGATTTTCGCCCAGGCCCTCAACGCCTCCCCCTCGGAGAAGAATGAGGTCTCCGGCCTCATGATCATGGGGCTCTTCGGAGGCACCGTCTTCCCGCTGGCCATGGGTTACGCCGCCGACGCTATCGGCGCGCAGGCCGGTGCGGTCGCCGTGATGGGGCTGGGTGTGGTCTACCTGCTCTATTACACATTGAAAATCAAGACCGCCAGATAATCAAACAACCAACATAAAACCATATAACACTGTCATGAAAGACATCGTAGTAGGAATGGGGGAGGCCCTTTGGGACGTTCTTCCCGAAGGAAAGAAAATCGGCGGCGCGCCCGCAAACTTCGCTTACCATGTGTCGCAGTTCGGGCTTCCCAGCTGCGTGGTCAGCGCGGTGGGTGGAGATCCGCTCGGGAAGGAGATACTGGAGAACTTCACCTCCAAGGGTCTCAACCATCTCATCGAGGAGGTGCCTTATCCGACAGGCACGGTGCAGGTAGAAATCGACCCCGCCGGAGTGCCCCAGTATGAAATCAAGGAGAATGTGGCATGGGACAACATCCCCTACACGGCGCGCCTCGAACAGCTGGCCGAGCGCACCAAGGCTGTCTGCTTCGGTTCGCTGGCCCAGCGCAACGTGGTGTCGCGCAACACCATCAACCGTTTCCTCGACGCCATGCCCCAGGGTGATGACCGCCTCGTGGTGTTTGATGTCAACCTCCGCCAGGGATTCTACACCAAGGAGATTCTCTGCAACTCGATGACGCGCTGCAACATCCTCAAGATAAACGATGAGGAGCTTATCACGGTGAGCCGCATGTTTGGCTATCCCGGCATCGACCTGCAGGACAAGTGCTGGATTCTGCTTGGCAAATACAACCTGAAGATGCTCATCCTCACCTGCGGCATCAACGGCAGCTATGTCTTCACCCCCGGCAACGTGTCGTTCCAGCCCACACCCAAGGTGGAGGTGGCCGATACCGTGGGCGCGGGCGACTCCTTCACCGCCGCTTTCATCGCCAGCATCCTCAAGGGATTGCCCGTGACCGAGGCTCATAGCAAGGCAGTGGCCACCTCGGCATTCGTCTGCACCCACAAGGGGGCCATGCCCATCCTTCCCAAGGAACTCACCGAATGACCTTTTTCATCATATCTCCTGCATAAGACACGATGATATGGCGCGCTGTGACTCCACACGGCGCGTCATCCTCCCTCCCACACAGTACTCCCGCCGCGGTTGGCCAGAACCAACCCGGCGGGCTGTTTGTTTTCTATGAAGAACAAACCTGTAAAACAACATTGCCATGGCTTACGACATTGAAGAAATCGAGGGCATAGGAAAAGCTTATGCCGACAAACTGCGCCAGATAGGGATAGACACCACCGAGCAGCTCCTCGCCCAGGGGGCCATACCCAAATGGAGGGAGGAAATCGCCGAGGCCACCGGAATATCCCCGAAACTGGTGCTGAAATGGGTCAACCACGCCGACCTGTTCCGCATAAAGGGGGTGGCAGGCCAGTTCGCCGAACTGCTTGAGGCTTCGGGTGTCGACACCGTCAAAGAGCTGCGCCACCGCGTCGCGGCCAACCTCCATGCACGCCTCGTCGAGGTGAACAGCCAGAAGGGGCTGTGCAACCGCGTCCCCTCCGAATCTGAGGTGGAGAAGATGGTAGCCCAGGCCAAGGAATTGCCCCCTATGGTAACCTACTGACATCTCAAACGGTTGATGCCCAGTCGTTAATCCTGGCTGGACCCGCAACGCCCCCTGCCTGAATTCAAAAAAGGGAGGGGGCGTATAATATTAATGACAAAAATGCGTTAAACTTATTGAACCAATGTTGTACTGATTCCTGAAATGAATTTCCGCATATATTTACTTGCGATGGTGGCCGGGGCCGCCCTTATGCTTCTCGGCTCTTGCAGTTCGTCGAAGAGCAACCTCGCTTATTTCCGCGACATCACATCGGAGACAGAGGTAGTGAAACTGCCCCCCGTGGAGCCAATCAAGATAGCTCCCGATGATGAGCTGTTCATCACCGTGACCTCCTCGGAGGCTGCCGCCACAGCCCATTTCAACCTCCCCTCCACCAACCCCGCAACCCAGAAAGACCTCAATATTTACCAGTCTCCCCGCCAGCTGACATATATTGTCAACACCAAGGGCGACATCAGCTTCCCGCAGCTCGGCACACTGCATGTGGCCGGGATGACCACCGAGCAGCTCCAGGATGACCTCAAGTCGCGGATCTCAAAGTGGGTGGAGGATCCGACGGTCTCCGTCAGGCTGCTCAACTACCGTGTCAACGTGCTGGGCGAGGTCAACCGTCCGGGAGCCATCCTGGTCAACACCAACCGCTACACCATCCTCGACGCGCTGGCCGACGCCGGCGACATGACCCCTTACGGGGAGCGCCAGGATGTGTTGCTCATCCGCGAGGAGAACGGCAACCAGAAGCGGGTTTTGCTCGACATAACATCTTCCGACCTCCTTACTTCGGAATATTATTATCTTCAACCCAACGATTACATCTACGTCAAGCCCAACAAGGTCAGGGAAGGCAATGCCAAGTATGACTCCAACAAGAGCTACAAACTGTCGATGATATCGACCGTCGTCAGCGCCTCCTCGGTGATCGCGTCGCTGATAATAGCCCTCGCGGTGAAATGAACCACTGACCCTGTCACACGCCCCACGGCAAGCTTAACCGATTTCCTCACGCAATGGAAAAGAAAAAACGCAGTTCCGACATCATAGACATCAGCGCCCTCATACAGCAATACAAGTCCAAATGGTATCTCTTCGGCATATCTGTGGCCGCGTGTTGCGCCCTCGCCCTCTTCTGGGCCAAAATCCATCGTCCGGTCTACGAGGTCACGGCCAACGTGCTTATCGACACCGGCGACAATGACCCGATGTCGGCCCTGAGCCTGGGGGGCCTTTTCGGCGCCACTAACTATGTCGACGACGAGATTTTCATCCTCAGTTCCCACTCGCTCTACGCCAGTGTTGCCCGTGAGCTGGGCCTCGACCGCAAGCGCGTCTTCAAGCCTGCTTTCCTGGAGAAGGTGACCATGGTGGAGGACTATCCGATCGATATCCTTGTGCCCCCGCAGTTTGCCGACACCACCAAGGTGACGCTCTATTTCAACCTGAAGGTCAATGACAAGGGGCGCGCCAAGGTGAAAGTGATAGGGCCAAACCGGACCAAGCTGGCGACAATCGAGGATGCCACCCTGCCGCTGGAGGTCAAGACCGACTTCGGCGCGTTTGTGCTGACCCCCACGAAGGATTTCGTGGCCGGCGAGCCTTACAAGGCCCTGTTTGTGGTGAAGGGATATGACGGAGCCGCCGAGGATCTCGACGAGAACATCTCGGCCTACATCGCCAACAAGAAGACCCATGTGATACAGCTGGTCTATCCGACCGACGACCCCGAGTTCGGCAAGAAGCTGCTCAACACCGTCATGGCCAAATATGACGAGCGTGTCATCGAGACCAAGAACAACCAGTCGACAAAGACCCTGCAGTTCCTCGACCGCCGCATCAAGGAAATCGCGGCGGATCTCGCCGGGATAGAGGGGGGCCTGCAGTCGTTCAAGGAAAACAACCGCATCACCGAGCTTGAGGCTGACGCGCAATATGGCCTCACCATGAAGGGTGAGATCGCGAAACGGCTTTTCGAGGCGGAGAGCCAGTTGGAAATCGCGCGTATCGCACGGGATTTCATCGCCTCGCCCGACAATGAGTACGCCATGATTCCCTTCACGGCCACCGATGAGTCGGCCACTGGCGTTAATGCCCTCATCAACGCTTACAATGATGTGGCGGTCAAGAGACTGCAGCTTATGAGCGGAGCCAAGGAGGAGAACCTCCAGGTGAAGAACCTCGAGAAGCAGCTTGACGCCATGCGCGGCAACATCGCCGTGTCGCTGGCCAAGAATTACGACAACACCCTGGCTGTGGTCAAGGAGCTGCGCGCCAAGATGGGGCAGACCCAGTCGACGCTCGGCAACCTGCCGGGTCAGGAACGCCAGATTGTCGACCTCAAACGTGACCAGAAAATCAAGCAGTCGCTTTACCTGCTGTTGCTTGAGAAGCGCGAGGAGACAGCCGTGATGCTGGCCAACGCGGTGTCGAAAGGGGTCGTGGTCGACCCGGCGTTTGTCCCCTCCGAGCCTGTCTCCATGGGCAAGATGAAGCTGCTGGCCATCGCGTTCATCATCGGCCTGATGCTGCCTGTCATCTTCCTTTACACCCGCAAGCTGCTGCGTGGCAAGCCTGAGACCCGCGCCGAAATCGAGAGTCAGCTCGACCCGACGGTGCTGGGCGAGATTTCCACTTCCCGCTCGGGCAACAGCCTCGTGGTGACCCCCAACAGCACATCGTCGACAGTGGAGCTGTTCAAGCTCGTCCGCACCAACCTGCAGTTTGTCCTCAAGGGGCAAGGCCACAAGGTTGTGATGGTGACATCGTCGCAGTCAGGCGAAGGAAAGTCGTTCATCTCAATAAACACCGCCGCCGCCCTGGCCCTCCAGGGAAAGAAGGTGCTGCTTGTCGGGCTCGACATCCGCAAGCCCATGCTCGCCGCCTACCTCGACCTCCCCGCCGACCATCCCGGCCTGACCAACTATCTGCTGCGGCCTGAGATTTCGTTCCGTGACGTGGTGCAGCATGTCAAGGAGGTGAAAGGGCTGGATGTGGTAGTCGCCGGCATCATACCTCCCAACCCCGCCGAGCTGCTGCTTGAGCCGCGCCTCAAGGATTTCTTTGAGGAGGCCCGCAGGGATTACGACTATGTGATTGTCGACTCCGCTCCGGTGGGCATGGTCAGCGACTCGCTTTCGGTGGCCGACTTCGCCGACACCACCATCTACGTCACCCGCATCGGTGTGACCCGCTTCCGCGACCTGAATTTCATCAACTCCATATATGAGGAGGGCCGCATGCCCAAGATGAATGTCATCGTCAACGGCACCACCGCCACCCAGGGTTATGGCTATGGCTACGGGTCGGTGGAGGATCACGGCAAACACGCCCCCTCCCGCAAGAAAGGCTTTTTCGGAAAACTCAAAGGGCTGTTTGCCAAATGACTGAATCCCTCTCTCTGAACCGAAACGCAGATTCCACGCTTTCCCCCCAGGCCCCCCGGGCGGCCTCGAGGGGAAAGGTGTATTTCAGCGTGTCGCCGTCGGAGTGGGTCTGGAATGTCATCTTCATGCTCTCCCTGTCGCTGACAGGGCTGGCCATGCCGCTGGGCAACCTGCTTGTGGTGATACTGCTGCTGAGGGCATTCAAGGTCAACCGCGAGGCGTTTGTCTTCATGCTGATGCTGACCCTCGGTGGCTACGCGCTGACCGAGCCGAAATACCAGTGGGGAGTCAACCACATGTTCTTTATGGTGCCGTTCGCGATTCTGTCCATGTGTGTCCTGCGCAAGTCAGCGCCGGTCAAGCAGACAATCATCGCCTATGGTGTTTTCGCCGTCCTGACAGTCGGGATGTGTGTGCTGTACGGTGTTGAGAGCCTCTACACCCAGCTGCGCCCGATGCTTTTGTATCTCTCCTTCTGTTTCTTCGCCATTCCGTTGCTGGCTTTTTCCGGTGAAGGGTTTGACATGCACCGCTTCTGGAACACCGTCTTCTCCTTCATGATGATAATGTGTGTGTTCTACATCCTTGACGGCTTTGTGGTGAGGGGATGGCTGTTTGTCCCCTGCTCCTGGATCAACTACGAGGGGACTCTGTCGTTGTGGAACCATCCCATCATCTACGGGCCGACAGGCTGGATTCCACGCAAATATCCACCGGGGCTGTATTCGTTCGCGCTGCTGCTTTACCCTATGGCCAAGTATTACAAGCTCAGATGGTGGCAGTGGCTGCTGGTGGGTGGGGCCATGTGTGCGTCGCGCACATCCACCATCCTCTTCAGCCTCGTCATAGGCTTTATCCTCGCCCAAGGCTCTATGAAACGCTATGCGCTTTATGGAATCATCGCGGCGGCTGTCTTCGCCGGACTCTATTTCGTCGACGATGCCATGGGCTACAGCGCCGAGAACGAGCAGTCGACGATGCGAATATCCTCGACGATAAACCAGTTTTTCGACCTCAGCGAGGCCGAGGATGACGAAGACCTCGCCGAGGCCGGCACCGGGCGTATGGCCCAGGCCATTCCCTCGCTGGAATACATCTTCTCGGTGGGGCGCGAATGGACCGGCTTCGGGTTTGTCGACCCCGACACGAAGATTCCATTCCTGATCGTGGAGAATGAGCTGGTGGCCAACCCCGAATTCAAATACCAGGCGGTCAACAATGTGGAAATCACCCAGGTGAAGGAGTTCCTCACCCTTGGATTCATCGGCCTGGCCGTATGGTTCGGATTCATATTCGGCATATGCCGCATACTGCGCGGTATGCGCTACGCCAAGTACTACACCAACGTTGCCATAGTGCTGATGCTTTACGGTGTCGGCGGCTTCGACTCCTGGTTCAACTTCCCGGGAATCCTGATCGGGGCGATGGCTTTCGCGTCGGTGCTTCTCGCCAACAAGCCGCAGTCGCTTGAGGAATATCCCGGCGAACTGCCATCCTGACCTGCCAACCGCCTGCATTCATCCCTGCCATGCCTACTGAAAACGACAAACGGATAGCCCGCAACACCGTCTACCTCTACGGGCGGATGATGCTCACCATATTCGTGTCGCTCTACACCTCGAGGGTCATACTCGATGTGCTCGGGGTGTCAGACTATGGTGTTTACAATGTCGTTGGCGGGATAGTGACCATACTCGGTTTCCTGAACGGCACCATGAGCGGGGCCACGTCGCGTTTCCTCAGCTACGAGCTCGGCGCGGGCGACCCTGTCAAGCTCCGCAAGACCTTTTCCGCAGCTCTGACCGTCCATGCCGCCATCGCCCTTGTGATGGTCGTGCTGGCCGAGACCGTGGGGCTGTGGTATGTCAACCACCAACTGGTCATCGCCCCCGAGAGGATGGCCGCCGCCAACTGGACCTACCAGTTCTCAGTCCTTGCGGCGGTCATGACCATCTTCCAGATTCCGTATGTGGCCGCCATCATGGCCCATGAGCGCATGGGATATTACGCCCTCGTGGCGATGATAAATGTCTTCCTCAAGCTCGCCATAGTGCTGGTGGTGCAGTTCGTCGCCGCCACCGACAACCTGTCGGTCTACGCGTCGCTGGTCTTCCTGGTGGCTGCCATAGTCGCCGGGATGTATATCATTTACGGGCGGCGCAACTTCGCCGAATGCCGCTGGACGCTGCGCTGCAACGACCCCGCGATTGTGCGCGGCCTGCTGAAATTCTGCTCCTGGGATGTCTACGGCAACCTCTGCTTCACCACCCGTTTCCAGGGGGTGCTGGTGATACTCAACCGCTTCGGGGGCACGGTGCTGAATGCCGCCGGCGGCCTGTGTGCCACAGTCTCGGCCACCATCAACAGTTTCGCCGGGTCGATTATCACCGCTTTCCGCCCCCAGATCATCCAGCAATACGCCAAAGCCGATTATCCCTATATGCTGAAGCTGCTCAACAACTGCGCCCGCTACTCGCTGCTGCTGCTTGGGCTGCTCATCATCCCGCTGATAATAGGTATGGACTCCCTGCTTGAGCTGTGGCTTGTGGAACCTCCACGTTACACCTCCGCCTTCTGCCGCCTGGCGCTGGTGGCTGTCTGCGGCGAGCTTATGCACACGGTCATCGGCGTCGGGGTGCATGCCACAGGTAAGGTGATACGCATCAGTTTCATCTCCGGCTCGCTGTTCCTGCTGGAGCTGCCCGTCATGTGGCTCCTGCTGGTGTGGACGGGCAATCCGCCGGTGATTTATTGCGTCCATCTCGTCATGGTGTTCATGATAGTCTATGTCGACACCCTCATATTGAAAGTGCAGCTCCCCCCGTTCAGGGTCGGCCGCTTCTGGTGGCGCGGCATCCTCTCCCCGATGCTCATCCTCGTCTCGGCCTTCACCGCCACCTGGCTCATCACCAGAGGTTGGGAGTTCAATCTGCCGCGGCTGGTGGCCATGGGAGCCATCTCCACCACCCTTATGGCCGTGCTGAGCTGGATGTTTGCCATCGACGGCGATGTCCGCGCCCGTCTGCGCCACAAACTCGCCTCCAGACTGCCGGTGCTGGGCCTCTGACGCCCCGAAGTCACCTC
The DNA here is from genome assembly GCA_958418815.1 of uncultured Bacteroidales bacterium. Classification (GTDB taxonomy): domain Bacteria; phylum Bacteroidota; class Bacteroidia; order Bacteroidales; family Muribaculaceae; genus UBA7173. The sequence goes on along the minus strand of CATZGB010000012.1, from coordinate 18,149 downwards.
AAAGGTGACAGATTTGGCCAAAAACGTCACCTTTGAGGTGACATTCTCCCCGCAAACCATCCTTTTTACAGGGAAAAACCGTATATTTGCGAATCAAACTCGTTTAAATCCTATGAAAGATGATTGATATCCGCCTCATTCGGTTTATGGAGGAGGAACTCAGGCGCACTCCCCTTGAGTTTCATCGTTACATGTATGACCGCGTCATCTGGGAGGACAGGATGATTGGCATAATAGGACCTCGCGGAGTAGGCAAATCCACTATGGTCAAGCAATACATCCTCAGTCATCCCGACCGCCAGGACTGGCTTTACGTGTCGGCCGACCACACTTATTTCTCATCGTCGACACTGACCGACCTGGCAGATGAGTTTGTCAAGGAGGGTGGCCGCTATCTTGTCATAGATGAAATCCACAAATACCAGGGATGGTCGAGGGAACTGAAACAGATTTATGACAGCCACGCCGGACTGAATGTGATATTCACCGGAAGCTCGATCCTTGACATAAAAAAGGGGAGCGCCGACCTCAGCCGCCGTGTGCTGATATTCGAGATGCAGGGGCTGTCGCTCAGGGAATATCTCAAGCTTTTCAAAGATATTGACCTCCCGGTCTATTCGCTCGACGAGATACTCTCCCACAAGGTGTCACTGCCTGCCGACATCCATCCCTTGCCGCTGTTCAGGGAATACCTGTCGAGAGGTTATTACCCGTTTTGCACCTTGCCCGGATATGACATACGCCTGCAGCAGGTCATTGCCCAGACAATGGAGGTGGATATTCCCCAGTTTGCCGGGATGAATGTGTCGACCGCCCGCAAATTGCGGAAAATGCTCGACATCATCTCAAAAATGGCTCCGTTCAAACCGAGTTTCATCAATCTGGCCACAGAGCTGAAAGTCAGCAAAAACGATGTGCCAGACTATATGCTGTATCTCGAACAGGCCGGGATGATCGGCCAGTTGCGCGATGACACTGGCGGGATAAGGGGCCTGGGCAAAGTGGAAAAGGTATATGTCGACAACCCTAACCTCATGAATGTCCTGGCAGGTGACCAGCCCAACAAAGGCAACCTAAGGGAGACATTCTTCTTCAACCAGATGAGGGTGTCAAACGACGTGGTCTCATCCCGAATTTCGGATTTCCGCATCGGCGACATAACATTTGAGGTCGGAGGAGCCAAGAAGGGGAAGAAACAGCTCGCGGGAGCAGAGAAAGGCATCGTTGTCCGCGATGACATCGAATATGGATACCACGAGTTTGTCCCCCTGTGGCAGTTCGGACTTAACTACTAAGCAGACGGCAAGAATTATGAAGATACTTTTTCTGTACAGCCACGGGGGTGAGATTGTCACCGGGGGCGAGAAATATGAGGATATGCTCTACCGGGATTACAAAGGGCATCCCGGGATGGAGGTGGAGCGTGTGTGGCTCAACAACGACAAGGGGCGGCTGCGCAAGTATCTCTCCCCGCTGAGAAACCTCATGCTTGTCCGGAGGCTGAGACGCTATGACCTGGTGCTGTTCAACAGTGCCCACTGCTTCAACTTCCTGCCGCTGATATGGCTGCTGAAATCCATGGGGGTAAAGACCGGGATAATACACCATCATTTCCTCTTCCACGGGATGACCGGCGCGCGACACACCTACTACCGCTGGCTTGAGGTGGGATTCCTCAACGGCACTACGGCCGTCATTGTCCCCAGCCCGTATATCAACGGCCTCTGCCGCGGCATGTTTCCACGCAAGGAGATACATTACTGGCAGATTCCTTTCGAGCCTCACCCGTCACAGCTCCCGGCTGCCCCGGTGGCGGGCAACCTGCTGTATATCGGCACGATAGAGCCTCGCAAGGGGTTGATTCATCTCCTCGGGGCGATGTCGATTCTAAAGAAACGCGGTGTCGGTTGCCGTCTGACCATCGTCGGGAAGACCGTCAAGCCCGACTACCACGAGTTGCTCGACCGCAAGATTGCCGAGGAGGGGCTTGATGTCAGGTTCACCGGTTTTGTCAGTGACGACGAACTGCAGCGTATCATCTCCCAGGCCGACATCTTCACCTTCCCGTCGCGCCTCGAGGGCTACGGCATGGTGATATGCGAGTCGATGGTCAACGGGCTGCCGGTGGTGTGCTTCGACAACTCCGCCATGCCCTACACGGTCAAGGACGGGGTCAACGGCCTTCTGGTGCCTGACGGTGACGACGCGGCGATGGCCGACGCGATAGGCCGGGTGGTCGCCGACCGCGGCCTGCGCCGCAAGCTCTCAGAGGGGGCGCTGGCCACTGTCGAAACATTCATGACGCGTGAACGTTTCCGCCAGACCGCCATCAGCGACACATGCGCCATCATATCCGGAAGATGACCCTTACTTCGCGGCGCGCTTCCAGGGCACCCCGAGCAGCAGCGTCGAGGCCACGTGCGACCTCCGTGTAAGGTTTATCAGCCACAGGCAGAGCAGCAGCACGCCGAGCGACACCGCCGGGGCTATGATGAAGTCAAAAACCGCCGGGGATACCGAGTCGATTTTCACCCAGCGGGTCATGACAATCTCGATGATCACCGTCTGGTAAAGGTAGATGCCCAGGGTCTGCTGGCCCCAGCCGCATACCCGCCGCCCCAATGTGGTGGGGCTGAGCCTCTCTGACAGGTATTCAAACAGGGAAATGAAAAACACCGTGCCGGCGAATCCGATTGTGATTTTGTAGGAGTACCAGTAAAGCCACCCGCGCAACAGGGTGGTGTCGGGCAGCGACCTGATGGCGGCGACTTTGTCGCGCGTTATCCAGAACCCTGCGTCCCAATAGAGTAGCATCGCCCCGAAGAGCAGCCCCGACAGCAGGGCCAGCATCCCGGCATTATCCTTTATCCACCTGATGTTGTTCCTGACCAGGACCCCGAAGAGGAAACAGGGATACATCCACATGAAATTGAACCGGCCAATGGCCAGCGAGATGGCCACACCCGCCAGGGCCGCCAACACCGGCGACCTGAACACCCGCCCGCAGAGGTAATACAACACGAAGCAGAGGAAGGTGCATTTCAGGAACCATGGCATGCCGATGAAGCTCCTCACCCCATCAGACAGCTCTCCGAACGCGAGTCCGTCAAGGATGTAGACACTGCCGACCACCACCGAGGGGAGTATCAGCTGCCGCCCCTTGGCCACCAGCAGCTCTCGGAATGTCATCCCGAGCGCCGAGGCGGAAAAATATCCGGCCATCGTCATGAACAGCGGCATGTGGAAGGAGTATATCACCCTGAAGAGGGCGTCGTCGGCTGCCTCGCGTGATGTCAGATGCAGGATGCAGTGGCCCCAGAGGACGAGGAATATCGCGAAAATCTTCAGCGCGTCGAATGTCAGGTCGCGTTCTTTTGCCATTGTCAGGACGGTTTGAGTGGATATGTCTGCAAATATACGGAAAAACATCCTACCTTCACCCAAAAGAGCCGCAGGTAAGTCCAAAAAAGGGGGGCGAGGTTGCAGATTGGTGGATTATTTGCTAATTTTGTGTCTCTTAAACAAAACCGGTGAGAGCCGCCGTGACCGGGGCTGCTTATCCACAAAGCCCTTTATGAGATGCTGTTCAATTCATTGCAGTTCCTTCTGTTTTTCCCGATAGTTGTCAGCCTGTACTGGTTGCTCAACCCGCGCCTGCGCAACGGTATGCTTCTGGTGGCGAGCTACTATTTCTATATGAACTGGGAGCCGGTCTACGCGTTGCTCATCCTTTTCTCCACTGTCACCACATGGGGCGCGTCTCTTCTGATAGCCCGCACGCCGCAGGCATGCCGCAGACGCAGGCGGCTATGGCTCTGGTCTTGCATCGGTGCCAACCTCGCGATACTCTTCCTGTTCAAGTACTTCAATTTCATCACCGGGGAGGTGTTCTCCCTGCTCGACATGCTTGGCGTGAGGATGGAGGTGCCGCATTTCTCGCTCCTTCTGCCGGTGGGCATCTCATTCTACACATTCCAGGCGGTAGGTTATATCGTCGATGTATGGCGGGGCACGGTTGAGCCGGCCCGCAGCCTCGGACGCTACGCCTTGTTTGTCTCCTTCTTTCCGCAGCTTGTGGCCGGCCCTATCGAGCGTTCATCCAACCTGCTTCCCCAGTTTGGCTATGTCCACAGGTTCGACGGGCTGAAGATAATCGAGGGGCTGAAGATGATGATGTTTGGCTATTTCATGAAACTTTGCATAGCCGACAGCGTCTCGGGATATGTCGACGCGGTCTACAACAACCTCCCTTACCACACGGGGCCGAGTGTGTGGCTCGCCACCTTTTTCTTCACATTCCAGATACTCTGTGACTTCGGAGGCTACTCCCTGATTGCCATCGGGGCGGCCAGATGCATGGGGTTCGACCTGATGCAGAATTTCCGCCAGCCTTACCTGGCAGGGTCATTCAAGGATTTCTGGAGGAGATGGCACATATCGCTCAGTTCATGGTTCACCGACTATGTGTATATCTCGCTGGGTGGAAACCGCTGTTCGCGCCGTCGTCAGACCGCCAATACCATGGCCACGATGCTTGTCAGCGGCCTGTGGCACGGGGCCAGCTGGACCTTTGTCATGTGGGGCGGCTTCCATGGGCTGATGCTTGTCGGCAACAATCTCAAACGCCATGTCAGATGGCTTGACTTCAAGGAGGGCCCATTGACGCGGATAATCAACATCCTTTTTGTCTTCCTGATGGTGATGGCCGGGTGGGTGTTTTTCCGGGCCAATTCATTGTCTGACGCATGGCTGGCTTTCACCAAGATGTTCACCCATCCCGGGATGCTCTACACAGGCGAGGGGGTGCCGACCCTGTTGCTCTCTTTCCTGCTGATCGGATGCCTGATGTTGCGGGAGATGTGGGTGGAATACAAATGGAATGTGCCTTACCTGAGCGGCCCGTCGGTGGTGCGTGACATCCTCTATACCGCCATGCTTGTGATTGTGATTCTCCTCTGCGGGCGTTTCGACGGAGGCCAGTTCATTTACTTCCAGTTCTGATTGCGATGAAGAGACTGCTTGTATATCTGTTTGGAGTGGTGATTGTGGTGGTCGTTGCAGACCTGTTTGCCGGATATGCCTCGAAACGATACCTCCAGACCCACCGTCTCCCAGGCGACTGCGCGTCGGTCGACTACACCATAAAGGATGCCGACCAGGATGTCATCATCCTGGGCAACAGCGTGATGCTCAACAGCCTGATGCCGTCGGTGCTTGACGATTCCCTCGGGATGACCGTCTACAACGCCGCCTCCAACGGCCAGCAGATGGCGTTTTTCCATTCTCTGCTCGACTGCCTGCTGATGCGCCACAGGCCCAAGGTGGTGATCCTCGGGCTTTACGGCGGCCTGATGGATCATGACGGGGTGGGCCCCCGATACAATATCCTCAGCCCTTATTACGGGATGGGGTACCACAGCGTCGACTCCTGCCTGGAGTCAGTTTCCCCCTATCAGAAATATTTCCTGAAATCATCCTTTTACCGTTTCAACTCCATATGGTGGAGAATGCTGCTCTACCATATCGTGACCCCGAACACCCCCGGTGAGAACGGTTTCATCGCCAAACCCTCACCCCCTTTCCCGCCAGAACTGATGGAGGCCACTGACACCATCCCCGGCAATGAGTCGCAGATGGAGGAGCTGAGGCGGTTGGCGCAGCGGTGTCGCCGCGAGGGGATCAGGCTGATAGCCCTCTTCCCGCCGCGCTACTACCTGCCTGCCAACGTTACCCCTGTCAGTGACAGGGTCAGGGAGATGGGGCGCGAAATCGGTTTTGATGTCATAGATGACACCTCCGACCCCTGGTTCCTGGAGCATCCCGAGCTTTTCTATGACAATGTGCATCTCAACGGCAAAGGCGCGTCGGCATATTCCCGCAGGGTGGCCCCCAGGCTGCGCCGCATCATCCGGGGCGGGGAGCTGCCTGACACGGCAAATGCCGGTTAATAAGGTGGGTGTGATGCGTTTTCTGCCAATGTCTGACAAGGGATATTAAAAAAAGTTGAGGAGGTTGCAGGTTGGCATAATATTTGCTAACTTTGTGCCATACACGAGACATCGAAAATTATTCATTAACAATCATAACTTATACTGTCATGGCAGAAAACAACAAACAGCAGGAAATCAAGATCGAGCTCACCCCCGAAATCGCCGGCGGCCACTACGCAAACCTGGCCGTCATCGCCCACACCCCCGGCGAATTCTTCATCGACTTCATCGCCGTTTCCCCCAACATGCCCCAGGCCCGCGTCAACACCCGCGTGATCATGAACCCTGAGAACGCCAAGAACCTTCTCTTCGCCCTGCGCGACAACATCCAGAAGTATGAGAACACCTTCGGCGAAATCGAGCGCAAGGTTGCCCAGGGCAACAACAATGCCAACCCCTTCCAGGCGTAAAACCCATTGATGCCGGCGGCCCGGGGCTTTCAGTAGCCCCGGGCCTTCGGTTTAATGCATCAACCCCGACAACGATGAAACCCAACAACCTCCTGATTTACAACTCACTCTCGAGAAACAAGGAACTCTTCCGTCCCATCCACGAGGGGCGCGTGGGCATGTATGTCTGCGGCCCGACTGTCTACGGCGACGGCCATCTTGGCCATGCCCGTCCGGCCATCACCTTCGATGTGCTTTACCGCTACCTCTGTTGGCTCGGCTACAAGGTCCGCTATGTCCGCAACATCACTGACGTGGGCCATCTCGAGCATGACGCCGACGAGGGTGAGGACAAAATCGCCAAGAAGGCCCGCCTCGAACAGCTGGAGCCGATGGAGGTTGTGCAACACTATCTCAACCGCTACCACAAGGCCATGGAGCGGCTCAACGTGCTTCCCCCCTCGATCGAGCCCCACGCCTCGGGCCATATCATCGAGCAGATCGAGTATGTCAAGAAGATACTCGACGCCGGGCTGGCCTACGAGAGCAACGGGTCGGTCTACTTCGATGTGCCGGCCTACAACGCCAAATATCATTACGGCAAGCTCTCGGGACGCAACGTGGAGGAGCTGCTCAGCGAGACCCGCGCCCTCGACGGCCAGGCCGAGAAGCGCCACCCCGCCGACTTCGCCCTCTGGAAAAAGGCCTCGCCCGAGCATATCATGCGCTGGCCATCCCCCTGGAGCGACGGTTTCCCCGGCTGGCACCTGGAATGCTCCACGATGAGCGAGAAATACCTCGGCCAGGAGTTTGACATCCATGGCGGCGGCATCGACCTGAAATTCCCCCACCACGAGTGTGAGATCGCCCAGACCGTGGCCTGCAACGGCCACGACTCGGTGCATTACTGGATGCACAACAACATGATCACCATCAACGGACAGAAGATGGGCAAGTCGCTGGGCAACTTCATCACCCTCGACGAGTTTTTCAACGGCACCCACGAGAAGCTTGAGAAGGCTTATTCGCCGATGACCATCCGCCTGTTCATCCTGATGGCGCATTACCGCTCGACGGTCGATTTCTCCAACGAGGCCCTCCAGGCTTCGGAGAAGGCCCTGGAGAAGCTGCTCGACGGATGGCGCCGCATCGGGTCGCTCCAGGCTTCGGAGACATCCGACATCAGCGCGGAAATCGAGCGCGTTGGCCGCGCCTGCCAGGAGGCCATGGACGACGACCTCAACACCCCCATCGTTATCGCCAACCTCTTCGAGGCTGTCTCGCTGGTCAACAAGGTCAACGACGGACACGCCAAGGCCACCGCTGCCGACATCGACGCGCTGCGCGACATCTTCCAGACCTACCTCTTCGACATCCTCGGAATCGTCGACGAGCAGGCCGGCGGCCTCTCCGCCTCCGGGAAAGACTCGATGGAGCCTTACCGTGGCGCGGTCGACCTGCTGCTCAAACTGCGCGGCGAGGCCAAGGCCCGCAAGGACTGGGCCACCTCAGACCTCATCCGCGACCAGCTGGCCGCCCTCGGCTTCTCGGTCAAGGACACCAAGAATGGCGCGGAGTGGAGCCTCAAATGACCTGCGGCCTGCCCGGAATGGCCGGGCAGCGCCTGAAAAGAACACACTGACATGGATGTACTGGGATTCGGCGAAGTGATGCTCGAGGAGATGCCTTTCGAGCCTACCGATCAGCAGATTCAGCTGACCGCCGCCCTGGCGCGTTTCTGCTCGGCCGACACCCCAAGCGACTCGGTGTTCATCCTCAACGGATATGCCGGCACGGGGAAGACCTCCGTGATGGGGGCGCTGGTGAGAAGCCTCCACAGGGTGGGCGTCCACACGATGCTGCTCGCCTCGACGGGCCGCGCCGCCAAGGTGCTGGCCTCTTTCACTGGTTTCCCCGCCCACACCATCCACCGCCAGATCTACACCTCGGGGTCGTTCAACTCCGACGGTTCGCCGACGATGGCGAAAATCAACCACAACCCCCATGTCAACACCATCTTCATCGTCGACGAGGCTTCGATGATAGGGGAGGGGAACGACGGGGGGATGAACCTGCTGCAGGACCTGGTGATGTATGTCTACACCGGCCAGAACTGCAAGCTGATTCTCCTTGGCGACACCGCCCAGCTACCCCCGGTGGGCAGCAGTGAGTCGCCGGCCATGTCGGCGGCGGCGTTCAAGGCTATGGGGCTGAGGGTGACCCGCGCGACAATCACCCGCACCGTGCGCCAGAAACAGCGGTCGGGGATACTCTACAACGCCACCTGGCTGCGACGCGCGATGACCCAGGAGACCCTGCCCGAGCCGCAGCTTACCGTGGGCCGATTCGAGGATGTCGCGGTGGTGCTGCCCGAAGACATGGAGGATGAGCTGGGGAAATCGTTTGCCGAATATGGCGAGGACCAGACCATAATCATCACCCGCTCAAACCGCCGCGCGGTCGACTTCAACCTCGCCGTCAGGAAGCAGATTTTCGACCGCGAGGAGATTCTTTCCAAGGGGGACCGCCTGCTTATCTCGAAAAACAACTATTACTGGCCCAACCGCCACCGCAAGCTCCTGGCCGAACAGGCGGCGCAAGGACAGGGGCCTGCCGCTGTGCAGGTCAGCCCCACACCGGTGTTCGACCCCCTGCCGGGAGGTGTCGCCCGCCCCGACGACCGTCAGGCCGTCGACATTCCCCCCGCCTCGCGCGGGCGGGTGCCATATTTCCTGGCCAACGGCGAGGTGGCAGTGGTGGAGGAAATCCTCACCACCGAGGTGCGCGACATGATCGAGTTTGCCGATGTCACCCTCTGGCTCCCCGACAGCGACAGCCGCATTAACGCCAAAATCGTGCTTGACTCCCTGACCGCCGACACCGCCGGGCTCCCCCGCGAGAAGGTGGAGACCATCGGACGCCGCACCCTCCTGGAGGCCGACCGGATCTACGCCTCCCCCTCATACCAGCGCGAGGCATTGCGCAACTGCCCGTATTTCAACGCCCTGCAGGTCAAGTACGCCTATGCCGTCACCTGCCACAAGGCCCAGGGCGGCCAGTGGGACTCGGTGTTTGTCGACATGGGCTACATCCCCCCCGAGGCATACCTGAGCCTCGACTTCTACCGCTGGCTCTACACCTCGGTCACCCGCGCCACCCGCCGCCTCTTCCTCCTCAACCCCACCTGCCGCATTGTCTGACCCCGGGCTTCCCCGCCTCGGATGTGCCGTCGCCGTCTCGCAACGCAAAGAAATTTGTTTGTTTCAGCCAGGTTGCGTAACTTTGCGGTAAACAAACGAGCCGCCTATGTCTTCCTCTCCTGTATTATATATCATCGCGGGTTGTAACGGGGCCGGTAAAACGACCGCGTCTTTGACTTTCCTCCCAAAACTTGTGGATTGCAGGGAGTTTGTCAACGCTGATGAAATCGCAAAAGGACTCAATCCATTAAATCCCGAGGGTATGGCTGTGGCTGCCGGAAGGCTTATGCTGGAACGTATCGATAGCCTCCTCGCCGACAGGGCCACATTCGCGATTGAGACCACGCTGGCTACACGGAGTTACCATAAATTGGTGAAAAAAGCCAAGGAAGCCAGTTACGAGGTCACATTGGTATTTATTTATCTGGCGTCAGTCGAACTTGCTGTGCAGAGAGTCAGGCTCAGGGTGGAAAGTGGTGGCCATAATATCCCGACAGATGTCATACGCCGCCGTTATGCCCTGGGATTGAATAATCTTAACAATGTTTATCTGCCGATTGTCTCCCATTGGTTGTTGATAGATAACAGTATGGGTGATTCAAGAATTATAGCCACAGATGAGCAGGTTTTTGATGAGCGTATGTATAATGATATAATTGTAAAGTCGTGATGGAAACAAGAACTCAAATACCATTTCACGAGGAACTCCGGGCCTGCCTTCTTGCCGGCACAGAGCGATTGCTCAGACGCAAGGCCGCACTGGGCGAGAATGTCGTTTACGCACATCCCGACGGCTCTCCGATGGAGATGCCTGCCGCGGAGGCGTTGGTCTTGTTCAGGGAAAAGAACTTTCCCCGCGAAGCCGGGGTTGCTGGAGCTATGGATATGTAATCATTTGATTTCCGGGAAGCGAAATTTGTTTGTTTCAGCCAGGTTGCGTAACTTTGCGGTAAATTAAAACCCATATTGAAATGAATCTTTTTGACCGCGTGTCGGAGGACATCAAGAAGGCGATGCTCGCCCGCGACACCCAGGCGCTTGAGGCTCTCCGCGGAATCAAGAAGGAATTCCTGGAGGCAAAGACCGCCAAGGGTTCCGACGGCGACCTCTCAGACGAGAAGGCCGTGGCAATCCTCGCCAAGATGATAAAGCAGCGCAAGGAAAGCGCAGACATCTATACCCAGCAGAACCGCCCCGAGCTGGCCGCCATCGAGCTGGCCCAGGCCGAGGTGATAGGACGCTACATGCCCGCCAGCCTCTCTGAGGAGGAGCTGGCCGAGAAGCTGCGCGAGATCATCGCCCGGGTGGGAGCCACCTCCCCCAAGGAGATGGGCAAAGTGATGGGTGTGGCCTCGAAAGAGCTCGCCGGCCGCGCCGAGGGGAAGGCAATCTCCGCCAAAGTCAGGGAACTGCTCTCCTGATGATGCAATTTCACATAAGTAAGTGTTCGAATTTAATTTATACAATATGCGAGCTTGTTTTTTAGGCGATTCCGGTGCGGAGCGAAGGAGCATAGCGGGCTATGCGACTGAGCGACAAGCCGGAAGCGGCAAAAAAGAAGCCGCAGAGTGTATAAAAGATTTCCTTCCACTTACTATCGTTTAAATTTGAACACTTACTTAACACCTCCATAAGATGCTTACATTACAACAGATAAAGGCCGACCCCGCCCATGTGGTGGCGCGTCTGGCCGTCAAGGGTTTCGACGGCAAGGAGCCGATCGACAACGTCCTCGCGCTCGACGAGCGCCGTCGCCAGCTGCAGCTCGACAATGACAACAAGGCGGCTGAGCTCAACCGCATCGCCGCCTCCATAGGCCAGCTGATGAAGCAGGGCAAGAAGGATGAGGCCAACGAGGCCAAGGCCGAGGTGGGCGCCCTCAAGGATGCCCAGAAGGAAATCGCCACCCGCCTGGCGGCTGTCGAGCAGGAGCTCCACGAGCTGCTCTGCACTATCCCCAACCTCCCCTGCGACATGGTGCCCGAAGGGAAATCGGCCGAGGACAACGTGGTCGAGAAAATCGGCGGCCCGATGCCCGACCTCCCCGAGGACGCGCTTCCCCACTGGGACCTGGCAAGGAAATACAACCTCATCGACTTCGACCTCGGGGTGAAAATCACCGGAGCCGGATTCCCCGTCTACATCGGCAAAGGCGCACGCCTGCAGCGCGCCCTCATACAGTTCTTCCTCGACCAGGCCAACGAGGCCGGTTACACCGAAATCGAGCCGCCATATGTGGTCAACGAGGCATCGGCCTACGGCACAGGCCAGCTCCCCGACAAGGAGGCCCAGATGTATCACTGCGAGCTTGACAACCTCTACCTGATTCCCACAGCCGAGGTGCCGGTGACAAACATCTATCGCGACGTGATTCTCTCTGAGGACTCCCTCCCCAAGAAGAACTGCGCCTACTCGGCCTGCTTCCGCCGCGAGGCCGGAAGCTACGGCAAGGATGTGCGCGGCCTCAATCGCCTCCACCAGTTCGACAAAGTCGAAATCGTGCGCATCGAGAAGCCCGAGAACTCCTACGCCGCGCTTGAGGAGATGAAAGACCATGTGCAGGGGCTGCTCGAGAAACTCGGCCTCCCCTGGCATATCCTGCGCCTCTGCGGCGGCGACATGAGCTTCACATCGGCCATCACATTCGACTTCGAGGTTTGGTCGGGAGCCCAGAAACGCTGGCTCGAGGTGTCGTCGGTGTCAAACTTCGAGACCTACCAGGCCAACCGCCTGAAGTGCCGCTACCGTGGCGAGGACAAGAAGACCCGCCTCTGCCACACCCTCAACGGGTCGGCCCTGGCGTTGCCCCGCATCATGGCCGCGCTGCTGGAGAACAACCAGACCCCCGAGGGCATCGTGGTGCCCGAGTGCCTGCGCCGCTACACCGGCTTTGACATCATCGACTGACAACTGCCGGCTCAAAACTCCTGCCGGCTGCATTGCCAGTAGTTTTATATAGTACACCTGTCGCGCGGGAAGGCCGCAAGTCTGCGGACTAAGGCCTTCCCGCGCCTTCATTTCCTATAGGATGGAGAATCTCAGACAATTGCTGCGCCAGGAATGTGACTATGTCCCCTCTGATTCCACTCTCGACGAATTTCTCGGAGCGGCCACTCTGAAGCGTCTCCACCGCTCTGAAATCCTGGTCGAAGTAGGAGCGGTCGCCGACTCGATGTATATCGTCAAGGAGGGCATCCTGCGTCTTACCGACATGAATGGCAACAGGGAGCGCACGTTCGCGTTCGGGTTGCCGGGCACGGTATTCGTCTCCAAACATTCATTTGTCAGACAGTTGCCGTCGTATTATCAGATTGAGGCATGTTGTGACTCGGTGGTGCTTTGCATTCCCCGCCGTGCGTATGACAGTCTGATAGCGTCTAACCATGACTTCACCCGCTGGATGCTTGTCATGTCACAGACCGAACTCTTTTACCAGGAATATAAAAATTCAAGTGTCAACAACGGGAGTGCCGCCGAGAGGTTTGAGTCACTGCTGCGTCTGCGGCCGGAAATCCCGATGAATGTGTCAGGACGGACTGTCGCCTCATATCTTGGCATTTCCCCCGAATATTATTGTCGATTGAAAAAACGGTTTCTGAAACATTGACCGTATTGTTGTGTTTATTGACATATTTCAATCATTGTGGGGAAATTTTGGCATAAATTTGCAATATCGCATTTCGGGTTGTCTTTGTGGCAATCAGAAGCGTCTGAAAGGTTGCATCTGTCCAGAAGCGAGAGGGGAGTGGCGCCGATGTGTGTCATACCGCCTCAAGCTGCTGGTTATTAGTTGTTCACAACAATTCTATCACTCATACCAATGCCATCCCTATGAGAAAAGCGTTTCTTAGACCACTGTCAGTCAGTTTGATTCTGATGGCTGCGTCATGTGTTTGTGCCGCGCCGCTGCTTCCGAAAACCGCCTCTTCCGGGCGGCCTGCCTCTGCTGCCGCTGTGCCAGCAGGGCAAATGCCACAACAGTCGCCCCTGAAATTCCCGCAACCATCGCTGACCCGCGGGCTCGAAGCCGCGCAGCTCGATGTAATCCGTCCTCTGACCTCAGAGGCCACAGCGCGCAACCGCCGCGCGGTGATGTCGGCGACATCGGCCAACCGCGCGATGTCGAAAGCCGTAGGCCTTCAGGCATATGTTTTCTACGGCAAGTCGCCCAAGGGGGTCTACAATATTCCCCGTTCCGCGGCCGAGGATTTCGAGCTGGTGCTCGAGCCCTATTCCAATTACAGCTGCAACTTCGGCTGCGTCTTTGACGGCGATGTGATCCGCATGGGGGTCGTGGAGAGCGGCTACTATGGGGCCAGCTATTATTATGTGGAACTTGACGCCAACACCGGTTCGCAGCTCAGGAAAACGAAACTCGGAGCTGGAGAGTATGACATTCTGGCACAGGCCTGCGCCCTCGACCCCACGACGGGCGACGTCTACGGCGTGTTCATGTCAAAGGATTTCAACACCAAGAACTGGGCCAAGGCAAAATACACCTCGCCCGTCGGATCGACCGTGATAAAGGCCGACTTCGCCCCAACAATCATGGGCCTGGGCTGTGACGACAGCGGCCAGTTCTGGGGCCTGACCATGGAGGGTGAACTGCTGAAAATCGACAAGACCACAGGTGGTTATGAAACGGTCGCGCAGACAGAAGTCATCAGTGGCGCCACCTACGCTGTGAGCGGCTGCGTGAATTCCCGTGACAACACCTTCATCCAGTCGACCATGACAAGCGCATCCTCCTCGGCTATATATGAGGTTGACCTCGCCACCGGCGCGACGACCAAGCTGATTGACTTCGACTCCGGCTATCAGTTTGGTGGCCTTCACACCTGGGCTTACCCCGAGAAGGCTCCCGAGGCTCCCGAGGTGACGCTCGGTTGCGAGATGGGTTCGATGGATGCTGTCGTGACCATGACGATGCCGACTCACCTCTTTGATGGCACTCCCATTGGCGACCAGCAGGTTTCCTACACTGTCAAGTACGGCACAAGCGCGTCGGATGTCAGGAATGGCTCCGCTACCGCCGGGGCCACAGTGACCGAGACTGTCACTTTCCCATTCGCCGGGATGAAGGAAATCACGGTGTATTGCCACAACGATGCCGGCGAGTCACCCAAGGTGAAGGGGTCGGTGTTTGTGGGCAAAGGCACACCCAAGGCCCCTCAGAATGTGTCGCTGTCATGGGCTGACGGAGTGGCGACACTGACATGGGATGCCGTGACCGAGGGTACTGACATGGGGTATCTCAATCCCGATGAAATCCGTTATGACATCACCGACCTCAATGGCACACTGGTGAAGGAGGATGTCGTGGAAACCTCCGCCTCGTTCGAGGTGGCCGAGCCTGCCAGCGGTGTGATTTCCGTCGGCTACAAGGTGAGGGCGAAGAACGGCGACCGCAAGTCGTCTGACACAGCTTCCAACACCATCTCCCTGGGGCATTACAGTGCCCCGGTGACCATCGAGTTCTCTTCAAAGGATGTTTTCAGCCAGCATGTGGTGGTTGACGGCAATGACGACGGCAAGACATGGTCGTATGGGTCAAGGGTGGCTGAATACACCTACCATTCTTCAAACACCGCCGATGACTGGCTCTTTACTCCCGGCATCGAGCTGACCGGAGGTAAGGCTTACTCGGTGAAAGCCACTGCAAAGGGAAGCCAATCCTATCCCGAGAAAATGGAAATCAAGGCGGGGCAGGGCATAACCGCCGACGCCATGACCATAAGCGTGGCCAATGTGATGGTTTTCAACACAAACGACGATATGGTGCAGGAGGGATTCTTCCTTTGTCCTGAATCGGGAATGTACAATATCGGTTTCCACGCCCTGTCCGAGCCCAATATGAACCGCCTGAAGATGTCGAAATATGAGATCGAGGAGCTGTCATCGTGCCTCATTCCGGCTGCCGTGTCAGACATGGCCGTGAATCCCAGCACCGTGGGCGACCTTACGGCCACCATCACCTTCTCCCTGCCGGTCAAGAGCATTCTCGACGATGACCTTGAGGGTGAATTGACCTACACCCTGCTCTGTGGAGACCGGATGGTTAAGACCGCGACGGCGGGTGTCGGCGAGGCGGTTTCTGTTGAGGACACGGTGGAGTCTGAGGGGGACTATACCTACACCGTGGTCTGCTCCAACGCCACCGGCACAGGGCCGAAAGCTTCGGCCTCGGCATTCATCGGCCCGTTGGCCGCATCTGCCCCCTCCGGTTTCACCGTGATGAGGTCTGGCGACAACACCCTGCGTTTCACCTGGAACGCCGTGACCACCGATGTGGCCGGCCATCAGCTCCCCGCCGAAAACATCACCTATGTGCTGTTTGCCATTGAGAACGGTTATCCCGCCGGCATCCTCGCCGAGGATATCACCTCTTGTGAATATGGTATGGAGGTGGATATGCCTGATAATCAAGAAATAGTGGTGTATGGTCTCGCTGCCTGCAACCGTGGCAAGATGAGTGGCCTTGTCGGGGCGCAGATTCTGCTTGGCCACGACTACGAAATGCCGGTGACATACACCAATGCCGGGTCGCTCCAGGATTATGCGCTGTTCGTGCAGGGCAGCGGCAATGTGGGCGTTGGCTCCAGCGCCTCGCTTGGCATCACGGCCGCCGACGGTGATGACTCTTATTTCGTGATTCAGAACCAGAATTCCGGAGGCGTGGGGGCTATGCTTACCGGCAACATCGCTGTCAGCGGCGAATCGCCAATGCTGAGTTTCTTTGTCTATCGGCTGGTCGGCGAGAATGCCCTCCCCGACATGAACAAGACCACCGTGCAGGTGCTGACCGCCGACGACCAGATCGTCACCCTCGATGAGTTCGCCCATTACGAGAAACTACCCGAGGAAAACGCGTGGAATCGTCTGCGTTATTCCTTGCAGGATTTCGCCGGGCAGACCATCCGTGTACGCATCATCGGCGAAGCCGTCGGATTCGTTTACAACCTGTATGATGCTGTCACGATCTACAACGAAGTGCCCTTTGACTTATCAGTCAAGATTGCCGCTCCAAAAAAGGTGGCCACCGGCGCGACTTTCCCCATCTCAGTGGACATCGTCAACGAAGGGACCCAGGATGTTGACGAGTTCTCTGTGAGCCTCTTGCGCGACGGAGAGCTGATTGAGACCTGTGCTTTTGAAAACGGCCTTGCATTCGACGAGTCGGCGCGGTTGGAGTTCACCTCCAGCATCGGGCTTCATGACAATCCCACGGCAGTCTATACCGCCATGATCCACTATGAGGCTGACGGCAACGAGGCCAACAATCAGGGGGCGGCGACGGTCAACCGTGTCGTGGTCGACTACCCGGTGCCCACAAGCTTGGCCGGAGAGAATGTGAGCGAGGGGTTGAGCCTCACCTGGCAGGCCCCTGAGATTCCCGAGCAGACCGTCGTGGAGACCACCGAGACATTCGAATCGGCCGAAAGCTTCGCCGACGAATATGCCGGATGGATTTTCATCGACAACGACCAGGCCCCCGCCGGCGGTTTCACCGGCCTTGAGATTCCCGGCCATCCATCCCGGGAGAAAAGCTCGTTCTTCATTTTCGACACCGACCTACTTGATGACGGCGATGAATCCAAGGCTTCCTTCGAGGCCCACAGCGGCAAGAAGTATCTCGCTTGTCTTTATGCCCTCCGGGGAGATCTCGATGACTGGGCCGTCTCGCCCCGCCTGACAGGCGAGCAGCAGGAGATTTCATTCTATGCCCGTAGCTATAACAGCAGTTACCCTGAGAAGATAGAGGTCTATGCGACCGGTTGTGACGATGCCACCAATCTTGACGCTTACGAGTGTGTGATGGAAGCCGTCACAGTGCCTAAGGAGTGGACCGAATACAAGGTGACCCTTCCCGCCGGAACCCGCCATTTCGCCATCAGGTCATGCGCCGGGGATTCCTTCATGCTGCTTGTCGACGATGTCACCTTCAAACGTCTCGAAGGCTTCGACGGAGTGCTTCAGGGCTATAATGTCTATTGCGACGGCGAGCGTGTCAACGACGCGGCCATTGAGAATACCGTCCACATCCACTCCGATGTGCAGGAGGGGCCACACACCTATCATGTGACCGCAGTCTACGACAAGGGTGAATCAGAACTCTCCGAGCCTCTGCTGCTGGAGAAATCCAATGTGGAGGGGGTTGCATCTCCCGCCGGGCCGAGGGTGAAAGCCGAGGGCCGCGTCATCACTGTCAGCGATGCCGACGGTCTCAGGGTCGACATCTTCACTGTCGACGGGCGCACGATACTCTCTGCTGTCGGGAACACCCG
Organism: uncultured Bacteroidales bacterium; assembly: GCA_958418815.1. GTDB lineage: Bacteria > Bacteroidota > Bacteroidia > Bacteroidales > Muribaculaceae > UBA7173. The sequence goes on along the minus strand of CATZGB010000012.1, from coordinate 285 downwards.
TATGGCTGTTGCTCCGTCGGTCTATATGGTTCGTGTCGGCACACTCACTTTCAAAGTGATTGTCCGCTGACGATTCACGGCTTGGTCTATGCCACGATAGACCTGAACGCCTCCCTATGACGGCCTGCCCTTTCCTGGGCCGGCCGTTTTTCATTAGAGACGAAACGTGTTGTCGATTGTTGAAGGACGCAAGGATGCAGGCTTCAAAAAAATCACTTGAAATATTGATTTTTCGTATCCGTCCGAAAAAAGCCGACTTGATTATAGATTTTCAAGTCGGCATTA